>DASZMA010000037.1:0-1596 GCA_035552095.1 Acidimicrobiales bacterium | reverse complement strand
GGATGTGGCGGAGATCGCCTCGGACGGGGTGGGCATGGAGCGCTACCGCCAATCGGTGGAGGATTTCGATCTCCACTTCACCGCCTGGCACCAGCAGGTCTGGAAGCCTGTGATCACCGCGGTCAACGGGATATGCGCCGGGGGCGGGTTTCATTGGGTCGCCGACGCCGATATCGTCATCGCCGCATCGGACTCCCAATTCTTCGACCCCCACGTCTCCATCGGGCAGGTGGTGGCGGTGGAGGCCATCGGCCTCGCCCGGCGGATGCCTTTCGAAGCGGTGATGCGGATGGCGTTCATGGGCCGCCACGAGCGGATGTCGGCGGAGCGCGCCTACCAGCTGGGGATGATCAGCCAGATCGTCGATCCTCCCGACCAGTTGCGCGACGAGGCGCAGATCCTGGCCGAGAAGATCGCCCGCAATTCCCCGGCTGCCATGCGGGCCACCAAGAAGGCCCTCTGGGGCGCCCTGGAAACTGGCCTGACCGAAGCCTGCCGGGCGGGAGCCAAGGAGCTGGTCTCGATGTGGGGGCACCCCGATCAGGAGGAGGGCCCCCGCGCCTTCGCAGAGAAGCGCGACCCCGAGTGGGCGCCGTTGGCGGCCGAGGAACCGGTGCACGAATAGGCATGGGCGCACAGAGGGCGCACCGGTCGGTAACCACCGTATCGGCGGTCCTGGCCGCGGCCGGCGTCCACACCCTGTACGGCTCGCCCGTCTCCGGTCTTCCGGTCATCACCACCGACGATTTGGTGGCGCCCGTTCTGGCGCGCGCCCATCTGGCCGTGCACAAAACGTTCTCCGCCGCGGTCACCAGCCAGGGTTTGATCGAAATACCGGGTGGCACCGAGGAGGATCCCGAGTCGTTGACCTTGGATGCAAGCAGCGAGCCGGCCCGTCTGGCCGCCCGGATCCGCTCCGCGGCCCGGCGAGGGGGGGTGACGCTGAGGTTCGACACGGATCCTGGGCAACCGTCGGCGGCGGGGGTCTCGAGTGTCGATCCGAGCGATCCGTGGCTCGGGGACCACTCCGGGGTGCTGGAGCAGATTCAGGCGGCAGAGTCCGTGGTCGTCCTCGCCGGTCCCGGCGTCGTGACGGCCGGCGCCGTCCCGGGCCTCCACGCGCTGGCCATTACGCTCGGTGCTGGCGTGCTCAACACCTGGGGCGCCAAAGGCGTGTTCCATTGGCGCAGCCGCCACCATTGGGCCACGATCGGCCTCCAGGAGCAGGACTTCCGGCTGGCCGGCATCGACCGGGCCGAC
The DNA here is from genome assembly GCA_035552095.1 of Acidimicrobiales bacterium. Taxonomy (GTDB): domain Bacteria; phylum Actinomycetota; class Acidimicrobiia; order Acidimicrobiales; family RAAP-2; genus Bog-473. The sequence continues at coordinate 336 of DASZMA010000037.1, read as the reverse complement.
CTCGTCCTGGTGTCCGGGGTGGATGAGCGTGAGGCCCCCCGGGAGCAGTGGTCCGGCCGTCCGCACATCGTCGTATCGCCCGAGGTGCTGAGCAGCCTGGCCGAATCTCTTACGGCACGGCCGGTGGTTCTGGAGATGCCGCCCTTGAGGGCCCGCCTGGCCGCGGCCACCCAAGCCGGATGGGAGTCCGCCGCATCCCTGCTGGCGCCCAGCCGGGTCACGCTCCACTACGGTCGCCAGCTGGCCGGCGGCGGCCTGGTCGCCTCCGACGCGGGCGGAGCGGGATTCTGGGTCGCCCGGACCTTCGGCACCACCCAGCTCGGCATGGTGTCGGTG
>DASZMA010000036.1:0-35600 GCA_035552095.1 Acidimicrobiales bacterium | reverse complement strand
CTTCGGATCCCACTGGCCGAACGCATCGCGGAAGCTGAAGATGCGCTCCTTGGCCCGGGCCTTCTCCTCGTCGCGCCGGGCTCCGCCGAAGACGGCGTCGTAGCGGCCCTGGGCGATGGCCCGCAGGAGGGTGGGGGTCTGCAGCCGGTTGCGGGTCGAATGGGCCGCCCCGTCCTCGACCGTGCGGCCGGCGTCGATGTCCTCCTGGACGCTGGCCACCACCAGCTTCACGCCCAGCTGGGCCACGTGGCGGTCCCGAAACTCGAGGACCTCTCTGAAGTTGCGCCCGGTGTCCACGTGGAGCACCGGGAACGGGATGGGGGCCGGCCAGAACGACTTCTTGGCCAGATGGAGCATGACGATGGAGTCCTTGCCGCCCGAGAACATGAGGACCGGCTTCTCGAACTCCGCCACCACCTCCCGGAAGATGTGGATGGCCTGGGCTTCGAGCGCCCGCAGATGCGAGAGCCGGTAGTTCCCCTGATGGGGCGCGCCGGGACTCTCAGGCTCAGCCTGTGTCGGCATCCGACTCATGGCACCCTTCCATCTCGAACGTGAATATCCACGTTAGGCGCCGCCTTCGCCTCGGACAAGAATACCGGGCGGAGCAGGATTGAGAAGCCAACAGGGGCGGAGCGGCCAGCCGGCACACACACCGGCCGGCTGACCACTCGCCCTCGTTATTCCAGACCGGCCGAGGCCAGCCGGGGCTGCTTAGGCCCCCGCTTCGGCCGCCCCTTCGGGCGGGGCCTCCTCAATGGCGTTCCCGAAGGCGTCTTCCGCCGTCGGGGCCGCACCGAGCCAGCTGGCGTCGATGGAGGGGTCGAAGGGGTCGTCGCCCACGCTCTCACCGCTCATGTCACGCAGCCAGGCCGCCAGGTCCTCGGTGTCCGAGTCACCCGAACCGAGCGCCCAGAACGGCATGGCTTCGGCGTCGGGCATCTCGAGACGGATGTGGCGGTAGTGCTCCATGCCCGAACCGGCCGGGATGAGCTTGCCGATGATGATGTTCTCCTTGAGGCCGAAGAGCTGGTCGCTCTTGCCCTCGATGGCCGCCTCGGTCAGCACCCGCGTCGTCTCCTGGAAGGAGGCGGCGGAGAGCCAGCTCTCGGTGGCCAAGGAAGCCTTGGTGATCCCCATCAGCTCGGGGCGTCCCTCGGCCGGCGTCTGGCCCTCTTCGACCAGCGTGCGGTTGACCTCGGCGTAAATCTGGTTGTCGACGCGCTCACCGGGCAGGAACGGGGCGTCGCCGGGCTCGGCCACCAGGACCCGCCGCAGCATCTGACGCACGATCAGCTCAATGTGCTTGTCGTGGATCGACACACCCTGGTCTCGGTAGACCTTCTGGACCTCTTCGACCAGGTACTGCTGGGTCTCGCGGATGCCCTTGACCTCAAGGAGCTCCTTGGGGTCCTTCGGGCCCTCGACCAGCGCGTCGCCGGCTCCCACTTCCTGGCCATCGACCACTTCGAGGTGGGCCCGCGGTGCGACCAGGGTCGACACCTCTTCGCCGTCGTCGGCCACCACGGTGACGTGGCGCCCGATCTCGTCGTCGTCAATGCGGACCACACCGGAGTGGTGGGCCAGGACGGCGGCACCCTTGGGGGTACGGGCTTCGAAGAGCTCGACCACCCGGGGCAGGCCGTGGGTGATGTCCTCACCGACCACACCACCGGTGTGGAAGGTACGCATGGTCAGCTGGGTACCGGGCTCGCCGATGGACTGGGCGGCGATCACGCCGACCGCTTCGCCCAGCTCAATCATGATCCCGGTGGCCAGCGAGAGGCCGTAGCAGGCGGCGCAGACGCCCTGGGGTGACTCACAGGTCAACACCGAGCGGGTGCGGATGCGGTCCACCGTCGGGTCGTCGCGCATGGTGGCGATGTTCACGTCGTCGAGCAGCGTGCCCACGTCGTAGACGGTGCCGTCGGCCAACTTCACCGGCTCGGTCAGCAGGCGGCCGAAGGCGCGTGTCTCGAGGTAGTTGCGGTGACCCGGTCCATCGGGTGACACCCCCTCAATCCAGATGCCCCGGGTCGAACCGCAGTCGGCGATCCGGATGATCAGCTCCTGGGCCACGTCGACCAGACGGCGGGTCAGGTAACCCGAGTCGGCCGTGCGCAGCGCCGTGTCAGCCAGCCCCTTGCGGGCGCCGTGGGTCGAGATGAAGTACTCCAGCACGGACAGGCCCTCACGGAAGGAGGACTTGATGGGCCGGGGGATCATTTCGCCTCGGGGATTGGAGACCAAGCCCTTCATACCGGCGATCTGGCGGATCTGCTGGCTGTTCCCTCGGGCGCCCGAGTCCACCATCATGTCCAACGGGTTGAAGGCGATGGTGGCCAACTGGGCCTCCATGGCCCGTCCCACCTCGGAGTTGGCGGAGGTCCAGATCTCAATTTCCTTCTGGCGCCGCTCGTCGTCGGTGATGATGCCCCGCTTGAACTGGGTCTCGGCCTTCTCCGCTTCCTTCTCGTAGCGGTCCAGGATGGCCTGCTTGTCCGGCGGCGTCTGCACGTCGTTGATGGAGATGGTCAGGCCCGACTGGGCGGCGAAGCGGAAGCCGAGCGCCTTGATCCGGTCCAGGCTCGCCGCCACGGCGTGCTTGGGGTAGTTGGCGGCCAGCTCCTCGACGATGGTGCCGATGGGCACGTGCTTCTTGCCCACCACCTCGTTGACGTAGGCGAACCCCGGCGGGAGCGCTTCGTTGAAGAAGACGCGGCCCGGGGTGGTCTCGAACGTCAGCACACCTTCGGCGTCGGCCGTCACCCCGGCCGTGGCCAGGCGGTTGGCCAACGGGGAGTCGAGGCTCGGGCGCAGGATGATCGGGACCTGGAGGCCCAGGTCGCCGGCGTCGAACGCCGCCTCAATCTCGTGGATGTGGCGGAAGGCCCGTCCGGCCCCCTGGCCTTCCTCGACCCGCAGGGTGAGGTAGTAGGCGCCGAAGACCATGTCCTGGGTGGGCACGGTGATCGGGCGACCGGTGGCCGGGGACAGGATGTTGTTGGCCGACAGCATGAGGACGCGGGCTTCGGCCTGCGCCTCGGCCGACAAGGGCAGATGGACGGCCATCTGGTCACCGTCGAAGTCAGCGTTGAACGCGGTGCAGACGAGGGGGTGGACCTGAATGGCCTTGCCCTCGACCAGCACCGGCTCGAAGGCCTGGATGCCCAGACGGTGCAGGGTCGGCGCCCGGTTCAAGAACACCGGGTGCTCGCGGATGACGCCCTCGAGGACGTCCCACACCTGGGGACGGCGGCGCTCGACCATGCGCTTGGCCGACTTGATGTTCTGGGCCAGCTCGGCGTCGACCAGGCGCTTCATGACGAAGGGCTTGAACAGCTCCAGCGCCATCAGCTTGGGTAGACCGCACTGGTGCAGCTTGAGGTTGGGTCCGATCACAATGACCGAACGGCCGGAGTAGTCGACCCGCTTGCCGAGCAGGTTCTGGCGGAACCGGCCCTGCTTGCCCTTCAACATGTCGGAGAGCGACTTGAGGGGGCGGTTACCCGGCCCGGTCACCGGACGGCCCCGGCGGCCGTTGTCGAACAGGGCGTCGACGGCCTCTTGGAGCATCCGCTTCTCGTTGTTGATGATGATCTCGGGCGCACCGAGGTCGAGTAGGCGCTTCAACCGGTTGTTGCGGTTGATGACCCGGCGGTAGAGGTCGTTGAGGTCCGAGGTGGCGAAGCGGCCACCGTCGAGCTGCACCATCGGGCGCAGGTCGGGCGGGATGACCGGGACGGCCTCGAGGATCATGGCCCGGGGGTCGTTGATCCGGCGCCCGTGGTCGTCGCGCCGGTTGAAGGCGGTGACGATCTTGAGGCGCTTGATGGTCTTCTGGCGACGCTGGGCCGACAGGGGACGGCGACCGTCCTTGGCGTCGATCATGTCGCGCAGCTTGATCTCCTCGGCATCGAGGTCGATGCGGTCGATCAATTTCAGGATGTACTCGGCCCCCATGCCGCCTTCGAAGTACTCGTCGTAACGCAAGCGGAGCTCGCGCCACAGCATCTCGTCTTCGATGATTTTGCGGCCGTGCAGGTTGCGGAACTCGTCGAGGGAGCGCTGGGCGATCTCGGCGTCCTCCTGGGCCCGCTCGCGGGCCGAGGCGATCTCCTTCTCGACGGCACGCTGGCGCGCCTTGATCTCGGCGTCCTTGGCCCCATCGGACTCAAGTTGCTTCAGGTCATCCTCGAGCGCCTTGAAGCGGCGGTCGATGTCGAGGTCGCGCTTCTTCTCAATATCGGCGATCTCCTCGGCCATCTCGGCCTCGAGGGAGGGCAGGTCCTGCTGGCGCTTGTCGTCGTCGACCCAGGTGACCAGGTTGGCGGCGAAGTAGATGACCTTCTCCAGCTGCTTGGCCTTGAGCTCCTCGCGGGGCTCGGTGCCCATGAGCAGGTAGGCCAGCCAGCTACGGGTGCCCCGCAGGTACCAGATGTGCACCACCGGCGCGGCCAGCTCAATGTGGCCCATGCGGTCCCGGCGCACCTTGGAGCGGGTGACCTCAACGCCACAACGCTCGCAGATGATGCCCTTGAAACGGACCCGCTTGTACTTGCCGCAGTAGCACTCCCAGTCCTTGGTGGGACCGAAGATCTTCTCGCAGAAGAGGCCGTCCTTCTCCGGGCGCAGCGTCCGGTAGTTGATGGTCTCGGGCTTCTTCACTTCGCCGTTGGACCAGCCCCGGATGGAATCTCCGGTGGCCAGGCCAATGCGCAACTGATCAAAGGTGTTCACGTCGAGAGCCATTACGAGAAGCTCCTCTCTGCGGCGCGCCGCTCATCTTCTTCGTCGGACCCGCGTTCGTTACGGCTGATGTCGATGCCGAGCTCCTCGGCGGTCCGGAACACGTCCTCATCGAGTTCGTGCATTTCAATTTCACGGCCGTCCACGGCCAGCACCTCGACGTCGAGGCAGAGCGACTGCATCTCCTTGATGAGCACCTTGAAGCTCTCCGGGATTCCCGGCTCGGGGATGTTCTCGCCCTTGACGATGGCCTCGTAGACCTTGACCCGGCCCAGCACATCGTCGGACTTGATGGTGAGCAGCTCCTGCAGGGCGTAGGCCGCCCCGAAGGCTTCGAGCGCCCACACCTCCATCTCACCGAAGCGCTGACCACCGAACTGAGCCTTCCCACCCAGCGGCTGCTGGGTGATCATGGAGTACGGGCCGGTGGAACGGGCGTGGATCTTGTCGTCGACCAGGTGGGCCAGCTTGAGGATGTAGACGAAGCCGACCGAGATCGGGTTGTCGTACACCTCGCCGGTGCGGCCGTTGTAGAGCTTGACCTTGCCGTCGGTCTGCATCTGCACGTCGCCGTTGGCCGAGTCCGAGTTCAGCGTCCCGAAGATCTTCTGGATCGTCGGGTGCTTGCCGGCATCATCGACCTCGTCCCAGTGGGCCCCGTCGAAGACGGGGGTGGCCACCCAGGCGGCCGGCTCAGTCCGCGGGCGCGTCTTGCGCGCCGCGCCGTCGCCCTTGGCACTGGTGCCCACCTCGTCGTTGACCGTGACGCCTTCCCAACCGTGACGGGCGGCGTAGCCCAGGTGCGATTCGAGCACCTGGCCCACGTTCATCCGGCTCGGCACGCCCAGCGGGTTCAAAATGATGTCGACCGGGGTGCCGTCGGACAGGTACGGCATGTCCTCGACCGGCAGGATCTTGGAGATGACGCCCTTGTTGCCGTGGCGGCCGGCCAGCTTGTCGCCCTCGGAGATCTTGCGCTTCTGGGCCACGTAGACGCGGACCAGCTGGTTCACGCCGGGCGGCAGCTCGTGCGCCTCCTCCCGGGAGAAGACGCGGACGTCAATGACCTTGCCGTACTCGCCGTGGGGGACCTTGAGGCTGGTGTCACGCACCTCGCGGGCCTTCTCACCGAAGATGGCCCGCAGCAGGCGCTCTTCGGGCGTCTGCTCGGTCTCACCCTTGGGGGTCACCTTGCCGACCAGGACGTCGCCCGGGGACACTTCGGCCCCGACCCGGATGATGCCGCGGTCGTCCAGGTCAGCCAGGATCTCCTCGGACAGGTTGGGGATGTCCCGGGTGATCTCCTCGGCGCCGAGCTTGGTGTCACGGGCGTCGACTTCGTGCTCCTCAATGTGGATGGAGGTCAGCACGTCGTCGCGCACGAGGCGCTCGGAGAGGATGATGGCGTCCTCGTAGTTGTAGCCCTCCCAGGGCATGAAAGCGACCAGGAGGTTCTTGCCCAGCGCCAGCTCACCGTTGTGGGTGGAAGGGCCGTCGGCGATGAGGTCGCCCGCGGTCAACTTCTGGCCCTCGACCACCAGGGTGCGGTGGTTGATGCAGGTGTTCTGGTTGGAGCGCCGGAACTTGGACAGGCGGTAGACCTTCTTGCCCAGCGTGGTGCCGAGCCGGTCCTTCTGGCCCGGGGTGTACTCCACGGTCACGGTGTCGCCACTGATCTCGGTCACGGTGCCGGTGCCCTCGGCCAGCAGCACATCGCCGGCGTCGCGGGCGGCGCGGGCTTCCACGCCGGTACCGATGTACGGAGCCTCGGGCACCACCAGGGGCACCGCCTGCTTCTGCATGTTGGCGCCCATGAGGGCCCGGTTGGCGTCGTCGTGCTCGACGAAGGGGATCAGCGCGGTCGAGACCGACACGATCTGCTTCGGGGAGACGTCCATGAGGTCGACCTCTGACGGCGGGACGTAGTCGATCTCGCTGGTCGTGCCGTAGGAGGTGTTGACCGCACCCATGCGCACGCCGGTGCCTTGCGGGCCACGGCGCACCAGGACGCGCTCCTCCAGGAACTTTCCGTTGCCATCGATGGAGGCGTTGGCCTGGGCGATGACGTGCTCTTCCTCTTCGTCGGCGGCCAGGTAGCTGACCTCGTCGGTGACCCGACCGTCGACCACGGTGCGGTACGGCGTCTCAATGAAGCCGTACTCGTTGACCCTGGCGTAGGTGGCCAGCGCGCCGATCAGGCCGATGTTCGGGCCTTCGGGGGTCTCAATCGGGCACATGCGGCCGTAGTGGGACGTGTGCACGTCTCGCACTTCGAAGCCGGCGCGCTCACGGGAGAGGCCACCAGGTCCGAGGGCCGACAGGCGGCGCTTGTGGGCCAGGCCCGACAGCGGGTTGTTCTGGTCCATGAACTGGCTGAGCTGGCTGGTCCCGAAGAACTCCTTGACGGCGGCGACCACCGGGCGGATGTTGATCAGGGTCTGGGGCGTGATGGCCTCCACGTCCTGGGTGGTCATGCGCTCGCGCACGACCCGCTCCATGCGGGAGAGGCCGACCCGGACCTGGTTCTGAATCAGCTCGCCCACCGAGCGGATACGCCGGTTGGCGAAGTGGTCCTGGTCGTCAATGCGGTAGGTCGACTCACCGTCGGCCATGTGCAGGGCCAGGTGGAGCATGTAGGTGGCCGAGGCCAGGATCTCCGACGGGCTGAGCACGCTCTGGTTGGGCGCCGGCTTCTCAATCTCGATGCCGAACAGATCCGACAGGCGGTCGATCTCGGGTCCGAGCTTGCGGTTCAGCTTGTAGCGGCCGACCCGGGTCAGGTCGTAGCGCTTGGGGTTGAAGAAGGCGTTCTCGAAGTAGACGCGGGCCGCTTCGGCGGAGAGGGGCTCCCCGGGACGGGCGCGCTTGTAGATCTCGAGCAGGGCCTCCTCGCGGGTAGGAGCCAGGTTGCGCTCCTTCTCCCACTGGCCTTCGAGGAAGTCGAAGTGGCGCACGAATCGGTCCAGGAAGGCCTCGTCGCCGTAGCCGAGGGCGCGCAGGAGCACGAACAGGGACAGGCGGCGCTTGCGGGCCACCCGGCAGCCGGCCGTGACGTCCTTGCCCGGCTTGGCCTCAATGTCCAGCTCAATCCACTCACCCCGGTAGGGGTGGATGGTGCCGGTGAAGACGGTCTTGACGTCGCGACCGGGCTGGAAGATGACGCCCGGGGAGCGGACCAGCTGGCTGACCACAACCCGCTCGGTGCCGTTGACGATGAAGGTGCCCCGGTCGGTCATCATCGGGAAATCCCCCATGAAGACCGTCTGTTCCTTGATCTCACCCGTGGTGGCGTTGAGGAACCGGGCCCGGACGAAGACCGGGGCGGCGTAGGTCATGTCCTTTTCCTTGCACTCCTCCACCGAGAACTTCGGCGGCGGGCGCAGGTCGGGGTCCTTCGGGTCGAATTCGAGCTCCAGGCTCAGCTGACCGGTGAAGTCCTCAATTGGACTGATGTCGTGGTAGGCCTCGGCCAATCCTTTGTCGAGGAACCATTGAAATGAATCGCGCTGGATGGCGATCAGATCGGGAAGCTGCAAAGCCTCATCGATGTTGGCGAATGAAACACGTTCGGGACTGCGGGACCGTGAGGACAACGGTCAACTCCTCCCAGGTGGGGTTGCGGCGGGTGGGTGCGGTGCGGGTAGCGGTGCTGCTCGGGATTGCGGACGGTTTGAAGCGGGTAGTACGGACGGTTAAAAAGCGGACCTGATCAGGGTCCGGGGGCTGCTAGGGCGCGCGCTGACCCGGTCGAATTTCGGGAGAAACCAACACAGGGACGCACGGCAACCCTGCATCTTACCCATGGACGCGCCTGAGCGCAACCCCCTGGCCGCGACAACCTAACGGGCCGGAGCCCGGGACTGCCGGCCAGGCTACGAGCGCCCTCCCTCGACGTCAAGGATCCTGGCCCCGGACCGGGCCCGGAGGCCCGGCCGGAACCGCGGACTACTTGACCTCGACTGTGGCGCCAGCCGCCTCAAGGGCGACCTTGGCCTTCTCGGCGTCCTCCTTGTTGACCTTCTCGAGGACCGGCTTGGGAGCGGCCTCGACCAGGTCCTTGGCTTCTTTGAGGCCCAGGCTGGTGAGGGCCCGGACTTCCTTGATCACCTGGATCTTCTTGTCGCCGGCCTCGGTGAGCACGACATCGAACTCGACCTTCTCCTCTTCGCCGCCACCAGCGTCGCCGCCGCCGCCGGCCGGAGCTGCCGCGGCCACGGCCACCGGAGCGGCCGCCGTCACGCCGAAGCGCTCCTCAAAGTCCTTCAACAGCTCGCTCAGTTGAATCACCGACAACTCGGCGATCCCATCGAGGATCTGGTCCTTCGTCAGGGTTCCTGCCATCTGAATGGCCTTCCTTTCTTTACTTCGGTCTTTGGTCTGGTCGTGCGATCTGGGTGTTACTCAGGCTCGGCGTCGCCGGTGGGCTCGGCTTCGCCGGTGGGCTCAGCTTCTGCTTGGACGGTTGCCTCGGCGGACGCCTCGTCGGCCGGCTCCGCGTCGGGAGCGGCCACCGCGGCCTCGGGAGCGGCCTCAGCTGCTTCGGGCGCCGCTACGGCGGCGGCCTCGGGCTCAGCAGCGACCTCGGCCTCGGGCAGCTTCTCGCCGCCGGCCTCGCGCTGCTCAATGAGGGCGGAGATCCCGTAGGCCAGGTTCCGGGGCAGCGCCTGGAGGAGCCCGGCCATCTGCTGCATCGGGGCGGCCAGGGCGCCGGCGATGCGGGCCAGCAGGACGTCGCGGGGCGGCAGGTCGGCCAGGGCGGCCAGCTCGGAGGAGGAGAGGAGCGAGCCGTCGGCCAGTCCCCCCTTTATGACCAGGAGCGGGTTGGTGCGGGCGAAGTCGCGCAGGGCCTTGGCCACGGCACTGACGTCGCCCTGGACGAAGGTCAGGGCGCTGGGGCCACTGAGGTACTCGGACAACGGCTGGTACTCGCCACCGTCGATGGCCCGGCGCACCAGGGTGTTCTTGTAGATCCGGTAGTCACCGCCCACCGCGGCCAGGTTGTTGCGGAGCTCGGCCAGTTCGGCCACCGACAGCCCTCGATACTCGCTGACGATGGACGCCGAGGCCTCGCCGACCCGCGTCTTCACCTCGTCCACCACGGCGATCTTGTGTGTCATCTGTGCGTTCTGCGTAGCCATCGATGTCCTCCACCGGGTTCAACCGGCCGGATGTGGGCCAGGATCTCCGATGTGCGACGGAGCAGAGGCCGGTGGGACCGGCCTGCGCAGGTGTCGCCTCGTCAGGCGGGCCCGGATGGGCCCCTTCCGCACCCGAGGGTGCACCGGAGGTCTGTGGCGTCTGGGTTCAGTGCTCGTCCGCCGGGGCGGTGAGCTGTTGGGGGAAGCGTAGTACGGCCAACGGCAGCGCCTTTTCGGCGCGGCCGGAGGGTCAAGCGGTGGCGGCCAGCTCCTCATCTACGAAGCGGGCCCGGGCCGGGTCGATGTGGACCCCGGGGCCCATGGTCGTGGCCACGGTGACCGAGAGCATGTAGCGCCCCTTGGCCGAGGCCGGCTTGGCCCGGGCCAGCTCCTCGACGACGGCGTGGATGTTGCTGATGAGCTGGTCCCGGGTGAAGGAGGCCTTGCCGGCCCGGATGTGGACGTTGCCCACCTTGTCGGTCCGGTACTCGACCCGCCCGCCCTTGAACTCGGTGACGGCCTTGCCGACCTCCATGGTGACGGTGCCGGTCTTGGGGTTGGGCATGAGACCACGGGGACCGAGCACCCGGCCCAGCGTGCCGACCTGGCCCATCAGATCAGGCGTGGCGATGGCCACGTCGAAGTCCAGGAAGCCTCCGGCCACCTTGGCCACCAGGTCCTCGGCGCCGACCACGTCGGCGCCAGCCGCCCGGGCCTCGGCCGCCAGCTCACCGGAGGCGAAGACAGCCACCCGCTCGGTGCGGCCGGTGCCGGCCGGCAGCGACAGCGTGCCCCGGACGATCTGATCGGCCTTGCGGGGGTCGACCCCCAGGCGGACGGCCACCTCGACGGTCTCGTCGAACTTGGCACTGGCCAGCTCCTTAATGAGGTCCACCGCCTCACCGACGCTGTGCAGCGCCTCGCGGTCGACCTTGCCGAGTGCGTTCCGGTAATTCTTGCCGTGCTGAGCCATCGTCTATCTCCTGTAGTGGGGTCGGGTGCGGGCGCTTAGCCGGCGACCTTGATCCCCATTGAACGAGCGGTGCCGGCCACCTGCTTCTTGGCCGCTTCCAGGTCATTGGTGTTGAGGTCCTTCAGCTTGACCTGGGCGATGTCGGCCAGCTGGGACTCGGTGATGGTGCCGACCTGGTCCCGGCCGGTGGTGGCCGAGCCCTTGGCCAGCCCGGCGGCCGTGCGCAGCAGGACCGGGGTCGGCGACGTCTTGAGGACGAAGGTGAAGGTGCGGTCCTCGTAGATCGTGATGTCGACCGGCACGACGGTGCCCCGCATGCTCTCGGTGGCCGCGTTGTACTGCTTGCAGAACTCCATGGTCTGGACGCCGTGTGGTCCGAGCGCCGTGCCCACCGGAGGGGCGGGGGTGGCCGATCCGGCTTCGAGCTGGATCTTCACCACGGCGAGGACCCGCTTCTTGGGTGCCATCGTCTTTGTCTCCTTCTTCTTCGATCGTTCGCTTAGAGCTTGGCCACTTGGCTGAACTCGAGCTCCACTGGAGTCTCTCGTCCGAAAATGTTGACCAGCACCTTCAACTTGAGTTGGTCCTCGTTGATCTCGGCGATCTGGCCCGAGAAGTCGGCGAAGGGACCTTCCTTCACGCGCACTGTCTCGTCCACCTCGTACTCGAGGCGGGGGCGGCTGCGCTTGGTCGTCGCCTCGACGCCCTCGGCCTTGACCTGGAGGATGTTCTCCACCTCACGGCGGGAAAGGGGTGTCGGCTTGGTGCCCGGCCCCACGAACCCGGTCACGCCGGGCGTGTTGCGGATGGCGCCCCAGGTGTCGTCGTCGAGGTCGCAGCGGACCAGGAGGTACCCCGGGAAGACCTTCTTCTGCACGGTGACCTTCTTGCCACCCTTGAACTCGACCACGTCCTCCATGGGGATGACGACCTCGAAGACCCGGTCCTCAATGCCCCGGGAGGCCACCACGTTGCCCATGTTCGAGCGCACCTTGTTCTCGTAGCCCGAGTAGGTGTGCACGACGTACCAGCGACCGGGGCGATCATAGGGGCTCTCGACCGGGACGATCTCCTCGTCCTCGCCCCATCCGCCCAGCTCGGTCTCGTCGCCCGCTTCGGGCTCCGCCGTGGCGTCGACGACCAGGTCCGGCTCGGTGGAGTCGGTGGGCTCGCTGGACCCGGCCGGGCTCTCGGCGACCACCGGGGTGGTCTCCGGGGCGTCCTCCGCCTCAAGGTCGGTCGTGTCGGTCGTGTCGGTCGTATCAGTCATATCGGTCACCGGACTACTTCTGGAAGAGAAGCGTGATCAGCTTCCCGAATCCAAGGTTGAGCGCGAAAATCAGGCTGATCATGATGATCAGGGTGGTCAGCACGACGGATGTGTAGTTGAACAACTCCGAGCGTGAGGGCCAGGCCACCTGGCGCATCTCGTCTCGGATTTCTCGGGTGAACTGGACCGGCGTGGTCCGCTTGCGACCCGACGGGCCCTTGCCGGGCGTGCGGGCGGCCCCCCGGCCCTGACCGGCCCCAGCGGGCGCGCGTCGGGTGGATGGCGATCCATCGGCCTCCATTTGGCCCTGGCGCTGCATCATGCGCTTGGTTTCGCGGTTCACGGGTTGTGCCTCACATCAGTAGTCGGTTGCAAAATCTCGGGAGTTCAGGGCAGGGCAGGAGGGACTCGAACCCCCAACCGCCGGTTTTGGAGACCGGTGCTCTTCCAGTTGAGCTACTGCCCTCGGTGGGTTGCCACTGAAGTCGGTGGCGGTGGTTCTTCCCCCTGACCTGGGGAACAGCTAGCCAGAGTAGCACCGGCCGGCCAGGGATCGTTCAGCGGGTCTCCTTGTGCAGCGTGTGCTGGCGGTCCCAGCGGCAGAACTTCTTCATTTCGATCCGTTCCCGGTCGTTGAGCTTGTTCTTGGTGGTGATGTAGTTCCGTCGCTTGCAGACCTCACACGCCAGCGTGACCTGCACTCTCTTCTCGTTCTTCGCCATCTCTGTCCTTCTCTCTCTGCCTTCTTGCCTTCGGTGCCCCGGAGGTCCTGCCCCGGGCCTGGTAGCGGCGGCGGGACTCGAACCCGCGACAACACGATTATGAGCCGTGTGCTCTGACCAACTGAGCTACGCCGCCATGGGCGAGCCCCCTGTCAGAATCGAACTGACGACACCAGCCTTACCATGGCTGTGCTCTACCGACTGAGCTAAGGGGGCGCCGCGGCACACTGCCACGAACCGTCAATGATAGCCAGAGCACGGCAGACGACGCCTGCGCCTCCACTGCCGGTGACGGCTACAACTGTACCATCCGCCCATGCAGATCCGACTGGCCGCACCCGGAGATGCCGAGGCCCTGCGGGCGATCTACAACGTCGAGGTGCTCGAGAGCACCAACACCTTCGACATGGTGCCCCGCACCCTGCCTGAACAGGAGGCCTGGCTCCTCGAGCACCGTGGGGTCCATCCGGCCGTGGTGGCGGTCGATCGGGACCGCGGCGCCCAGGGCCACACCGGGGCGGGGGGCGACATCGTGCTGGGCTTCGGCTCCCTGTCGGTCTTCCGGGAGCGCTCAGGCTACGCGGCGACGGCCGAGAACTCGGTCTACGTCGACCGGGCCCATCGGGGCCGCGGCGTGGGCCAGGCCATCCTGGCCGAGCTCCTCACCCTGGCCTCGGCCCACGGGTTCCACTCGGTCATCGCCCGCATCGCCGGGCACAACGAGACGTCCATCGGGCTCCACCGAGCGGCCGGCTTCGAGTTGGTCGGCGTGGAACGCGAGATCGGGCGCAAGCATCGCCAGTGGCTCGATGTGGTGGAACTCCAGCGCCTGCTCTGAGGGCGGGCACGGCCCGAGGGACTAGCCCGAGGGATTAGGAGGACTCGAGGGCCGGGCTGGTCGGGTGGGAGGCGGGCAGGGCCGAGGCCAGGCGGGTGGTGTCCAGCCGCCAGGAGGTGGTCCACGAGCCCAGCGGCATGATGACCAGGCCCCACAGCACCAGGACGGCGAGCACCATGCTGGCCGGGTTGGTGTGCAGCAGCTGGGTCAGCAGCTGGGCCCCGCCGGTCAGCCCGATGAAGGGCGCCACGATGGAGATGCCCAGGACGAAGGCGCGCAGGCGACCGCTGACCACCGGCGCCATCAAAATGATGCCCCAGGTCAGGTACCAGGGCTGGACCACCGGGCCGAGGAGGACGAAGGCCAGGAGGGAGATGCCCAGCGCCCGCAGGACGCCGAGGCGCTGGCTCTGCAGCAGGCAGTAGCCGGCGATGGCGGCCGCCCCCAGCAGCCCGAGGGCGCGGGTCACCGTCAGCACGCCCCCCAGGCCGACGTTCACGCCGACCAGATGGAAGGCCCCGCTGATGACCAGGCCCACGGCGGTGGCCGGGGCCATCCACGAGCGGACGGTGCCGGGAGTGCCCAAATTGCCTATCCAGCCCCAGCCCAACCCGGTGACGAGTGAGAGGACCACCATGACGGCCAGGGCGATCAGTGCCGCCTTGACCATGGGGCGTACCCGCTGGCGCCAGTCCACTTCGGCGCCGGCCCAGTCCCAGGCGATGTAGACGATGCCGATGGCCGCCGGCACCTTGATGGCGGCGGCCAGGGTGCACAGGATGACGCCGACCACCGGATGCTTGGACTTCGCCGCCGTGATGCCGGCCAGCAGCAGGCCGACCATGATGGCGTCGTTGTGAGCCCCCCCGATCAGGGCCAGGATGGTCAGCGGGTTGAGCACGGCCAGCACGAAGGCCGCCCCCGGATCACGGCCGTAGGCCTTGGCCAGCTTCGGGATGCAGTAGGCGATGAGGGCCACCCCGACCACCGAGAGGAAGCGCAGGAAGAGCACGGTCACGATGGCGTTGTGCCCGCTCAGGGACGCGAACCACCCGTCCACCATGAGGAAGAGCGGGCCGTAGGGCGCTGGGGTGTTGAGCCACAGGTGATCGACCGGACCGACGAACTGCCCCGACCCGATGGTCCCGGGGCCGTAGTCGTAGGGGTTGATGTGGTGGCTCATCATCTCGCCCTGGGCGGCGTAGGAGAAGACGTCGCGGCTGAAGAGCGGGGCCACCAGGAGGAGGGGGACCACCCAGAGCGCCAGCATCCCGGCCAGGGCGCGGATGGGGGCGCCGGGGCGGTGGCGCAGGGTCTGGATCAGCCCGAACCAGACCCGGGCGAAGAGGATCATGCCGCCGTAGACGGCCACCACGCCGGGCAGGAGCAGCACCACCTGGGTCGGGTCGGTGACCCCGGGCTCTCCGAAGAACCAGGTCCCGGCCATCTCGAGCTTGAAAGGCGAGCTGGGCAGCGAGGCGCCGATGCAGACGGACACGATGGCGATCAGGCCCAGCAGGGCCGGCCGGCGCAGGAAGGTCCAGTCGTCGGGGCCGCCGCTCTCCGCCTCCACCCGCTCGGACAGTGCCATCCGCGGGGTGAGGTGCAGCCGCATCCCGTCCGCCCTCATCAATAGGCGTTGGGACCGCGAGAGCAGGCCGGAGCGGACGCGATCGATCACCGCAGGTGCAGGTGTGCTCGCTTGGTCATCCACTGGGAGTGTCAGTCTCGCTCTCGTGTGCGGACCCGGCCCGGCAGTCGGGAGAGCCGGGTTGGAACATGCTCATGAAAGCGTGTTCCCGCAATCATTCTGCAACATCATTGTAACGGCGACGGGGTCACGCACAAGAGCTATGCCCAGCCTATGTTCTGCCAACCATTCGTGCGTGGGCCGGGGAGGATTCGAACCTCCGTAGGCTATGCCGACAGGTTTACAGCCTGTTTCCTTTGGCCACTCGGACACCGACCCGCAGCCGGCGAGGTTAGCCCGGCTCTGAACCGTGGTGGCCCGGCACCGGCCGATACGCTGACGCCATGCCTACATTCGACATCGTTTCCGAGGTCGACATGCAAGAAGTCCGCAACGCAGTCGATCAGGCCAACCGAGAAGCCACCACCCGCTTCGACTTCAAGAACACCGATTCTGAGATTGAGATCGGCGACAACGAGCTGGTGCTCAAGTCCTCCACCGAGGACCGCCTGCGGGCCCTGCACCAGGTGCTCGACGAGAAACTGGTCAAGCGCCAGGTCTCGCTCAAGGCCTTCGAGGACGCCAAGATTGAGGAGGCCCAGAAGGGCACCGCCCGCCAGAAGATCGCCATCCGGGCTGGCATCTCCTCGGACCATGCCAAGCGGCTGAACAAGTTCATTAAGGAACTCGGCCTCAAGGGCGTGTCGTCGCAGACCCAGGGCGACCAGCTGCGGGTGACCGGCAAAAAGCGCGACGACCTCCAAGAGGTCATCAGTGCCTGCAAGGGCGAGGACTTCGGCATCCCGCTCCAATTCGACAACTTCCGCGACTGAGGCGGCCGCTCGCCGCTCGCCGAGCGGCGGGGTGGCGGGTGGCGGGTGGCGGGTGGCGGGGTCAGCCGATGGTGGCGGGGTCCGACGACGCTTCGTCGTCGTGCTCGTCGTACTCAATCGGTGCGATGTGGAAGAGCTTGTTGTAGATGATGAACTTGCCGACCCACAGGATGGCGAACGACATCAGGTTGGCCGCGTTCACCAGCACGCCCGTGCCGAAGTGATGGAGATGGTGGTGGCGGGCCAAGGCGCCCGCCCCCCACACGGCCAGGCTGGAGACGGCCAGGCCGATGAAGGAGAGGATCCAGAACGGGGCGACCTCGCGCCAGAAGTGCGACTGGCCTGACTTCCCCCAGACCCAACGCCGGTTGAGGGTGTACGAGGGGACGGTGGCGATGATGTTGGCCACCAGGTTGGCCGGCACCTCGGAGAGGAGAGAGAAGACGCCGAAGGTCAGCAACAGGGTCAGCTGGGAGACCGCGGTCGAGATGATGGAGACGGCGGAGTACTTGATCAGCTTGACGCTGGAGGGGTGGGCGATGACCTGACGGACCCGCCGGAGCAGCGGTTCGTCGGAGGCCCAGACATGGCGAAGCGGGGGGTGCTCGTCAGACTCGGCCACGTTCGGGATGCTATCTGCTGCGCCTGTGGACCCCGTGTGGAGGAGCGCTCAGCCCGCTGGCAGGAGCAGGGCGTTGCGCCGGGCCACCTCGCCGAACCAGTGGGCGCTCGGCTTGGGGCGGCGCTCAAAGGTGCCCGGTGCCACCGCGGCAATCCCGAACTTCGGCCCGTACCCGAGGTGCCACTCGAAGTTGTCCAGCAGGCTCCAGACGAAGTAGCCCCGCAGGTCGATGCCCTCCTGCAGGCAGCGGTGGGCACTCTGGAGGGCGTCGCTGAGGAAGGAGATCCGCTCCGTGTCGTCCTCGGTGGCGATGCCGTTCTCGGTGACCACGATCGGCCGTCCGCTGATGGCGGCGGCCCGGCGCACCGTGTGCTCGACCGCCTGCGGCCAGCGCTCGTCCCCCATCTGGGTCAGCGGCACGTCGGGGTCGTTCTCGGCCAGGCCCTCGGGTCCGAAGTGCATGCGGCTGTAGCACTGGACGCCGACGAAGTCGTCTCCCTCGGTGGCGCGCAGGAAGACGTTCTCCAGCGTCTCCTCGGCCGCCGCCGCCAGCGCCTCGCCCCCTTCGTCGGCCACGATCTCGGCCATGGAGAGGGTGAGCCCGATCGGGAAGTCGCCCGGCCCCGAGCGCAGCGCCTCGACGGCCAGGCGATGGGCCGAGATCATGGCGTCGTTGACGGCCGCGAAGCGGAAGAAGTCGTCCTTTACCCCGGGCGGGTACTGGCCCTGGAAGTAGCCCATCACCCCGACCACGTTGGGCTCGTTGATGGTGCAGGCCCACCCGATCAGGTCGCCCAGGTAGGCGGCGGCGCGGGTGACGAAGCGGGCGAAGCGCTCCGGAGCGTCGGGCGCCTCCCAGCCGCCGCGGGCGGTCAGCCAGAGCGGGGTGGTGAAGTGGTGGAAGGTGACCACGGGCAGGATGCCCCGCCCGTGGCAGGCGGCGCACAGGCGCCGGTAGTGCTCCAGGGCGGCCAGCGAGAACTCGCCCTCGGCCGGCTCAATCCGGCTCCACTCCAGCGAGAACCGGTAGGCCGAGAGGCCGAGCGAGTCAACCAGGTCCACATCTTCCCGCCAGCGATGGAAGGAGTCGCAGGCGTCACCGCTCGGGGCCAGGGTGCCCGAGTCGGGGTTGTGCTCCCAGGCCCACCAGTCGTTGTTGACGTTGCCGCCCTCAATCTGGTGGGCCGCCGTCGCCACGCCCCAGGTGAACCCCGCGGGAAAGTCGAGTCGACCCTCCCCTGTGCCGTCCGGCCCGCTGTCCATGGCGGCGCAGGGTAGTGGCCTCGGCGCTGCTCTGCGCTGCTCTGCTCTGCTCGTGCACCGGTGCCGCGGTGGCCTGCGATCATGTGGCCCATGAGCGCCTCCCTCGACTTCCTCGTCAACCTGCTCGATCTGGAGCCCATTGAGGTGAACATCTTCCGGGGCATTCAGCCCAACGAGGAGCGCCAGCGCGTCTTCGGCGGCCAGGTGGCCGGCCAGGCCCTCATCGCCGCCGGCCGCACCGTCGAGCACGGCCGGGTCCACTCGCTGCACTCGTACTTCCTGCGCCCAGGTGACCCGCTGGTGCCGATCCTCTACGAGGTCGACCGGATCCGGGACGGCCGCTCCTTCACCACCCGGCGGGTGGTGGCCGTGCAGCACGGCCGGGCCATCTTCAACCTCTCAGCGTCGTTCCACGACGACGAGGTGGGCCTGGAGCACCAGTTCCCCATGCCCGAGGTGCCGGACCCCGAGTCGTTGGCCCCGCTGGTCGAGCGCCTCGAACCGTGGAAGGAGGAGCTGACGGACTGGTTCGACCGGCCCCACCCCATCGACCAGCGCCACATCGGCCACCTGCCCTGGCACCGCGAAGGGGTGGGTGAGCCCTACCAGCGGTTGTGGATCCGGGCCGACGGCACCCTGCCCGATGACCCTCTCCTCCACGCCGCCGTGGCCACCTACGCCTCGGACATGTCGCTCTTCGACACCATCCTGGCCCCGCACGACGTGCGCTGGGACGACGGCAATTTCATGGGGGCCAGCCTGGACCACTGCATGTGGTTCCACCAGCCCTTCCGGGCCGACGAGTGGCTGCTCTACGACACCGACTCGCCGGTGGCCGCCGGCGGCCGGGGCCTGGCCCGGGGCTTCCTGTACGACCGCTCGGGCCGGCTCTGCGTCTCGCTGGTCCAGGAGGGCCTGGCCCGGATGCGGCCCGCCTCTTAGCGAGCGGTGATCGGGCTGTAGTCCCTCGGCTCGGAGCCGATGTAGAGCTGGCGGGGCCGGGCGATCTTGGAGTTCTGGTCCAGCATCTCCTGCCAGTGGGCCAGCCAGCCGGCCGTGCGGGGGATGGAGAACAGGACGGTGAACATCTCCAGGGGGAAGCCCATGGCCTGGTAGATCAGCCCGGAGTAGAAGTCGACGTTGGGGTAGAGCTTGCGCGAGGTGAAGTACTCATCGGAGAGCGCGATCTCCTCCAGCTTGAGGGCGATGTCGAGCAGGGGGTTCTTCCCGGTCACCGTGAACACCTCGTCGGCCACCTGCTTGACGATCTTGGCCCGGGGGTCGTAGCTCTTGTAGACCCGGTGGCCGAACCCCTGCAGGCGTTGGGCCCCATGGCCGGCCTTGACCGAGGCGATGAAGTCGGGGACGTTCTCAATGCTGCCGATCTCGGTCAGCATCCGGATGACGGCCTCGTTGGCCCCACCGTGCCGGGGGCCGTAAAGGGCGGCGGCGGCAGCGGCGGTGGCCGAGTAGGGATCCGAGTGCGAGGAGCCCACCACCCGCATGGCGGTGGTCGAGCAGTTCTGCTCGTGGTCGGCGTGCAGGATGAACAGCACATCGAGCGCGTGGGCCAGGATCGGATCGGCCTCGAAGCGGGGCTCGGCCACCTTCCACAGCATGGAGAGGAAGTTGCCGGCGAAGTCGAGCGAGTTGTCGGGGTACACGAACGGCATGCCGACGCTGAAGCGGTGGGCGGCGGCGGCCAGGGTCGGCATCTTGGCGATGAGCCGGATGACCTGCTTGTTACGGGACTCGGGGTCGAAGATGTCCTTGGCGTCGAGGTAGAAGGTGGAGAGGGCGGCCACGGCCGAGACCAGCATGCCCATGGGGTGGGCGTCGTAGTGGAAGCCGTCGAGGAAGCGCTTTCGTACGTTCTCGTGAATGAAGGTGTGGTAGGTGATCTCGTGGCGCCAGTCCTCGAACTGCGCCGTGGTCGGGAGCTCCCCGTTCAAGAGGAGGTAGGCCACCTCGAGATAGGTGGACTTCTCCGCCAGCTGCTCAATGGGGTAACCCCGGTAGCGCAAGATGCCGGCCTCGCCGTCGAGGTAGGTGATGGCGCTCTCACAGGCCGCAGTGGCCATGAAGCCCGGGTCGTAGAACCAGACCCCGGGGAGCAGCTTGGACCACTCCTCGGCTGACACCCCGCCGTTCGTCAGCGGGATCTCCATGGTCTCGCCATTTCGATTGTCGGTGATGGTGATGCTTTCGGCCACGAGAACGAGCCCTCCACTTCCTGCTTGGGTTCGCTGTCGATCCTATGGCCCGAAACCGACTAGGTCGATACGGGGTCCAACGGCTGGGGATCCCCGGCGCCGCGGACCGGGGCCATCACTTGCTGGGGGCGATCTGCAGCTGCTGGCTCAGCGACGTATTGGTGCCGTCGGTCTGCCCGGCCGGCAGGATGATGCCGACGGTGAGCTGATAGCTCTGACCAGGCTTCACCGCCAGGGTGACCGGGGTCAGGACGACCGATCCCCCGGAAGTGACG
Organism: Acidimicrobiales bacterium; assembly: GCA_035552095.1. GTDB lineage: Bacteria > Actinomycetota > Acidimicrobiia > Acidimicrobiales > RAAP-2 > Bog-473. The sequence continues at coordinate 15,014 of DASZMA010000036.1, read as the reverse complement.
GTGGCCGACCGGGTCTTGGTCACGGTGGCGCCCCCGGCTAGCGGGGCCAGGGTGAACTGCACCGAGGCGTGACGTTGGTCGACCGAGCCCAGGTTGGCCAGCACCACGCTGACCGTGAGCGTGCGGGTCGGCGAGAGGATGGAGATGGCGGGCGAGACGGCCCCCGAGGGCGGCGGCAGGGCCTGGGGGGTGAGTCCCACCGTGGTCAGGACGAGCCGGTGGGTGGCGGCCAGCGAGGTCGACGTCGACACCAGGTCGACCTGGGTGGCCACGGCGCCGATCTGCCAGGCCTGGGCCTGCGCCACCCAGCTGGAGGGGGGCAGCTTGCCGTGGCCGGCGGCGCGGGCCAGGGCCCGCCGGACCGACTGGTAGCTCCGGTCGGACCGGGTCAACAGGGCGCCGGCGGCCGCGATGCGATTGGTCGCTTCGGAGGCCGAGAGCAGGGTGGGGGTGGCGGAGCCGGTGGCGCCCTGCGCCGGCGCGCCGGCCAGGGGGAGCGGGTGCATGCCGAGCAGGCCGTCGATGGCCGCCCGTAGCGCGCTGGCGGCCTGGGCCCGGTCGGCGAACACGCCGTCCAACTCGGCCTGCCACCCCCCGGCGGCGGTGCCCAGCACATCGGCCCGGGACGACTGGTCCGCCGTCTGCTGCACCACGCTGTCCAGCTCCGACTGCACCATCTGGCGATCCTGGCTCTCCATGGTGGCCATGAGGTGCCGCACTTCGATCGCCGTCGCATTGGACTGCTGGGCCACCACGCCCCCTTGGGCGGCCAACGAACGGTTCACCATGGCGTCATAGGGGCCCGACTGGCGGGACACCTGGGTCAGGCCGCCGATGACCAGCGCAGTCAGGATCAGCGCGCAGATCAGGACCACCAGGCGCCCCGAGACCGACCGGCGGCGGGAACGACGTCGGGGGATCAGCGGCGGCATCGGCGCGCCACGCTACTGCCGGGTTAGACCCGGGTCAGACCTCCAAGAAGGACGAGTTGGAGGAGGCGTTGGCCGTCTTGAGGGTGCTGGCGCTCGACCGCCACTGCACGGTGGGGGCGATGGCTTCGAGGTCGACCCGGTCGCGGTGGCGCTCCACCAGATTGAGCATGCCCACGATCACCTCTTCGGTCAGCAGGTGGGGGTCCAGTCCGAGGTCGAGCAGTTTGGTGTTGGCGGCGTGGAAGTAGTGCTCCTCGTGCTCGACCCGCGGGTTGGCCTGGCCCGTGGCGATCTCCACCGGCTTGGGGGACGCCGCCTTGACCATGTCGGCCATGGCCCGCACCGAGAAGGACTCGGTGAACTGGTTGAAGACCCGGAACTCTCCCTGTTCGGCCGGGTTCTCCAGGGCCAGGGTCACGCAGGCCAGGGTGTCGCGGATGTGCAGCATGCCCCGGGTCTGGCCGCCGGCACCGTAGACGGTGAGGGGATGGCCCATCACGGCCTGGACGCAGAAGCGGTTGAGCACGGTGCCGAAGACCCCGTCGTAGTCGAAGCGCGTGGCCAGCACCGGGTCCAGGTCGGTCTCGACGGTGGACTGCCCGTAGACGATTCCCTGGTTGAGATCGGTCGAGCGCAGTCCCCACACCCGGCAGGCGAACATGATGTTGGCGCTGTCGTGCACCTTGGACAGGTGGTAGAAGGAGCCGGGCTGCTTGGGGTAGGGCAGCACGTCGGTGCGCCCCTTGTGGGTGATCTCGATGAATCCCTCTTCGATGTCGATGTTGGGATAGCCGTACTCGCCCATGGTGCCCAACTTGACCAGATGGATATCGGGGTTGGTCTCAGCGATGGCGTACATCAGGTTGAGCGTGCCGACCACGTTGTTGACCTGCGTGTAGACGGCGTGCTCGCGGTCGATCATTGAGTACGGGGCCGAGCGCTGCTCACCGAAATGCACCACGGCCTCGGGCTGGCAGTCGGCGATGACGCTGTAGGTGAAGGCGGCGTCGGTGAGGTTGCCGATGCGCACGTCGACCGTGTGCCCGGAGATCTCATGCCACTTCTTCACCCGATCGGTGATGGAGGCGATCGGCACCAGGCTGTCAACACCCATTTCGGCGTCGTACTCACGGCGTACCAAATTGTCCACCACGGTGATGTCGTGCCCTAAGGCGGAGAGGTGGAGAGCGGTGGGCCATCCGAGATAGCCGTCGCCGCCCAGGACCAGTATTTTCATCGTCTTCCTTTATTCGCCTTTTCCGTTGCGTTCGCCTTACGCATTGGTGACAACATCATGGGTCATTTTGCTGAATTTAAGCTGTGGAAACGTTGATGGTTCGGTGAACTCATGGGAAAAGTGGGCTGGCCACACCCTAAATCGACCCAATCGCCCATCCGGGGATCCAACTGAGAGAAGTCCCGACCCCCCATGGGCTCTTTCCGCTCTATCCGTCGCCCCACAGGCGTTCCCGCAGCCCAGAGGCCCGGGCCACCGGCTGGTCGACGGCGGCCCGCAGGGCGGACTCGGTGGCCACCACCGTCACCTGGACCTGGGCCCGGGTGACCGCGGTATAGAGGAGTTGACGCGACAGGTGCCGCGAGGAGGTGACCGGGAGGGACACCACGGCGTGGGGGAACTCGGACCCCTGGCTCTTGTGGATGGTCATGGCCCACCACGAGTCGACCCGGTCGAGCCGCGAGGGCGGGAGCAGCCGTAGGTCGGCGCCGGCTTGGATCGCCACCACCGGGCCGCCCCCGTGCTGCACCACCACGCCCACGTCGCCGTTGGCCACCTTGTTGACGTAGTCGTTCGCGGTCACGATCACCGGCCGCCCGACGTACCACCGGGTCAGCGGGCCCAGGAGCGGGATCTGGGCGGCCACGTCGGCCTCAATTCGGTCGCTCCAGTCGAAGAGGCCAAACGATCCGTAACGGGTGGCGCAGAGGACCTTGATCCGGTTGAGCGCGTCGATGGCCCGGGCCGGCTCGCCGGCGCGAGCCGCCTCGACCACCTCGACCCCGGTCGCCGCCACCAGCTCGCGTAGGGCTGACAGCGCGCCCTGGTCGTCCGGCCGGACCCAGTCGAGGCCGGGTTGGCCGGCCGAGAGAAGGCCGATGGCTCCGGCGGCGTCGCCCATCCGGACGGCGTTGGCCAGGGCGGCGATGGGGGAACCGGCGGCGAAGCGGTGTATGCGGTGGAGGGCGGTCACCCGGCCGTTCAGCGGGCCGTCCGGTGCCGACGCGGCCGAGTCCCGGCCGACCGGCCCCACCACGTCGTCGAGCACCGAGCCCGCTTCGACGCTGGCCAGCTGGTCGGGGTCCCCCACCAGCACGAGTCGGGCCGCCGGGCGCAGGGCCCGCAGGAGACGGGCCATCAACTGGAGCGGCACCATGGACGCCTCGTCGACGATCACCAGATCGTGCGGGAGCGGATTCGACTCGTCATGGCGGAAGCGGCCGTTCCCGCTCGACCCCAGCAACCGGTGCAGGGTGGTGGCTTCCAGGAGGGGCGGGGCGGCTGGCTCGGACCCGGAGACCGCTTCCCGTTGGACCGCCTCGGTCATCCGGGTGGCCGCCTTGCCGGTCGGCGCCGCCAGGGCGATCTCGAGCGCACGCTGCTGGCGCCCGGCGACCTGCTGGGCCACGGTCAGGAGGCGGGCGATGGTGCGCGTCTTGCCGGTGCCCGGACCGCCGGCGATCACCGAGACCTGACTGCTCAGGGCCACCCGCACGGCACTCCGCTGGCGGTCGGGCTCCCCCGGCCCGGCCGGCCCGAACACCTCCTCGAGCGTCTCGTCCAGGTCGTCGCGGCCCGGCCCGGCCTCGGCGCTCGACTGGCGCGCCCGGCGGGTCAGGGCATCGGCCACCGCCACCTCGTAATCCCAGAATCGTTGGAGGTAGAGCCGCGTGCCGTCCCAGACCAACGGGCGGAAGGGTTCGTCGCTATAGGTGGAAGGGCCGGCCACCGCCGCACTGGCGCTGAGCGCCGCCGCCCAGGTCGCCCGCTCGGGCCAGGGCAGCTCCACGACGTCGGTGTCGTTCTGCCCGACCACCGATGCCGTGTCATCCAACCGCACGCAGACATGCCCGAGTCGCGGTCCGCGGGCGGCCAGGGCGGCAGCCAGGACCACCGGGTCGGTGAGGTCGGGGGCCAGGCGCACCAGCGCGGCCGCCAACTGCACTTCGGAGGAGTCGAAGACCCCGGCCTCGACGAACGGGGCCAGGACGGCCACCTCCGGTGGCACCACGACGGTCCGTCCCGTCATGGTGAACCGGTCGGTTGGCGGCCATGGAGCAGATCACTGGTCGCTTCGACCAACGACGGCGGGATGGCCCACTCCAGCACGCCGTCGGGGTGCCCCGCGGTGACGGCGACGTCGGGCCCGGTCATACCCCGCACGAACAGGTACAGCGCGCCGCCCAGGTGGGTGGCGGCCTCGTAGTCGGGCAGCCGCCAGCGCAGGTAGCGGTGGAGGGCGACCATATAGAGGAGCGCCTGGAGCGGGTAGTGGTGCTCCACCATGGCCCGGACCATGGGGTCCCGGCCGTAGGCACCGGGCTCCGGAGCCTGTCCGCGCTGGCCCAACCGGTTCGTCTTGTAGTCAGCCACGACGTAGCGGGGCGCCGCGGCCCCCTCAGCTCTCCTGAAGATGAGGTCGATCGATCCGGTGAGGTGCCCGGCCAGCGTGACGTCGAAGGCGCCGGCCGCCAGCGATCGGGCCCACCCGACGAACGGGTCAGCCGGGGGCAAGTGGGCGACCAGGAGGTGGCCGATGTCCCGCACCGTCGCCCGCCGGCCGGCGTCGGCCAGCCGGAGTTCGAACGCCATCTCATTTATCCGCTCACCCTGACCGAGGTCGCGCAGCGCCAAGCCCGGAGCGAGCGGCGATGCAATGACCGAATCCAGGGCGTCCACCAGCAGGTCTCGCCCGCTGCGGCCGGGGTCCCCGGTGGGGGTGAGGTCCACGCCGGTCCGCAGCAGCTGACGGTCCACGTGTTCGGTCAGGTTCGCCTTCAGATCCGCACCGCTGAAATCGACCCCCTCGAGCACGCTGTGCACCAGGGTGCCGAACGCCGCCCCGGCCGGCAGGAGGGACATGGCGGGCGTCGGGTGGGCGGCGGATGGCGAGGGGGCGGCCGAGGGGGCGCCGCCCCGACGACCCTCCTCGACCTCGACCTCGACCACGTCATCGGCGAGTTCGGCCTCGTCGCCCGCCCCCCGGTCGGCCAGCGACGGGTCGTACGGGTCAACCGCCGCCGTTTCCGCTTGGCGGGTCATGGCGGTGAACGACCACCGGTGCCGGTCGCGGTCGGGCAGTTGGTCGAGGTGGGCCAGGTCGAGGGGGCGCGTCGTAGCCGCCGCTCCACCGCCCACCCAGCGGTCCCGGGGCGGCACCGAATCGCCGTGGCCGGCGGCCACGATCGTTCCCCCGGCCCGGCCCAGCAGGGGCGCCAGCTTGGCGACCGCCTCGTCGTCGGGCGGGAGCTTCACCTTGGTCAGGCGGTAGCGCTCGGGATCCAACCGGCCATCGGTGCTGCGGGCGAACAGCAGGTGGGCCAGTGCGGTGAATTCACTGCTCTGGGTCCGTGACCACCACACGATGGTGTGGTGCTTGGCCCGGGTCAGTCCCACGTAGAGAAGGCGGAGCTGCTCACCCAGATACTCGTCCTGCGCCCGGTCCCGGCGGGCGCCAGCCTCAGCCTTGTCGGGCCACGGGCGGCCACCCGTGACGTCAAACGTCCGCCGGCCACTGACCGGATCCTGGTAGATGACCTTTGCCGTCTTGGGTGAGCGCCACATGGACGGCAGGCAGACGATGGGGAACTCCAGCCCCTTGGCCACCCACACCGTCATGATCTGCACGGCGTCCGCCTCGGATTCGATGCGGCGGGCGGTGACGTCGCCCGGCTCTTCGACATCGGCATCGATCACCGGCTCGGTCGCCAACACCGAGAGCAGCCCGGCCACACTCGAGCGCACCGAGGGAGCGGCCGACTGCAGCAGTTCGCCGACGTGTTGGAGATCGGTGATGGCCCGGTCTCCGTCGGGTTGGGCCAGCACCCGGGCCGCCACACCGCTCTCGCTCCAGATCTGGCGCACGAAGGCGGTGACGCCGTGACTCGTCAACGTCTCGCCCCACCCCTGCATCAGCTCCTGCAACTGGGCCACCCTCTCTTCGGAGGTGCCATCGATTTCCGCCGCGGTCCAGCCGCCGAACCACGAAAGGGCCACGGCGCGCGCCCGGGCCGGATCGGACGGGCGCCCGATGGACCAGAGCAGCCGGCGCCACTGCTCGGCCGCCGCCGAATTCAGCACGCTCTCGCCCCGGGCCAGGACTGCCGGCACGCCCTGCTCATTGAGGGCCGTCTGCACGTCGAGCGCTTCGCGGCCGGTCCGCACCAGGACCGCGATGTCGGCCGGGAGGACGCGGCGAGCGCCCTCCTCTCCCCCGCCGCCGGGGATGGTGGCGCCGTCGAGCAGTGCTCTGACCTGGGTCACCAGATCCCGGTTGACCGCTCGCGCCGCGCTCTCCACCACGATGCTCTGCTTGGTCCGCTCCAGGTCCGGGCCCAGGGCCAGGCGGAGGGAAAGCGAGGGCAGCGGGTCACCGAGGGGGCCGGTCAACCGCTGGTCGGCATGCCCGGGGGCGACCACCGACGGGACGAAGGCGATCTGCTCGTCCCCGAACGTCGCCCCTTCCAACAGGGCCCCCAACGCGGTGAGGGCGGCCCCGTCCGACCGCCAGTTCATGGTGAGCGAGCGTCGCACGGTCTCGGGCGACGAGGACACCGCGTTGAGGTAGGTGTAGACGTTGGCACCGCGGAAGGCGTAAATGGCCTGCTTGGGGTCACCGACCAGCACCAGGTCGGTGCCGGACTCGGCCGCGCCGAACAATGTCTGGAAGATATCCCACTGCACCGAATCGGTGTCCTGGAACTCGTCGATGAGCGCCACCTTGTAGCGGGCGCGGACGGCCTGCAGGGCGGCCTGTCGGCCGGCACCGAAAACAGCCCGGCGGACTTCGGTCAGCAGATCGTCGTAACTCAGGGTCCCGGCCCCGCGCCGGCGGGCGGTCATGGTGTCCAGCGATCGGGTGACCAGTTCGGTCATCAAACGGTCACCCGGGCCGGCCGACAGATCGGCGCTCCCGGGCACCAGGTCCATGTCGCCGGATCCAGCGGCGGTCTTCGTGGCCTGGCGCAACTGGTGGAAGGTCGGCAGGTCGGCCGCGGGAGACCCGGTCGTGGCGGCCGTGGCCAGCACGTCGGCGCAGGCGGCGTCCAACAGCTCGTCCCCGTCGTCGGCCAGCGCGGCGTCCTGATCGGTGCCCGAGGTCGTGCCCAACGACCCCAGCACCTGGGTGGCGAAGCCGTGGATGGTGGTGATGGTGGCCGAGTCGAACTCGCTCAGGGCGCGGCGCACCCGCTCCAGGCGGAGCGGCCGGTCGGTGGCCCAGAGATACGACAGCAACTCGTCGTCCCCCGCCGGCGGCACCGGGCGGGCCAGACCCTCGGCCACCCCCACCAACCGTTCCCGGACCCGCGCCCGCAACTCGCCCGTGGCCGCTCGGGTGAAGGTGACGATGAGGAGTTGCGCCGCCGCCACGTCGTCCTCGGCGATGGCGCGGGCGGCCAGCGCCGCCAGGGTGAAGGTCTTGCCTGTCCCCGCGCTGGCCTCAATGGCCAGCCGGGTCGCCGACAGCTCCTCGCTGATGGAGAACGTCGCCTCACCGGCGGGGCTCACGGCTCCACCGCCGCCACCAGCGCGCCGAAGAGGTAGTCGGCGTAGCGCCGTACCCGGCCGCCGGTACCCGGTGGGTCGTCGGCCCGGGCCGGCAGTGCCATCAGGGCAGGGAAGTCGAGCTCGCCGTAAACCAGCGCCACGGCGGCCTCATTGCTGTCGGCTGAAGCACTGAATCCGTTCCAGTGACTCGGTTTCGCCTCGCGCAAGAACTCCTGGTACGACAGCGTCGGAAAGAGGGGCAGCGGCTCGTTGCGACCTCGCCGGTAGCAGTCGACGATGACGCTCAGCGCGCTGCGCGCGGCCGCCAGCCGATCCTCCTGCCCCTCTAACGGGACCAGGTCGAACACGTCGGGTCGCTTCCTGTCCGTTTTGGCCACCACCAGTGAGCGCCACGCCGCCGTCGGGTCCATCGCCACCAGGGCCATCAGATCCAACCAGGCCGCCACCCGTTGTGATGGTTTGGACGAGGAGAAGAGGACCCGGGCCGGGCCGCGGGAGGGCGCGGTGAGCCGGTTGAGCACGGACCCCACCAGATGGGTCCCGTCGGGGAGCTCGACATCGACGGCCAACGGCTCACCGGGGCCACGCCGCAAGCCGTGGGCATCGGCGGCCTCGGTCAACCCCGAGACCTTCGCCGTCAGCTCGGTGATCGCCTTCTCCCCTAATGCGGCCGGGGGCAGTGTCCCCCGCTGGCGCTCCGCCCGGGCCCAATTCTCCACACTGACGTCGCTCAGCACGGCTTCCAGCAACCGATCACCGACCTGCCACTTCTCCAGACCGCCCAGCGCCACCGGGAGCCGGTCGCTGGTGCCGTCATCCTCCCGGGGCAGGCGGGCGCCGAGCCGTAGCTCAATGAAGGTCCGCACCGGGTTCTTCAAGAAGCGGTGCAGTTCGGCCAGTTCAATGACCTTGATCGGAACGTCCGGCAGCGGAGCCGCCAGGAACGGGGCCCTCACCTGGACCCGCCGCCGGGTGGCTTCCGCCCCCGCCCGGTCGCCCGGATCGAACCCCCACGGCACCTCCGGGGTCAGCGCACCGACGACGAAGCAACGCTCATCGAAAGACTGGCGGGGATGGGAGATCTCGAGCGCCTCGGCATAGGACCGGCGTGCCGCCGGCGCAATGGTCGACAACAGGGCCTCACGCAGCTCCTCCACCACCACCGCGCGTGGGACGACGTGGTTGGTCCGCACGTCGTGGCCGTCGCGCACCAGCAGGAGGCGGTCCCGGGCGGCCATCACGGCTTCCAACAGGGAGAGCCGCACTTCAGCCCGCTTGTCCGGATCCCCGACGACCGGGGCCAGGGCGGCCAGGTCGTCGCCCTCCACCTGGCCGGTCCCGAATGCGCCTTCATCCAAGCCGAGCAGGCAGACCACCCGGTAGGGAATCCCGCGCAGCGGCGTCAGCGAGCTCACGGTGATGCCGCCCCGGAAGAAGTCGGGGCGGCCTGGAGCCGCCTGCAGCCGATCCCCGAAGACCCGTCGCACATCTATGAACTCGAGCGGGCTCTCGTCGTGCTCCGCCTCGGTGGGGATAGAGGCGGCGACATCGTCCAGCTGGGCCCACAGCGCCTGGAGCTGCCACTGTCCGTCCGGCGGCATGGCGAAGAGGGCGTGGGCGGCCCGGCGGAGCAGGTCGAGCCACTCCGACATGGGGCGCGGCCGGCGTGCCTCCTCGGCCAGGTCGGCCAGCAGACCCACCAGCTCGGCCAGGCGACCAACCGTGTCCACGTCGCCGCCCTCGACGCCGATGGTGGCGGTGTCCCCGAGCGCCAGTCCGAACGGGCTGTCGAAGACCGCCGATCCGAGCAGGAGGCGGTCCAGTGCGGCCCGCCAGGTGTTGGTGACGATGCTCGCCGGCACACCGAGGCGCTCGCGGTGGGTCGGGTCGAGGCCCCAGCGCACCTGCGCCTCCTCCGTCCACTGACCGATGCTCGAAAGCTCGTCGTCGGTGAAGCCGAACTTCGTGCGCACCGGCACTAGGGAAAGGAAATCCAACACCACCGACCCGTCGAAACGCCCACTGACCAAGGCCAACAAGTCGTCGGCGGCACTGAGCACGGCGTTGAAATCACGCACCGAGCGATCGGCGATGCGGTACCGCAGACCAGGCGCATGCCCCTCGGCGGCGACCTGAGCGCCCGCCCCGCCGTCGACCGACGGTCCGAACACGGCCTCAATAAGGGGAGCGAACCGGTCCAGCGCGGGACAGACGACGAGGATGTCGTCTTCCATCAGGTCCAGTTGGGGGTCGGCCAGCAGGTGCAGGATCGCATCGCGGGCCACCTCGACCTGGCGGGTGGCGCCGTGGCAGGCGTGGAACTGCACCGAACGGTCACCGTCGGCCACGCCCTGGTCACCCGCCGGGAAGGCGTTGGCTGAGATGTCGGCCTGCAGCCGGGCCAGGACGGTGCGAGCGGCCGGGTCAGGCGCGGCTTCCGGCGCCGCCGCCGCCACCGCCGCGGCGACGGCCAGCGGTTCAGGCTCCGGGAACCCCCGATCAGCGGCCATGGCCAGCAGCACCGCCGTCTCGCGCTGGAGCCGTCCCCACGAGGCCAGGAGCGGGTGGGTGACCCGCTCGGCCGAGGTGTCGTCGGATCGGAGGAGCAGCCCGGTCTCACTGCTCGAGACGCTGGCCGGGCGGAGCGCCGCCCCGTTGAGATGGGAGGGCTCCAGGAAGAAGAGGTGCACGTCACGCAGCTCGGCGACGGCGGCCGTCAGATCCAGGAAGCTGTTCCCGCCCGGCAACGCGGTGAGGCCGAACATGCTGAGGCGGGCCGGCAGGTCAGTGGCCAGCCGGCCGTCGGCCAGGCGCTCCAACACACCCGGCATCCGCTCGGGCGGGCTGTCCTGCCCGATGAGGGCGCGCACCAGGCGCCAGAGCGTGGGCTGCCACGCATGGTGCGCCGGCAGCGGCCGCCCCAGTCCGTCGACGTCGCGGCCGTTCGACCACGCCCTGATCATGAGCGGCCGGTGCACGTGGTAGCGGTCGAACAGGTCAGCCACCCGTCGGGCCCGGCCGTAACGCGATGCCCCGGCGGGCAGATCATTGAAGGCGACCAACGCCGGGTCGCCGCCGTTGCGCTCGGCCGTGAGCAGCACGCTCCACACCAGCCGCTCCACCTGCCACGGGTCCGGGCTGTCGTCGGCCCGCTCGGCGTTCAAGACAAGCAGCCGCAACGAGCCGGGGAAGGGAAGGTCGAGGTGGGCGGCCACGCCGTCGCCTCCGGCCACGCCGTCGCCCCCGCTGCCACCGCCCGCTCCGAGATGCCGGGCCAGCTCCAGCCCCAGCCAACGTCGCATGCCGTCGGACGGCACCGCCACCCATTCGGCGGTCATCGGATCGAGGGGATCTGAAGCGAGCACCCGGGCCAGACGTTGCGCCAGCGCCTCAATCCGGGTCGAGGTGTAGAGGTGCATCACGGCCGGGGACCAGTCCAATCTTCTCCGTCGAGCGTCAGCTCGACGGGCACCACTTCACGACGCCGCAGAGTCGCCTTCCGGCAGGGCGTGGAGGTCATGGGCTTCATCATCCTCGTCGGGCATATCGGGCACCAGATCCAGCGCTTGCAGGAGACGCGGCGAGGCCTCAATGGGGGTCAGCTCGCCCAACCCCTCCGCCTCGCTGCCGACCACACCGAGCTCGGGGAACTGGCGGGCGGAGACGAGGACGCGGGACTCGAAGGAACCGATGGCCCTGTTGTAGGCGGTGACGCTGGCCGTCAGGCTGCGCTGCAACGTCTGCATGTGGGTGGTCATGGTGCGCAGGCGGTCGTACAACTCCGCGCCCAGGGTCTGCACCTTGCGGGCACTGTCGGCCAGTTTTTCCTGACGCCAGCCGAACGACGCGGCACGGAGCACGGCGATCAACAGGGTCGGCGTGGTGAGCAGCACGTTGTTGGCCATGGCGTGCTCCTGCAGGGTGGGGTCGGACTCGTAGGCGGCCGAGAGCAGCTGGTCCCCGGGGATGAAGGCCACCACCTGCTGCGGGGCGTCGCCGAACTGCTTCCAGTACTCCTTCTTCGAGAGCTGGTCGACGTGCGTCCTCAGTTGGCGGGCGTGGGCCGCCTGGTGCAGCACCCGCTCCTCGTCGGTGTCGGCATCAATCAACTTGAGAAAGGCGTCGAGAGGGACCTTGGCGTCGACCACGATCTCCCCACCGCCGGGCAGGTGGACGATCATGTCGGGTCGCAGCCGCCCGTCGTCGGTGGTGGTCGAGACCTGCTCGTCGAAGTCGCAGTGCTCGAGCATGCCGGCCATCTCGACCACCCGGCGCAGCTGGATCTCACCCCACCGCCCCCGGGTCTGCGGTGAGCGCAGGGCGGTGACGAGATTGCGCGTCTCCTTCTGCAACTGCTCGTTGCCCAGGGTGAGCTGTGCCACCTTCTCGTTCAGGCCGGCGTAAGCGCCCTGGCGCTCCACCTCAATCTGCTGCAACCCCTTTTCGTAGCGGGCCAGGGTCTCGCTCAACGGGCCGAGCAGCTGGGCGATGGCCTGATGTTTCTGGCTCAAGTCCCCTTGGGCCGCCGTGTGCGCCTGGCTGAGCTTGGTCTCGGCCAGGGCCAGGAACTGCTCGTTGTTCTTCTGGAGCGCTTCGGCCGACAGCTCGGCGAACGTCCCGACCAGGCGCTGGCGCTCTTCCTGGGTCCGGGTGAGCTGCTCGTTCTCCGATCGGCGGAGCAGGTCGAGCTCGGCCGCCAGCACGGCCCGGGCCGTCTCGGCCGTCGCCGCCCCGGCGGTCGCCCCCTGCAATTGAGCAGTCAGCTGGGTCACGTTGGCCTGCGCATCGGCCAGCCGAGCCTCCGCCGTGCCGGCCGCTACCGTGACAGTTGCGTGACGAAATAGGTGCCAGGCCAGGCCCAGGGCCAGTCCGGCTGCGAGTCCGATACACACTCCGATGATCACGGGACCAGGCTAACGGTGGGGTGTATCAACGTTGGGGACCGCGCGCCCGCCGAGGCCGGAAATACGGCCACGAGCAGACGGTAGCGTTGGAGCGTGGCTTTTCGACTCGGTGGCACCGCCAGGCGCATCTGGGGGACCGAGGAAGGGGATGCACCGCCTGAAGTAGGTGGTCCGCTGCTCATGGAGCAGCCCCTGTGGCCGACCATCCCCGAACCACACGAGGTGGACCGTCTCTTCGCCCAGGTCTTCGCCCTGGTCGGCGAAGGGATCGCCGGAGCCACCCACGCGCTGCTGGCCGGCGACCGCGAAGCGGCCAAACAGCTGATGCAGCGCGATGACGTCATCGACCAGATCATCAATGACATCTCCAAGACGGTGCAGCACCAATTGGTGCACGGTGAGACCACGGCCGACGAGCGGCGGGAGCTGGTGGCCATCCTGCGCATGCTGCCCGACATGGAGCGCAACGGTGACCTGGCCGAGCACATCGCCCGGCGCGCCGCCCGCGGCCTGGGGGCCGAAATGTCGGCTCGCAGTCGCGGCCTGGTCGAGCGGATGGGCGAGGTGGCCACCACCATCTGGCGCAGCACGGCGGACGCCTTCGCCGAGCGCTCGGCCAACGCGGCCAACTCGGTCGATGCGCTCGACGACGAGCTAGATGATCTGCACGTCACCCTGACCGCCGAGCTGGTGGCCGGGACCATGCCGCTGCCCGTCGCCATTGAGCTGGCCATGGTGGCCCGCTTCTACGAGCGCTTCGGGGACCACGCGGTGAACCTGGCCCGGCGCATGTCGGCCCTGGTGATCGGTGGTCCCGAGCCCGGATCCTCTGGCCCGGACTGAACCCGCCCGGACTGAACCCGCCCGGACCTAGCCCCGGGCGACCAGCGCTTCGGCGATCTGCACCACGTTGAGGGCAGCCCCCTTGCGCAGGTTGTCGCCGGCCACGAAGAAGGCCAGCGCGTGCGGTGCCCCCTGGGCCTGGCGCAGGCGCCCGACCAGGGCCACGTCACCACCGGCCGCCTGGAGCGGGGTGGGGATCTCGGACAGGACGACGCCGGGTGCACCCGTGAGCACCTCGGTCGCCCGTTCCACCGAAATCTCCCGGGAGAACTCAGCGACAATGGCGGCCGAGTGCCCGGTGAACACCGGCACCCGCACGCAGGTGCAGGTGACCGCCAGGTCGGGGAGACCCAGGATCTTGCGGCTCTCGTTGCGGTACTTCTGCTCCTCGTCAGTCTCCAATGAGCCGTCATCGACAACGGAGAACTGCAACGGGATGACGTTGTGCGCGATCGGCACGTCATAGACCGAGTACGGGGGGTAGTCGACCGCGTCACCGGAGTACGTGAGATCTTGTGCCCGGTCCACCGTCTTGGCCAGTTGCTCGGCCAACTCACGCACCGCCTCGACCCCGCCACCAGAGACCGCTTGATACGTCGAGATGATCATCCGGGTCAGCCCCGCCTCGTCGTGCAGGGGCTTCAGCACGGGGATGGCCACCATGGTGGTGCAGTTGGGATTGGCCACGATGCCCTTGGGGATCGACGCCAAGGCATCGGCGTTGGCCTCGGGCACGACCAACGGGACATCGGGGTCCATCCGCCAGGCCGACGAGTTGTCGATCACGATGGCGCCGGCCGCGGCCAGCCGCGGGGCCAGTTCACGCGACACGGAGGCCGGGGCGGAACACAGCGCCAGCTCAATGCCGGAGAGGTCGGCGGTGGCGGCGTCCTCCACCACAATGTCCTGGTCACCCCAGGGCAGGGTGGATCCGGCCGAGCGGCTGGAGGCTAGGTACCGCATTTCCTCCACCGGGAAGGCGCGCTCGGCCAGGATGGACCGCAGGACCACTCCCACCTGACCGGTGGCTCCCACAATGGCGACTCGCATCCGGTGGAGTTTACGAGAAGGCCGGGCAGCCACGTCACCACCGTTCAAATCTGGCCGCTCAGACCTCCAGCGTGCGTCGGCCTTCCAGCGCCCGGCCCAGGGTCAGCTCGTCGGCGTACTCCAGGTCCCCGCCGACCGGCAGCCCGCTGGCCAACCTCGAGACGACCACGCCCAACGGCGTCAACAGACGGGCCACGTACATTGCCGTCGCTTCGCCCTCCAGATTGGGATTGGTGCACACGATCACCTCTTTGATCAGCCCCTCGTCAATCCGGGCCAGAAGCTCGCGCACCTTCAACTGGTCCGGACCTATGCCCTCCAAGGGATTCAACGCGCCGCCCAGGACGTGATACCGACCGTGGAACTGTCCGGTGCGCTCCACCGCCACGATGTCCCGCGGATCCTCAACCACGCACAGCACAGCGCTGTCGCGTTGGTCGTCACTGCACACCGAGCACAGCGCACCGCCCTCGGCCACGTTGAAGCACCGGTCACAGAGGGTGGTCCGTTCCTTCACCGACACGATGGCGTCAGACAGCC
>DASZMA010000035.1:0-42362 GCA_035552095.1 Acidimicrobiales bacterium | reverse complement strand
GCATGCCCAGGCAGACGTGCACGCCGAACCCGAATCCGACGTGCTGGCGCACGGCCCGGAACATGTCGAAGCGGTCGGGGTCGGCGTACTTGCGCTCGTCCCGGTTGGCCGCCCCCAACAGGAGGGCCACGTCGGCGCCCGCCGCTATGGCTACGCCGGCCAACTCGGTGTCCACCATGGCCCGGCGCAGGATCACGGTCACCGGCCCCTCCCAACGCAGCGCCTCCTCGAAGGCCTGGGCGTAGAGGGAGCGGTCCTGGTAGAGGGCGTCGAATTGGGCCCGGTCGTTGAGCAGGGCGAAGAGGAGGTTGCCGGTGGCCCGGTACGTCGTCTCCACGCCAGCCGGCAGGAGCAGGCGGAGGAACGAGTAGATCTCCTCGTCACTCAGCCGCTCCCCGTCGACCTCGGCCCGCACCAGTTCACTGATCAGGTCGTCGCCGGGCGATGCCCGCCGCTCCTCCATGACGCCGGCGAAGTAGTCGCGCAGGGAGTTGGAGGCGGCCACCCCGCGCTCCCAGTTGGCGGCCACGCTGGTCAGCTCAATGGCCCACCGTTGGAAGTTGGGGTAGTCGGCCCGCGGCAGCCCGAGAATGCGGGCGATGACCTGAGCCGGGAAGTTGAACGTCACCTCGCGCACCAGGTCGGCCTGACCGCGGTCGATGAAGTTGTCGATGAGCTCGTTGACCACCACGGCCACCAACCCCTCTTCCCACCGTTCCAAGACCTTGGAGCGGAAGGAGGACGACACCATGGCCCGGGCGATGCGATGGTCGGGCTCGTCCATCTCGAGGATGGTGCGGCCCATGACGATCCCCATGACGCCCTCGTAGACACTGGACGAGTACGTCTCGTTGTCACGCAGCACCTGCACCACTTCGTCAAACCCGAACACGGTCACCGGTTGCGGCCGGTCCGGGTTGAGTTCGTCCAACCCATCGCCCAGGTCCGACCCTTCGCCGAGATCCACCGGACCGACATGGACGGGCGACTGCCGCCGCATCTCGTGGATCCTCGGATACGGGTCGCGGATGGTCCCCGACACCACGTCCTTGAGCTCGAACGGATCGAAGGGGACAGCCGTGGCGTCCGCTGTGTCAATGCCTCCCATGAGGAGTCCTCCCGCTAGTCGGTGGCACCTCCCAGAAATGTGACACCAGTGTCATGTATACCAAACCCCCGTTGGCTCCGTCGACCTCCCATCGGTAACCCCCGTTGGAGTTCTCGACTTAACGCCCGTTCCCCACACAGGTCAGAATGGCCCGCATGGGGACAGCGTGAACGAAGATCTGACCGCAGGTTCGACCACCCGGCACCGCATCCTCCAGATCGCCCTCACGCTGATGTCCCAACGGGGGGTGGACGGCACCAGCATGCGCGACCTCGCCTCGGCCTGCGGGCTGAACGTGGCGTCGCTCTACCACTACTTCCCTTCCAAACGGGAACTGTTGGAGGCGGTGCTGGGGGAACACGGGTTCCTACCCGTACAAGCCGAAATGCCCCCAGCCGAAGGCGACGAGTCCCCCGAAGCCCGGCTGGCCACGGTGCTCAACATCATCCTGCTCTCCATGTTCGAAGTGGAGGACTTCGTACGCCTGATGGTCGGTGAAGCCATGCGCGATGAAGAGGCGGCGCGCACCGTCGGCTCGGACCTGTTCGCCACGTTCCAGACGTCCATTGAGGACTGGATCGTCAAGCAGCGGCCCGATCTCGACGCGCGTTCGGGGGCGCCCGCCGTGGCCCAGCTGCTCAGCGCCATGATCGTCGGCATCTTCGTGCTGCACTCGGCCGGCGTCATGGACAAAGAGGACGACATGCAGGCCGTCCTGCTGAAGCGGGCCAAGGATGCGGCGCAGATTCTCGGCGTCTTCGACTTCAACTGATCGTTACGCCCTGGTGGCGTCCGCTCGCAGCAGCCGCTTGAGCACCTTCCCGTTCGGGTCGCGCGGGAGTACATCCACCACTTCCCACTGGTGGGGCACTTTGTAGTCGGCCAGCTCGGCCCGCACGTGGGCGGCCAGTTCCTCCATCGGCACCGGGGCCCGCAGTTCCACCACCGCCTTGAGGTGCTCCCCGTCACGCTCATCGGGGATGCCGAAGACAGCACAGTCGACCACGGCCGGGTGCCGGTAGAGCACCTCCTCGATCTCCCGCGGCGCGATGTTGACCCCGCCCCACAGCACCATGTCCGAGACGCGGTCGGTGATGGTGAGGTAGCCGTCGTGGCTCAGGTGCCCGATGTCCCCCACCGTGAAGGCGCCGTCCGTCCAGGCCTGCTCGGTGGCGGCCGGATCGTTGCGGTAGTTGAAGTGCAGCGACGACGGGGGGCGGATATAGATGATGCCGTCCTGGCCCGGGTCGCAGGGCGCGCCGCTCTCATTCAGCACCCGGATCTCCACGCCCGGCCACGGCAGGCCGACCGAGCCGGGGTGGGCCAGCCACTCCTGGGGCCCGATCCGGGTGGCCCCGCCCTCGCTGGCGCCGTAGAGCTCGTGCAACTCGGTGCCCGGGAAGGCCGCCATCATCTTGTGCTTCACCGGTACCGGACACGGTGAGCCCCCGTGCACGACCAGCGTGAACGACGAGACGTCGAAGGCGGCCCGCTCGCCCTCGGGCAGCTCGAGGGTGCGGATGAAGTGGGCCGGCACCATGAACGAACGCGTCCCGCCGAAGGCGGCGATGGCCCCGAGGAACGCGGCCGCCTCGAAACGCGCCGGCAGCACCGTCGTCGCACCGACGTAGAGCGCGGTCAGCCCCCAGCCGGCGTGGGAGGCGTGGTAGCAGGGGCCCGACATGACGTAGACGTCCTCGGCGCGCCAACCCCACAGCTGGGCCTGCCCGCCGAAGCTGGCGTGCCGGATCTCGGGGTCGCGCATGCCGGCGTGGACCACGCCCTTCGGCCGAGCCGTGGTGCCCGAGGTGTAGAAGACGAGTTCGGGCCCGGCCCCGCTGTCGAAAGCCGGGTCGGCCGACGCCGCCGCCAACAGGTGCTCATACGAGTACCCACTCTCGGCCGGCGCGTCAATGAGCACCAGGCCGACGTCACCGCCCGGTGCCGGTAGCTGGTCGGCCAGATCCTGATGCCCCACCACCACGGCGACGCCGGCGTCACTGAGCAGGTACGACAGCTCGGCCGCTTTGAGGTGCCAGTTGAGGGGCAGGAACGGCGCCCCGGCCATGGCGGCGGCCGTGGCCACTTCAAAGGGCTCCAGGCCGTTGCGCACGGCGGCGGCCACCGGCCGGTCCGGTCCGGCGCCCCGGGCCGTCAGCACCGCAGCCAACCGGCGGGCCCGCTCGTCCAACTCGCCGTACGTACGCGTCCTCACCCCGCCAGCGCCGTCGGGCGCGATCAGCGCCACTCGATCGGGCCTCGCCCGCGCCTGCTCCGTCACCCCTCTGGCCATGGCGCGGGAACGTAGCTCGCCCGCGCTGACGTCGCCACCGGTCCTGGGCGGGTCGGCGCGCCCTCGGTACGCTGACCGCCATGTCAGCTTCGTCGGACGTCTCCACCCCCGCCTTCGGCCCGGGCACCCTGGGCCCACTGCCCCGCCCACCGGATCAGAAGCTGTGGGACCCGGCCCGCCAGGCCATGGACCCCTCCCGCCGGCGGGAGCTCCAGGACGAGCGGGTACGGCACCTGATCGGCCGGGTCCTTGAGACCCCGGTGCCGTTGTTCGCCGCCAAGTTGAAGGAGGCCGGGATCACCTCGGCCGCTGACATAAAGGGTGTCGACGATCTGGTGAGCGTGCCGTCCACGGTCAAGCAGGACCTGCGCGACTCCGAGGCCGAGGCGCCGCCCTGGGGGCGCTACCGCTTCACTGATCCCCGCCAGGCGGTCCGGTTGGGCACCTCGACCGGGACGACCGGTCAGCCCACCATCACGGTGTGGACCCGCAAGGACATCTGGATCGAGTACGAGTCGGGCTCGCGCAACTGGTGGCGCATGGGGTACCGGCCCGGGCAGATCATCACCCACGCCCACCCGGCCTACCTCTACGGCGGGGGCACCATGCTGCAGCAGACCTACGAGTACTTCGGCATGCTCAGCCTGTGGGTCCCGCCGCCCGACACCGACGAGCTGGCCGAGCAGGCCGTGCGTTTCTGGACCCGGGTCAGGCCGGACCACCCGTTCATGGGGTTCGCCACCGGGCGCTTCATTGAGGTGGCGGGGAAACTGGGCATTCCGCTGGAGGAGGCCGGGCTGACCGGACTGCGCGCGCCGATCGGCTTCGGCCTCGGTCGCGGTGGCATGCCCCTCATGACGGCCGGCGCCGAGTGCTACTCCTTCGTGGCCGGGCCCTGCGGCGAGTCGCCCGGCGCCCACATCCACGAGGACTGGGCCGTGGTCCAGGCGGTCGACCCGGCGACGGGCCGGGAGGTGCCCGACGGCGAGTGGGGCAACTTGACCGTGACCACCCTGGACCGCGACAACGGGCTGCTGCGCTACGACCTTGAAGAGGCGTGCGCGCTGTTGCGGGAGCCCTGCCCCTGCGGCGAGACCTCCGTCCGCGGCTTGTGGGGCGGTCGCTTCAAGGACCTGCTTTCGTGCCAGGGCACCCGGTTCCAGCTGAACGAGCTGGAGGGGACGCTGCGGAGTATCGAGCCGTTGCGGGTGCCGTCGCTCGAGTACCAGGTCGTACGGCCCGACGGGTCCGGCGCCCCGCTGGTGGTCCGGGTCGAGGTGGCCAGCGAGGATCCGGGCGTGGTGGCGGGCGTGCGGGAGTTGGC
The DNA here is from genome assembly GCA_035552095.1 of Acidimicrobiales bacterium. GTDB lineage: Bacteria > Actinomycetota > Acidimicrobiia > Acidimicrobiales > RAAP-2 > Bog-473. The sequence continues at coordinate 37,637 of DASZMA010000035.1, read as the reverse complement.
CGAGGCCGAACTCCTTCGGGCCCTCGGGATCACCGCCACGGTGGAGATCCTGCGCCGCGACACCATTCCGCGGGCCGGCTACAAGGCGACCCGGGTCGTCGACCCCGAGTAGCGGTCGGGGTCGGCGCAGCGGCGGGGCTACTGCTGGCGCTGCTGCCGAAAGAGGTGGTCGTGGCATCGCGGGTGGGGATGCGGCGGCCGGTCCTCAAGGGCAGAATCGTCGAGATCGGCGGGCTCGTCGAAACAACCGCAGCCAAGGGCCTGTCCCCGGCAAACTGGACAATGTTCGACGCAGCAGCCGGGATGGTGGGTGCCGCCGAGGGGCGTGTTGCAGTCCCCGCAGTGATCCGGAAAGCGATAGCGCTTCGGTTTGCGTTCCTCGCCCCATCGGATGAGCTCGTAGTCGCGTCCATCGATGCTGACCGGCTCGGTCCGGCAACTGACTCCTTCCGTCATCTCGCCGCCGCAGTGTGCGCACATGGCCATGGCGAACCGTCCTTCCTTTGCTGCTGGTGTTGACCGTTGCTGCTGGTGTTGATTTTGGTTCTGTTGCACGCTGACAAAGGGTTGTAACGGCGAGGGCGGGGCTGCCGTCCCAGACCCGGAAAAACCGAGCCCGTTGCGATCTATCCTCGCTGGTCAGCCCCGTGATACAGCCTCGTGGTTCAATTTGTTCATGGGACTTGAAGCCCTGACAGCAGCCATTGACGACCTGGTCGATGCCGATCCGTCGACCTTGGCCGACGGCAGATCGGTCGTGGCCCTGCAGCGCCAGCTGGCCCGCCTCGACGCGGTGGCCACGAGGGCGACAGGCCACTTTGACGCCTCGGGAAAATGGGCCCTCAACGGCGCCCGCAACGCCACCACCTGGCTGGCCGTCCGTTGCCACCTCCCCCGGGCTGCGGCCCGCCGTCTGGTGAGCCGGGCGCGGACTATGCGCCACCTCCCTCTCTTTGCTGAGACGTGGACGGAAGGCTCCATCTCGGGCGCTCATCTCGACGCCGTGTCTGCCGTGCGTCGACCATCCACCGAGGCCACTCTCGAACGCGATGAGGAGCTTCTGGTAGGTCAGGCCAAGCGGCTGCGCTTCGACCACTTCGCCCGGGCGCTCAATTATTGGGATCAACTGGCCGATCCTGACGGCACCGAGGAATCAGCCGAGGAGCGTCGCGCCCGCCGCGACGTCTACCTCGCACCCAGCTTCTCGGGCATGTTCTTGGGCCACATGACCCTCGACCCGATATCAGGGGCCATTGTCTCGGGGCAGCTGGAACGTATTGAGCACGAGTTATTCCTGGTCGAATGGGCGGAGGCGCGCACCGAACTGGGCCGGGAGCCGACGGTGGCCGATCTGCGTCGCAACCCGGCCCAGCGCCATGCCGATGCCCTGGTCGAGATGGCCGTCCGCAGCGGCACCGCTCCGGCCGACGGGCGCCGCCCGGCTCCCCTGTTCACTGTCCTGGTGGGTTGGGAGACACTGGCCGGACGCACCTGTGAGCTGGCTCAGGGCATCGCGCTCACCCCCGGCTCCCTGGTGCCCTGGCTCGACCGCACGTATCTCGAGCGAGCTGTCTTCGAGCCGGGGGGAAGGGTCGAGGTCTCGACCACGGCTCGTCTGTTCACCGGGGGCACCCGCCGCGCCATTGAGCTGCGCGACCGGGAGTGCACCCACCCGGTGTGTGATATCGATGGCGAACATTGCCAGGTCGATCACATCATCCCCTACTCAGAGGGCGGGGAGACCAGTCAGCGCAACGCCCGCTTACTCTGCGGCCCCCACAACCGCGAGCGCAACCAGCGACCGCCGCCTGACGACTAGCTGCAGTTCATCAACGACTCGATCACGTTGAGCCGGCTTGGCCATTCACTTCCCCTGTTGAGCTTTCGATTCCCCTCCTTTGGCGACTTTTGGCGACGGCCCGCGCTTGCGCACGGACCCGTGCCTACGCTGCGACGTCACTGCGACGCGTTCGGAGTCATAAACCCGATGGCGCCGCGTGGGTGCCGTACAGTGCCGCCAGACACGTTTGTCTACTGACGTCGAGGAAGCTGAAGCCAATGCACCAGAAACACGCCGCAAGGTTCCAGAAACGCCCGCTCATCCAATGGACGAGACTGGCCACGCTGTCGGGAGCAGGCACGGCGGCGCTCGTCCTCGCCACCGCACTGTCACTGCCACTGCCGGCATCGGCCTCGGCCTCGGCCGCTACCGCCACCAGCAACCGGGTGACCAACACCAAATACGGCTTCACCTTCAAGTTGCCTGTCGGGTGGCGCGAGGTCCCGCTCAACTCGAAAGACCTGAGTGCCATCCTGGGCCAGGCGGCCAAAGCCAGTCCCAGCCTGAAGAAGTCGCTGACCGACCAGGTGCAGGGGGCCGCCTCCAAAGGTTTGAAGGTCTTCGCTTTTTCATCCATCCCCGAGGGCGGGAACTTCTTCCCCAACCTCAACGTCGGCGTCTACAACAGCGCGCCCTCGCTGTCCGCCATCGATGCCCAAGCGAAGATTGAGCTCACCTCTTCCGGCGGCACCGCCATCACGACCAAGTCGGTCCGCCTGGCGCTCGGACCCGCCCTCCAGGCGTCCTACACCTTGCCGCTCTCCACCACCACCATTTACGGGACGCAGGACTACGTCGTCCACGGTGGTCGTACCTACATCATCACCTTCTCCGCCACCGAGAAGCCGGTGGAAGCGAATGCGGCCATGACCACCATGACCAGCTGGCGTTTCAAGAGCAAGCACTGAGTGGCCCGCCTGGGGCGCAGCGCGCTCAATCGGCGACGCCCGTCAGTCGGTGTACTGCGCGTCCGCTGAAGCCACCCGCTCGGCCAAGTGGGCCAGCATCTTCACGCTGACCGGTGGGTTGGCGATGAGCAGGGAGCGGAACTCGCGAGCGTCGAGCACCAGGAGCTCCATCGGGGTGACCGCCTCCACCGTGGCCGAGCGGTACCCGCCCGAGAGCAGGGCCATCTCCCCGAAGTAGTCGCCCGTGGCGAAGCGGGCCACCAGGCGCCGGCCCACCTTGCAGGTCGCCGTGCCCTCGAGGATGAGGAAGAACTCCCGCCCCGGCTTGCCCTGGCGGGTCAGCATGGCGCCCTTCTCGGCGCCGATCTGGGTGCCCAGCCGGGCGATGGCCCGCAACTCGGACAGTGAGCACGAGGAGAAAAGCGGAACCTCCCCCAGCATGTCCACCTGTTTCTTCGAGGAATGTTTGACCATGCCTACGCCTACCCCCAGTCCGGCCCCCGCCGATCCGGAGCGTACCGCCCGCTATCCCCCGGCGCGCAGCCGATCGCGCAGGACGAACTTCTGCACCTTGCCGGACGGGGTGCGCGGCAGGTCGTCCACCGAACGGATCTCCTCGGGCCATTTCTGTCGGGTCAGCCCGGCCGCCGAGAGATAGGCCCGCATGGTGTCGAGGTCGGGCGCGTCCAATCCGGCCTGCATGCGGAAGAACGCGCACCCGTGCTCGCCGAGCCGTTCGTCGGGGGCGGCCACCACGGCCACCTCCGCCACGCCGTCCATGTGGGCCAGGATCTGTTCCACCTCGGCCGCGCTGACGTTCTCGCCGCCCCGGATGATGATGTCCTTGACCCGGTCGGTGATGGTCAGGTAGCCCTCCGGGTCGAGCACGCCCACGTCGCCGGTGCTGAACCACCCCTCGGCGTCAATGGCCTCGGCGGTCAGGGCCGGGTCGGTGTAGCCGGCGAAACGGTCGGGGCCACGGGTCAGGATTTCGCCCGGCTGTCCCACCCCGACGTCGTGCCCGTCCTCATCAACCGTGCGCACCTCCACCCAGTCCAGCGGGCGGCCGTCGGTGTGGATCCGCTTCTCCTTGGCGTCCTCGTGCTTGGACCCGGTCACCGACGGGTGCTCGGTGCAGCCGTACGAGCGCACCAGCGAAATGCCCAGGGCGTCGGCCCGCTCCGCCACCGCGTTGGGGATGGGCGATCCGCCCAGCCCGATGAAGCGCATCAACTCGACGTGCTGGGGCCCGAAGCCCGGGCAGTCCAGCAAGCTGGTGAAGAAGTAGGTCGAGCCGTTGCCGGCGCCGATCTCCTCTTCCACCATGGCCTCGAGCACGCGGGGCGGGTCCCAGCCGTCAATGAGATAGAGCGGCCGCCCGCTCACCAGTGGGCAGAGCAGCCCGGCCAGCATGCCGATGGCGTGGCCGACCGGCGCCCCGGTGAGGTTGGGTCGGTCGCGCTCGGACTGGTGGGCGGTGAGCTGGCGCACTTCGCAGCCCAGGGTGCGGTGGGTGTGCACCACGCCCTTGGGGTCGGCCGTCGTCCCCGAGGTGTAACCGATGAGGGCCGGCCCGTCGGGGTCGACCGCCACCGGGCCGTCGATCGGCGCCGACCGGCGGAGCGTCTCGAAGGCGTGATCGCCCTCCCGGGGCTCGCCGCCCACCACCACGACGTGCTCCAGATCGGCCAGGCCGGAGCGGATTCCTTCTAGCTCCTCGCCGTAGTCCCGCGCCCCGATGGCCGAGACGATGATGAGGGCGTGGGCCCGGCTCTGGCGCAGGATGAACCCGACTTCTTTCGGCCCGTAGAAGTGGACGATGGGCACCAGGGTGACGCCGAGCATGGCGCAGGCGTAGAAGGTGATGGCCGCCTCCACCCAGTTGGGCAGTTGGAAGGCGACCACGTCGCCCGGCCCGAGGCCGAGCGCCCGCAACCCTCCGGCCAGGGCCAGCGCGTCCTGGTAGACCTCGCCCACCGTGCCCAGGTATGGGTTGGTGGGCGACCAGATGCGAATGCGCCGGGTCGGGTCGACCAGCAACGCGTCCGAGAGGAACTGGCCCAGGGACCGGTCGTCCCAGGCCCCTTCGGCCTTGTAGCGCGCCGCCAGGTGTTCGGGCATCGGCCGCAGCTCGAAGCGGGCTGACGCTGACGCCGACGCCGACGCCGACGCCGCTCCCAGCGCTCCCCCCACCATCGGCGTCAGGCCGACTCTATGAAGAGCGAGGCCAGCCGGTGCCGCTCGTGGGCCACGCCGCCGAAGAGCGCCTCGTTCTGCTTGACCCGCTTGAAGAGGAAGTGGGCGTCGTTGGCCCAGGTGAAGCCCACGCCGCCGTGGAGCTGGATGTCGTCACCGGTCACCCGCACCCCGGCTTCGCCGGCGTAACTGGCCGCCATGGCGGCGGCCTGGGCTCGCTCGGGCGAGTCGGTGTCGGCGGCCCAGGCGGCGAACTGCACCCCGGCCCGGGCCATCTCGACCTGCTGGAACATCTCCACCAGCCGGTGCCGCACGCTCTGGTAGGTGGCCACCGGACGGTCGAAGACAATGCGGGTCGAGGTGTAGGCGATGGCCTCGCCCAGGGCGCGGTCGGCCGCGCCCACGGTCTCGGCGGCCAGGACGATGGCCATGTCATCGGCCACCCGCTGCCACAGTGCGCCCTGCGAGCCGGTTGGCCCGAGCGGGACCACCGGGGTGTCGCTCAGGACCAGTCGGGCCAGCTTGCGGGTCGGATCGAGCGAGGGGACCAACTGGGCCGCGGGCTGCTCCAACAGGTAGGAACGCACACCCTCTTCACTGCGGGCCACCACAATGACCCAGTCCGCGCTGTGGCCGTCGATGACGACGGGCTTCTCGCCGCTAAGCACCCACTGGGCCCCCTTGCGCCGGGCCCGCGTCCGCACCGTGTTCAAGGGATCGCCGTGGCCCTGCTCGCCCAGGGCCACCGTGCCCCGGCGCGTCCCGGCGGCCAGGTCAGCCAGGAGGTCGGTCGCCCCCAGGGCCCGGGCGGCCAGGGTGGCGGCCACCGCCGAGGAGAAAAAGGGGCCGGGCAACGGGATGCGACCCATCTGCTCGGCCACGATGCACACCTCCAGCAGGCCGGTCCCGGTCCCGCCGTGCGCCTCGGGCACCAGGAGCCCGGTCCAGCCCAGATCGACCAGGGTGCTCCACAGCGCCGGGGTGATGCCGGCCGGGTCCTCGACCAGCTGGCGCAGCATCTCGGGGCTGCATTCGCGTTCGAGCGCGGCGCGAGCCACGTCCTGGAGGGCCAGCTGTTCGGCGTCGTACGTGAAGTCCACGGCTGGCTGCATCCCCATTCTGAGTGTCTCGGTCTGACGGTCTCGGGCGCCCTCCCAATCCCTGACGCCAGCGTCAGAGTACACGCGGGGTCGGCTAGCCTCCGCTCGTGGATTTTGCCCTGGCGCCAGAGGATGAAGCATTCCGCGACGAGCTGCGGGCCTGGTTGGACGAGCATCTGCCGCCCTTCCTCGAAGCCGAGTCCCTCGGGGACGACGCCAGCCTCTCCGGCGAGGCCTCCCAGCGGCGGCGCCAGGCCTGGCAGCGCAAAATGAACGAGGGCGGCTGGGCCGCCATCCACTGGGGGCCCGAGTACGGCGGTCGCACCATCAACGCCATGCAGCGGCTCATCTACTCCGAGGTGCTGGCCGAGTACCGCACGCCGGGCATGTTCAACACCAACGGCATCTGGCAGATCGGCCCCATGATCATCGCCTGGGGCACCGAGGCGCAGAAGGCGCAGTGGCTGCCCTCCATCCTCGAGGCCGAGGAGCACTGGTGCCAGGGCTTCAGCGAGCCCGACGCCGGCAACGACCTGGCCAACCTGCGCACGCTGGCCATCCGCGACGGTGACGGCGAGGACGCCGACTACATCGTCAACGGCTCCAAGATCTGGATCTCCTCGGCCCATCTGGCCACCTGGGGGCTGTTCCTGCTGCGCACCGACCCCACCGCCATTGAGCGAGGCAAGAAGCACGAGGGGATCACCGCCTTCATCCTCAACCTCAAGACGCCCGGGATCGAGGTGCGACCGATCCGCGACATGGCCGGCGAGGAACTGTTCAACGAGATCTTCTTCACCGACGTGCGCATCCCGGCCTCCTGCCGCCTGGGCGACGAGGGCGGCGGCTGGATGGTGGCCATGGGCACCCTCGGCTACGAGCGCGTCGGCATCGCCAGCCAGATCTCCATCCTCTCGGCTGACCTGCGCGCCATGGTGGAGGCGGCCCGCTCGGTCAACCCGGGCGCGCTGGAGGACCCGTCGCTGCGCGACCGCATCGCCAAGGTGTGGACCGAGATTGAGCTGGCCCGCCTGCTCTCGCTGCGCGCCCTCTCCAAGATCATGAAGGGCGAGAAGAACTGGCCCGAAGTGCCCTTCGCCAAGCTGTCCTGGTCGTCGCTGGCCCAGACGCTGGCCGAACTGGCCGTCGACCTGCTGGGGCCGGCCGGCGTGCTGGCCCGCGGCGGCCCCGACGCGGTGGACCGGGGCAAGTGGACCCGCCTCTACGCCTTCCAGCGCTACAGCACCATCGGCGGCGGCTCGACCGAGATCCAGAAGAACATCATCGCCGACCGCGCCATCGCCATGCCCGGCCAGTCCCGCACCTCCTGACGGCGGCGCCGCGCTCCATGCCGCCCGCCGCCGACCCCCGCTCGCCCTGCCTCATCGGCGTGGCCCGCCGCACCTGGCACCCGGCCGACGCCCCCGACGGCGCCCCCGAGCCGCTCGAGATGTGGGAGGAGGTGGCCCGGGCCGCCGCCGCTGACGCCGGCGCGCCCGACGCCCTGCACCAGCTTCAGAGCATTGACGTCGTCTACTCGCAGTCCTGGCAGTACGACGACCCGGCGGCCCGGTTGGCCGAGCGGCTGGGGGCGGCACCGCGGCGCACCCACTACTCGGGCATCGGCGGGTCGGTGCCCCACACCCTGGCCGTCGGCCAGGCCGCCCTCATCCTGGACGGCCACCTCGACCTCGGGCTCATCGTCGGCGCGGAGGCACTGGCCACCGTGCGCCGGCTGAAGAAGGCGGGCCACAAGCCGGCCTGGTCCTACCCGCCGGCCGAACGACGTCCCTTCCCCATGGAGATGCAGTTCCTCCCGACCGAGATCTCCCACGCCGTCTTCCAGGCCTACCTGACCTTCGCCCTCTTCGACAACGCCCGCCGGGCCCACCTGGGGCGGACCCCCGACCAGCACACGGCCGCGCTGGGCCGGCTACTGGCTCCCTTCACCGATGTGGCGGCGGCCAGCCCCCACGCCTGGTTCCCGCTGTCCCGGACGCCGGCCGAGATCACCACGGCCACCACGGCCAACCGCATGGTGGCCTACCCCTACACGAAGCTGATGACCGCCATCATGGACGTCGACATGGCCGCCGGGCTGCTGCTGGCCAGCGCGGCCAAGGCCGATGCCCTGGGCGTACCCGAGCAGAAGCGGGTCTACCTGCGCGGCTGGGGCTATGACGAGGAACCCGAGCACGTGGCCGACCACACCGACCTGTGGCGCTCCCCCGCCATGGCCGCCGCCTCGGCCGCCGCGCTGGGGGGCGCCGGCATCGGGATCGACGACGTGGCCCACTTCGACCTCTACTCGTGCTTCGCCAGCTCGGTGAACTTCGCCCAGGACGCCCTGGGGCTGGCCGAGGACGACGCCCGGGGGATGACCCAGACCGGGGCGCTGCCGTATCACGGCGGCCCGGGCTCCAACTACATGACCCACTCCATGGCCGCCCTGGCCGAGACGCTGCGGGCCGACCCCGGCTCCTACGGTCTGGTCAGCGGGGTGGGCATGCACATGCAGAAGCACGCCTACGGCCTCTGGTCCAGCGCCCCGGGTCCCGTCGACCGCCAGCGGTCGGCAACGAACGCGGCCTCGGCGTCGGCGTCGAACGCGGCTTCGAACATCACCGAGTCGGCCGAGGGCTCGGCCACCGTGGCCACCTACTCGGTCCTGCACGGCCTGGACGGTGGCCCCGAGTCGGCCCTGCTCATCTGCGACCTACCCGGCGGCGGGCGCTGCTACGCCAAACTCGACGGGGCTGAGGATGTCCTGAGTGAAGCCGAGCGGACCGAGTTGATCGGGCGCACGGTGACCCTCACGCCCAAGGATGGGGTCAATCTGGCCCGCCTGGCCTGAACGGACTGCACTTCCAGGCCGGCGCCTCCACTCAGGACAGGCACAGCTTTCCGAGGCCCGCTGCCACTGCGCTGTAATCCGAGTGTTATCCCGTTCCGTCATCCTGACGTTGTCCCGGACACCCGGCCCGGGCGACGCACGGCGAGGAGAGTGGCGTGGTCACCAGGGTGGAACCGCATCAGCTGGACGGACTCGGGCTCAAAGGCAAAGTACCGCGGCGGCGCCGACTGCCCCGGCGGCCCGAGCGCAACCGTGGACGGTGGAACTTCCTCCTGGCGGTGGCGGCCAGCCTCAGCCTGGTCGTGCCCGTCCTCGCCATCGCCCAGGCGTAGTGCCGACCGGACCGGTCATGGAGCTGATCGCACCGCCGCACTCAGAGGGCAACGTCGGCGGAGCGCGTACGCTCCAGCGGATGACTCCTCAACTGGTCCCGCTCTGCACCGCCGAGGTCACGCTGGCCGCGCCCATCGTCGTGGGTCTCGGACCGAGCGGGTTGCGCGTCGTCATTGAGGTAGAGGAGATGACGATCACCGGCGACCGGGTGCGGGGCCAGCTGAAAGGCCACGCCGCCGCCGACTGGGTCACCCTGGTCGACAACGTGGCCTCGGTTGATGTGCGAGCCACCATCGCCACCGACGACGGCGCCATCATCCTGTGCGAGTACAAGGGCCGCATCGACTTCACCAACGGCGCCGGGACGGCGCCCGTCTACGTCGCCCCGCTCTTCGAAACGGGTGATGAGCGCTACAAGTGGCTCAATCTGGTGCAGGGGGTCGGGGTGGGGACGACGACCGACAACGGCACCAAGCTGCACTACGAGTGGTTCGAGTTGAAGGCCCCGGCGTAGCGGGTCTCACTCTGGCCGGTCGGCGGGCCGGTTGCTTCCGGCCTCACCACCGGCCCGACAGTTCCTCTTCCAGCGCCACGAAGCGGGCCATCCGCCGGTCGTCAGCGCCGACGATGCGCTCCAGCCAGTGGTGGATCTCCTCATGATTCAGCGAGGGCACGGCGACCAGTATCTGCTCAATGTCGATCCAGTCCTTGGCCCGGTCGAAGACCACCTTGGCCACCAGGAGGTGCTCGGGGCTGAGGATCGGGATGGTGGTGGTGGAGAACGGCACCATGCGGGTCCCATCGCGCATGGCGTCGTGCACGGGGTCGTACGAGAAGAAGAGGTCGACCGGCGTCCTCCCCCACCACAGCCGCGTCTGCCCGTCACGGGCCACTGCCGCCGGGTCTTTGGCTCTGGCCACCCCCAGTGGTTCCAGCACCTTCATCACGTCCTCGTAGTGGTCTGCGTCCACGAAGATGTTCAGGTCGATATCGATGGTCGCCCGGGGTTCCCCGTAGTAGGCCAGGGCCAGCGCCCCGCCGAAGGCGTGCGGAACGCGGCGGGTGGTCAGCGCCTGCTCCAGCCGCACCACCTTCTGGGCCAGCGGAAGATCGGTCACCGGGACGGGGACGATGACTGGATTTCGGCCGAAGGGAGACGGGGGAAGGACAGTGTCGTGCTCCGACGGTTGGTCGGGATGGCGTCGGCCAGGTCGAGCAGGCCTTCGAGCGCCCGGGCGCGTTCGTCGTCGGAGGCCCCGACCCACAGCGAGAGGTCGCCCAGGTTGTCGACCGCCGGCAGGCCGGACTGGGTCAGCGCGTCAACCAACAGCCGGCGCAGGCCCGGGGAGGGCAGGTGGCCCCGCGAGACCTGGCTGAGCAGATCGCGGGCCAGCTGATCCACGTGGTGATCCTCCATGGGCGCCCCCAGCTTGCGGGCGCCGCGGCGGACTTTGTACTCGTCAAAGGAACCGCTGGCCCGAGCCCGAGCCCGGTCCAGCACCTCGTCGTTGAGGGTGCGGAAGGTGACCAGGGTCCTGGACCGCGGGCCGGACGGGGCGTGCTCGGTTTCCCGAATCTCGTAGCGCCCGCCGGTCTTAGCCGTCACAAATGCCATAGTGGGCATTCTACCCACTTGCTAAAGGCGATCACGACCCGGCGCCCTATGAGAACAATGGTTCGATTAGCGAACTATCTCGCTACAATGGGAGGCATGCCGAAGCGGATAAGCACTACGGCTGGGCCCGATTGAGCCCGGCCGGCACCGAACCCCGGAGCCAACACATTGAGGCCGTGCGTGCCCTGGCTCGGGCCTCACGGTTCCTCGAACGCGCCTCCGATGAGCTGAGCCTGGCCCACTACCGGGTGCTCTCCGCCGTGGCCTCGGGCGACGAGCGGGCCTCCCGGGTGGCCAGCCGGCTGGCCATCGGCAAGCCCACCATCAGTGCGTCGGTGGAGGCGCTGAGCCAGCGCGGCCTCCTGGTCCGCTCAGATGTAGCCGGCGATCAACGCGCTGCTGCGCTGCGCCTGACCGCGGCGGGAACGGCCTTGTTGGCCCGGGTGGAAACGGAGATGAGCGAACGCATCGACCGCTTGTGTGCCCGCACGCCCGACGGTGACCAGCTCCTGCAGTCACTGGTGTGGCTGGGGGCCGCCATTGACGAAGTTCACGCCGAACGGGCCGGCGGGCGGCCCTCGCCAGCATGACCGCCGCCGCCGCCGCGGCCACCGCGGCTGATCAGGCAACCCCGCCGATGGGGTGGGTCCGCCGTCTCTGGGCCTACATGCTCCGACACCGCCGCGACATGGTGTTGTCCCTGACTGCCGCCGTGTTGGGCAGCGTCTGCCTGACCATCGTGCCGCTGGTCGAGCGCCAGATCGTCGACGGCGTCATTCTGCACCACACCTCAGCTCTCTGGCCCTGGCTGCTGGCCCTCATCCTCCTCTCGGCGGCAGGATTTGGCTTCGCCTACGTGCGGCGCTACCGGGGCGGCCGCGTCGCCCTCGAAGTCCAGTTCGACCTGCGCAACGCCATGCACGACCACCTGCAGACGATGGACTTCGACAACCTCGACCGCATGCCGACCGGGCAACTGGTGGCTCGGGCCAACTCGGACTCGACGCTGGTGCAGGGGCTGCTGAGCTTCTTCCCCATCATGAGCGGCAACGTCCTGCTGATGCTGTTCTCGCTCGGCGTGATGGTCTACCTGTCGCCGTTGCTCGCCGTGGTCAGCGTGATCATCGCCCCCAGCCTGCTCATGGTCTCCTACCGCATGCGGCGGAAGGTCTTCCCCGCTACCTGGGACGGGCAGCAGCGCGAGGGGGACGTGGCGCAGATCGTCGATGAGGACGTCAACGGTGTGCGCGTGGTCAAGGCATTCGGCCAGGAGCAGCGCGAGCTGGAACGGGTGACCGACGCCGCCCAGACCCTGTACGGCTCGCAGATGAGGGCGGTGCGACTCCAGTCGCGCTACCAACCGCTGCTCGAAGCCGTCCCGACCATCGGCCAGGTGGCCATCCTCGCCTTCGGGGGTTGGCTGGCCCTGCACCACGAGATCACCCTCGGTACCTTCCTGGCCTTCTCGACCTACATCGTGCAGCTGGTGTCCCCGGCCCGTCAGCTGGCCGGGGTACTGACCATCGGCCAGCAGGCCCGGGCCGGAGTGGAGCGGATCTTCCAGCTCCTCGACCTCGCCCCGGCCATCGCCGATGCGGCCGACGCCGAACCACTGCCGAGAGTGCGGGGCGAGATCACCTACGCCGACGTGCACTTCGCCTATGGGGACGGGGCGCCGGTGCTCAAGGGATTCGACCTCCACCTCTCCCCCGGTGAGCGGGTCGCCATCGTCGGCCCCAGCGGGTCAGGCAAGTCGACGGTGGCTCTTTTGGTCTCGCGCTTCTACGACCCCGACCAGGGGGCCGTGCTGGTCGACGGCCACGACGTGCGCGGGGTCACCCTGCAGTCGCTGCGAGCCCAGGTCGGCTTCGTCTTCGAGGAGAGCTTCCTGTTCTCGGACTCGGTGCGCTCCAATATCGCCTACGGGCGCCCGGAAGCAACCGAGGCCGAGATAGAGGCAGCGGCCCGGATCGCCCAGGCCCACACCTTCATCACCGAGCTCCCCCGCGGCTACGACACCGTCGTGGGCGAGCGGGGGCTGACCCTCTCGGGCGGGCAGCGCCAGCGCATCGCACTGGCCCGGGCCATCGTGTCGGACCCCCGCATCCTCATCCTCGACGACGCCACCAGCGCCATTGACGCCAAGGTCGAGGAGGCCATTCATGAGGGGCTGCGCGGCATCATGGCGGAGCGGACCACGTTGCTGGTGGCCCACCGGCGCTCCACGCTGCACCTGGCCGACCGCATCGTGGTCATGGCCGACGGATGCGTCGTGGCGCAGGGCAGCCACGACGAGCTCATGGCCACAAGCGCCCTCTACCGGACCCTGCTCTCGGGGCTGGAGGAGGAACTGGTCGTGCAAGCCGGTGACCGCATTGAGGCGCTGGCCGCCCTGGCGCCCAACGGCGACGGCAACGGCAACGGCAACGCCACCGCGTCGGCCTGGACACCGCTGCCGGCCTTGGCCGACGGGACCGGCGCGGTGCGGGCCACGGCAGCGCCGAGCATCGGCCCCGGACTGGGCGGTGGCGGTGGCGGCGGCAGCTGGCGGCTGAACCTGGCCCCCACCCCCGAGCTGCTGGCCCGGGTGGCGGCCCTGCGGCCCGTACGCGACCGGGCCGACGTCGACCTGGCCCGGGAGTCCCGGCATGACCGGGCCTTCAACCTGCCCCGCCTGCTCAACGAGTTCCGGCGCCCACTGCTGCTCGGCTTGCTCCTGGTCGTGCTCGATGCCGTGGCCAGCCTGGCCGGGCCGATCCTGGTCAAGACAGGCATCGACAACGGGGTGGCCCGCGGCTCCGAGGCCGTGCTCTTCATCGCCGCCGGCGTGTTCCTGCTCATCACCCTGGTCGATCTGGTCGACCAGATCGGCGAGACCTTCGTGACCGGCCGGGCCGCCGAACGGATCATGCTGTCGCTGCGCATCCGCATCTGGGCCCAGCTGCAGCGCCTGTCCCTGGACTACTACGAGCGGGAGATGGCCGGGCGGATCATGACCCGGATGACCACCGACGTCGATCAGTTCGAATCACTTATTGAGAACGGCGTGCTGGCCGCCCTGGTCTCCATCGTCACCTTCGTCGGGGTGGGGGTAGCGCTGGTCTTCATCAACCTCGAGCTCGGCCTGTGCACCCTCTCCGTCGTCATCCCCTTGGCCGTCGCCACCGTCTTCTTCCGCCGCCGGGCGGCCCGCCTGTACGACCTGTCCCGCGAGCGCATCGCCATCGTCAACGCCGACTTCCAGGAGAGCATCTCAGGCGTGCGGGTGGCCCAGGCCTTCGTCCACCAGCGCGAGACGATGGCCCGCTTCCACCGGCTCGGACGCGACTACCTGCGTTCGCGGGTGGCCGCCCAGCGGCTGGTGGGCGTCTACTTCCCCTTCGTGCAATTCCTCTCCGGGGTAGCCGACGCCATTGTGCTGGGCGTCGGAGCCGGGTTGGTCGCCTCGGGTCACCTCACCTCGGGCGCCCTCATCGCCTTCATCCTCTACATCGACATGTTCTTCTCTCCGGTCCAACAGCTGTCCCAGGTCTTCGACTCCTGGCAGCAGACCAGGGTCTCGGTCAACCGCATTTCGGACCTCATGCAGCTCGAGACGCTCACCCCGGCCCCTGTCGACCCGGTCGTCCCGGGCCGGCTGAAGGGCGACCTGAGGTTGGACCACGTCCGCTTCTCCTACCCGGCGGTGGTGGGCCGGCCCGGCGCCGACGGCGGCCCGACACCCGAACGGCGCGGCCCCAAGGACCCGCGGCTGCTCCAGAGCGAGGACGCCGCGCACGTCACACTGCCCGAGGCGCTGCGGGGCGTCGACCTCCACGTCGCCGCCGGCGAGACGGTGGCCCTGGTCGGCGAGACCGGTGCCGGCAAGTCCACCGTGATGAAGTTGCTGGCCCGCTTCTACGATCCCGATCAGGGCGGGGTCTACGTGGACGGGCACGACCTGCGCTCACTCGACCTGCAGTCCTTCCGGGGCCAACTGGGCTACGTGCCCCAGGAGGCCTTCCTCTTCAGCGGCACCATCCGCGACAACATCGCCTATGGCCGGCCCGGGGCGAGTCCGGCTCAGGTGGAGGCGGCGGCCCGGGCGGTGGGGGCACATGACTTCATCGCCCAACTGGCCGGTGGCTACCTGCATGAACTGTCCGAGCGGGGGCGCTCGCTCTCTGCCGGGCAGCGTCAGCTCATCGCGCTGGCCCGGGCCGAACTGGTGGACCCGGCCATCCTGCTGCTCGATGAGGCGACGTCCAACCTCGACCTGGTCACCGAGGCGCGGGTGGCGGCCGCCATGCAGCAGGTGTCACACGGCCGCACCACCATCGTCATCGCCCACCGCCTGCAGACGGCCCGGGCGGCCCATCGCATCGTCGTGCTGCACCAGGGTGCGGTGGCCGAGGTGGGCTCACACGACGAGCTGCGCGCGCGGGGTGGGCGCTACGCCTCCATGTGGGAGGCCTTCGAGACGGTCGGCCAGGGCGCCGCTTGAATCAGGGCCGCGCCTAAATCAGGGTCAACCCGCCGTCGACGGCCAGCACTTGGCCGGTGACGTAGCTCGATTCGTCCGAGAGGAAGAACACGGTCGCCGCCGCCACTTCCCACGCCGTGCCCTGACGCCCGAGCGGCACCGGCGTGCGGGTGCGCGACGGCCGGCCGGCCGAGGCGGCCCGGCCCAAGGGGGTGTCGATGAGCCCGGGGCAGATCACGTTGGAGCGGATGCCCCGGCGGGCGCCCTCCATGGCCACGTGGCGGTTGAGCCCGATGAGGCCGGCTTTGGAGGCGTCATAGGCGGGGATGCGGCTGCCCGGGCGCAGGCCGGCCACCGACCCGATGAAGACGATCGACCCGGCGTCGGGCAGGATCACCAGGGCCCGGCGCACCAGGAGGAAGTGGGCCCGCAGGTTCAGGTCGAAGGTGCGGTCCCACTGGTCGAGCGAGGTCCCGGCCACGCCCATGCCGAAGCCCGTCCCCACGTTGAGCACGATGCCGTCGGGGGTCAGCCCGCCCACCTCGGCCACCGCGGTCTGGCAGCCCTCCTCGGTCGTCACGTCGCAGACCACCACGGCAGCCGTTCCGCCCTCCTCGGTGATGAGGCGCCAGGTGGCCTGGGCCGCCTCCTCGTCCCGGTCCACGCAGACGACCGAAGCGCCTTCCCGGGCCGCCCGCACGGCGATGGCCCGGCCGTTGCCCGGCGGGGCGTCGGGGTCGCGCGAGGGCTGGGTGCCCGCCCCGACCACGGTGATGCAGCGACCGGCCAGGAGCCCGCTCACGCCGGCAACCCGCTCACGCCGGCGGGCCCCCGGGCACGGTGGCGGCCAGCGCCTCGGCCGACGGCTCGAGGGGCACCCGGAGCGAGCGCAGCACGGTGGAGAGCATCAGGTAGTGGCCCACCAGCATGAGGAGCTCCACCAGCTCGCCGTCGTCCAGCCGGCCGACCAGGACGGACCAGGTGACGTCGGTGACGGCGCCGTCGTCGGCCGTCTCGTCCACCGCGGCCAGGACGGCCCGCTCGAAGGGGTCCCACTGCAGCGCCGCGAGGTCACCGCTCAGGGCGGCCAACTCGGGGGCAGTGATGCCCTGGGCCGCGCCGAGCTCAAGGTGATGGGCCCACTCGTAGCGCCCGTCGAACCGGTAGGCCGTGCGCAGGATCACCAGCTCGCGCACCCGCCCCGACAGCCGCCCGGCCAGCAGGGCGCCACCGAAGCCGAGCCAGCGCCGGAAGAGCTCGGGCTGGTGGGCCAGGGTGGTGAAGATGTGCATCGGCTCCGCCGTGCCGCCCGGGGCGCCGGCCAGGAGTCGGGACAGGCGGTCGTCCCACTCAGCCAATGGAAGGGGGGCGATGCGTGGTGTCCCAGCGGTCATCACCGCATCGTAGACACGACCTCAGCTGCGCGGCCGGAATCCGATCGGCGGCCCGGGGATCTGGTGGATCTCCGCCTCGGGGCGGCAGATCTCGTCGATGAGCCCGTAGGCCAGCGCTTCGGTCGCACTCATGAAGTGGCCCCGGGAGAGGTCCTCGGCCACCACCTCGGCCGGCTTCCCGACGGCCCGGGCCACCCGCTCGCAGAAGCGCTGGCGCTCGTCGGCCCGCAGCTCGGCCCAGCGGGCCACCTCGCGGGCGGTGGCCTCCATCTGGGTGCGCGGCTCGCGCATCAGGAAGCGGGTGCTCGGCATGGCGGCCCGGTGGCGGCACACCGCCAGCACGCCGACGGCCGGCCCGCCCACCTGGCCCATGCACAGGGCCCGCACCGGCACCCCGAGCAGCTCGATCACGTCCATCAGGGTGAGGGCCACGCCCATACTGCCCTCGCCGCAGTCGATGCGCAGGGAGACGGCGGTGTCGCCCTCGGCATCGAGCGTCATCAGCTCGGCGGCGGCCCGGGTGCCCGTCAGGTCATTGAGCGTCCCGCTGAGCAGGACCACCCGCTGCTCGAAGAGCCGCTGGGCCAGTCGTTGCGACCAGTCACCGCCGTCAGTGCCCATGCTCATGCCCGAGTTCATGTTCGATCCTCCATTCCAGTTTGCCGCCCAGTGCGCTGGCGTAACGCTCCACGGTGGAGAGCCGCACATCGAGATCGCCCGACTCGAACCGGGCCACCGCCGACTGCGAGGTGCCCATACGGCCGGCCACCTCTACCTGGGACAGCCCGAGCTGGCGGCGCAGGGCGGTGAGCTGCCCGCTCAGGGCGTGGCGCCGCTCGGCCATCTGGCGGAAGCCCGGGAAGACCGGGAGATGTCGGCGCTCGTCCACGGTGAACGATTATCTCACATATGAGATATTGTCGGAGGGAGCCCCAGACAACAGCCCAGACAACAGCCCAGCGAAATGGAGTGCGCCATGCCGATGCCCAGCCCACTGCAGGTCTTCATCCCCACTGTGATCGAGGAGGGCAGCCGGGGCGACCGGGCCTTCGACATCTACTCCCAGCTGTTGCGGGAGCGCATCGTCTTCCTGGGCCAGGAGGTGGACGACCAGGTGGCCAACCTGATCATCTCCCAGATCCTGTTCCTGGAGGCCGACAACGACGAGAAGGACATCTACCTCTACATCAACTCGCCCGGCGGGGTGGCCTACGCCGGCATGGCCATTTACGACGTCATGCAGCACGTGGCACCCGACGTCTCCACCATCTGCGTGGGCATGGGCATGTCGGCCGCCGCCATGATCCTCTGCGGTGGGGCGGCCGGGAAGCGGTTCGCCCTGCCCAACTCGCGCATCATGATCCACCAGGGCTCGGCCGGCACCCGGGGCGCACCCTCTGACATGGAGATCCAGTTGCGCGAGGTCATGGCCCTGACCCGCCGGATGTCCGAGATCATCGCCCACCACAGCGGCCGATCGGTCGAGCAGGTGGCCCAGGACATCGACCGGGACCACTACCTCTCGGCCGAGGAGGCCAAGGACTACGGGCTCATTGACGAGATCTTCCTGCCCCGCCGGGGCGTGGCCCAACCCAAACTCGAGGTAGCCACTGCGTGACGGGAAGCTGAACCGGCGTTCCGTTCGCCGGCCGATTGGCTACGCTGGCCGTGAATCGGCGGTCGCAATATCCCGTGGTGGGGGGTGTTGCCTCCTTAGGGCAACCAAAAGGGAGCAGCAAACGTGGGCAACGACGATCGGCGGGGCAGGTCGACGCCACCGCAAGGCGGGCTATCACGGCGCAACCTCCTCAAGGGCGGGCTGGCGCTGGGGGCAGCCGGGGCGATGTCCGCGGGGCTGTCATCCTCGGCCGGGGCCAGCATTGAGCGGGCCATGGCCATCGACCCGCCGGCCAACCCGAGCCTGAGCGACATCCGGCACGTGGTGATCCTCATGCAGGAGAACCGCTCGTTCGACCACTACTTCGGCACCATGTCCGGAGTGCGCGGCTTCTCCGACCCGACCGTGCGCCGCAACGACATCTTCGGCACCGACTACTCCGTCTTCGATCAGATGGGCTATCAGCCCGGCGTGGGGGTCAACGCCGGCGCCTACATGCAGCCCTTCCGGTTGCGCCAGGTTTTCCCCTCGGCCAACGGCGAGTGCACCAACGACATCACCCACGAGTGGGACGCCCAGCATCACAGCTGGAACCACGGGAAGATGGACAGCTTCGTGCAGGCCCACCTGATCGGGGACGGGGTCAAGAACTTCGCCCCCACCATGGGCTACTTCACCCGGCAGGACATCCCCTTCTATTACGCGCTGGCCGATGCCTTCACCATTTGCGACCACTACTTCTGCTCGGTGCTCGGGCCGACCGACCCCAACCGCACCATGGCCCTCTCGGGCACCATCGACCCCCACGGGACGGGCGGCGGGCCGGTGCTCATCACCCAGGTCGAGGGCCGGGTGGCCCAGTACGGCAAGTTCACGTGGGAGACGATGCCCGAGCGCCTGCTCGATGCCGGGGTGACCTGGAAGGTCTACAACGACCCCACCGGGTTGGCCCTCTTCAGCCCGCTCCCCTACTTCAAGAACTACATCAACCCGACCACCAAGCGCGGCCGGCAGCTGGTCACCAAGGGACTCCTGCCCAACTTCCCCGCCGGGCTGCTGGCCGACGTGACCGCCGGGACGCTGCCCCAGGTCAGCTGGATCCACGGCCCGGTCACCCAGTGCGAGCACCCGGCTACCGCTCCGCAGTGGGGCGAGAACCTGGTGCAGGGCGTGCTCGACATCCTGACCTCGAACCCCGAGGTGTGGGCCCACACCGTCTTCATCTTGAACTACGACGAGAACGGCGGCTTCTTCGACCACGTCATCCCGCCGACGCCACCGGCCGGGACGGCGGACGAATATCTCACGATGAAGCCGCTCCCGGCGCACGCCAACGGCGTGGCGGGACCGGTCGGTCTGGGCTTCCGTACGCCGTGCATGGTGATGTCGCCCTTCAGCCGGGGTGGCTTCCTGGCCAGCGAGGTCTTCGACCACACGTCGACCCTGCGCTTCATAGAGAAGGTGTTCGGGGTGGAGGCGCCCAATATCTCGGACTGGCGCCGCGGCGCCGTCGGCGACCTGACCAGCGCGCTGGCCCTGGGCAAGCCGGCGGACGCCAGCAAGCCCTCGCTGCCCGACGCCTCGCTGGTCGTCCCCCTGGTCGACGAGCAGGTCATCGTTAACGCCCTGGTCGGCACGTTCGACCAGGGCCTGGCCTACCCCCCACCCAGTGCCAACGCCATGCCGGTCCAGGAGACGACGCCGGCCCGCCCGGCCCCGCCCCAGTAGACCGCCCCGCCCAGCAGAGAGGTACGAGCATGAGCACTGAGCCTCCCCGTCCCCCAGGTTCTCCACGTTCCTACAACCGGCGCACCGTATTGCGGGCCGGAATGGGTGCGGCGGCTGCGGCGGCCGTGCCGTTCGGATTGGGCCGCGGGCCGGCCCGGGCGGGCGCCGCCACCGGCGCGGCCCCGTCACCGCTGCGCTGGCCCACCGCGCTCCCCTACCCCTCGCTGCCGGTGGGCCAGGTCACGAATGCCTTCCCGTTCGACCACATCGTGATCGCCATGATGGAGAACCACTCGTTCGACAATTACCTGGGCATGCTGCCCCAGCGCGGCCAACCCAAGGCGGACGGCTTCACCTTCGACGCCAAGGGCAACCCCACCAACTGGAATCCGATCGGCCACGAGCGGATGCCCGTCTACCACCAGGCCGGTGCCATCGGCGCCTCCGACACCGGCAGCCAGTCGTGGGATGACTCGCACAAACAGATCAACGGCGGGGCCATGAACGGGTTCGCCGGGACCGGCCCTGGGTCCATGGGGTACTACACCGATGAGGACCTGCCGTTCTACTACTCGCTGGCCAACACGTTCTGCCTGGCCAACCGCTGGTTCTGCTCGGCCCCGGCGCAGACCTACCCAAACCGCCGCTTCCTGATGTCGGCCACGGCGGCGGGCATCATCTCGACCGACACCAACAACATCGCCATCAACTACCCGGTGAACGGGACCATCTGGGACCTACTGAGCAAGCACCACATCAGCTGGCGCAACTACTTCAGCGACGCCCCGACCTCGATCATCATGTTCGACACCGTCCTCAAGCACCCGCTCAACCTGGCCCCGATTGAGGAGTTCTACGTCGACTGCGCCCTGGGGACCCTGCCGTCGGTGTCGTTGGTCGACTGCGACATGGGCGCCATCACCGGCGAGGCCGCCGGGCTCGCCCTCTCCCCCTTCAAGATCCCCACCTTCGACGCCGTGCAGAACATCGTCGACGACACCGGGCAGTCCGAGGAGGCCCCCGAGGACATTCAGCTCGGCGAGCAGTTCATGGCCAACGTGACCCACGCCATCATGTCGGGACCGGCCTGGCACCGCACGCTGCTGGTCTGGCTCTACGACGAGCACGGCGGGTACTACGACCATGTGGCCCCGCCCCGAGCGCCCCGGCCCGACGTCACGCCGCCGATGCTCACCGCCAGCAACCAGCCCGGCGACTACTCGCTCTACGGACCCCGGGTGCCGGCCGTCGTCATCAGCCCGTACTCGCGCCCCCACGAGGTGACCAACGTGGTGCACGACCACACGTCCATTCTGGCCACCATTGAGCAGCAGTGGAACCTGCCCGCCCTCACCTTCCGCGATGCCAACGCCGCCTCGCTGATCGACTTCCTCGACACCTCGCACATGGCCTTCGCCGAGCCCCCCGCCCTGGCCAAGGCGGCCAACCCGCTGCCGGGGCTGCTCAAGGGGTACGGCGGGGTGCCGAGCCCGCCGGCGCCCACCCCCTAGCGGGGTCTTCCTTCTCGCACGGTCCGCCGCGGGCGGCATAAGGTATGTGACACGAGTGTCAGGAAAGTCTTGGCACGAGGGGAGGACGGACGATGCGCACCGAAGACCTGATCCTGGTCAGCGTGGACGACCACGTGATTGAGCCTCGAGGCATGTTCGACGGCCTCTTGCCGGCCAAGTACCAGGACAAGGCGCCGCAGCTGATCCGCCGCGAGGACGGAACCGACTACTGGCACTACAACGGCAACGAGATCCCCAACGTCGGGCTCAACGCCGTGGTCGGCCGGCCACCCGAGGAATACGGCATTGAGCCCACCTCGCTGGACGACATGCGGGTCGGTTGTTACGACGTGCACGAGCGGGTGCGCGACATGTCGGTCAACGGCGTGCTCGGCTCCATGTGCTTCCCCTCTTTCCCCCAGTTCTGCGGCCAGCTCTTCGCCCGGACCGAGGACAAGGACGAGGCCTTCGCCATGGTGCAGGCCTACAACAACTGGCACATCGACCAGTGGTGCGGGGCCGAGCCGGGACGGTTCATCCCCCTCGCCATCCCGATCATCTGGGACCCCGAACTGGCCGCCGCCGAAGTGCGCCGGGTGGCCAAGCTGGGCTGTCACGCCGTCACCTTCTCGGAGAACCCCGAGAAGCTGGGCTGGCCCTCCCTGCACAACAGCCACTGGGACCCCTTCTGGACCGCCTGTGCCGATGAGGGCACCATCGTCTGCATGCACCTGGGCTCGTCGTCGCAGCTGCTGACCACCTCGGTGGACGCGCCGATCGACGTCATGATCAGCCTGCAGCCGATCAACATGGTCCAGGCCGCGGCCGACCTGTTGTGGTCACCCATCCTGCGCAAGTACAAGGACCTGCGCTTCGCCCTCTCCGAGGGCGGCATCGGGTGGATCCCCTACGCCCTCGAGCGCATCGACTACGTCTACGAGCACCACCACGCCTGGACCGGCCAGGACTTCGGCGACATGCTGCCCAGCCAGCTCTTCAAGGAGCGCATCATCACCTGCTTCATTGACGACGCCTTCGGCGTCGACAACCGGCGCTACCTGAACATCGACAACATCACCTGGGAGTGCGACTACCCGCACTCGGACTCGACCTGGCCCACCTCGCCGGAAGCGGCCATGAAGTATCTCGACGACGTGCCCGACGACGAGATCAACAAGATCACCCACCTCAACGCCATGAAGCACTTCCGCTTCGACCCCTTCAGCGTCCGCCCCCGCGAGAAGTGCACCGTGGCCGCGCTGCGCGAAGAGGCCTCCGATGTGGACACGGCCCAGGTCTCGCACGCCAAGTACGCCAAGAAGCCGGGCGACGGCAAGATCGTCAACATGGGCACGATGGCCCAATTGCTCGATCGCGACTAGCGCCCGCTCCCTGATGCCCATCGACTACGTCACCGGGGACGACCACGTCGTCACCATCACCATTAACCGCCCCGAGGCGCGCAACTCGCTCGATATGGAGCACTTCTTCCAGCTCCGTTGCGCCTGGGAGCAGTTCGGCGCCGATGACGACGCCTACGTCGCCGTCATCACCGGCGTGGGGCAGGACTTCTGCGTCGGAGCCGACCTCAAGACCTACATCCCCCAGATCACCGAGCTGCAGAAGAAGATGAAGTCGGGCGAGATCGCCGAGATCGGGGGCTACCGTCTCGACGATGGGGTCAAGGCCGTCCTGCGGGGCACCAAGCTCTACAAGCCGATCATCGCCGCCATCAACGGGAACTGCGTGGCCGGCGGCATGGAGATGCTGGGTGGGTGCGACCTGCGGGTGGCCAGCGACACCGCCACCTTCGGGGTGATGGAACCCAAGCGGGGCCTCTTCGCCGGGGGCGGGACCACCGTCCGCCTCCCCCGCCAGATCCCCTATCCGGCCGCCATGGAGTTATTGCTGTGCGCCGACCGGGTGCCGGCCGCCCGGGCCTACGAGATGGGGCTGCTCAACCAGGTGTGCCGGCCGGCCGACCTGATGGAGCGGGCCTACGACTACGCGCACCGCATCACGGCCAACGGGCCGTTCGCCGTGCGCAAGACCAAAGAGTCGGTACTGCGCGGGCTGGCCACCAACATGGGCGAGGCCTACAAGATCGAATCGGAGATCTCGGGCGAGGTCTTCTCCAGTGAGGACGCCAAGGAAGGGCCCAAGGCCTTCGCCGAGAAGCGGGCCCCGGTCTGGCAGAACCGCTAGTCCAACGGTCGGCCGGGTGGGCCACCGGATCATCCCGGCCCGCATCGCTGAACCCTGAATTCCCTCGATCGGGGGATCCAATTCCCCGAAAGCTATACTCAGTATACTGCTCCGGCATGAACCGAGGTCAGGACCGCACGAGCCACCCGCCGGACCCTCGGCCTGTCGCTCCCAGGGCATGACTGACCTGCAGGCTTCACCCAGACCGACCGGTGAGTGGGCGGTCGAGACGCACGGCCTGACCAAGCGATTCGGAGAGAACGTCGCCGTGAACGACGTCGAGCTCCTCGTCCCGCGCGGCTGCGCCTTCGGCTACCTGGGACCGAACGGCGCCGGGAAGACGACGCTGATCCGGGTGTTGCTGGGACTGACCCACGCCGATGCCGGCCAGATGTTCCTGCTCGGCCATAGCGTCCCCCGCCACCGTGACCTTGCCTTGGCGCGGATCGGGGCGATCGTGGACGAGCCCCGGTTCCACGGTCACCTGACCGGCCGCCAGAACCTGCAGATCCTCGCCGCGGCGCGTGAGCCCGCGGCCAAGGGCCGCATCGACCCTGCCCTCGAACGGGTCGGCATTCTGCACCGAGCCGATGACAAGGTGTCGAAGTACTCCATGGGCATGCGCCAACGTCTCGGCGTCGCCGCCTGCCTGCTCGGGAACCCTCAACTGCTGATCCTCGACGAGCCGATGAACGGTCTGGACCCCGGTGGCATGCTCGATATGCGCGACATGATCAAGTCGCTCGTGGCCGAAGGTCGCACCGTGGTGCTGTCGTCACATCTCCTCGACGAGGTGGAGCGAACCTGCGATGCGGTGGCTATTGTCGATCGGGGCACCGTGATCCGGCAGGGACCGATCTCCCAATTGCTCGCCGGGTCCTCATTCGAGGTGCAGGTCGAATGTTCCGACCCCGACCGGGCGAGCAACCTGCTGGCCGGAACGGCCTTGGGCTCGCATGTGCAAACCGGGCCTGACGGGCTGGCAATCTCCCTCCCGGAGGAAACCG
Organism: Acidimicrobiales bacterium; assembly: GCA_035552095.1. Taxonomy (GTDB): domain Bacteria; phylum Actinomycetota; class Acidimicrobiia; order Acidimicrobiales; family RAAP-2; genus Bog-473. Next base: position 12,866 of record DASZMA010000035.1, on the reverse strand, counting down.
ACCGCGATGCCATTGCCGAAATAAACCGCCTGCTGGTGGAGGGCGGGATCTCGGTGTACCGACTCCAGCACATTCAGGCTTCGCTCGAGCAGTGGTTCCTGTCCGTGACCAGCCGCCTGGGCGACTCGCCATGACGACGACCGCCGACCTGGCCGCCCCCGTTCCGGGCCCCACACCCCTCCCGGCTGGTGCCCGAAAGGATCACCGCGGCTCGTGGATCCCGACGTGGGGCATGGTCACCACTCGTTTCATGGAGCTACGCCGGCGGCGGGGACTCATGCTGGCCCTGATCGCCGTCAATGTTGGGATCCCGGTGGTCTTCCTCACCATACGCCTCATCTCCCACGCCGTGGCCCCGAAGTCATACGGCCCAGCCGGCGGCTACAGCATTTTCACCACGCTGGTACCAGGCGTTATGTACATCTTCGGCTTCATAGTGGCGGCCGTCGTAGGAGCGACAGCCGGATCGGTGGACCTCACCGAAGGCACGTTCCGTCATCTGGTGATCACCGGCCGGTCCCGCATGGCCCTGTACCTGGCCAGGATCCCCGCTGGACTGGCCATCGTCGTCTCCATGGTGGCGGTTGGCTACACGGTCGTCTGCGCGGTGTGCGTGTTCGCCGCCCCCACCCAACTCAACTACGACGGAGTGATTGTGCCGCAGGGGCTCTCTCGTCCCGCCCTTGACACCTGGGCCGCCGCCCACGCCGACCAGGTCATCTGCAACTTCAACTTCCACGGGGGCGTCGGGCTGAACGGCCCGCCTCCCAACGTGCCCTGTGGAGGCGGGCAGTCGATTGGTCCCCCGCCGGGGACCGTGATCCAGACGAAGGGCGGCGGGACGATCACTGTTCCGGCCAATGAGTCGCCCGCCCAGATCCGGGCGTTTGCGGTCATGGTCGCCAATCAGAACTACTCGGACTACCGCGCCAACTTCATCGTCCCGTCGAACACCTTGATGATCGACGTCGGCCTGTGGATCGCGCTGGAGGCCGCCCTCGGGTTCATCGTCGGCCTCGGGCTCGCCTCGCTCATGGGACAACGGACCGTCCCGGTGATACTGCTGATCGTGCTCGAGCTGATCCTGACGCCGGTCTTCAGCCGTCACATCATTTCGCACATCCTCAACCTGGAGCGGGGCCTGGTCGGTGTCGCCATGATCCACATCGAACCGGGCGGTCTGCCGACACCTTTCGGCGGCGGAGGCGGCCCGTTCGGCGGGGGAGGCGGAGGTGGCGGCGGACCCGGGTTGATCCCCGAGTCGACCCTGGTGGCATCGCTGGTGATCGTGGGCTGGGTCATCTTTTGGACCGCCATCGGAGCGTGGCGGATGATGACCCGCGACGCCTGACGGCCCCAACCCGCCCGGTCTGGCCGGGAGGCCTACTCCAGCTCCTTCCAGTGCTCTCGGCCGAAGAGTCGCCCAAAGCGAGCAGTGAGCGACGGCCCCTCGTCGCGCTCGGGATCGGGATGGAGCACGAGTTCGCCCTGGGGCGCCGGGAGGTTCTCGGCCTCCTCGTCGGTGAGCGCACAACGGACCAGCGTGGTCGTGATCTCCGTCACCTGGTCGCGATCGACAAATCGCAATCCGTGCTTGGTCTTGACGGCGATACCGTCGAAGAGGTCGAGCTCGGGGACCTGCAGCACGTGTTCGACCTGGCCGAACTCGGTGCCGGTGGAACTGAGTACCGCGGCACCGACCGGGAGGGCCTCATATGAGATCGGGCGTCCTTCGTCCATCGATCCTCCTCTTACGTGGGCCCGACTCTACCCAGAACGCCGTCGGGCCATTGGTGCGGGTCCGGCGTTCCGGAGATGATTGAGTTTGGGCCAGTTCACGCCCTAGGGAACGGTCCCTCGGAGTCGGCCACTGCGACCACTACGGGCCGCCCGTCAGTGGCTATACAAGCTCAGTCGGGGGTCACGCCCACGACGGTGGCACGGAGAGCGCGCAGCGACGGGAAGCCGACGACGAAGGTCTGGGCCACCCAGCCCCGGCGGGGCAACCCCCGCCGGCGAGCCATCCTCCCCGCGGCCACCGCCTCGGCCAGGTGGATGGCCGCCGTGGCGACCAACAGCTTGCGCAGGGCGGGACGCGGCGGCAAGGGCAGCGGGCTGGACAGGCTCACCCTCTGGTGGGCACTCGCACTGCTGGAGAGCACGGTCAGGGCGACAATGCCCCCATCGAGGAGGGCGAACCAGCCCCAGGCGGGGCGGACGACACCGATGCGTTTGGCCATCCCCCTGTTCTAGCGACCGGCTGCGACCCGGGCCAATCGCCCAACCCCATGTAGCTCGGAGTCAGCCCGCCTGGGCGACGGTGGCGACCAACTGCCGGCTGGTTTCATATTGGTCCAATCGACCATTGACCCGACCGGCCAACTACGCGTGCGGGGTCAGCTCGTTGGTCGACTTCGACGCGACGTAGTTCCCGTCGGTGTCATAGAAGATCCCCGTGATCACGTACGGGACGTTGGTCCCGAAGTTGGCGAAGCAGGTGGTGGTTTCACCTGGCTTGCCGGTCAGGTAGATGGTGCACCCGTTGCTCGGACCCTGGAAGAACACGAAGCCCTGCGCGTTGGGCGGCAGCCCGGTCTCCCCCAACACGGCGGTGGTCCCATGCTTGCCCACCGTGAGGAAGTCCGTCACCTTGAACGAGGTGGAAGCTTTTACAATCTTGAGGGTGCCGCCCACGTAGGTGAGGGTGTAGTTCGGGTCAACCGCGCCGCTACACGTGATCGGGTACGAACCCGGGCTCGAGTGGGTGGTAGCGGTGGTGGTGCAGGAGGCCGGCGTGGTCAGTGAGGCCACCGTGTCGCCGTTGACGAAGGTGGCGTAGGTCGGGGTGAGCACCGGGATAGTGCCGAAGGGGGTGGTCAGAGTCGGCGCCGTGACCGTCAACGGGGCCGGGTTCACGACCAGGACTTCGGCGCAGGTCGTCGGGCCCGAACTCGAGTTGAACCCATCGGTGTCGGTGAAGGTGGCCGTTCCGTAATAAGTGCCCGCCGGCAGTGAGAAGAAATCGACGCTGTACGTGCCGTTGCCGTCGACCGGGGCCGTCGAAAAGTCAGCCATGCCGCTGCAGGCCGACGTGGGGTAGAGGCTCAACTTTATGGACCCCATCGGCACGTTGCCGCTGGGGTTACCCCCGCTGAGCGTTGAACTCAGGACCACCTCTTCGCTGTAGACGACCGGGTTGGGTGACGCCACCGGCGTGGACAGGCTCGTGGTGGCCAGCGGGTTCACCACGAGAATTTGCCTGCAACTTCCGGTACTAGAAGAAGCGTTCTCCGGGTCACCTTTATAGAAGGCGCGGCCGTAGTAGGTGCCGGCCGCGGGCGGGGAGGTCGTCGTGAACGTGTAGGCGCCGTTGCCCTGGCTGTCAACGGTCTGGTTGCTACTCAAGGTGAAGGCCGGGGTGTTGCAGCTGCTGTCGGTGTACGCCACCATGAAAAGGTCACCCGCGCCGCCGGTGGGCGAGCTGCCGCTACTCAATGTTGTGCTGAACGTGATTTCGTTGCCGGCGAAAGCAGGGTCAGGAGCGTACGTCAGCGGACTCATCGTCGGGTTCGCTTCGTTGAAAGTGATCGCCACACAGTTGGTGGAGTTGGCGTCAGTGTTGATGGTCGTGTCAGCCGAGGCGTAGGTGGCGTCGGCAGAGTACGTCCCCGGTAGAAAACCTCCGGCAAAGAAAGGTCCGTACGTGCCGTTTCCATCAATGGTGGAGATGAAGACTGACGCGAGCACACTGCCGCCGCAGCCGACGCCGGGGTGGTAGGAAACCGTGATCCTTCCCATTGGAGCGGTTGATGGAGTCCCACCACCGCCAGATAAGACCGCGGAGATCTGGGAGTCGTCGGCAACAGACTGGGTCTGCGACGGAGGGGTCAGTGAGAGTGAAGTGGTCGCGGCGCTCGCACCTACAGCCGTCGGACCGAGTGGACCGACCCCTGGGAGGAATGCCACTCCAACCAGGGCGATCGTACTGACGGCTACCGACGAGACGATCCGTCTAATTGTGATCATGGGCCGGGGCCTTCCACTCGCTCCTGTGAGTCCCGCCAACTGGACCCGCCAATTGCTGAGGGTACCTTAAAATTGGCTGGGAGCCTAGGGAAAATGGCTGGGAGCCAAGGAGTTCTTTCATCCCCCCAGCCCCACATCGGTGACCTGGTGTCGACTACGGGCGGGCGATTCGGACGGGGGTGCCCGAGCTGGCCGCCAACTGGCCGCAGGCGGCGTCGATCTCGGCGCCCCGGGTCATCCGTACGGTGGCGTTGACGCCCAGGCTCTCCAGCTGGTCGCGGAACGTGCGCACCTTGGTGGCCGAGGTACCCCGCACGGCGTAGCCCGGCGTCGGGTTGAGCGGGATCAGGTTGACGTGGGCGGCCAGGGGCCGGGCGAAGGCCGCCAGCTCGGAGGCGTCGCTGACCTGGTCGTTGACGTCATGGATCATGGCCCACTCGATGGAGAGGCGGCGGCCGGTGGCGGCCACGTACTCGCCGCAGGCCTCGGCCAATAGCGCCAGCGGGTAGCGCCGGTTGATGGGCACCAGGATGTCGCGCTTCTCGTCGTTGGCGGCGTGCAACGAGACGGCCAGGTTGACCGGCAATGCCTCGCCGGCCAGACGGCGGATCCCCGGCACAATGCCAACGGTGGAGAGGGTGAGGTGGCGGGCCGAGAGGCCCATGTCACCGTGGAGCCGGGTCACGGCGCTCCAGACCCGGTCGTAGTTGGACAACGGCTCCCCCATGCCCATGAACACCACGTTGGAGAGACGCCGGGGCCGGGCCGACCGGATGGCCACCGCCACCTGCTCGACGATCTCGCCGGCGCTGAGCTGGCGTTGGAACCCGGCCTGCCCGGTGGCGCAGAACTTGCAGGCCATGGCGCAGCCGGCCTGGGTGGAGACGCAGACGGTGACCCGGTCCGGATAGTGCATGAGGACGGTTTCCACCTGGGCGCCGTCGTGCAGGGACCACAACCATTTGGTCGTCTGGCCGTCATCGGCCGACTGGATCGACACTTCGGAGAGGGCGGGGGGCAGTGCCGCCTCCAGCGTGTCCCGCACCGCCTCGGGCAGTTCGGTCATTTCCGCCGGGCGCAGGACCCGGCTGTGCAAGCCGTCCCACACCTGGCGGGACCGGTAGGCGGGCTCACCGTCCAGCAACTGCTCCAGTTCCGGGCGCGACAGATCGTAGGGCGCCGGCATCTGGCTCAGGCTACGGCCTATCTGGCTGAACCGTTCCCCGGGCCGACCGGAATTAGAGGCAGGCCGCCTTGGTCGTGGCGGCGGGACGGACACAACTCCCCTTCGGATTGGTGAAGACGTCGGACCCGAAGATGCGGCTGACCGACTTCGCTTCGCCCAGGCGCGACAGTCCGAAGAGGGACTCAAAGGTCGCCAGCGCCGAGTAGTGGTTGTACGACACCGTGCTCACGGTTCCCGGCTTAATGAACGGTGACAGCGCGATGGCCCCGATCTTCCCGCCGCCGGAGCCGGTCAAGCCCGGGAGCGGCGAGGTCAGCCCCGGGCTCTCGCCGCAGCACGACGACCCGTCCGAGGTGGCACCTTCGTCGAAGGTGATGAGGAGCAGGCCGTTCTCCTTGAACGCCGTTGACGAGGTGATCATGGGGACCCAGGTGGCCAGGAAGCGGTCGATGTCGTTCAGGGCCGACGTCCCGCTGGGCTCGTTCTTGCACGGGTAGTCGTGCCCGTCCATGCACAGGTTGGGCGTGATGAAGGAGTAGTTGGGCGTGGTGGCCACCGATTTGAGGTCGGCCGCCAGTCCGGTCTCGCCCGCCAGGGTTGTGGGCGGCATGGCCCCGCCCGGGCTACCCAGGGCCACCACGTGGGCGTCGCAGTAGGCCGGATTGTCGATCACCGAGTGGAAGTAGGGGAACGGGTCGTGCCGGGTGGCGTAGCCGTCGCCGTAAACCGCGGTCTGCGTCAGGTCCGAGTCGCCGACCGGCGGGTGCCCGCAGGCCGAGGACTCCCGGGTCGCGACGTTGCCCATATCCTGCTCGTAGGCCTTCCAGGTGAACCCGGCCGCGCTGAGCTGGTTCCCGATGGTCTTGGTCACGGCCGGGTACACGCAACCGGCGCCCTGGTCCACGCCGCCGGGCAGCGCCAGGCCGATGAAGTCGACAAAGTCGATGCAGTCGGTCTGGTTGAGCAAGTTGGGAGGCTGTCCCGACACCATTGACACGTAATTGTCGTTGCTGGCGTGGCCGGTGGCGTAGTAGTTGGGCAGGAACGCCCCTTCGCTCGGCAGGGTGGCCGCGAGATACGGATCAGCCTTGGGGTTGCCGAAGGTCGAGCTGGAGCTCTCGTTCTCCAGCACAATGACGAAGACGTGACGGACGGGGGGCACCGAAGAGACCGTCTGCGCTCCGGCATTGCTGGCGCTGGCGGTAAAGGCGCTACTGGCGATCATCATCGCGACGGCGGCGGCCATGGCGATCGCTCTCCCTCGGGGCCTCACGGCACGCACCTTAGCGAGCGCCGTCCCGGTCCCCGATGGGAGGTGAACGACGCGTGACGTGATGTGAAGGAACCGGCTCGTCGGCCTATTCCCGGCCGAGGATCACGGTGCCGGCGGCGCTGAACCAGCCGCTGGTGCCGTTGACGCAGGCCAGCTTGGCGTCGGGCACCTGGCGGTCGCCGCACTCGCCCCGCAGCTGCTTGACCGCCTCAATGAGGAGGAACATGCCCCGCATGCCGGGCTGGCACGACGAGAGGCCACCGCCATCGGTGTTGGTGGGCAGGGCGCCCCCCACCCGGAGGCGGCCGTCCTCGACGAAGGCGCCACCCTCGCCCTTCTGGCAGAAGCCCAACCCCTCCAGGGTGAGGATCACCATCGGGGTGAAGGCGTCGTAGAGCTGGGCCGTGTCCATCTCGGCCGGGGTCAGACCGGCCCGCTCGAAGGCCAGCTGGCCCGAGCGGACGCAGGGAGACTCGGTGAAGTCGTCCCATTCGCTCATGGTGGTGTGCGACACCGCCTCTCCCGTGCCCAGCACCCAGATCGGCGCCTTGGCGCAGTCCTTGGCCCGCTCCTCGCTGGTCAGCACAATCGACCCGCCACCGTCGGTGCGGATGCAGCAGTGCAGCTTGGTCAGCGGGTCCCAGACCAGCGGGGCATCGACCACGTCGTCAATAGTGATGAGGTCCTGGTAGTAGGCGTCGGGGTTGAGGCTGGCGTTGTAACGGGTGGACACCGCCACCTCGGCCAGCTGCTCAATGGTGGTACCGAACTCGTGCATGTGCCGCCGGGCCACCATGGCGTAATGCGACCCCACCGGGTGACCGAAGGGGGCGGCGAACTGGACCGGGCCCCGGGTGCCGAAGGACAGGTTGGCCATGCGCAGCTTCTTCTTGAGGTCGGCCCGCTGGGTGGAGCCGTAGGTCAGCACCACCGTCTCGACGATGCCCTGGGAGATGGCGGCGGCGGCGTGCTCGACCATGAACTCCCAGATGCTGCCGCCGTGCCCGGTCGAGTCGACCCAGTTGGGGCGGATGCCCAGGTACTCGGCTAACTCAATGGGCGGCAACGCCCCGGTCAGGGAACCGAACCCGTCAACCTCGGACTTGGCGATGCCGGCGTCGGCCAGGGCCCGCGTGGTGCCCTGGTAGTTCAGTTGGAACGCGGTCTTGTCGTCGACACGTCCACAGTCGGACGTCGAGGCGCCGACGATGGCCACCCGGCGGTTGGGCATTGCTCTCCTCTGCTTGCGGGACTACGTGGGACGGATCGGTACTCGGAGCTGCGTGGCGGCTGAGCGGCCTGGAGTGGAGCTCAGCCGCCGCCCATCTTGAGGCCGGGGTTGCGGGAGTGGAAGACCTGGGCGTTGACCTCAGCCGCTATGGCGGCCGGGTCCCACTTGGCGTCGCCCTTGGGGTTGTCGATGCTGGCTCCGAGGTGCCACGGCTCGTAGTGGGCGATGTTGGCGCCGACAGCCCGGAAGACCTGGCCGGTCACGTGCATCGCCTCGTCCGAGGCCAGCCAGGCCACCATGGGGGCCGAGTTCTGCGGGTTGAGCCGGCTGAACTCGTCGTCGCCGTACTCGTCGGGCTCCTTGAGCTCCACGTCCTTGAGGACGCCGCCGGTCAGGCGGGTCACCCCACCGGGCCCGATGGCATTGGCCCGCACGCCGTAGCGGGAGCCCTCGAGCGAGGTGATGATGGTCAGCGCGGCGATGCCCGCCTTGGCCGAGCCGTAGTTGGCCTGACCCGGATTGCCCTGCAACCCGGCCGACGACACCGTGTTAACGATGGCGGCCCGGACGGGCTCCCCGCCCTTGAAGCGCTCGCGCCAGCGGATGCAGGCGAACTTGGTGGTGGCGAAGGTGCCCTTGAGATGGACGCGCAGGACCGAGTCGAAGTCGTCCTCGGTCATGGAGACGATCATTTTGTCCCGGATGATGCCGGCGTTGTTGACCAGGATGTCATGCCCCCCGAAGGCCTCGTAGGCGGTGGCGATGAGGTTCTCCGCACCGCCGAAGTCGGCCACGTCGTCGTAGTTGGCCACGGCCTCGCCGCCCCGGGCCACGATCACCTCGACCACCTCGTCGGCTGCCCGCTTGTCGGAGCCCTCGCCGCTGGCGCTGCCGCCCAGGTCGTTGATCACGACCTTGGCGCCCTGCGCCGCCAACTCAAGCGCCTCGCCCCGGCCGATGCCGTGGCCGGACCCGGTCACGATCGCGACTTTGCCGTCGAGAATACCCATGGAACCCCCATTCGAGAGAGAAGACTGACACGTCTGTCACATACCGTAACGGTGCCGGCGGGGGGCCACAATTCGGGCCGCCAGACCAGCCAGCGCCCCTGATTTCAGATCGACACTGACATCGCTGTCATATACGGTGAGGACGCCAGCGGGCCCCCGGCAACGGGACTTGCCGCATCACCACCCGGCGCAGTTGGGGAACGGGCGCGGCTCGAGGTCCGGCGGGCATCCGCCGGCCCGGCGGCGTGAACGAGGGAGGGACATGGCAACTCCGAAGAAGGCAAGTGGCGGCGCCTCGACCAAGGTGGACCAGGCACCACGAGCCCCGGTCCTCGACATCACGGGCCGGCCCATTGCGCTGCGCGAAATCGACCTCGATACGTTCTTCCGCCCCAAGCGCGTCGCCGTCGTCGGCGCCTCGGATTCCAATGCCCGGCCCAACACGGCCCTGACCCAGAAGATCACCGTCTGGGCCGAAGAGCGGGGCGCCACCGTCTACTTCGTCAACCCGAACCGCGAGACCGTGGCCGGCCGCCCCTGCGCCAAGGCGCTGACCGACATCACCGAGCAACTCGACCTGGTGGCCATCCTGGTCGGCGAGCCCCTGCCGATCCTCCGGGACGCCGTGGCCGCCGATGCCAAGTTCGCCGTCGTGTTCGCCGCCGGGTTCGCCGAGGTGGGCGCAGCGGGCGAGAAGATCCAGGACGAGATGGAGGCCATCATCAACAGCGGCAACCTCCACGTCCTCGGCCCCAATACCAACCTCAACGCCTTCGAGGTCTTCCGCGACGAGCTGCCCGGTCGGGCCATCGCCCTGATCACCCAGAGCGGCCATCAGGGCCGGCCGATCTTCCAGGGCCAGGAGATCAACATCAAGCTGTCGCACTGGGCGCCCGCCGGCAACGAGGCCGACATGGAGTCGGCCGACTTCATCAACTACTTCTCCAGCCTGCCGACCACCGGCGCGGTGGCCTGCTACATCGAGGGCTTCAAGAACGGGCGCACCCTGCAGCTGGCCGCCGACGCCGCCGCCCTGCGCAAAGTCCCGATCGTCGCCGTCAAGGTCGGCAAGACCGACGAAGGCCGCAGCATGGCCAAGGCCCACACCGGTCACCTCACCGGTTCCGACGGCGTCGTCTCGGCCGTCTTCCGCCAGTACGGCGTCCAGCGGGTGGACGGCCTCGACCAGCTCCTCGACGTCTCCGCCGCTCTGGCCCGCACCCAGCCCCCGAGTGAAGCCGCCATCCGCCGCCTCAAGCGCGGCGCGGGCGGACGGGTCTGCGTCTATTCGATCTCCGGGGGCACCGGGGCCCACATGGCCGACATGGTGGCGGCGGCCGGACTCGAGCTGCCCTCACTGACCAAGCACTCACAGACCGAGTTGCACACGTGGATCCCGCCCTATCTCCGCGTCTCGAACCCCGTCGACAACGGGGGCGCCCCGGTGCGGGACTGGCGTGGCCCCAAGATCATCGAGACCATGCTGGCCGACCCCAACGTCGACCTCCTGCTCTGCCCCATCACCGGCGCCCTGCCGTCCATGGGCGACAAGCTGTGCCAGGACCTGGTCGATGCGTCCAAGACCACCGACAAGCCCATCTTCGTGGTCTGGGGCTCCCCGGTCGGGACCGAGGACTCCTACACCGAGATCCTGCTTAAGAGCACCGTGCCCACGTTCCGCACCTTCACCAACGCGGTGATGGCGGCCAAGGCCTACTTCGACCACCACCGCTTCGTGGCTGGGTACAAGTCGCCGTTCGCCACCCCGGCGCGCCGGCCCAGTCCGGCTAAAGCCAAGGCGTCGGCCATCATCGCGCCCAAGGGCGTGCGGCGGGCCAGCGGTTCGGCGCTCTCCGAGCAGGACTCCAAGGCGCTGCTCAAGGCCTACGGGATCGCCGTGCCCAAGGAGCGGGTGGTGCAGTCGGCCGGCGACGCCGCCAAGGCGGCCAAGCGCATCGGCTTCCCGGTGGTCATGAAGATCGTCTCGGCCGACATCCTGCACAAGTCGGACCTCGGACTGGTCGAGGTCGGCGTGCGTGACGAGGATGACGCCCGCCGCATCTACAAGCGCATGATCGCCACGGCCAAGAAGGCAGCGCCCAAGGCCACCATCGACGGGGTGCTGGTGGCCGAGATGGTCCAGGGGATCGAGACCGTGGTCGGCATCGCCCAGGACGATCTCTTCGGGCCGGTGGTGATGTTCGGCCTCGGCGGCGTCTTCATTGAGGTGCTCAAGGACGTCACGTTCCGGGTGCCACCGTTCACCCGAACTGACGCTGCCGCCATGCTGAACGAACTGGCCGGAGCCGCCATGCTCGACGGCGTGCGGGGCCAGCCGGCCGCCGACCGGGCCGCGCTGGTTGACGCTTTGATGAAGATTCAGCATCTGGCGGTCGATCTCTCGGACGAGGTGGCCGAACTCGACATCAACCCACTGCTGGCCGGACCCAAGGGCGTCGTGGCCGCCGACGCACTCGTTGTACTGTCCTGATCCGACCTGAGGAGAGAGCGTGAGCGAGATCACCGAGAGCCCGGCTGGCGAGGACGTCACCCGCCAGATAGAGAACGGCGTGTGCACCATCACGCTGAACCGCGCTGACGCCGGCAACGCCATGACCCAGTTCATGCGGGACCAGATCGCCGCCTGGGTGCGCGACGCCTCGGGCGACCTCTTCGTGCGGGTGGTGGTCATCACCGCCGCCGGCGAGAAGGCCTTCTGCACCGGCGCCGACCTGCGGGGCGGGCGGCTGGCCCCACGGCCCAAGCCCGAGGACGCACCGGACGCCATCATGGGCGAGGGCGCCCGTATGATCCGCGACGGCTGGCAGGCCCTGGTCGCCTCCATCATCGACTGCGAGAAGCCGGTCATCGCCGGGGTCAACGGCACGGCGGCCGGCGGTGGCATGCACCTGGCCCTGGCCTGTGACCTGGTGGTGATGGCCGAGGAGGCCAAGTTCGTCGAGGTCTTCGTGCGCCGCGGCATCGCGCCCGACGCCGGTGGGGCCTGGATCCTGTCGCGGTTGGTCGGCATTCAAAAGGCCAAGGAGCTCTTCTTCTTCGGCGACGACGTGCCGGCGGCCGAGGCCTACCGCATCGGCCTGGTCAATCGGATCGTCCCCCGGGCCGAGCTGATGAGCACCGTCAATGAGATGGCCACCCGCCTGGCCAACGGGCCGACCAAGGCCATCTCCATGGCCAAGTGGCTGACCAACCGCGCCCTGGACGTCGATCGGGCCACGTCGTTCCAGGACGAGGCCATGGCCCAGGAGCTGATCACCCACACCCTCGACTCCAAGGAGGGCATCGCCAGTTTCGTGGAGCGGCGGCCTTCCGAGTTCAAGGGCTGGTAGCAGAACCCTTCAGCCTGCGGTCGTGGTCGGGGTTGTACTCGACGTCGTGGTGCCCGGAAGCGTGGACGAGGTCGTGCTGCCGGTCGAATTGACCGTGGACGACGTGGTGGTCTGACCGGGCACGGTCGTGGTGGTGGTCGACGACGACGTGGTCGTCGTGCTCGAGGTTGACGAGGTGGTGGTCGTGGTGGGCGGGGGCACCGTCGTGGTCGTGGTCGGGGTGAACGGCGACACGATGGACGGATTGTTGTTCGCCGAGTGACCACCCAACAGGTCGGTCAGCGGCCGGCCGGCGATGAGCTCAATGGCGGTGACGAAGACCAGGGCGAGCACGAAAACGATGGCGGCGGTGCCGGCGATGACCGGCCAGCGAAGACCCCGAGCCCCCGCGGCGCCGCTGGCCTCGGCCGATGCCTCAGTGCCCTGGGTCACCTCAGTGGCCGGCGCCGGCACCGCCCCCGTGGCCGAGACGGGCTGTGTCACCTCATCCCCCGCTGGCGCACCGGATGCCTGGCTGAAGAGGGTCGGCTGAATGACCGGCGCCGATGGGACGATGACCCCGGCGGCGGCCGGGTCTTCGGCGTGCGCCGCGCTGCTCGTGGTCTCCTCGGCTAGCGACGCTTTCGCCGCCACCGTTGCGGCCACGCCGGCCGCACCCGTGCCGCCCAGGCGGCGTAGGAGGTGGGAGGTCTCGGGGACACGGACCACCACCTGCTGGACCGCCTTGTGGCCCCGGTCAATCGACTGGGCCACCAGCGTGGTGCCGAACGTGGCGGCGGCGGAGCCGATG
>DASZMA010000034.1:0-35439 GCA_035552095.1 Acidimicrobiales bacterium | reverse complement strand
TGGCGATCGCCCGCACCACCACCGGGCGGCCGGCCATCTTCGAGGGCGACCTGGTGGACGACCTGGACGCGGTGGCCGCCACCATCGACGACAGCCGCCCGCTGGTCGTCTTCCACTCCTGGGTGGCCGCCTACCTGTCCGAGGGCCGCCAGGGCGAGCTGGTCCGGGCCGTGCAGGCGCTGGGGGCCACCCGGCTGGTGCACCACCTCTACGCCGAGGCCCCCAACGAGACCCGGGGCCTACCCACCCCGCCATCCCCGCACCCCCGGCCCAGCTCTGATCTGGCCACCGCCCTGGTCCACATCGGCCCGGGGGGCGCACCACCGGTGCGGCTGGCCGATATGCACCCGCCCGGGATCTGGCTGCAGTGGTGGGCGCCGGCGTAGAAGCCGGCCGGCGAAGGCGTCAACCGCCGCCGCCAGCCGCCGCCGCTATTCCGACGGGCCCCACGGCGCGTCGCGGCGGGCCGGGATCTGCACCCCGTCGTCGGTGACCATGGCGGCCGAGCCCACCGAGCTGCTGCCGAAGCGGGTGCGGATGGCGTCGACGGCGGCGGTCACGTCGGACCAGGACTGCTCCCGCGTGGTGGCGCTCTGCTGGCCCTCGTCGCGCCCGTCGCCCAGGTCGAAGGAGAGCTGATCGCCGCCGCTCTCGACCAACCCCGAGGCGCTGACCCCCAGCAGGCGGATCCCCTCACCCGGATCCACACCGGCCAGCAGGGCGGCGGCCACCTGGCCGATCGCTCCCCCGGTGGTGATGGCCCGGCCGAGTGTGTGCGAGCGGGTCTGCAGCGAGAGGTCGCTGAACTTGACCTTGACCGTGATGGTGCGGGCCGCCGTGGTGCCGCCTCGCAGCATGGTGGCCACCGACTCGGCCATGCGCAGGACATGGCGCTCGAGGACGACCGGGTCGATGAGGTCCTGGCTGAACGTCTCCTCGTGCCCGATCGACTTGGTGGGGCGGTCGGGCCGCACCGGGTCGGGGTCCTCGCCCCGGGCCAGGGCGGCCAGGTGGAGGCCGCTGGCCTTACCCAGCCGGCGCACCACCGTCTCGGGCGGCAGGGCGGCCAGGTCGCCCACCGTGCGCACCCCCAGCTCGTGCAACCGCGTGGCCGTGGCCGGGCCCACGCCCCACAGCGCTTCGACGGCGTGGCCGTGCAGGAACGCCATCTCAATGTCGGGCCCGATCAGCACCACCCCGGGCCCCGGCTCCAGGCCGGCCCGGGTGGCCCTGGGCTTGGCCGCCCGCGAGGCCAGCTTGGCGATCATTTTTGAGCGGCCGATCCCCACCGCGCAGTCCAGCGAGAGGTCGGCCCGCACCCGGTCGCGCAGCCCGTGGGCGATGACCTCGGGCGGGCCGAGCCTGCGCAGGGCGCCGGCCACGTTGAGGAAGGCCTCGTCCAGCCCGATCGGCTCCACCTGCGGCGTGACGTCGGCCAGGATCTGGTGCAGCTGGGCGCTTACCTCGGCGTAGCGGCCGTGGCGCCCGGGCAGGAACACGGCCTGGGGGCAGAGCTGGCGGGCCCGCGCCGACGGCATGGCCGAGCGCACGCCGAACCGGCGGGCCTCATAGGTGCACGACGCCACCACGCCGCGGGCACCGGCCCCGCCCACGATGACCGGCAGCCCGACCAGGCTGGGGTCGTCCAGGATCTCGACCGACGCGTAGAAGGCGTCCATGTCGACGTGGAGGATGGTGGGGACGAGGGACGGCTCACCCACGGAGGGTCAGCCGGCGGAAGCCCTCGGCGTACTGGGTGCCGGCCCGTCGGCCCTCCTCCTCGGCCCGGCGCCGCACGGCGTCCCCGGCCCAGCCCCCCGGGTCGGCGAACTGGGTGCGGTGGCACTCCACCGCGGCCGCCTTGGCCTCAATGGTGTCGGTGACGTCGACCCAGACGTCGGGCTCCAGCGTGCCCGAGAGCAGCACGGTGGCCACCTGGTGCGGTGGCCCGGCCGCGGGGAAGTAGTGGGGCAGGGCGGCAGCGGGCGACACCGCGTCCAGCAGCGCCGTGCCGGCGATGCGGTGGTCGCGGTGGTTGAAGTAGGCCTGGCCGAAGAAGACCGCGGTCGGGTCGTGCCCGCAGACGACGTCGGGGCGCAGCCGGCGCACCCACTCCACCAGGATCTGCCGGAAGTCGTCGGAGTCGACCAGCTCCCCGTCGGGGTAGCCCAGGTTGGCCACGCCGGTCAGCCCGATCACGGCGGAGGACTGCTCCAGCTCGGCGGCCCGTTCGGCGGCCAACTGGGCTGGCTCGACCGCGGCGTCGAAGGTCCCCTTGCCGCCGTCGGTGCAGACGAGCAGGTGCACCGCTGACCCGGCCTTGGCCCAGCGGGCCAGGGTCCCGCCGCAGGCCACGTCGGCGTCATCGGGATGGGCGTAGACGGCCAACGCGACGGCGGGGATCTCGTCCATCAGGGCCGGCGCTTGGGCTCCGTCGTCTTGGTCAAGAGGCCGGCCTCGCGCTGGAAGTCCCCGGCGTCCTCGAACCCCTTGTAGACGCTGGCGAAGCGGAGATAGGCCACATCGTCGAGTGCCTTGAGCCGTTCCAGGACGGCCACGCCCACCTGCTGGCTGGTCGGTTCCGAGGTCACGGCGCGCAGGTCGTCCTCGACCGCCTGGGCCAGCTCCTCCATCTGGGCGTCGGTCACCGGGCGGTTCTTGGTGGCCGCCCGCACGCCGGCGACCAGCTTGGAGCGGTCGAAGGGCTCGCGCAGGCCGGTCCGCTTGACCACCCACAGGGGGACCTCCTCCACCCGCTCGAAGGTGGTGAAGCGGCGCCCGCAGCCCAGACACTCGCGCCGGCGCCGGATGGCCCCGCCGTCCTCGGCCAAACGCGAATCCACGACGCGATCGTCATCAACGGCGCACCATGGACATCGCACACCGCTGACGATAGTCAGGGAATGAGGAGATGCTCCCCGGGCACAACCACGGCGGAGCCGGCCTCGTGGGCCAACTGCTGCACCAGGGCGGGCACCCGGCCCGGGTCCACCTGGGTGGCGATGGAGGCCAGGGTGTCGCCGCTCCTGACCACGTACTCCTGGCCGGCGGTCGGGCTCGATGCGGCGATCGTCTTCCCGCCCAGCGCCCGGATGGGCAGCATCAGCAGGACGAGCAAGGTCAGCACACCCAGGGCCAGGACGACCCGGCGCCGCTGGACCGCCGATGAGGGCGCCACGCGCCCTGGGCGTCGGGGCGGCAGGGAAACCACCTGCAGCCTGGGGTAGAACGCCTCGTGCTCCAGCTCAAACGCGACCGACATCGCATCTCCTTTATCGAACAACTGTTCGCTATTTCCACATTGCAGCACGAACAGGTGTTCGGTGTCAACCGATTTCTCGAACAGCTGTTCGTAGGCCATGTGGACCAACCTAGGGAATGGGTGTGACAGCGGCCGCAGCGAACAGATGTTTGCTTTGCGGCTTCCCGCCCGCTATCTTGGTCTGGCACGAACGAGTGTTCGCCCTGTGGCCGGCCCCCGGGAGGGGTCGCCGGATGGGGACGGGGTAGGCAAACAGCCAAGCAAAACAGCAAAAGGAGAAACCGATGGCGGAGGTCCTCAGCGGGAAGCGGCAGCAGATCCTCACCTTCATCGCCGACACCCAGCGGGACCGGGGCTACCCCCCCTCGGTGCGCGAGATCGGCGAGGCGGTGGGCCTGGCCTCCTCGGCCACCGTGCACACCCACCTGGCCGTGCTCCAGCGCGAAGGGTTCCTGTCCAAGGACCCCAGCAAGCCCCGGGCCATCCAGGTCCACTTCGACCCGGCCTCCACCTTGAGCATGGCCACCTCGGCCGTGCGCAACGTGCCCCTCATCGGCGACGTGGCCGCCGGCACCGGCGTGCTGGCCCATGAGAACGTCGAGGAGCTCCTGCCCATGCCCGAGCAGTTCACCGGCAGCGGGCCCACCTTCATGCTGCGGGTGCGTGGTGACTCCATGATGGACGCCGGCATTTTCAGCGGGGACTACGTGGTGGTGCGCCAGCAGCCCGAGGCCGAGAACGGCGACGTGGTGGTGGCCGGCATCCCCGACGACGAGGCCACGGTGAAGACCTTCAGCCGCCGGGATGGGCGCATCGTCCTCACCCCGGCCAACGCGGCCTACGAGCCCATGGTCTTCGACGGCGACGACGTGACCATCTTCGGCAAGGTCGTCACCATTGTCCGCCAGCTCTGAGGCGCTGATGTCCGGGAGCCGGCCGCCCCTTACTTGAGCAGCCGGGACAGGCGGCGATCGGCCAGCACCTTGCCGCCCGTCTGGCAGTGGGCGCAGTAGGTCATCTCGTAGGACTCGTAGGAGACCCGGCGCATCGCCTCGCCGCACTCGGGGCAGGGTTGGCCGAACCGGCCGTGCACGGCGAAGCGGCCACCCAACTTGGCTTCCGATAACCCGCCGCCGCGGCCCCGTTCGAGGGCCAGCGCGTCAGCCAGCACGGCGCTGGTGGCCGCCAACAACCGCTCCCGCTCCTCCTGGTCGAGCGAGCCCACGGAAGCGAAGGGCGAGAGACGGGCCCGGTGCAAAATGTCGTCACCCCAGCCCCGGCCGATGCCGGCCACCACGTGCTGATCGCGCAGGTCGGTGTGGAGGCGGCGGGTGCTGCTGCTGGCGCGCACCCACTGGGCGAACTCGGCCGAGTCGGGCTCAGGTCCCAGGCCGGCCAGCGGCCCGTCGTCACCCTTCGCCAGCACCCACCACGACGCCTTGCGCTGGGTCCCGAACTCGCGCACCAAAATGGCCAGGTCGCTGGTGTAGACGTTGGGATCGTCGGCCCCGCTGGCGGCCGAGAACTCGAAGCGGGCCACGCTGCCCCGGGGCTTGGTCGTCTTGGGCGGCGACTCCACATCGAGCCGGCCGGCCTGGGACAGGTGCAGCACAATCCGCGTCCCGCTCGCAAAGGTCCAGAGCAGGTACTTGGCCCGGCGACCGACCGAGACCAGCGTCTGCCCGTAGAGATCCTCGACCGGCGGGGCGAAGGTCTTGAGCGACGAGAAGCCGAGCAGGCTGGCCTTACGCAGGAGGCGGCCCGAGGCCACGGCGTCGAGCCGTTCGGCCAAGGCCTGCATTTCGGGGAGTTCGGGCACTGCCACAATGTTCTCATGGCCTACACGCACGGGCACCACGAATCGGTACTGCGCAGCCACACCTGGCGCACGGCGGAGAATTCATCGGCCTACCTGCTGCTCCGGCTCCGACCGGGCCTGACCGTGCTCGATATCGGTTGTGGCCCCGGCACCATCACCGCCGACCTGGCCCGCCTGGTGGCCCCGGGCCGGGTGGTCGGGGTCGATGCGGCGCCCGACGTGCTGGCCCAGGCCCGGGCGCACGCCGAGAGCGTCGAGGGGATCAACGTCAGCTTCGAGCCGGGCGACATCTACGCCCTCGACTTCGAGGACGCCACGTTCGATGTGGCCCACGCCCACCAGGTGCTCCAGCACCTCACCGATCCCACGGCGGCCCTGGTCGAGCTGCGCCGGGTCCTGCGGCCCGGCGGCGTGCTGGCGGCGCGGGACAGCGACTACACCGCCTTCACCTGGGCCCCGCGTGATCCCCGCCTGGACCGCTGGCTCGAGCTCTATCTCGGGGTGACCGAGCGCAACGGCCACGATGCCCGCATCGGCCCGGCCCTGCTCGGGCTGGCCCGGGCGGCCGGCTTCGAGGACGTCACCGTGTCCAGCTCCACCTGGACCTTCGCCGACCCGGAAGCCCGGGCCTGGTGGGGCGGGCTGTGGGCCGACCGGGTGCGCTACTCCCGCTTCGCCGAGCAGGCGCTGGAGTACGGCCTGAGTGACGCCTCGGAACTCGAGTCGATCGCCCAGGCCTTCCTGGAGTGGGCCGACTCAGCCGACGGCGCCTTCATCACCCCGCACGTGGAGATCCTGGCCCGGCGTTAGGCGAGGCGGCGCGGACCGGCGCAGCTCGACCCGGACCGCCTCGGGATCGGGCTCAACCACGGTGCGCTCCCCCGTGGTCCGGTCGCGGCCCAGGAAGAGGTCGTGCACCGAGAGCGCCGCTACCGCCAACTGGGTCTCCTCGCTCGGCACCGCTCCGGCCGGCAGATCCCGGCCGTGCTGGCGGAGGAAGGTGGCGGCCGCCCGCACGGCGTCGTGGGTGGTGCGGTCGGCCGGACTGCGGTAGCTGAAGCGCCAACGGCGGACCCGTTGCGCGATCTCCGATTTCTCGGCGCCCGGCGGCTCCAGCCCGGCCGCCGGGAAGACCCGGCAGTCGTAGGTGCGGCAGGTGCGGGGCCGGTGGGCGTAAATGGAGCAGGCGCCGTCGATCAGCATGGGGCAGTGGCCCCGCTCGTCATAGCCCAACACGACGTGGCCCGGGGGCCGGCGGGGGGCCGGGAACAGGAGGCCGGCCGGTATGTGGGCCAGGGTTTCGGTCTCCTCCGGCGCGATATGGACGAACTGCGATGAGGTGCAGCACGCTGTGCAGCCTCTGCACGGCACGTCGGCGTCCCGCTCGCCCTTGAGGGCCTGGCCCATCGCGGTGAGCCACGACGAGAAGTCGCCGGCGGCCAGTTCGCCGGCGGCCAGCTCGCCGGCGCCCGGGGCGCGGTCGACGGTCACCCCGGCCCGGGTTCCTCGGTCAGTCGGCCCAGAGCTTGTCGGTGTAGGTATCGGTGCCCGGGATGGTGGGGATGAAGGGCAGCGCGGCGACGACGGTGCCCTTGCCGGACTCCTCCAGGCGGCGCCGGTGCTCCGCGATGACCGGTTCCCAGGCCACCTCGGGCGGGGTGTTGAGGAACCAGAGGAGCACGGTGCGACGGTCGCTGGCTGCCTCGCGGGGCACGTCGCCGGGGGCGTCGACCTCCAGCGCGATGGGCGTGAAGGCGGCCACCAGGTCGGCGTCGGTCCCGGGCATGAGCGCGGGCAGGTGCTCGTTGCGCAGCCACTCCCACAGTTCCTCGTTGGTCACGTCCTCGGCCCGGTCGATGAAGACGGGCACGAAGCCGCGGTAGGGGTGGTCCAGTGCCAGCTCCACCGGCACGCCGTCAGGGTCCCGGCGCTGCTCCCAGATGAAGTTGTAAAGCAGGGTGTGGACGTGGTCGCGATCCTCGAACATCCGCCCAGCGGCGTGCAGGGCGTTGACCTGGCGCAGGGCCCACTTCTGCCAGATGTCGTAATAGCCGTCGAGCACCCAGTAAGCCGAGATGTACGAACCCCGGGCCGGGGTGCCGGTGATGGCCGAGGGGTCGGGGTCACGCAGGGCCTTCAGCTCGGCCGTGGCCACGAAACGACGGCCGGCGAAGTTGTACGGGCCCACCATGCAGCCGGCATAGAAGTGGTCCCGCTCATACCACCGGTTGTAGGCCACCTCGTGGCCGCGGTGGGGCTCGACCAGGGTGAGCAGCATGGAGCCGAGCTTGACCGGCTCGGCTCCGGCCTCGATCTCAATGGGGCGGCGCTTCTTTTCCTTTTCCGGGGCATCCTCGGGCATGGGAAGCGAAGCTACACGGTCCCCGAGGCCACCATCGGGCTGGAGGGCACGACGGAGCCGCCCGACGGCTCGATCGTGATGCCGAGGCGGGACGGGCCCGGGGTTCCCTCCATGGTGTTCACGGTGAAGGTCACCTGGCTCGGCGACTGCCCCAGGAGCCCGATGGAGATCGGCTGGCCCTTGATCACCGCCCACAACTGGTACGTGCTCTGCGACGAGAGCCCAGGCAGGGTGGAGGAGACCAGGTAGCCGCGCCCGTCGGGCACCAGCACGAACTGGGCCAGTTGATGGTGGGCCGCACTGTCCAGGTCGACCACCCGGTGGCCGGGCGTCTCCAGGGCGGCCTCGACGGCGGTGGGGGCCGCGGTCCCGATCACACCCTGCAGTTGGGACACATGGTTGTCGGCCCGGACCAGGTTGATGCCCAGGACGGCGGCCGCGGCCGCGGCGGCCACGGCGACCGCTCCGATGGTGGCCAGGCGGCCGCGAGTGGGGCGGAACCGTTGCGGTCGCTCGAGCCGGAGCACCCGCCCGTCGCCATCCTCACTGAACTCCTCCAGGAGGAGGCGCGGCATGGGCGGCGTCTCCTCGTCGGGCCGCTCGGGCAGCCGGCTGGAGATGCCCGACCACAACCCCTCGGGCAGCGGCTCGACCGAGTTGCCCAGGGCGGCGGCCACCTCCCGGTGCGCGTCGAGCTCGGCCCGGCAGCGCGGGCAGTCGGCCAGGTGGGCCTCGATCTGGCCGCTCTCGTCGGGCTCCACCGCATCGAGCGCGAAGGAGGCAATGAGCTCGCTGGCTTCTTCGTGTGTCATCACGCGTCGACCCCCTGTATGCCCGCCTCGACCAACACGGCCCGCATGCGCCGCATGCCGTTGCGGATTCTGCTCTTGACCGTACCTTCGGGCTGGCCCAACAGCTGGGCCACCTGCACATAGGAGTGGCCCTCGAAGTAGGCCAGCTCAATGACCCGGCGCTCCTCCTCGGGGAGGTCGCCCAGGGCCCGGGCCACCTGGTCGGCCAGGGCCAGGTCCCACGCCTCGTGCTGCATGTCGTAGTCGGCGTGGGCCGTGCTCCGGGCGTCCTTGGCTTCGCGCAGGCGCCGTGAGTTGAGCGAGCGGACGGCGTCGACGGCCCGGCCGTGCGACTGGGCCAGCAGGAACGAACGGAGGGAGCCCCGGGTGGCGTCGAACCGGTCGGGCTGGTTCCACAGGCGCAGGAAGACCTCCTGGGTGACGTCCTCCGCTTCGGCGGCATTGTTCAGGACGCGCCGGGCCAGCCCGTAGACGGCTCCGCCGTGGCGGCGATAGACCTCAGCCAGGGCCACCTCGCTGTAGCGGGCGATGGAAGTGACCAGTTGAGCATCGCTGACCTGGTCTATTTCTTGCATGCACGTCCTATTCGGAGCCACCCAGGTGACTGGATGTTCGAAAAATTATCCATCCGGGCGTAGCCAGTACTTCGAATAGTAGGCGTATGAGAACGACCATTGATTCCTACAAAGCCCGAGCTGGCCGTTTGAACCTCGAAGGCATCAACTTCGATGACTTCAAGGATCGCCCCCTGCCGGCCGGGGCACTCCGCTCCCTGCGCTACATGCACGATGTGGAGCACCACACCGTCTGCTACCTGCGGGATCTGCTGCTCACGCCGGCCCACCAGGACCCGGAGATCACCTCGTTCCTGTCCTGCTGGGTCTTCGAGGAGATGTGGCACGGGGAGGCCATCGGCCAGGTCCTGGCTGCCCACGGCGAGGAAGCCGGGGCGCCCCGTATCGCCGCCCTGCGCCAGGGTCGGCGCCGCCGCGAGACCATCTCGACCTTCAGCACCATCGGCTCGGCTGCCTTCGCCGGCCGGGCCTTCGTCGCCCTCCACATGACCTGGGGTGCCATTAACGAGTGGACGACCCAGGCCGGCTACGGCCGCCTGTCCGAGACCGCCGGCCACCCGACGCTGCGCGAGCTGCTGCGACGCATTATGAAGCAGGAGGGTGGGCACATCGACTTCTACGCCTCCGAGGCCGGCCGCCGCCTGGCCGAGAGCCAGAAGGCGCAGAAGCTCACCCGATTCGCCCTCAAGCACCTGTGGCGACCGGTCGGCTCGGGCGTCATGCCCAAGGCAGAAGTCGGGTTCCTGGTGCAGTACCTCCTCGGCGGCGAGGACGGCCATGCGGTGGCGGCCCGCATCGACCGCCGCATCGACCGCCTGCCGGGCCAGAGCGGCCTCCACCTTCTGGAAGGCGCGGTCGCCAAGCACTCAATGCACCCCGTCGCCGCGTAAGTCGGCCCGCCGGTCAGGCCATGTGCTGAGCCGTCAGGGTCCGGGTCAGGACCCGGTGACCAGCCGGCGGACCAAGGGGGCGAAGTGGGCCAGGTCCTGGCGGTCGTAGTGCGGGTCGAAGGACTCCATGTCCCACTCCTCGACGAAGGTGAGGGCGAGGGGGTACCACGCTTCCCCCTCGAACGCGAGCCTCGGGTCGCGCTCCCCCACCAGGCTGGGGTCCCAGTGGTGGGCCGTGAAGGCGGCGTGGTGGCGCACCACGGCCACCACCTCGGGCCGGACGTGGGGCTCCAGGAGATCGGCCGCCATCTGGGGGTGGCCGATGTCGCCGAAGACCTTCCCGATGTCGTGGCACAGCGCCCCGAGGATCCACTCGTCGTCGGCCCCAGCGCGCTCGGCCCGGGTGGCCACCTGGAGGCAGTGGTCCAGCTCGCTGATCTCGCCCCCGTCGCGGACATCGGCCAGGCTCTCCAGACCGGCCAGCACCCGCTCGGCCCGGCGTCCGGGACGGCCCACACGGTCCATCCCGCCAGTGTACGGCTCGACCCGGACGAGCTCAGGGGCGCGCCGGCGTCGACCTCACTCCTGGGGCAGCGCGATCTGAGGGCTCTCGCCGGGCTGGCGGAGGCCGGACTGCTGTTCGTCCATGGTCGGTGCGCCTTCGTCGGAGATACGCATGAGGACCGCGATGAGGGCGTAGTTGGCCAGCAGCGACGAACCGCCGTAGGCGACGAAGGGCAACGTGATGCCGGTGAACGGCAGCAGCCGCAGGATGCCGGCCATGACGAAGAAGGCCTGGAAGCCGATGAGCAGGGTCAGCCCGGTGGCCAGCAGTCGCGAGAAGTCGGACCGGGCCGTCTGGGCCACCCGCAAACCCGACCCGACGATGAGGACGAAGGCGATGACCGTGCAGGCGGCGCCGAGCAGACCGAGCTCCTCCCCGATGCTGGTGAACACCAGGTCGCTGATCACGAAGCCGCCCAGGTACGTCCCCGAGGCGCCATGTCCGAGTCCGGTGCCCCCGATGCCCCCGGCGGCCAGGGAGTACCAGCTCTGCACCAACTGGTAGCCGTTGCCGGAGGGGTACGAGAAGGCATGGAACCAGATCACCACCCGCTCGTGCACCTGGGAGAAGAGCCGGCTGGCGATGAGGGCACCGACGGCGAACAGCGCCAATCCCCCGATCAGGTAGCCCACCCGTCCGGTGGCGATCCACAGCAGCCCGATGAAGAGGGTGAACAGCAGCAGGGCGAAGGCGATGTCGTTCTCGGCGCCGATGATGGCGATGGACAGCAGCCAGGCCAACAGGATCGGCAGCAGGGGCCGCGGATCGAGGTAGAGGCGGTTGCCCAGCCGCGCGGTCGGGATCGAGAGGATCTCCTTGTTCGAGGCGAAGTAGGAAGCGAAGTAGATGCAGATCAGGATCTTGGCTCCCTCAATGGGCTGCACAATCTGGGAGCCGATCCCGACCCAGAGCCGGGCCCCGTTGATGTTCCGCCCGAAGTACGGCAGCAGAGGGGATATCAGCAGGATGCCGCCGATGAGCAGGATGATGTAGCGGTAGCGCTCCAGGTCGCGCGAGCGCCGGACGACGAGGAGCGTCGCCAGGTACAAAAGGACGCCCAGCGCGGTCCAGCCGGCCTGGACCTTGGCGCTGCCCGGATCCCAGCGGGCGATCACCACGTAGCCGATGCCGTTGAGGAGGAAGACCAGGGGGAGGAGGACGGGGCTCGAGTTGGGGGCGAGCCACCGGTTGCCCAGATGGGCCACCAGGGCGAGCGTCAAGACGATGGCCAGGAACGGGCCAATGTGCGGTGGGATGTGGGATCGCTGGGCCAGCGAGGCGATCAGGTAGAGCGCAATGGTGATGACGGCGGCATAGACCAGCAGGCCGAGTTCGGTCCGGCGACGCAGGTTCGGGCCGCGCGGGAAGGGCGGCAACCGGCTCCACGGGGAGGAACCGCTGGGCATGGCGGTGATCGTACTTCCCAACCCCCCGACCCCCGGGGTGATGCATCAGGCCAGGGAGGAGAGTCCCTTCTGCAGATCTTCGGCGTTCATGACCGGGGCCAACTCAATCTGGGCCTGGAGCCCGGTGAAGAACGGCTCGGCGAACACCGGGATCCCAGATGAGTCGGGCAGGTCGAAGACGACATAGGCGGTGCGGAGGCCTTCGAAGGTGGTGAAGTAGGTGGCCTCCGGCTTCCAGCGCTCCGTCATCTCCCCGATCAGCTTGGGCAGCGTCCCATCCTGAATCGCCCGGTTGCCCGCCTCCACCGGGAACGAAATTCTCGCCATGGTTCTCACTGTCGCTACCTCCTTGCGTGCGCCTCCGTCGAGCGTATCGTCAGCGCAACCGCCCTGCTCGGGGGTCAGGGGGTGTGCCACCGCCCGGAGGAAGGGATGACCACCTCCGGGCGGTGTTGCTGGAGGATGGGAGATCGCTGCGGCGGGCGACGGGGCGCCACGACCCCAGAGCGAAGATTGCGGCGAGTACCCGACCAGGGCGCCGGGGGCGCGGTCAGGCGATCACACAGCCGGTAGGCCACCGTTTCGTAGTTGACCCGCCAGCCCCGGAAGTCGGGCCAGGCCTCCTCGGCGCTCCGCTCCATGGGAAAGCCGACGTGCTCGAGCATCGCCACCGCGGCGGCGAACTCCTCGTAGGTCAGTTGGATGGGCCCCTCCGGGTTGGGATCGGGATCCACCTCCCACCCAAGCATCATGGCGATCCGATTGAGCGCCGTGAACCCCATCCGCAGGCAAAGTCGTGACTGTGAGGAAGCGGTCCCCGGGGCCACGGCCAGGTGCATGGCAGCGCCGTCGAGCACGGCCAGCAGGCCGACCAGCCAGGAGAACCAGGGATCGGGCGATCGGAAGAGCAGCATCACCGGATAGGTGGTGTGCCCTTCAGCCAGATCGGCCGACCACTCTTCCCAGGCTGAGTAGAAATCAGGCAGGGAGTCGATGATGCCCACCAGTTGGTGCCGGGCCAGCAGCTCGGGTCCCCAGGCCGGC
Source organism: Acidimicrobiales bacterium (assembly GCA_035552095.1). Lineage (GTDB taxonomy): Bacteria > Actinomycetota > Acidimicrobiia > Acidimicrobiales > RAAP-2 > Bog-473. The sequence continues at coordinate 22,704 of DASZMA010000034.1, read as the reverse complement.
ACACCGGCCCGGCTCTCCAGTAGGGCGACCAGGCTCTCCCGGCGGTTGAACGCCTGATAGAGGGCGGGCAGGTAGGCGATCTGCAGCGCCACGATGATGGCCCAGGTGGCCCCGGCCGCGATGTCCACGGCCTGGTTGGCGGGCCCGCTCAGGTTGATGGCGCCGACGGTGAAGAGGGCGCCCGAGGCCTGCACCAGCGCCGAGACGAAGTCGTGGGTGGTGTGCTCGAGCATGAGGGCGTAGCCCAGGATGAAGCAGGCGGCCCAGCCGGCCAGCTGCCCGATCAGCGCCACCGGGGCGGTGGGGGCGAGCAACGCGTCCTTGGCTTCGTAACTCCGGGCCAGTCGGGAGATACCGACGAAGGCCAACCGGACCGAGCGGTTGACCACGGTGGAGAGACGCTGGAACCCCTTGGGCTCCCGGGGCAGCACAATGGTGAAGAGCACGCTGGCCCCGGTGAAGAGGACCACGACCAGCCCGACGGCGAACATCAGGTCGTTCATGAGCCTGGACGGACTCGCTCGAACATGGTGCCAGTATCGCCGCTCGGCCCGATCCCCCGCTCTGGTCGGCGCACCATCGCCTCGGCCGGGAACGGGCGTCGGGCACAGCCGGGCGTTACGAGCGGCTCCGCAACCGAAGGAGCCGTCGATTCGCCATCTCGCGCCACCCATCGGGCACGTTCATATTCACGGCGATCCGCTCCAGCGCTTGGGCCGGGGCGTGCGGGTCCAGCTCCATCAGGTCAGAGACCGTGAGACCGTGGGTTGGTGAAGGCCCGATCTGAATCGCATCCCCCGCCCCCACGTCACCTGGACTCACAATGCGCAAATAGGCGCCGGACCGCCCGCTCGAGCCGAAGCGCCCGACAAACTCGGCGTCGCCCATGCGCATGCCGAGCTTGAAACATGGTTCGCGGGGTTGGGCCACCTCAAGCACGGCGGAACCGACGTGCCAGCGTTGTCCGATGACGCACCCGCCGAGGCTGATCCCATCGGTGGTGAGGTTCTCCCCGAAGGTCCCGGGGTTGACGTCCTGTCCGAGCTCGCTCGACCACCAGGCGTAGTCCTCAGCGGCATAGGCGTAGACGGCCTTGTCAGGTCCACCGTGGACCCGGCGGTCAGCCTGATCATCGCCGTGGAGATTGACTCCCTCGACCATGACCCGACCGTGGATCGGCTCCTTCCAGATGGCACTGGTGACCAGCCGGCCGGCCCAGGACACGGTGCGCGGCAGGCCGACGTTGACGGAAACAACCCGGGGATCGGTCACTGCACCTCCTGTCCGCTTGGAACGACGTCCCGTCGAGCAATGCGATGACTCTAGGGGTGGGTCGGGCCGGCACAATCAACCCCGGGCGGGCCCGATGGCTCGGTCCCCACGCTTTTGAGAGTGCGATCATGGGACCATGGACGAAGTCAACACCGGCCTCTTCAACTTCGTATCGGTTCCGCAGAGCTATCGGGAGTTTCTCCAACCTGCCGTCTTCGATCCGTGGGCCCAGGAACTCCTGGGATTCGTCCCGCCCGCCCGTGGCAGCGTGATCCTCGATGTGGCGGCCGGCACCGGAGCGGTGGCGCACGCCGCCGCCCAGGTGGCGGGACCGAGCGGACGGGTGATCGCATCTGATGTCAGTCCGCTGATGTTGGCCGACACCGGGTCGGCACAGACGGCGGACCGAGCCCCCGTCGAGGTCTTGGTAGGCCCAGCTGAGCAACTCTCCCTTCCGGAGGCATCGGTCGATGTGGCCTACTGCCAGCAGGGACTGCAGTTCATGCCGGATCGCCGCGCCGTCATGGCCGAGCTGCATCGGGTGCTCCGTCCCGGCGGCGTGGTCGGCGTCGCCGTCTGGGCTGAGGGGACGCGACCCGAGCCCTTTGACACCTACGCCCGTATCCTCCGGGCTCATGGCGTTGCCGAGCCGTACCCGGACGCCTACGACACGCCGGTGGTCACCATGTCAGAGCAGGCCATCGGGGATCTGCTCAACGACGCCGGCTTCGCTGAGATCACGGTTCATACCGTGACGCTGTCCCTGACCTGGCCCGAACCGCAGGCGGCTGCCTCGGGCCTCCTGGGGTCAAGCTACGGACCGACCGTGGCGTCCTTGGAGCCAGCGCAACAGGACGCGCTCTTCTCCGCCCTGGTGCAGGAGGTCTCCCGGAACCAGCCCGAGGTGACCATGACGGCGGTGCTCGGCCGGGGCACCGTCGGCTGAAGGACGGGCATCTCCCTCGCTGCCTCTACGTAAAGCCAGCCTCCTATGAGGGACCGAGCAGTCGCGCCTTCTGCGTTTCGTACTGGGCGTCGGTGAGGGCGCCCTTCTCGTGCAGGGTCTCGAGCTTGGAGAGCAGTTCGATCGGGTCCTCCGGCGTGAGGCTGCCGCCGCCCGCGCCGCCGAGCACGACGACGCTCTGATCGGCCGGCACGCCCATGGCGGACCGCATGGCCGTCCGGTCGCCGGTGACCAAGCCGGCGGCGACCTGGCGGCGCGACCTGACTCGCTGAGCCGCTCAGGCGATCAGCGCAGCCAGGACGCGGCGGGCCCGCTCGAGCTGGTCCCGGGTCACCCGCTCGTCGCGGTGATGGGCCAGCAGAGGATCGCCCGGCCCGAAATTGGCCGCCGGGACGCCGTGCTCCCAGAAGGAGGCCACGTCGGTCCAGCCCACCTTGGCCCGGGGGGCGGTGTCGGTGGCGTTGACCAGCGCGGCCAGCAGCGGATGGTCCAGTGCGGGCGGCGCGCCGTCGGCGGCGTCCAGCACCACCAGGCTGTCACCCTCCTCCTCGTGGATGAGACCGCTGAACAGCTGGCGCAGGTAGGTCTCGGCATCGTCGCGATAGCGGTCCGGTGCGTAGCGGAAGTTGAGGGTCACACTGGCCCGGTCAGGCACCACGTTGGGGGCCACTCCCCCTTCGATAGCCACCGCTTGCAGTTGCTCGGCATAGGTGCAGCCGTCCAGGACGACGGTGCGGCTCTCCCAGTCGGCGACGGTCTGGACGACCAGACCCAGGCGGTGGATGGCGTTGCGACCGGTGAACGGGCGGGCGGTGTGGGCGCGGGCGCCGCCCAGGGTCACCACCACGCGCATGGTGCCCTGGCAGCCGGCCTCCACCAGGGCGCCGGTGGGCTCGCCCAGGATGGCGGCGTCGCCGGCCAGCAGGTCGGGGTGCTCGTTCCACAATTCGAGCAGCCCGCTGTCGGCCCGCCCCACCTCTTCACAGGCGTAGAAGCACCAGGTCAGATCGACCGACGGGTCCGGGGTGGAGGTGGCCAGGTCGAGCATGACGGCCAGGCCACCCTTCATGTCCGACGCCCCCAGCCCCCACAGGGTGTCGCCCTCGACCCGGGGCTCGGCGTTCTCGTTCGGGGGCACGGTGTCGAGGTGCCCGGCCAGGACCAGCCGCTGGGGGCGGCCCAGGGTCGTCCGCCCCACCACGTTGTCGCCGATCCGATCGACGCTGAGCCAGGCGCAGCCGCGCAGCTGCTCCTCCACCAGGTCGGCCAGGGCCCGCTCCTGGTGGCTGAGCGAGGGGATGCCCACCAGTTTCGCCGTGGCGGCCAGGAGGTCGGTCACGTGATCCGGGTCAGGTGCTGACGCCGTGCTCACGCAGCACCGCATTCAACTGGGCCTTGTCGTGCCGCTCGCCTTCGGTCAGCCGCCGGATGACGAGGACACAGGGCAAGAAGAACTCGCCACCGGGGTATTCGCGCCGCCGGCTGGCCGACACGGCGACGCACCAGGCCGGGACGACACCGCGGCTGAGCTCCACCCCGGTGTCCGAATCGATCACGGGGATGGACGGGTTGAGGATGGTGCCGGCGCCGAGCACCGATCCCCGGCCCACCCGGGCCCCGTCGGTGACCATGCAGCGGCTGCCGATGAACGCGTCGTCCTCGACGACCACCGGCACCGCGTTGGGCGGCTCCAGCACGCCGCCGATGCCCACCCCACCCGAGAGGTGCACCCGGGCGCCGATCTGGGCGCAGGAGGCAACCGTGGCCCAGGTGTCGACCATGGTGTCGGGGCCCACCCAGGCCCCGATGTTGACGTAGGACGGCATCAGGATGACGCCCCTGGACAGGAAGGAGCCCCAGCGGGCCGAGGCGCCGGGGACCACCCGCACCCCGGCCGCGACGAAGTCGTGCTTGAGGGGGAGCTTGTCGGCGTACTCGAACGGTCCGTGCTCAATGGTCGCCATGCCGCGCACGGTGAAGAACAACAAGATGGCCTTCTTGAGCCACTCGTGCACCACGACCTGGTCGCTGGCCGGATCGACCTCGGCCACCCGGGCCTGGCCCGAGTCGAGCAGGCCAATGGCCTCCTCCACCACGGCGGCGGCCTCGGTGTCCCTGGGACTCAGCTCGCTCCGCCGTTCCCACAGCTCTTCAATGCTCGCCTGCAGATCAGCCATGGGGCACCTTACCGAGCCGCGCCGAGCCGCTCGGCCACCAGCTCCAGGCGCTCCATCGGCTGTACCACGGCCACCCGGACATGGTCGGCCGCCGCCTCGCCATAGAACTCGCCCGGGCTGACCAACAACCCGCCCCGGCGGGCCAACTCCTCGGCCAGCGCCCAGGCGTCCGCCACGTGCTCGGGTACCGGTACCCAGAGGTAGAAGCCACCGTCGGGCCGGCCGACCGGGAGGCCGAACTCGGTCAGCACCCCGGCCAGGAAGGCCAGGCGTTCGCGGTAGCGCTGCCGCTGCACCTCGACGTGGTCGTCGTCGTCGAGCGCCACCACGCCGGCCGCCTGGGCCGGCCCGGGCACCATGAGCCCACCGTGCTGGCGCACGGCGCGCAGGAATTCCACCAGTTCGGGGTCACCGGCGAAGAAACCCACCCGCACCCCGGCCAGGTTGGACCGCTTGGAGAGGGAGTGCACCGCCACCACACCGTCGACCCCGCTCTGCAGGATGGACCGGGGCGGCCCCAGCCAGGTGAACTCGGCGTAGCACTCGTCGGAGAAGACCGGCACCCCGTGGCCGCGGCCCCAAGCCGCCTCGGCCGAGAGGTCGCCCAGGCCGCCGGTGGGGTTGGACGGCGAGTTGGACCACAGGACGAGGGCCCGCGCCGCGTCCTCCTCGGCAATGGCGTCGAGGTCGAGGCCGCCCAGGTGGCCGGGCACCGGCGGCACCGCCACGGCCCGGCAGCCGGCCAGCGCGGCGCCCATGGCGTAGGAGGGGTACGAGACGGCCGGGTAGAGCACGGTGTCGCGCCCGGGCTGGCGCAGCCGCAGGTACTGGGGCAGCGAGGCCACGAACTCCTTGGTGCCGACGCAGGCGGCCACCGACTCCGGTGCCACCGAGTCCAGCCCGAAGCGGCGCTGCAGCCAGGCCGCGGCAGCGGCCCGCAGGCCCGGGCTCCCGGCCGACGCCGGGTACCCCCGCTCGCTCCCCGACGACGCCAGCGCCTCCACCACCGCCGGCAGCGGCGGGTCGCACGGCGTGCCGACGGAACAGTCGACCATCCCGCCGGGCCGCGCCTCGGCCAGCTTGGCCAACGACGACAGCCGGTCGTAGGGGTAGGGCGGGAGCTCGAACGTCACGGCGAGGCCACGAACTCGGCGAAGCGGGCCTTGCCCACCTCGTCCAGTACGACCTGCAGGGTGGCTGCCTCCGCCCCGTCGGTCTGCCCCACCACCTCGCCCTCCCGGTGCACGGCGGCCAACACGTCGCCGCGCGACCAGGGCACCACCAATTCCACCACCCGGTCCGAGCCGCGGACGCGGTCCCCCACCACGCGCAGGAACTCGTCGACGCCCTCGCCCGTCTTGGCCGAGAGCAGGACCGAGCCGTCGATCTGGTGGGCCAGCGCCTTGGCCGCCTCCGGGGCGCGGTCGGCCTTGTTGACCACCACCAGCTCGGGGACGGAACCGGCGCCGATCTCACCGAGCACGGTGCGCACCGCCGCCATCTGCGACTCGGCATGCTCGGCCGTCCCATCCACCACGTGCACCAGCAGGTCGGCCAGGCGCACCGAGGCCAGCGTGGTGCGGAAGGCCTCGACCAATTGGTGGGGCAGCTTGCGCACGAAGCCGACGGTGTCGGTCACCAGCACGGTCTCCCCGCCGGGCAGGGCGAACTGGCGGGTGCGGGGGTCGAGGGTGACGAAGAGCCGGTTGGCCGCCGGCACGCCGGCATCGGTCAGGCAGTTGAGCAGGGTCGACTTGCCGGCGTTGGTGTAGCCGACCAGGGCCAGCTCGCGGTGGCGGCCCCGGGCCCGGCTGCGGCGCTGCAACGAGCGGGTGCGGTCGACTTCCTTGAGGTCGCTCTCCAGGCGGTGCATGCGGCGGACCAGGCGCCGCCGGTCCACCTCCAGCTGGGTCTCGCCCGGGCCACGGTTGCCGATCAGCCCACCACCCTGCTGGCTCAGCGCCCCGCCACGCCCGCGCAGGCGGGGCAGCCGGTACTGCAGCAGGGCCAGCTCGACCTGGGCCTTGCCTTCGGGGCTGCGGGCGTTCTGGGCGAAGATGTCGAGGATGACCGCGGTGCGGTCGATGGCGGTGCGCCCGAAGATCTTCTCCAGGTTGCGTTGCTGGGCCGGGCTCAGCTCCTCGTCGAAGACGACGGTGTCAGCATCGAGCGTGCGGCTGAGCGCGGCGATCTCCTCCGCCTTGCCCTTGCCGACGAAGGTGGCCGGGTCGGGCGTGTCCCGCCGCTGCACGACGCGGCCGACCACATCGGCCCCGGCGCTGTCGACCAGCTGGGCCAACTCGTCCAGCGCCTCGTCCACCGCTTCGGCCGAAGAGCCGGGGAACATGACCCCCACCAGAATGATGCGCTCGCGGAACGACCGGTCGATGAGCGTCCCGGGCAACACGTTGGTCAAGAGAGCATCCCCGGGTGGATGTCAATGTCGGCCACCTTGCGCACCGGTCCGGCCAGATGGGCCGGGTCACCGGGGCCCTGACCCAGGGTGACCTCGAGCGTCCCGCCCGGATTGCGCACCCGCACCGGTCCGCTCCCGCTGACCACGCCCCAGTCCCGGGCCGCCGCGGCGGCGGCCACGCTGCCCGTGCCGCAGGCCAGCGTCTCGCCGGCGCCGCGCTCCCACACCCGCAGCTCCAGCAGCTCGCCCTCGTCGTCGTGGACCACGGTGATCCATTCGACGTTGATGCCATCGGCGAAGTCGGACTGCAGCATCGGCCCCAGCACCCCAATGTTGACGTCGGCCACGTCGGGTCCGAGCAGGACCAGGTGCGGGTTGCCCACGTCGGCCGTGCGGGCCCGCCGATCGGCGAAGTCCTGCGGCTGGTCGGCCCCCAGGGTCACCGGCCCCATGTCCACGCTGGCCTTGGCCCAACCGGGCACCTCGCCCGGCCGGAACTCGACCGTGCGCGTGCCGGCACCGGTGGCCACGGTGAAGCGGGGCGGCTGGACCAGCCCGGCATCGACCGCGGCCTGGGCCAGGCAGCGGATCCCGTTGCCGCTCATTTCCGCCGGGCTGCCGTCGGCGTTGCGCAGGTCCATGGAGAGGTCGCAGCCGTCGCGGCCCGGGCCGACCCGGATGATCCCGTCGGCGCCGATGCCCCGGCGCCGGTCGCAGAGCAGGCGGATCTGGGCCACCGACAGGCGGAGGCCGTCGTGCGGATCAAGGACGACCATGAAGTCGTTGCCCGCCCCTTCGTGCTTGGTGCAGTGCACCACCCCATTCTCGCAGGTCATCCCGGCCGGCCGTGCGCCCCCAGGGCCAGGTGAAGGTGGTCGGCGGGGTCGGCCCCTGGCGCCGTCCAGACGATGCGCGGGTCACGGCGGAACCACGAGGCCTGGCGGCGGGCGAACGACTTGGTCCGGCGCACCGCCTCCTCCAGGCAGGCCGCCAGCGGCTGGCCGTCCTCCACGTGGGCCAGCAGCTCCCGGTAGCCCAGGGCTTGGCGGGCCGTGCGCGAGATACCGCCCGCCCGGGCCGCCAGGGCCCGCACCTCCTCCACCAGGCCCGCGGCCACCCAGCCGGCGAAGCGCTGCTCAATGCGGCGGTCCACCTCTTCGGGGGCCAGGGCCACCCCGACCAGGGGCACCTTGGACGGCGGGTACGACTCCAGCCCGGGCCCGAAAGCGGAGAAGGGCTGGCCCGAGCCGAGCGTGACCTCCAGGGCGCGCACCACCCGGCGCCGGTTGGTCGGCTCCATCCGTTCCGCCCCCAGCGGATCCAGCACGGCCAGGCGGGCGTGCAGCTCGGGCACCTCGACCCCGCCTCGGTTGAGCTCGGCCTCCAGCGCGCCGGCCACCTCGGGGTAGCGGCCCGGGATCTGCAGGTCGTCGACCACGGCGCGCAGGTAGAGCCCGGTCCCGCCGACCAGGAGGGCGTGATGGCCCCGGTCCTCAATGCCGGCCAGGGCCAACCGGGCCGCCCGCTGGAACTGGGCCACGGTGAACTCCTGGTCCGGGTCGACCAGGTCGATCAGGTGGTGCGGCACCGCCGCCTGGTCCTCCCGGCTCGGCTTGGAGGTGCCCAGGTCCATGCCGCGGTAGACGCACATGGAGTCGACCGAGACGATCTCGACATCACCGCGGCGGCCGGCTACCTCGAGTGCCGCCTTCGACTTCCCCGCTGCCGTGACCCCGACGAGCGCGACAACGCTCAAGCGCTGGCCACCGGAATGCGCACCCGGTGGCGGGGCCGCGCCGTCACCTGTTCCAGCCGGCCGCTCAAGTGGTGGGGATGCCCGGCGGTGATGGTCACCCGGGCCAGGGCGCCGGCGGTCGGGGTCCCACTCATGCCCGGCGCCGTCGGGGCGAAGTGGACCAGCTTGCCCTGGCGGGTCCGCCCGCTCAGCATGGAGTCGTCGCGGCGGCTCACCCCCTCGACCAGCACCTCCTCCACCCGTCCCACCCGGGCCTGATGGCGGGCCAGGGCGGAGCGGTCGACCACCGTCTTGAGCCGCTCGAACCGCTGGGCGATGACGTCGGGTGCGATGAACTCGTCCACCATGTCGGCCGCCCGGGTCCCCGGCCGGGGCGAGAAGATGAAGGTGTAGGCGCTGTCGTACTGGGCCTCGGCCACCACGGCCAGCGTGTCCTCAAAGTCCGCCTCGGTCTCGCCCGGGAAGCCCACGATGATGTCGGTCGTGACCCCGAGGTCGTCAATGGCGGCCCGAGCCCGGGCCAGCCGCTCCAGGTAGCGCTCCGCCGTGTAGCCGCGCCGCATGGCCGCCAGCACCCGGTCGCTGCCCGACTGGAGCGGGAGGTGCAGCTGTTCGCACACCTCGGGCGTGCCGGCCATGGCCGCGATGACCTCGGGCCGCAGGTCCTTGGGATGCGGGCTGGTGAAGCGGATGCGCCCGATGCCCTCGACCGCGCCGACCCGTTGCAGCAGGTCGGCGAAGAGCGGGCGGCGCCGGGTGATGTCGCGGCCGTAGGAGTTGACGTTCTGCCCGAGCAACGTGACCTCGCTCACCCCGCGCCGGGCCAGCTCGGCCACCTCGTCGACGATGTCGGCCAGCGGTCGGCTGACCTCGGGCCCGCGCACGGCGGGCACGATGCAGAAGGCGCACGAGTTGTCGCACCCCATCTGAATGTTCACCCACGCCGCGTACGGCAACTCGCGCACGGCATCGGGTGCCATGAGGTGGTTGGTGATCGACTCGGGGCTCGGCGCATCGAGGATCTCCATGACCTGGCCCTCGCTTTCGGCCCGCCGCAACAGGCCAGGGGCGCTGGTCAGGTTGTGGGTGCCGAAGACCACGTCGACCCAGCCCACCTTCTGTTGAATCAGCTCGCGGTCCTTCTGGGCCAGGCAGCCCCCCACGGCGATCTGCAGGCCGGGCTTGGCGTCGACCAGTTGCTTGAGCGTGCCCAGCGTCCCGTAGAGCTTCTGGTCGGCGTTCTCGCGGATACAGCAGGTGTTGAGCACCACCACGTCGGCCTGGGCCATGTCGTCGGTCTGCTCGAGGCCGTCGGCCACCAGCAAGCCGGCCAGGCGTTCGGAGTCGTGCTCGTTCATCTGGCACCCGAAGGTGCGGATGATGAAGGACTTGGGCACCGGACGAGTCTACGACGCCTCTTTTGGGTCGAATCCCCCGACGCTCAGGTGGGCAGCGCCGCCTCGTCGCCGTAAACCAGTCCCCGCCGGTCGGCCTGGAGCAGCAGCACGTGCCCGGGCAGGCCGGAGGCGGCCAGCGCGTCCTGCGCCCCCTTCCGCACGGCCGCCGCAGCGGCCTGGGTGGTCAGGCCGAGCAGCGTCGGACCGGCCCCGGACCAGCAGGAGGCCAGCGCCCCCGCCTCGACCAGCGCGGCCAGCAGCGCCGGCGCCTCGGGGAAGAGGGCCGTGCGGGGGCCCTGGTGGAGGCGGTCGGCGGTAGCGGCCGGGGTGAGCAGGGCCGGATCGGCCAGGCCGGCCAGCAACAGGCCCATCCGGCCCAGGTTGAAGGTGGCATCGGCCCGGGTCACGCGCTCGGGCAGGACGGCCCGGGCCTCAGCCGTGGCCAGGGAGCGGTCCGGGATGATCACCACGAACACCAGCTCGTCGCTCAGCGGGAGGTGGGCCGAGACCGGCTGGTCGTCGACCACGGTGGCCGTCACCAGGCCGCCGAAGACGCTGGCCGCGGCGTTCTCCGCGTGCCCATCGACGGCGGCGGCCACGGCGAACGGATCCTCCGCCCCGGCCGCGGCGGCGGCGGCCACGGCCAGGGCGGCCGACGACCCCAGGCCGCGGGAGACCGGGATCTGCGAGCGCACGGTCACGGCCACCCGGTCATGCCCGAGGACCTGGCGGGCCACCCGCACGGCCAGATGGGAGGCATCGTCGAAGAGCCCCGCCCCCTCACCAATGGTCTGCACCACCAGCGACGGGGCCGGCTCCACCTCTACCTGGACATAGAGGTCCAGTGCGATGGCCAACGTGTCGAAACCAGGTCCGAGGTTCGCCGACGACGCGGGAGCCCGGGCGCGCATGGCGTCAGAATAAGCGCTGCAGCCACGTCTCCTGGGGAAGGTCCTGACTGAGGCGCACCGGGATGACCACGCGCTGGCTGCCCAGCCCCACCATCAACGACCCGATCCGGGTCCCCTTCTTGGCACCGGCCAGTATGGCGTGACCGGGCTGGTACGTCTCGGTGGCGTGGATCAGGGGCCAGGCCAAGACGTTCGCCGTCGACTGGGCTACCGCGTCGACGGTGTGGCCGGCTGCCGTCACATGGGCCACCGGGGTCCCTTGGCGCACAATGGTGGCCGGGCTGATCGACTGGGCCACCGCGTTGGAGAGATTGAGCGCATCGAGCCCGGCCGCATAGAGCACGTTGGCGCCGGTGACCCCGGTCACCCCGGCCAGGATGAGCACCTGCTTGCCGTGCACCGTCCGGTAGACGGCGACCACGTCGCACCCACCGGCCACCGTGGTGAAGCCCGACTTCACGCCGATCACCCCTTGGATGCCGAGCAGGGGCGTGTAGGTCGAGATGGTCCCGGCCACCGGCAACGTGATGGAGGGCATTTTCACCAGGGAGGCGAACACCGGATTGAGCATGTCGGGACCGGCCACCTTCAACAGGTCGCCGGCGGTGGACTGCGAGTTCTGGTCGTACCCGCTGGCGTCGGCGTAATGGGTCTTGCTCATCCCGAGCTGCGCCGCCGTGCTGTTCATTTTGGCCACGAAGGCCGGCACGCTGCCGGCGTCCCAGCGGGCCAGCGCGAAGGCGTAGTTGTTGGCCGAATGCACCAGGAGACCGCCCAACAGTTGCAGCTCGGTCAGGACCTCCCCCACGGTGACCTGCGCGTTGGCCTGGTCGGTGACCGTGTCGTTGTTGAATTCGTCGACGTCCGCCTGGTCCATGGTGATGTCCGGGCCGGGCTGGCCAGTCGTGAGGGGATGGTCGTGCAATATGACGTAGGCCGTCATCATTTTGGTCAGGCTGGCCACGGGCACCGGCTGCTCGGGGCCCGACTGTTCGGCGACCCCGATCGACGGCACCGCGATGGCCGAGAGGCCATTGGCTTGCCACGGGATGGAGACCGGGGCCAGCGGCACGTTGACCGTGTGCTTCATGGTGGTGGCCACGGTGGCCGTCGGTTCGGCCCCGTTCAGGCGGACCACCACGAGGACCGCGGCCAGAATCACGACGACCGCGACGGCCAGCGGCACCAGGCGGCGCCGCAGACCACGGCGCTCGCTCTCCTGGGTCTGGCTCCGACGCTCGGCCCGCTTCGGCGGGGGCGCAGGCGCAGGCGCGGTGGGAACGGGCCGGGCTACTGGGGCCGATTCGGCGGAAGCCGCCGCCTTCGCGGCTGCGGCCTTCGTTGCGGTGGATTTCGTTGCCGTTGCTTTCGTTGCCGTGGCCTTCGTTGTCGTGGCCTTCGGGGCCGCGGCACGCGAGGCCCTGGGCTGGCGGGCCGGCGGGAGGAAGGGATCGGGGAACGGGTCGGGCGCGGGCGCCGGGTCGGGCGCGGCCGCCGGCGGTGGTGGTGGTGGTGGTGGTGGTGGTGGCGTCTGCACGGGAGCCGGGGTGGGGACCTGCACCGTCACCACAATGGGGGCGGGGACCGACTGCGCCGGCGGGGGTGGCGGAGGGGGTAGCGGTGGGGACGGGATGAGGATCGGGCCCCGGTCCACGATGGAGGCGCCGGTCGACGAGGACGCCGAGCGGACGATGGAGCGCGGCGCCGGCGCCGGGATCGGGGTGCCGGGAGGAGGCGGTTCGGGCTGGGAGTTGTCCAGCGCATCCAGGCTGATGGGAGCCACCATGACCGGCGGCGGGACTGGCTTCTTCAACGCTGGGTCAGCGCATCCAGCTCGTCGACCGTCATGAGCACGGCCCGGGCCTTGGAGCCCTCGCTGGGACCGACCACGCCCTTGCGTTCGAGCAGATCCATCAGCCGGCCGGCCCGGGCGAAGCCCACCCGGAGCTTGCGTTGCAGCATGGAGGTCGAACCCAGCTGGGAGCGGATGACCAGATCCATGGCCTGGACCAGGTACTCGTCGTCGTCATCGTCGACCCCCTCGATGCCACCGGGCAACCCTTCCTCAACCCCGACCAGGCCGACGGTCAGCTCGGGCGTGCCGCCCTGGGCCTTCCAGAAGTCGACCACCTTGCGCACCTCTTCTTCGGAGACCCACGGTCCCTGCAGCCGGCGCGGGATGTTCGACGAGGCGGTGAGCAGGAGCATGTCACCCTTACCGATCAGTCGCTCCGCCCCGGCCTGGTCGAGGATGACCCGGCTGTCGGCCAGCGACGACACCGAGAAGGCCATGCGGCTCGGGACGTTGGCCTTGATCACGCCGGTGATGACGTCGACCGAGGGGCGCTGGGTGGCCAGCACCAGGTGGATGCCGACGGCCCGGGCCATCTGGGCGATGCGCACCACCGAGTCCTCCACGTCGCGGGCCGCCACCATCATCAGGTCGTTGAGCTCGTCCACCACGATGAGCACGAAGGGCAGCACCTCGGGCGGCGTGGGATCGTCATCGAACACCTCGTCTTTGTCGACGGTGGGGTGGTCGGCGCCCAGGGCGCGTGCGGCGGTCTCGGCCACCTGGCGGCGGACCGACGGCGGGCCGATCGGCGCGATCTCGCCGGCGGCCAGCGCCTCGTTGTAGCCGGTGATGTCCCGCATGCCGTTCTCGGCCAGCAGGTCGTAGCGGCGCTCCATCTCCTTGACCGCCCACTGCAGTGCATTGGCTGCCTTCTTCGGATCGACCACCACCGGCGTGATGAGGTGGGGCAACCCGTTGTACTGGCCCAACTCCACCCGCTTGGGGTCGATCAGCATCAACTTGACCTGCTCGGGGGTGCTGCGCATCAGCACCGAGGTGATGATGGAGTTGATACAGGACGACTTGCCGGCGCCGGTGGCGCCGGAGATCAGGATGTGGGGCATCTCGGCCAGGTTGGCCATGACCGCCCGGCCGGCGATGTCCCGGCCCATGCCGACCTCGAGCGGGTGGGTGGCCTCTTTGGCCTCGGGCGACGTGAGAATGTCGCCCAACGCCACCAGCTGGCGGGTGCGGTTCGGCACCTCCACCCCGATGGCCGACTTGCCCGGGATGGGGGCCAGGATGCGCACGTCGGGCGAGGCCATGGCGTAGGCGATGTCCCGGGAGAGGCTGGTGACCCGGGCCACCTTAACGCCGGGCCCGAGCTCGAGCTCGAAGCGGGTGACCGACGGGCCCACGGTGCGGCCCACCAGCCGGGTCGCCACCCCGTGGGCGTCGAGCGCGGCCACCAGGGACTCACCGGCAGCATCGAGCTGGCGCTGATCGTGGCGCAGTTGCTTGGTCGGGGGCAGCAGCGACAGCGGCGGCAGCTTCCAGTCCCCCGACGCCCGCGGCGTGGCCACCTTGACCCGCGGCACCGGCGGCGGTTCGGGCACCGGCTCGGGCTCCAGCTCGGGTTCGGGATCCGGTTGGTCGAAGAGGTCGGCCTCGGCGTCGAAGGGTGCGGCGGGGGGCGAGGAGGGGGGCGCAGCCCTGACCCGCTTCGGTTTGGGGGCACGCTCGTCGTCGTCGCCCTCGCCGAGCGGGCCGCCCTTCCACCACGTGGACATGGTGCGGCCCACGGCGGTCGAACCGACGCGCAACCCCCGGCCGAAGGAGGCCAGCGAGACGTTGGTGGCGATGAGGACGGCCACGATGACCACGGCCACGAAGAGCACGGCCGCCCCGGCGGCGCCGATCCCGGCCCGGAGGGGGTGCCCGATGAGCGCGCCCACCCACCCGCCGGCCAGCTTCATGGCGTGGGCGTCGTGAATGGTCGGCGAGTGCTTGGCCAGCTCGGCCAGCCCGCAGATCCCGATGAGGCCGAGGGCGGCGCCCAGCCCCGTCCGCAGCGGGTCGGGGCGTTCCCGTTCCAGCAGCAGGACCACGCCGGCGCCGGCGCAGACCACCGGGACCACCACCCGGGTCCAGCCAACCAGGGTGGCCAATCCAGTATCGACCGCGTGGCCGATCGGGCCGAGCGCCTGGCCCCACAGGGCCAGCGCCAGCAGCACCCCGAGGGTGATCAGGCCGATGGCCCAGAGGTCGGCGGCGTGCCGGCGCAGGATGGAAGGGGGCGGCGCGGCCGCCTTCTTCCTGGTGTGCTGCGCTGGTTTGCGTGCCGGGGCGCGCGTCGTCGCAGGTCGGCGCTTCGTGGTCACCACAGTGACGTCGAGGTTACTGCCGGGCCAGGCGGTTTCGGGGGACACCCACCCCGTTGAAATACGAACATACGTTCGCTACGATAGGCGAATGTCGCTCCGGTGGACGTTGGCGAGCAGCGAGGAGACCGGCAGCCTCTTCCCCGACGAGCGGCTGGCCACCCGCCACGTCGGGCAGGGCGCCTACGCCGGGCTCGAGTTCCTCCACGTCAACGCCCGCACCATCATCAACCGGGTGCCGGCCGAGAGCCGGATGCCGTTCCAGTTCACCATCAACCCCTACCGGGGTTGCAGTCATGCCTGCGTTTACTGCTTCGCCCGGCCCACCCACGACTACCTGGGCCTGGGCATCGGGGAGGACTTCGAGCGCAAAATCGTGGTCAAGATCAACGCGGTCGAGCGCACCCGGGCCGAGCTGCGCTCGTCGAAGTGGGGCGGCCAGACCATCGCCATGGGCACCAACACCGATCCCTACCAGCACGCCGAGGGCAAGTACCACCTGACCCAGGGCATCATCGGTGCCCTCTCCGAGGTGCGCAACCCCTTCAGCATCCTGACCAAGTCGACCCTCATCCTGCGCGACACCGCCGCCCTGGTCGCGGCGGCGGGCCGCACCAACGTGGCGGTGAGCTTCTCCATCGGGACCCTGGACCGCAGCGTGTGGAAGCTGACCGAGCCGGGGACGCCCCCGCCGGACAAACGGGTGGAGGCGCTGCGCCGGCTGACCGAAGCCGGCATCTCCTGCGGGGTCCTGGTGGCGCCGGTCCTGCCCGGGCTGTCTGACCGCGACGAGCAGCTGACCGAGGTGGTCGAAGCCTGCGCCGCGGCCGGGGCGGTCTCCATCCACGGCGTGGCCCTGCACCTGCGCGGGCCGCTGCGCCAGCACTACCTGGAGTGGCTCAAGGCCACCAGGCCCGACCTGGCCGCGCTCTACCGGAGCCGGTTCGGCCGGGGGCCCTACCAGGCCGAGAGCGAGCAGGACCGGGTGGCCGAGGTGGTCGGTACGGCCGCCCGGAGGCTCGGGGTATCCGGGCGCGGCACCTACCAGCGGGCCGAGCCGGTGCAAATTGTCCCGAGCGGGCAACTCTCCCTGCTCTAGGCACCAGGCTGCGCCCTCGGGCCGGTGAAACCTTCCTATGATCAGTCCCGTCATGGAACGGCTCGGGCGGAGGAGGGGACGACGGGCGACGCTGGGCGTTGCCATCATGGCAGTGCTCTCGACCCTGACGTCGGTGGGCACGCTCGCCGTGAGCCACGCCGTCGCCGTCGCCGGGGCCAGCGAGCCGACGGCCCAGTCGCGCGAGACCAACAGCGCCTACGCCATCATCGACGCCACCGGCGGCGTCCTGACCTTCGGGGGCGCCGGCTACTACGGGGACACCCTGGCCCTGGGCCTGCAGAAGCCGATCGTCGGGGCGGCGGCCAACCCGAGCGGCGGCTACTGGCTGGTGGCCTCCGACGGCGGCATCTTCGCCTTCGGCGGCGCCCAGTTCTACGGGTCGACCGGCGGCACCCACCTCAACCAGCCCATCGTCGGCATGGCCCCGACCCCCGACGGGGGCGGCTACTGGCTGGTGGCCTCCGACGGCGGCATCTTCGCCTTCGGCGACGCGCCGTTCTGGGGCTCGACCGGCTCCCTCCACCTGAACCAACCGGTGGTCGGCATGGCGGCGACGCCCGACGGCCGGGGCTACTGGTTGGTGGCGGCCGACGGTGGGATCTTCGCCTTCGGCGACGCCAACTTCTGGGGGTCGACCGGGGCGCTCCACCTCAACAAGCCCATCGTGGGCATGGCGGCCACCGGGGACGGCGGCGGCTACTGGTTGGCCGCGTCCGACGGTGGGATCTTCGCCTTCGGCGACGCACCCTTCTACGGATCGATGGGCGGGACCGCCCTGAATGCGCCCATCGTCGGCATGAGCGCCACCCCGGACGGCCGGGGCTACTGGCTGGTCGGGTCCGACGACGGGCTCTTCACTTTCGGCGACGCCGGCTATTCGGGCAGCGCCGAGTCGCCCCTGCATCCGCCCCTCTTTCCCGGCGGCTTCTCGGTGCCCATACCCCCGGCGGTGGCCATCATCCCTGACGTGCCCGGCCCCTCCGCCACCCACTCGGGTGAATTGCGGGTGGCCATCACGGGCGACTCCCTGGCCCTCTACGAAGCCCAGTACACGGCCGGGACCAATCCGCCCTACATGATTGACGACGGGGCGGCGGCCGGCTGCGGCGTGACCAACGGCGCCACGCTCGAACCCTGGAGCGCGCCCGGCTCCATCTACACCGACCCGGGAGCCTGCGCCCTGTGGGCGCAACAGCTGACGTGGGTGACGGCCCGGTTCCACCCCGACGTGGCGGTGCTCCAGGTCGGCTACTGGGAGTCCCAGAACCGCCTCTTCAACGGGCAGTACGTGACCCTGGCCGACGCCGGCTACTCCGCCTTCATTCAGGCCAACCTGGAGCAGGCGGTCAACATCCTGCATGCCGACGGGGCCCAGGTGTTGCTGGCCACCTCGCCGCTGTTCAACGACGGCACGCCGGCCAACGTGGTGCAGGCGTTCAACCAGATTGTGCAAACGGTGGCCCAGGAGAACGCCAGCTTCGTCCACATCTTCGATGCCTACTCACTACTCGATCCCGATGGCGCCTTCACCGCGTTCGTGAACGGCGTGGTGGCCCGCACGCCCGATGGGGTGCACCTGACCCAACCCGGCGTCACCGACGTCCTCGACCCTCCGCTGAACCAGCAGATCAACGCCGTGGGCGGACCCGTCTACCAGGGGACCGGCTAGGTACTGGCCCTCCCAGCCGGCCTGCGCTCGTGACCTTGTCGAAGAGCTGGCTCAGATTGAGCTCCATCCCGCTGGGGTTGGTCGGACTCCTGGTCGCGGCCGCGCCGGCCGCCTCTCAGCCGGCTCAGCCGGCAACGGGTTCGGTACCGCCGTCCTCCATCGCACTTCCCTTGATCTCGGTGGTCTGCGCAACCCCGCGCCACTGTGCGGCCATTGGCACGCCGATCTACGGGCACACGTTGGGCCCACTCGCCTTCCGGACGACCGATGGTGGTGCGACCTGGGCCAGTACGCCGAGCCTGCGTGGGGTCCAGACCCTCGACGCCTTGGCGTGTGCGACCGCTCGCACGTGCATTGCCCTGGGCGCCAACCCGCAGGGGAATGACCAACGTGGTGCCGTGATCAGGACCCAGGACGGAGGGGGCGCGTGGTCGTTGGCGCCAACATTGCCCAAGGGGGTTGGGGATCTCACCGGGATCTCATGTCCGACCAGGACCTTCTGCATGGCAGTCGGTCGGAGGAGTGCGAACTTCGGGGCCGTTGCTCTCACGTCAAGTGATGCTGGCCGCAGTTGGCGCAACGTCACCGTCCCGAAAGGCGAGACCCAGTTGTCCTTGGTGACCTGCACCACCCGCCGGTACTGCATCGCCGCGGGTGAGGTCGAGGCGGTGATCGGCGCCCCGTACGGCGGTGATCGGATCAGCCTCGTCACAACGGCCAACGGCGGAGCCAGCTGGAAGCAGCGCTCGATTGTGACCAATAGCGCCGCCCCTTCCGGCATCGGATCCTTCGAGGGTATGACCTGCGCTTCACCCACGCACTGCCTGCTCGTCGGCCAAGCGACTCCGCCCGACGGTGCGCCCTCGGGCCAGATCGTTTCCAGCACCGACCGGGGCGCCTCGTGGACCTACCAGACCCTGCCGCCGGGTACGACCGGCTTGAGCGCCATCTCATGCTGGAGCGCCACCCAGTGCGTCGTTGCGGGCGGCGGCATCGAGGGGAGAGGCGGCATCATGCAAGACCTTCTCTCGACGAGCGACGGCGGGCAGATCTGGACTTCGCGCCCGGTGCATGCCTCGGCCGTCGGGCTGGAAGGCGTCTCGTGCCCGACTGCGACGTCGTGCATCGCCGTCGGATTCGACCTGCCCGCCACCGATCCCACGGCGGAGCCAGCGGCGGTCGTCGTGTCGAGCGACGGAGGCGTCACCTGGAACGTACCCTCATGACGGAAGTCAATGGCTGCCGTACTGCGCCGCTCCCGACTTAGACCAGCAGCACCACGGGCACGATCATCGGCCGGCGCCGGGTGCGGTCGCCTACGAACTTGCCCAGCGCCTTGCGGGCGTGGCGGCTCAACACCTCAATGTCCCGGGCGCCGTCGCGCAGGGCCGTGGTGACGGCGGCCGCGACCACGTCACTGGCCTCACCCAGCAGTGCCTCGGCCTCGGGCGCGTGCACCCAGCCCCGGGTCTCGATCACCGGGGGGCAGCTCAGCGAGCCCTGGCGGTTGTCCACGGTGACCACCACCATGACCACCCCCTCCTCGGCCAGCTTCTGACGGTCGCGCAACACGCCATGGCCGATGTCGCCCACCGTGCCGTCGACGTAGACGTAGCCAGCGGGCACCTTGCCGTCGCGCTGGATGCCCTTGGCGTTGAGCTGCACGGCGTCGCCGTCCTCGCAGAGCAGCACCTTGGCCGGGTCGATGCCCATGGACAGGCCGATGCGGGCATGGTGCACCAGGTGCCGGTACTCCCCGTGCACCGGCACGAAGCATTCGGGCTTGGTCACCTGCATCAGCGTCTGCAGCTCCCCCGCCTTGGCGTGTCCACTGACGTGCACGGCCTCGGTGCCCGAGTGGATGACCTCAGCGCCGCGCCGGTGCAGCTCGTCAATGACCCGCCCGACCGACCACTCGTTGCCCGGGATGGGATGGGCGCTGATGACCACGACGTCGTCCTTACCCACCCGCAGCCACTTGTTGTCACCGGTGGCCATGAGCGAGAGGGCGGACATGGGCTCGCCCTGGGACCCGGTCGAGATCACGCACATCTGCCCGGGGGGGACCGAGTCCACGTTCTCAATGTCGATCTGGGCTCCCTTGGGCATGGTGATGATGCCGAGCTGGGAGCCGAGTTCGACGTTCTTGCCCATCGACCGCCCCAGGGTGGCCACCTTGCGGCCGTTGGCCGTGGCGGCGTCAATGATCTGCTGCACCCGGTGCAGGTGGCTGGCGAAGCAGGCCACCACGATGCGCTTGTCCGGCTTGGAGGCGAAGACGCGCCGCAGGACGACGCCGACGGAGGACTCCGAGGCGGTGAAGCCGGGCTCCTCGGCGTTGGTGGAGTCCGAGAGCAGGAGGCGGATCCCCTTGGTCTGGGCCAGCTCGCCCATGCGTGAGAGGTCGGTGCGGCGGCCGTCCACCGGCTGCAGGTCGAGCTTGAAGTCGCCCGAGTGCAGGATCACGCCCTGCGGGGTGTGGAAGGCGATGGCGCAGGCGTCGGGCACCGAGTGGGTGGTGGGGATGAACTCGACGTCGCACGGCCCGATGCGGCGGCGCTCGCCGTCCTTGACGATGATGAAGTCGGTGCGGTCACCCAGCCCGGCCTCTTCGACCCGGTGCCGGGCCAGACCGACGGTCAGCTCCGAGCCGTAGATGGGGGCCTGCAGGTCCCGCAGCAGGTAGGCCAGCCCGCCGGTGTGGTCCTCGTGGCCGTGGGTGAGCACAATGCCGTCGACCTTGTCGGCTCGCTCCCGCAGATAGGTGAACTCGGGCAGGACCAGGTCGATGCCCGGCATGTCGGGGTCGGGGAACATGATGCCGCAGTCGAGGACGATGATGCGCCCGTCCACTTCAATGCAGGCGCAGTTGCGCCCGATCTCGCCCAGCCCGCCCAAGAAGACGACCCGGACCGGCTTGGCTCCGCCGCCACCGCCGCCTCTGCCGCTGGTGGCCGTTTCGGTGGTGGCTACGTCGGTGCCGGTGCTGGGGGTTGCTCCCCCGCCACGGGCGGCACCTTTGCCGCCTGCTCCCCCGCCACCAGTTCCCCTGCCGCCGCCCCGGCCGCTTCCACCGGACCTCGATTGTGCCCTCTGCTTTTCAGGCAACCGGTTGGCTCGTACTGATCGGAGGGCCCACCGCAGCCAGGATCTTGGCCGCCTCGGCGTCGAGTTCGGGTGTGGACGGTCCCATGGGCAGGCGGCACTGCCCGACGGCCAGGCCCAGAGCCCGGCACATGGCCTTGGCCGGCAGAGGGTTGGGGTAGGCCTCGGTGGCCGAGAAGTCGAAGGAGTCGAGCAGCTCGGCGTTGGTGGCGATGGCGGTGGCCAGATCCCCGGACAGGAAGGCGTCGATCAGGACT
This sequence comes from Acidimicrobiales bacterium, assembly GCA_035552095.1. Classification (GTDB taxonomy): domain Bacteria; phylum Actinomycetota; class Acidimicrobiia; order Acidimicrobiales; family RAAP-2; genus Bog-473. Next base: position 1,484 of record DASZMA010000034.1, on the reverse strand, counting down.
CGAAGCTGCGGTGCCACCCAGTGGGCGGTGATGCTGATGAGGCCGATGGCCCCCACCGCCATCAGCGGCAGGGTCATGACGTCGTCACCGCTGTAGATCTCGAAGTCCGCGGGCAGCTGCGCGGCCAGATGGGCCGTGCCGGCCGGATCGGCCGCCGCATCCTTGAGGGCCATGATGTTGGGCACCTCACGGGCCAGCTGCAGCACGGTCGACGTGGCGATGCGCCGGCCCGCCCGGATGGGAATGTCGTACAGGGCAACCGGCAGATCGCCGGCCGCTTCGGCCACGACCCGGAAGTGCTCGGCGATGCCGGCTTGTGAAGGCCGGTTGTAGTACGGCGTGACCAGGAGGATGCCATCCACGCCGCACTCGGCCGCCTGGGCGGTCATTTTGATGGAGTGCTCGGTGTCGTTGGATCCGCTGCCGGCGACGACGGGGATCGTCACCGCCTCGGCCACGGCCCGCCAGAGGTCGGTCTTCTCCTCGTCCGTGAGCACCGAGCTTTCGCCCGTAGATCCGGTCAGCACCAGGCCGTCGCTGCCGTGCGCGGCCAACCACCGGGCCAACTCGACGGCCGCGCCGAGGTCGAGAGCGCCACGGTCATCGAACGGGGTCACCATGGCGGTGACGACCCGGCCGAATCGGGGCGCGGCGGAAGGGGTACTCATGGTTGGGCCACGCTACCAGTCGTCCCCCCGCCCCCAGGAGGAGGTCGGGGGGCGAGCGGCGGAATTAGACGACCTGGCGGTCGACGGGCGAGCCGTCGGCGAAGGCATCCTCGTCCTGCGTGGTGTCAGTCAGGTGCTCGAAGGCGATGGCGCCCATTTCGGTGAACTTGGTGCGCAGCCAACCGTCGGCGGCGTCGAGCAACCCCAGCTTCTTGAGGTTCGGCACGATCTTGGAGAAGAGCAGGATCTGGAACTCGTCGCGCTCGGGCGCCGCGCTCATGATTTTGATGACGTCCGCCGTGGGGACCTCCATGCGCTCCCAGACCTCCTGCATGACCAGACGGTCCTTCATGCGGATGGCCGCCTCGAAGGCGAACTCCTGGCGCTCGCGCAGCTCGGCCGCGTTGAGCTCCTTGTAGTACTCCTGCAGGCTGAGCACACCGAAGGCCACGTGGCGGGCCTCATCGGCCATGACGTAGCGCAGCAGCTTCTTGAGCAGTGGCTCGGTCGTCATCATGTGGATGAACCCGAAGGCGGCCAGGGCCAACCCCTCCACCATGATCTGCATGCCCAGGTAGGTCATGTCCCAGCGCGAGTCGCTGACGATGTCGTCCAGCAGCATGCCCAGATGTCCGTTCATCGGGTAGTGGCCCGACAGCTTGGTGTCGAGGTACTTGGAGAACACCTCGACGTGGCGGGCCTCGTCCATCACCTGCGTGGCGGCGTAGTACTTGGCGTCGATCCACGGGACGGTCTCGACGATTTTGGCCGTGCAGAGCAGTGCGCCCTGCTCGCCGTGCATGAACTGCGACAGGA
>DASZMA010000033.1:0-64710 GCA_035552095.1 Acidimicrobiales bacterium | reverse complement strand
CGACTACCTGATGACGCAGCTGGAAGCGGCTGCGGTCAGCCGTATTGAAGTGGAGCGCACGCGGGACCGCCTGCGGGTGGACATCCACACGGCCCGTCCGGGCATCGTGATCGGCCGCCGCGGTTCGGAAGCGGACCGGCTCAAGAAGAAGCTGGAAGAGATCACCGGGTTGCAGAACCGGATCCAGCTCAACATCCAAGAGATCAAGCAGCCCGAGCTGGACGCCGCCCTCATCGCCCAGGGCATCTGCGACCAGCTGGTGCGCCGGGTCGCCTTCCGGCGGGCCATGAAGCGGGCCATCCAGACGGTGCAGAAGGCCGGGGCGCAGGGCATCAAGGTGCAGTGCTCGGGCCGCCTCGGCGGGTCGGAGATGTCCCGCAAGGAGCAGTACCGCGAGGGCCGGGTCCCGTTGCACACGCTGCGGGCCGACATCGACTACGGCTTCCGTGAGGCCAAGACCACGTCGGGCCGGGTCGGGGTCAAGGTCTGGATCTACAAGGGCGACATTCTGCCCTACAAGGTTTCGATTGAGGACAAGATCACCCGTGAGGCCGCCATGGCGGTCGGGGAGACCTCGGGCCAGAGCGGCCCCCGCCGGCTCATCACCGCCGGTGGCGGGCGGCGCAAGGCCGACTTCGGGGCCCCGGGCGAAGACGCGGTGGCCACCAACGGTGCCGCGGACCCCGATGAGCTCGATGAACTTCTGCTCGACACCCCCGACGGGCAAGAGGAGATCGCGGTCGACATCGTCGAGGCCCCGGTGGCCGACGAGACGGTGGGCGACACCGCAGACGACACGGCCGACGACGCCCCCGAAGCCCCGGTGGCCGACCTGCTCCCGGTGGCTCCCACCGAGCCGGACGACCTGGAGCGCCAGCTGGCCAAGGACGAAGAGATGGAACGTCAGAACCGCCACGAGCATCACGAGGCTCCGCACTTCCGCAAGGAGTCTGACTGATCATGTTGATGCCCAAGAAGGTCAAGCACCGCAAGACGCAGCGCGGCCGCTTGAACGGCCAGGCCAAGGGAGGCGCCTCCGTCTCCTTCGGCGACTTCGGCATTCAGGCCATGGAGCCCGGGTGGCTCACGGCGCGCCAGATTGAGGCCGCCCGTATCGCCATGACCCGTCACGTCAAGCGTGGTGGGAAGGTCTGGATCCGCGTCTTCCCCGACAAGCCGGTGACCCAGAAGCCGGCCGAGACCCGCATGGGCTCGGGCAAGGGCAACCCCGAGCTGTGGGTGGCCGTGGTGCACCCGGGCCGCATTCTCTTCGAGTTGGCCGGCGTGGACGAGGAGCTGGCCCGCGCCGCCATGGAGCGGGCCATTCAGAAGCTGCCCTTCAAGGCACGCTTCGTGGTGCGTCCGGGCACGCACGGACACGCGGAAGTGGCGATCTGATGGCCAGCGCGACCGACCTGGCCCTGCTCGACGGGGCTGAATTGTCCTCCCGCCTGGGTGACGCCCGCCGCGAGCTGTTCAACCTGCGCTTCCAGCTGGCCACGGGCCAGCTGGACAACCCGGCCCGGGTGGGCCAGGTCAAGCACGACGTGGCTCGGATCCTGACCGTGCTGCGGGGACGGGAGATCCTCGAGGCCGAAGGGTCTTACGTGGCTCCCACCGCAGCGGAGCACTCCGAGGCGCTGGCCAACCTGGCCGCTGAAGACGCCGCCGTGGTCGAGCGGGCGGCGGCCCGTGCCGCTGCGGCCGAAGCCGAAGAGGCCGGCGACGAAGTCGCGCTGACCGATGACGACGAACTGGAAGAGGAAGAGGCCTGATGGCCGACGAGACCGAAGAAACAACAGACGTGACCGAGCCCGCAGCTGCGGCCGAAGTCGTGACCGAGCCCGAGACGGTGGTCGAAGCCGAGGTCGTGGCCGAAGCGGCCCCGGCCGAAGCAGCCCCGGCCGAAGCGGCCCCGGCCCCGGTGGCCAAGGCGACTCCCGCCCCGCTGCCGGTCGACGACGGCACGCGCCACAACGGCCGCAAGGTGCGTGAGGGCGTCGTGGTGTCCGACGCCATGCAGTCCACCGTCGTGGTGGCCGTGGTGGAGCGGGTCCGCCACCCTCGCTACGGCAAGACGGTCCAGCGCACCAAGAAGCTCTACGTGCACGACGCCGAGGACACGGCCAAGGTGGGCGACCGGGTGCGGGTCCAGGAGACCCGCCCGCTGTCCAAGCTCAAGCGCTGGCGCCTGACTGAAGTGGTGGAGCGGGCCCGATGATTCAGCAAGAGTCCCGCCTCCGGGTGGCTGACAACTCAGGAGCCCGCGAGGTGCTGTGCATCCGCGTGCTCGGTGGGTCGCGCCGCCGCTACGCCAGCATCGGCGACATCTTCGTGGCCACCGTCAAGGACGCCATTCCCGGCGCCGCCGTCAAGAAGGGCGACGTGGTCAAGTGCGTGGTCGTGCGCACCAAGAAGGAGAAGCGCCGGGCCGACGGGAGCTACATCCGTTTCGATGAGAACGCGGCGGTGTTGATCAACGATCAGCAGCAGCCGCGAGGCACCCGCATCTTCGGCCCGGTGGGCCGCGAGCTGCGGGACAAGCGATTCATGCGCATTGTGTCGTTGGCGCCGGAGGTGTTGTGATGCGAATCCACAAGGGTGATGACGTGATTGTCCGTTCGGGCAAGGACAAGGGTAAGCGGGCCGAAGTGGTCCGCGCCTTCCCGGCCACCGGCAAGGTGATCCTCGAAGGGGTCAACGTGGCCAAGCGCCACGCCAAGCCGACCCGGGCCACCCAGCAGGGCGGCGTCATCGACAAGTTCATGCCCGTGCACGTCTCCTCGGTGGCGTTGTGGTGCAAGAGCCACAACGGCCCGGCCCGGGTCGGCATGAAGATCGAGGACGATGGCTCCAAGGTCCGGATCTGCCGCCAGTGCGGGGCTGAGCTGTGAGCACCGTGAGCGCGCCGGCGCGCCCCCGGCTCAAGGACCGCTACCTGGCCGAGATCCGGGCCAAGCTCCAGGAGGAACTGGGCCTGAGCAACGTCATGGAAGTGCCCCGCTTGGAGAAGATCGTCATCAACATGGGCGTGGGCCGGGCTACCCAGCAGGCCTCCCTCATTGAGGGCGCCCAGCGGGACCTCGAGATCATCACCGGCCAGAAGCCGATCGTGACCCGGGCCAAGCAGTCGATCGCCGGCTTCAAGCTGCGCGAGGGCCAGGCCATCGGGGCCAAGGTCACGCTGCGCGGCGATCGGGCCTGGGAGTTCTTCGACCGGCTGCTCAGCCTGGCCATTCCCCGCATCCGTGACTTCCGGGGCCTCTCGTCCCGTTCGTTCGACGGCAAGGGCAACTACACCTTCGGGGTTACCGAGCAGCTCATCTTCCCCGAGATCGACTACGACAAGATCGACAGTGTCCGAGGCATGGACATCACGATCGTCACCACCGCACGCAGCAACGAGGAAGGGCGAGCGCTCCTGCGAGCGTTCGGCTTCCCGTTCCGACAGGAGACGAACTAAGCGCATGGCGAAAAAGGCTTTGATTGAGAAGCAGCAGCGCACCCCCAAGTTCAAGGTACGTGGGTACACCCGGTGCCAGCGCTGTGGCCGGCCGAAGGCCGTCTACAAGAAGTTCGGGCTGTGCCGCATCTGCCTGCGCGTCATGGTGCACGCCGGCGAGATTCCTGGCGTGACGAAGGCAAGTTGGTAGGGCCGCCATGACGATGACTGACCCCATCGCGGACATGCTGACCCGTATCCGCAACGCCAACTCCGCCATGTTCGACACGGTGAAGATGCCCGGATCCAAGCTCAAGGAGTCCCTGGCCTCCATTCTCGAGCGCGAGGGCTTCATCGCGGGCTACCACGTCGAGCCCAACACCGAGAAGCCCGGCACCACGCTGGAGATCTCCCTCAAGTACTCAGGCGACCGCACCCGCACCATTGCCGGGATCAAGCGGATCTCCAAGCCCGGGCTGCGCATTTACGCCCGGGCCGACGGCATCCCGCGCGTCCTGGGCGGGATGGGTGTGGCCGTACTCTCGACCAGCCAGGGCCTGGTCACCGACCGGGAAGCCCGCAGGAAGCATCTGGGCGGCGAGGTGCTCTGCCATGTCTGGTAACGCCATGACCACCCAGGGAGGTGACGCCTGATGTCACGCATCGGACGCTCGCCCATTCCGGTCCCCTCCAACGTCACCGTCACCCTCAGTGGTGGCACGGTGAACGTCAAAGGACCCCAGGGCACCCTGGAGCGCCAGCTCCCGACCGGCATCTCCATCACCCAGGAGGGTGACGAGCTGCTGGTCACCCGGCCCGACGACGAGCGGCACCACCGGGCGCTGCATGGTCTGTCGCGCTCGCTGGTGGCCAACATGGTCTCGGGCGTCACCGAGGGCTACTCCAAGGAGCTCGAGATCGTGGGCGTCGGGTACCGGGCCAACGCCAAGGGCCCCGGCGCGCTGGAACTGGCCCTGGGCTTCTCGCACCCGGTCTTCGTCGACGCTCCCGAGGGGATCACCTTCGAAGTGCCGATCCCGACCCGGATCATCGTCAAAGGCATCGACAAGGAGATGGTCGGCCAGGTGGCCGCCAACATCCGCAAGCTCCGCAAGCCCGAGCCCTACAAGGGCAAGGGCGTGCGCTACGCCGGCGAGCGGGTCCTCCGCAAGGCCGGGAAGGCAGCGAAGTAATGGCACGCACACATGATCGGACCAGGCTCCGCGTCCGGCGTCACGCCCGGGTCCGGGCCAAGGTCATCGGCACCGCCGAGGCCCCGCGCCTGGCCGTCCACCGTTCCAACCGCCACATCTCGGCTCAGGTCATTGACGACAGTACGGGGCGCACCCTGGTGGCCGCCTCGTCGGTGGAGCCCGAACTGCGCGCGTCCTTGGGACAGAGCGGTGGCGGTAACGTGACGGGCGCTGCCTCTGTGGGCCGTCTGCTGGGAACAAGGGCCAAAGCGGCCGGCATCACCAAAGTGGTCTTTGACCGGGGTGGCTTCGTCTACCACGGGCGTGTCGCCGTCCTGGCTGATGCGGCACGGGCCGAGGGACTGGAGTTCTAAATGGTCGACACACAGTACGAAGAGCGCACCATCAAGGTGAACCGGGTGGCCAAGGTGGTCAAGGGTGGCCGGCGGTTCTCCTTCGCCGCGCTCATGGTCGTCGGCGACGGCAACGGCAAGGTCGGTCTCGGCTACGGCAAGGCCAAGGAAGCCGGCCTGGCCGTGCAGAAGGGCATTGAAGAGGCGCGCAAGAACCTCTTTGAGGTGCCCCTGGCCGGCACCACCATTGTGCACCCGGTCATCGGGGAGAGCGGGGCCGGTCGGGTCATGCTCAAGCCGGCCGCACCCGGCACCGGCGTCATCGCCGGCGGCGCGGCCCGGGCCATCCTCGAGATGGCCGGCATCCGCGACATCCTGGCCAAGTCACTGGGCTCCTCCAACGGGATCAACGTGGCCCACGCCACCATCGCCGGGCTGAAGGCACTGCGCCGCCCGGACGAGGTGGCGGCGCTGCGGGGCAAGCAGGCCGACGAGGTCACCCCGGGCGGCGTCCTGCGGGCCTACCGCGAACGCAAGCGCGAGACCGAGCTGTTCGCCGGAGAGGCGCGCTGACCATGCCGGCACGACCCACCAAGCCCGAAGCCACGGGGCCGCGATTGCTGGTCACCCAGACGCGCTCGGCCATCGGGAGCAAGCCCAAGCACCGCGGCACGCTGCGGGCCCTCGGCCTGCGCGGCATCGGGCAGTCCAACGACCTGCCCGACCGACCGGAGATCCGGGGCATGCTCGCCCGCGTCCCCCATCTGATCAATGTTGAGGAGGTGTCGGCATGAAGCTGCACGAACTGGCACCGCCCAAGGGTGCCACCAAGGCCAAGCAGCGGGTAGGCCGCGGCACCGGTGGCAAGGGCCACAAGACGGCCGGCCGCGGCACCAAGGGCCAGCACGCCCGCAACACGGTGCCGGCGGGCTTCGAGGGTGGACAGCTGCCCCTGATGCAGCGCATCCCCAAGCTCAAGGGCTTCAAGAACCCGTTCCGGGTGGCCTACACGCCGGTCAACGTCGGTGCCCTGGCCGCCCTCGAGGCTGACCAGATCACCCTCGAGACCATGGTGGCGGCCGGCCTGTGCCGGCCGAAAGCGCTGGTCAAGGTCCTGGGCCAGGGTGCCCTGTCCCGGCCCGTCCGGGTCTCGGCCCACGCCTTCTCGGCCTCGGCCGAAGCCGCCATCACCACGGCAGGCGGTAGCGTCGAGCGGGTGCCACTCCCCTTCGGCAATGGTCGCCCACCGGCATCGGGCAACGCCTTGATGAACCGGTAGTGACGGCCCCCGGGCTCGACCTAACCTAAACCGGCCATGCTCTCCCGGCTCGCCAACATCTTCAGGGTTCCTGACCTTCGCAACAAGGTCATCTTCACCCTGGCTGTCATCGCCCTGTACCAGATCGGGGCCAACGTGCCCGTCCCCGGGGTGAACTGGAGCCGGCTGCAGTCGCTGGAGAGTTCGGCCTCGGCCTCGGGCGTGCTCGGGTTCCTGAACCTGTTCAGCGGCGGCGCCCTGGTCCGCCTGGCCGTCTTCGGCCTGGGCGTCATGCCCTATATCACCAGCTCTATCATCATTCAGCTGCTCTCCACCGTCATCCCCAAACTGGAGGAATGGCGCGACCAGGGCGCGGTGGGGCAGAAGAAGATCACCCAGACCACCCGGTACCTGACCGTGGGCCTGGCCCTCATGCAGTCCTCCGGGCTGGTCTACGCCTTCCACGGCCATGACGCCGCCCTCCTGGGCACCAACATCGACCTCATCCCGAAGTTCACCTTCGCCCTGGCCGCCTTCATGGTCATGTGCCTGACCGCCGGCACGGCGTTCGTCATGTGGCTGGCCGAGCTGATCACCCAGCGCGGCATCGGGCAGGGCATGTCGATCCTGATCTTCGCCAACGTGGTGGCGGCCATCCCGACCGGGTTCCGCTCCATCCTCTCGGAGGGCGGGAAGCTCAAGTTCGGGGTGATCCTGGCCGTTTCCATCGCCCTGCTGGTCACCATCGTCTTCTTCGACCAGGGGCAGAGGCGAATACCCGTCACCTTTGCCCGAAGGGTGGTGGGGCGACGAATGTATGGGGGCAGTAGCACCTACATCCCCCTCAAGGTCAACCAGTCCGGCGTGATCCCGATCATCTTCGCCAGCTCGGTGCTGTACATCCCGGTGCTGCTGTCCAACGTGGTGCAGTGGGTCTGGTTCCAGAATTTCGTGCGCAACAGCCTGACGCCGACCAGTTTCTTCTACATCGCCGCCTATTTCGTCCTGATCTTCATGTTCACCTTCTTCTACGTGTACGTGGCCTTCGACCCGCACCAGCAGGCGGACCTGATCCGCAAGCAAGGGGGGTTCGTGCCCGGCATCCGGCCCGGACCGCCCACCGAGCGCTACTTCGCCCATATCCTGAGTCGTATCACGGTGGTCGGTGCCCTCTTCCTGGGTGCGGTGGCCGTGGTGCCCTCCATCCTCATGGCGCTCTGGCATCTGAACCGGTTCCCGTTCTACGGGACGACGCTCCTCATTTCGGTCGGTGTCGCGCTCGAGACCATGCGACAGATCGACAGCCAGCTCATGATGCGTAACTACGAGGGCTTCCTCAAGTAGGGATCTGTGATCCCCGGGGTCAGGCTCGTGGTCCTCGGAAAGCAGGGGGCCGGCAAGGGAACGCAGTGCGTTCGCCTATCGCATCACTATGTCGTGCCGCATGTCTCGACCGGCGACATGCTGCGGGGTGAGGTCAAGTCCAAGACCGGGCTGGGCCAGCGGGCCCAGTCGCTGATGGACCAGGGCGAGCTGATCCCCGACGACCTGGTCATGGAGATGGTCCAGGGCCGCCTGTCCGAGCGCGACACCCGGGGCCGGGGCTTCGTGCTCGACGGCTGCCCCCGCACCACCACCCAGGCCGAGCTGCTCGACGATATCGTGCACCCCTTCGGGCTGGACCTGGTGGTGGACCTGGAGGTGCCGACCACGCTGGTCATGAAGCGGCTGGCCTCGCGCCGGGTCTGCGTGGACTGCGGGGCCAACTACTCGACGGCGGCACCCCCCATGGTGAACTGGACCTGCGACGTCTGTGGCGGGGAAGTGGTCCAGCGCGAGGACGACACCGAGGAGGCCATTCAGCGCCGGCTGGACCTCTACGAGGCCGAGACGGCGCCCCTGATCGCCTGGTACAGCGAGCGGGACCTCCTGGTCGGGATCAACGGGACCGGCTCGCCCGACGCGGTGACCCGGCGGGTGGTGGGGGCGATCGACGACCGCCGCCATAAACTGAGGGCCTAGGCATGAGGCGCAACGACGAAGAGCTGGCCAAAATGCGCCGGGCCGGTCTGGTGGTGGCGGAGATGCACGAGGCCACCCGGGCCGCGGCCAAGCCGGGGGTGACCACGCTGGAGCTCGACGCCGTGGCCCGCGACGTGCTGGAAAAGCGGGGGGCCAGCTCCAACTTCCTGGGCTACCACGGCTTCCCGGCTGTCATCTGCACCTCGCCCAACGACATGATCGTCCACGGCATCCCCGGCGCCTACCGGCTGGAGGAGGGGGACATCCTCTCCATCGACTGCGGGGCCATCATTGAGGGCTACCACGGGGACGCCGCCTTCACCATGGGCATCGGGGAGATCTCCAAGGAGGCGGCCAAGCTCATTGAGGTGACCGAGCGCAGCCTGTGGGCCGGGATCGCCCAGCTCACCAAGGGCAACGCCCTGCACGAGGTGGGCCGGGCCGTCCAGGACGTGGCCGAGGCGGCCGGCTTCTCGGTGGTGCGCGAGTACGTGGGCCACGCCATCGGGACGGCCATGCACGAGCAACCCCAGGTGCCGAACTACTGGCCCGGGAACCGGGGCCCCACCCTCAAGACGGGCATGGTCTTCGCCGTCGAGCCCATGGTCAACGCCGGCACTGCCGAGACCGAGATGTGGGATGACGGCTGGAGCGTGGTCACGGCCGACGGGCGCCTGTCGGCCCACTTTGAGCACACAATTGCGGTCACCCCCGACGGCCCGGAGGTCTTCACCATGGCCTAGGAGGGGCCGGAGAAGGGGCCTACCACACCGCCGGCTGGAAATGACGGCTAATTAGGGTAGAATCTTTCGCTGGCCCTGGGCCAGGTCCGCTTACGGGCCTCCTGCCTCATGGCCACACCCGATAGCGCCCCCTCGGCCCCGCGCCGCCGGTGCGCCCGGAACACCAGAACGAACGATAGAGGAGAGTCACCTGCCCAAGCCCAAGGAAGACGCCATCGTGCTCGAAGGCACGGTGGTCGAGCCACTGCCCAATGCGATGTTCCGCGTCGAATTAGAGAACGGACACAAAGTGTTGGCGCACAGCTCGGGCAAAATGAGGATGCACCGCATCCGCATTCTTCCGGGGGACAAGGTGCAGGTGGAGATCACTCCTTACGACCTCAACCGGGGTCGTATCACCTACCGGTACAAGTAGCCACCGGTTCAGCAGCGAGAGATAAGGACGCAACGTGAAGGTTCGGCCCAGCGTGAAGCCGATCTGTGAGAAGTGCAAGGTCATCCGGCGCCACGGTGTGGTCCGGGTGATCTGTGAGAACCCGCGCCACAAGCAGCGTCAGGGTTAGGAGAGGATCGGCAGATGGCCCGTATTTCGGGAGTGGACATTCCCCGCGAGAAGCGACTCGAGATTTCCCTGACCTACATCTTCGGGATCGGCAACACCTTGTCGAACCAGATCTGTGAGGCCGTGGAGGTCAACCCCTCCACCCGGGTGCGCGACCTGACCGATGAAGAGGTGGCCCGCCTGCGCACCTACATCGACGCCAACTTCCGGGTCGAGGGTGACCTGCGCCGGGACGTGTCCCAGGACATAAAGCGCAAGATGGAGATCAACTGCTACCAGGGTGTGCGTCACCGCAAGGGGCTGCCGGTCCACGGCCAGCGCACGCACACCAACGCCCGGACCCGCAAGGGACCGAAGAAGACCGTGGCCGGGAAGAAAAAGGTGAAGAAGTAGATGGCAAAGCCGACCAAGCAGGCCCGGCGTCCCCGCCGCAAGGAGCGCAAGAACATCTCCTACGGCGTGGCCCACATAAAGAGCTCGTTCAACAACACCATCGTCTCCATTGCCGACCCCGAGGGCAACGTGCTGGCCTGGGCCTCGGCCGGCAATGTCGGCTTCAAGGGCTCCCGCAAGTCCACGCCCTTCGCGGCCCAGCTGGCCGCCGAAGCGTGCGCCAAGCGGGCCATGGAGCACGGTGTCCGCAAGGTCGATGTCCTGGTCCGTGGCCCCGGCTCGGGCCGTGAGACCGCCATTCGCTCGCTCGCCGCGGTGGGCATCGAAGTGGTCGGTATCAAAGACGTCACCCCCATCCCCCACAACGGCTGCCGCCCCAAGAAGCGGCGTCGGGTCTAAGAGGAAGATTTCATGGCCAGATACACCGGACCCGTATGCCGTCTCTGCCGGCGTGAACGGACGAAGCTGTTCTTGAAGGGCGAGCGCTGCTACTCGCTCAAGTGCCCCGTCTCCGAAGCGGTGACGGACCGGCACAGCCGGGCCTACCCGCCCGGTGAGCACGGGCGCGACCGCATGCGCCAGGGTTCGGAGTACCTGACCCAGCTGCGCGAGAAGCAGAAGGCCCGCCGTATCTACGGCTTGCTGGAGAAGCAGTTCCGCAACCTCTACGAGGAGTCGAGCGCCCAGCCCGGCATCACCGGTGAGAACCTGCTGCGCAACCTGGAGCTCCGCCTGGACAACGTGGTCTTCCGGGCCGGGTGGGGCGCCAGCCGCCGCCAGGCCCGCCAGTTCGTCCGCCACGGCCACATCCTGGTCAACGGCAAGCGGGTCGACATCCCGAGTTACCGGGTCCGCAAGGGCGACAGCGTCGTCCTCAAGCCGGCCACCCGGGAGAACTTCTCGGTGCGCCGCAACATGGACACCCTGGAGCGCCAGACGCCGGCCTGGCTGGAGACCGGTGACGGTGGCTTCAGCGTGGCCGTCCTGAACCCGCCGCTGCGCGAGCACATTGACGAGCCCGTTCAGGAACAGCTCATCGTCGAGCTGTACTCGAAGTAGGACGCTCGGCGCCCCGCCGCCACCTCCCCCGACCGACCACCCCCGCCCCAACAGGAGTTACACGATGCTGATCATTCAACGACCGACAGTCGAAGCAGTCGACGAAGAGCAGGACAACCGGCAGCGCTTCGCCATCGGACCGCTCGACCCGGGCTTCGGCACGACGCTGGGCAACTCGCTGCGTCGCACCCTGCTCTCCTCCATTCCCGGCGGGGCGGTGACCCAGCTGCGCTTCGACGAGGCGCTGCACGAGTTCACCACGCTGCCCGGCGTGAAAGAGGATGTCACCGACATCATTTTGAACCTCAAGGACCTGCTGGTGCGCATCGCCACCGACGAGCCGGTCACCCTGCGCCTGGACGTCCGGGGCCCGGCCGACGCCACGGCCAAGGACCTCCAGGCCACCTCCGACGTGGAGATCCTCAACCCCGACCTGCACATCGCCTCCATCAACGCCAAGGGCCGCCTGGCCGTCGACGTGACGGTGGAGCGGGGCCGGGGCTACGTCTCAGCCGACAAGAACAAGCGGTCGACCACCATCGGGGTCATCCCGATCGACTCCATCTTCTCGCCGGTGCACCGGGTGACCTTCGACATTGAGCCGGTCCGGGTGGAGCAGTCCACCAACTACGACCGCCTGGTGCTCGACATTGAGACCGACGGCACCATCAGCCCCCGGGAAGCGCTGGCCTCAGCCGGTGACACCCTGCGCAACCTGGTCGGCCTGGTGGCCGACCTCGAAGACGCCCCGCAGGGGTTGGAGCTGGGCGATACCGGCACCACCACCAGCGGCTCGCCCGACCTGGACCTGCGCATTGAGGAGCTCGACCTCTCCGAGCGCCCGCGCAACTGCCTGAAGCGGGCCCAGATCAACACCATCGGCGAACTGGTCGAGCGGACCATGGACGACCTGCTGGCCATCACCAACTTCGGTCAGAAGTCGGCCGACGAGGTCGTCCAGCGTCTGGACGAGCGCGGGCTCTCGCTCCGCACCCGGGACTGATCGGCCATGCTGGGAACTCCCAAGCGCGGCCGCCGGATGGGCGGCACCGCAGCGCACCAGAAGGCCATGTTGGGCAACCTGGTGGCCTCGCTCATCGCCGCCGAGTCGTTGGTGACCACCGAGGCCCGGGCCAAGGCCCTGCGCCCAGTGGCCGAGAAGTGCGTGACGGCCGCCCGCAAGGGTGGCATCCACCAGCACCGCCGGGTGGTGGCGCTGATCCGGGACAAGGACATGGCCCACAAGCTCTTCGAGGAGATCGGGCCCCGGTACGCCGAGCGTCCGGGCGGCTACACCCGCATCCTGAAGCTGGGCCCGCGCCCGGGGGACAACGCGCCCATGGCGCGCATTGAGTTCGTCTAAGCGGTGGCCTCGCCCACCGACGGTGGGTGGCAGCGATGGCGACTCCTGGTCGCCTACGACGGCGCTCCCTTCCGGGGGTTCGCCGACCAGCCTGAACTCCCCACCGTGGCCGGCACCCTGCGCCATGCGCTGGGCCGCACCGCCCGCCTGGTCGAGCCGCCCGCGCTGACCTGCGCCGGGCGCACCGACGCCGGCGTCCACGCCCGGGGCCAGGTGGTGCACGTCGACCTGCCCCCCATCCCCTTCGACGGCGTCGGCCTGGCCCGCGCCCTGAACCGCCAGGTGGCCCCGGCCGTCGTCGTGCTCAGCGCCACCGCGGTGGCCGATGACTTCGACGCCCGCCGCTCGGCCACGGCCCGCTCCTACCGCTACCTGGTCTGGAACGCCCCTACCCCCGACCCGCTGCTGGCCCCACTGTCATGGCACATCCGCGACCCGCTGGACCTGCGGGCCATGACGGCCGCCTCCGACGTGCTGCTGGGCACCCACGACTTCCGCTCCTTCTGCCGGCGCAAGCCCGGGACCAGTGCCGAAGAGCCCATTGTGCGGCGGGTCACCCGGGCCCGCTGGAGCCTGGATGAGGCCCGCGAGGTGTCCGATATCGGTCAGGGCCGCCTCCTGCGCTTCGATATTGAGGCCAATTCCTTCTGCCACCAGATGGTGCGCTCCCTGGTCGGCAGCCTGGTCGAGGTCGGCCGGGGCAACGGGAACGGGGCCACCCTGCTGGCGCGGCTGCGCATGAACGACCGCCACCGGGCCCCCGATCCGGCTCCGGCGCTGGGGCTCTGCCTGCTCGCCGTGGCCTACCCCTGAGGGGGCGGCTTGCCCGGCCCGCTCAACCGCCCTATCCTGGTACGTCGGCCCACGGGACCTCCGAGGGTCTGAGCCCGCCCCCCGGGGTATGCGCTCTCTCACCACACCGCAGCGAAAGATCGTTCCCTTGCGCACATTTTCACCGAAGGTCCCCGAGATCCAACGAGCCTGGTACGTGGTCGACGCCGACGGCCTCGTCCTCGGTCGCCTGGCCTCGCAGGTGGCCCACATTCTGCGCGGGAAGCACCGTCCCTACTTCGCCCCCCACGTCGACACCGGTGACCACGTCATCATCGTCAACGCGGCCAAGGTGATCCTCACCTCGAACAAGGCCGACGACAAGCTGGCCTACCGCCACAGTGGCTACCCGGGCGGCCTGCGCTCGACCACCTACGCCGAACTGCTGGAGAAGTCGCCCGACGAGCTGATCCGGCGCTCCGTGCGCGGCATGCTCCCCAAGAACACCCTCGGCCGCCAGATGCTGGGCAAGCTCAACGTCTACGCCGGCCCCGATCACCCCCACGCAGCCCAGCAGCCCGAGGCGCTGGAACTGCCCCAGGCCCGCCGGGCCAGCTGAACGACGAAAGGTCCTCCATGCCCACCCCGCTCACCCAGACGACCGGACGCCGCAAGCAGGCCGTGGCGCGCGTGCGCTTCCGCCCCGGCCAAGGCGCCATCAGGGTCAACAAGCAGCCCATTGAGGCGTACTTCACCTCGGCCACCCACCGCATGCTGCTGACCGAGCCGCTGCGGGTGACCAACACGGTCGAGTCCTACGACATCGACGCCACCATTGACGGCGGCGGCATCTCGGGCCAGGCCGGCGCCATGCGCCTCGGCATCGCCCGCAGCCTGTGCGAGATGGACCCCGAACACCGGGCCGCCCTGAAGCGCTCGGGCCTGCTCACCCGGGACGCCCGCGAGAAGGAGTCCAAGAAGTACGGCCTGAAGAAGGCCCGCAAGGCACCCCAGTACTCCAAGCGCTAAGACGGTGGGGCCGGCACGCTTCGGCACCGATGGGGTGCGGGGTGTCGCCAACGAGGAACTGACGGCGGAGTTGGCCCTGGCCCTCGGCCGCGCCACCGCCCGCATCATCCCGGCCCAGGCCTTCGTGGTCGGGCGGGACACCCGCCGCTCGGGCCCCCTGCTCCAAGCTGCGCTCTCCGCCGGCCTGGCCACCGAAGGGGCGGACGTCATCGACCTCGGCGTGCTGCCCACGCCCGGGGTGGCCGCCATCTCCGAGCGGCGCAAGCTGCCCGGCGCCATGGTGTCGGCATCGCACAATCCCTTCGCTGACAACGGGATCAAGCTCTTCAGCCAGTGGGGGACCAAGCTGCCGGTCCAGCTCGAGGGTGAGGTGGAGCGCGAGCTCAACTCGGTCCTCGAAGACCCCGAGCGGCCGCCGCGCCGGCCCACCGGCCACGGGGTCGGGCGCATCCTGGCCGATCCGGACGCCGCTGACCTCTACCGGGACAATCTGGTGGCGGCCACCGAAGGGCGGACGCTGAGCGGCCTGCACATCGTGGTCGACTCGGCCAACGGGGCGGCCAGCACGTTCGCACCCGGGGTCCTCTCCGAGCTGGGGGCCGAGGTCACCTCGCTGTACGACGCGCCGGACGGCACCAACATCAACGAGCAGTGCGGTTCGACCGACCCCGGCGAGCTGGCCCGGACGGTGGTGGCACGGGGGGCCGACCTGGGGTTGGCCCTCGACGGCGATGCCGACCGGGTCATCGCGGTCGACCAGACCGGCGCCATCGTCGACGGCGACGTGCTGCTGGCCCTGTTCGCCCTCGACCTGGCCGCCCGCGGCCAGCTGGCCGGGAACACGGTGGTGGTGACCGTGATGACCAACCTGGGCTTCCGGCTGGCCATGGAGGCCCATGGCATCGCGGTGCGCGAGACCGACGTGGGCGACCGCCACGTGCTGGCCGCGCTCGATGCCGACGGCCTGTCCCTCGGCGGTGAGCAGTCGGGCCACATCATCTTCCGCTCCCGCTCCACCTCGGGCGACGGCATCCTCACCGGCCTGACGCTGGCCGACCTCATGTTGCGTTCCGGCCGGTCCCTGGCCGAGCTGTCCGATGGGCTGGTGGAGCGGGTGCCCCAGGTGCTGGTGAACGTCCCCATCCCCCAACCCGAGCGGCTGGCCGAGAGCGCCGAGGTGTGGGATGCCGTGGCCAAGGCGGAGGCCGAGCTGGGCCACGAGGGGCGGGTCCTGCTCCGCCCGAGCGGGACCGAGCCCCTGGTCCGGGTCATGGTCGAGGCCCGGGTCGAGGCCCAGGCCAATGCGGTGGCGGCCCAGCTGGCCGGCATTGTCGAGGCCGCTCTGGGGCAGGTCGGGGGCTAGGGCCACTCCGGGCCGAGCAGGACCGAACCCGCCAGTAACCTGGGCCAATGTGCGGCATTATCGGCGTCACCGGCGAGGCTGACGCCCTCCCCCTGATACTCGGGGCCCTGCACCAGCTCGAATACCGGGGCTACGACTCGGCCGGCGTGGCCCTGGTGGTCGACGGGGGCATCTGGCGGGCCCGGGCGGCTGACGGCACCCGCTCGGTGGCCGAGCTGGCTGGCCTGACTGCCGACGCGCCGACCGGCCACGCCGCCGCCATCGGACACACCCGTTGGGCCACCCACGGCCACCCGACGCCGGAGAACGCCCACCCCCACTTCGACTGCAGCGGCCGCCTGGCCCTCATCCACAACGGGATCATTGAGAACCACGCCGAGCTCCGGGCCGACCTGGTGGCCGACGGCCACGTCATGACCTCGGCCACCGACACCGAGGTGGTGGCCCACCTCATTGAGCGGCACCTGGCCGCCGGCCGCACGCTGACCGAGGCCACCCGGGCCGCCCTGCTGAGCGTCCGGGGCGCCTTCTCCATCGCGGTGGTGCACGCCGACGAACCTGACACCATCGTGGCGGCCCGCCGCTCCACCCCGCTCGTCCTCGGCCTGGCCGACGGTGTGGCCTTCCTGGCTTCTGACATCCCGGCCCTGCTCGGCCGCACCCGCCAGCTTTTCGCCCTGGGCGACGACGAACTGGCCGTCCTCACCCCGGGCCACCTCAGCGTCACCACCCTGGCCGGCGACCCCGTGGAGCCGACGCCGCTCACCATCACCTGGGATCTGGAAGCGGCCCAGAAGGGCGGCTACGAGGACTTCATGTCCAAGGAGATGCACGAGCAGCCGCAGGCGGTGGCCAACACGCTGCTCGACCGCCGCGGCCCCTACGGGGAACTGGTCCTGGACGAGATGCGCCTCAGCCCCGAAGACCTGCGCCGGATCGACAAGGTCTTCATCGTGGCCTGCGGGAGCAGCTACCACGCCGCCCTGGTGGCCAAGTACGCCATTGAGCACTGGGTCAAGCTGCCGACCGAGGTCGACATCGCCAGCGAGTTCCGTTACCGCGATCCGGTGCTGAACGAGCGCACGCTGTGCGTCGGCGTCTCCCAGTCGGGCGAAACGCTCGATACGTCGGAGGCCATGCGCGAGGCGGCCCGCCTCGGGGCCAAGGTCCTGGTCGTCTCCAACGTGGTCGACTCCTCCATGGCCCGCGCCGCCGACGGCGTGCTCTACACCCGGGCCGGTCCGGAGATCGGCGTGGCCTCCACCAAGTGCCATCTGGCCCAGATCGTGGCCCTGGAGCTTCTCGGGCTGACGTTGGCCCAGATTCACGGGACGCTCAACTTGGCCGAGATCTCCGAGATCCTGCTGGCCATGGAGCAGTTGCCCGATCTCATTGAGCGGGCCATCGCCCGCTTCGACGATGTCGACGAGGTGGCGGCCAAGCTCACCGACGCCCGGGACTTCTTCTTCCTGGGCCGCAACGTCGGCTTCCCCATGGCCCTGGAAGGGGCGCTCAAGCTCAAGGAGCTGGCCTACCTGCGGGCGGAGGGCTACCCGGCCGGCGAGCTCAAGCACGGCCCCATCGCGTTGATTGAGCCGGGGACCGTCGTGGTCGGCATCGCCACCCGCAACAAGCTGTCCGAGAAGCTCCTCTCCAACATCGCCGAGGTGCACAGCCGCGGCGCCACCGTGGTCCTGCTGGCTGAGGACGGCGATGAGGAGGCGGCGGCGGTGGCCGACCACGTCCTGTGGGTGCCGCCCACCGACCCCCTGCTCTCGCCGGTGGTGGGGGTGGTCCCGCTGCAGCGGCTGGCCTACCGGCTGGCCCGCTTGCACGGCAACGACGTCGACCGGCCGCGCAACCTGGCCAAGACGGTGACGGTCGAATAGATGAGACGGTGCCCGGCGTGAGCCAGCTCAGCTACCAGGACATCAAAATGCGGGTCAATGCGGCCACCACCCTGGCTGACATGTTCGAGAACTCCGTCGGCGGTCCGGTCGGCGGCTCCGCCATCGTCGGTGTCGGCGTGGACGCGGTCGACGTCGAGCGCCTGCGCGGCATTTTGACCCGCCGGCCCGGCTTCGCCGCCCGCTACTTCACCGAGGCCGAGCGGGCCGACGCCGGCCGCTCGCCTGACCCGACTGAGTCCCTGGCCGCACGCTTCGCGGCCAAGGAAGCGGTGATGAAGGCGCTGGGCACCGGACTGGGCGGCTTCCCACTGACCGACGTGGAGGTGGGCCGCACCGAAGGCGACGGGCCCACCCGCAACGCCCCCTTCCTGGTCCTGCACCGGGCCGCCGCCGACCTCGCCGAGCAGCGGCAGGCCGGACGGTTCCATCTCTCGCTTTCCCATACCGAACATGTCGCCATCGCCTTCGTGGTGGCCGAGCGCGTCGCCCCATGCAGCCCGTCCTGACCCGCGACGAGATGCAGGCTGCCGACGCGGCCGCGCTGTCCCAGGTCAGCCACGAGACGCTGGTCGAGCGGGCCGGGACGGCCGTGGCCCAGGCCGCACTGCGCATCCTGAGCGGCGCCTACGGCAAGCGGGTGGTGGTCGTGGTGGGCCGAGGCAGCAACGGGGCCGACGGCCGGGTGGCGGCCGCCATCCTGGCCCGCCGCGGCGCCCGGGTCAGCGTGATCGAAGCGGCCGAAGCTCCCTCGGTGCTCTCGCCCTGCGATCTGGTCCTCGACGGTGCCTACGGCACCGGGTTCCACGGCACCTACGACGCACCCGAGGTGGCGCCGGGCGTTCCCGTCCTGGCCATCGACATCCCCTCGGGCATAAATGCCGACACCGGCGATGCCGGCGGCCACGCCGTGCGGGCCCGGCACACGGTGACCTTCGCCGCCTACAAGCCGGGCCTGCTGCAGGGGGCCGGGCCCGAGCGCAGCGGCCAGGTGGAAGTGGTCGACATCGGCATCGACACCGGGTCGGCGCGAGCGGCCCTGATGGAGGACGCCGACATCGCCGCACTGCTGCCGGCCCGCCCGCGCCAGTCGCACAAGTGGGTCACCGCCCTGGGCGTGGCCGCCGGATCGGTGGGCATGGAGGGCTCGGCCGTGCTGTGCACGCGGGGCGCCCTGGGCGCCGGGGCCGGGATGATCCGGCTGGGCTCCCCGGGGGACCCGGCCGGGCCGTGGCCGACCGAAGCGGTGCGGATGAGCCTGCCCGAGACGGGCTGGGGTTCGGCCTTCCTGGAGGCCACGGTCAAATGCCGGGCGCTGGTCATCGGACCGGGGCTCGGGACCGACGAGGCGACGCAAGCGGAGATCCGGGCCGTCATCACGGGCGCCTCGGTCCCCATGGTGGTGGACGCCGACGGCTTGAGCGCGCTGGGTGACCTGGGGGCGGCCCAGAAGATCCTGGCCCAGCGGAGCGCTCCCACCGTGCTCACCCCCCACGACGGGGAGTACGCCCGGCTGGCCGGGCACCCGCCTGGTGACGACCGGCTGGCGGCCGCCCGCCACCTGGCCCAGGAACTGGGCGCGGTGGTGCTGCTCAAGGGCCCGCTCACCGCGGTGGCCCGGCCCACCGACGGATCGTCCACCTCACCCGACGTGCTGCTGGCCGCGGCCGGGGTGCCCGCGCTGGCCACTGCCGGCACGGGTGACGTGCTCTCGGGCGTGATTGGCGCCTTCCTGGCCCGGGGCATGGATGCCCCCACGGCCGCCGCCCTGGCCGCCCACGTGCACGGGCGGGCCGCCGCCAGCGGTGCGTTGGAGGGGTTGGTGGCCGGCGATCTGCCCGCCCTGGTGGCCGCCGTCCTCAGTCGGGCCCGGGCCGATGGCTGACGGGACGTTCAAGCGGCTGCGCGCCGGCATGCAGGGTCCTGTTCCCCCCAAAGCCGGCAGCGGCGAGGAGGACCAGGTGGCCATGGCCCAGGGCAAGTCGCGGCCGGCCTGGGCCGAGATTGACGTCGCCGCCATTTCTGCCAACACCCGGCTGCTGGCCCAGCTGGCCAGCCCGGCCCAGCTCTGCGCCGTGGTCAAGGCGCACGGGTACGGGCACGGCGCCCCAGCGGTGGCCAAGGCGGCACTGGCCGGGGGGGCGGCCGGCCTGGCCGTGGCCCTGGTCGACGAAGGGGTGGAACTGCGGTCCCGGGGCGTGCACGGCCCGGTGCTGCTACTCAGCGAGTGTGACACCGACGCCGTCGAGGACGCCTGCGCCTACCGACTCACCCCCACGCTCTACTCGGCGGAGGGGATCGCCCGGTTCGGCCAGGCCGCGCTGATGCTCGGGCAGCGCACGGCCGTGCACATCAAGGTGGACACCGGCATGCACCGGGTGGGGGCCCAGCCGGCTGAGGTGCCGGCACTGGTCCAGGCCATCGCCGACGACCCGTTGCTCTATCTCGAAGGACTGTGCACCCATTTCCCGGTGGCCGACGGCACTGAGGCCGAGGACCGCCGGTTCACGCGGGGTCAGATCGAGCTCTTCGACGGCGTGGTGGCCGAGTTGGCCCGGGCTGGCGTCACCCCAGATGTGCTCCACGCCGCCAACACGGCCGGCGCCATCGTGTTCCCGGGCGCCCGCTACAGCATGGTCCGCTGTGGCCTCGGCCTGTACGGCTACCTGCCCGGTCCCGCCGTGACCGCCGCCTTCGGTGAAGCGTCGCCGGACGCCGCCCTGCGACCGGCCCTCTCGCTCAAGGCGCGGGTGGTGGCGCTGCGCACACTGGAGGCGGGGGAGCGGCCCTCCTACGGCCGGCTGCGCCCGCTGCCGGCCCGGTCCGTGGTGGCCACCGTGCCCATCGGCTACGCCGACGGCGTGCCGCGAGCCCTGTTCACCAGCGGCTACAGCGTGCTCATCGGCGGGCGGCGCCGCCCGCTGGCCGGCATGGTCACCATGGACCAGATCGTGGTCGACTGCGGTGATGACGGCACGGTGCACGAGGGCGACGAGGTGGTCCTGATCGGGCGCCAGGGCGACGAGGAGATCACGGCCGACGAGTGGGCCGAGCTCCTCGGCACCATCAGCTACGAGGTGCTGTGCGGCATCGGCGCCCGGGTGCCGCGCCTGATCGTGAACCCGCCCGCGCTGGCGGGTGGCTCCATTTCGCCACCGGTCCCCTGAGCGATGGCGGCGAGTGGCGGGAGGACCCTGGAGCAGCTGCGGCAGGTGGCGCTCACCTGCACCAGGTGCCCCTTGGCGGAAGGCCGGACCCAGGTCGTCTTCGGGGTCGGGGACCCCAAGGCCGATCTGATGATCCTGGGTGAGGGGCCGGGCCGGGAGGAGGATCTGGCCGGCGAGCCGTTCGTGGGCCGTTCGGGCAAGCTGCTCGACCGCTTGATGTGGGAAGAGATGGGCCTGACTCGGGACAAGTGCTACATCAGCAATGTGGTCAAGTGCCGGCCGCCGAACAACCGCGATCCGGCGCCGATTGAGATCGCTTCCTGCCGCCCCTACCTGGAGGAGCAGATCTCCCTCATTCAGCCCACGGTGATCATCACCCTGGGCAATTTCGCCACCCGGCTACTGCTGGAGAGCACCGAGGGCATCCGGAAGCTGCGCGGCTCGGTCTTCCCCTACGGCACTGGACGCCTGGTCCCGACCTATCACCCGGCCTACGTGCTGCGCGCCGGCGGTGAGGCCCTGGCGGAGATGCGGGCCGACCTGGTGCGGGCCAAGCGGTTGATGACGGCGGGCCCGCCATGAGCTGGCCCCTGGTCGCCCAGTCGGACTCGCCCGCCGCCACCAAGGAACTGGCCGGGCGCCTGGCCGTGCTGAGCCGCTCGGGCGACATCATCTTGTTGATCGGGGAGCTGGGCGCGGGCAAGACCGCCTTCGCCCAGGGCTTCGCCGCTGCGCTGGGCGTGGCCGGCCCGGTGACCAGCCCGACCTTCACTCTGGTGCGCCAGTACGCCTGCGCCGACGGCGCGCCGGTCGGGACCTTGATTCACGCCGACGTCTACCGCACCGGCTCCCTACCCGAGGTGGTCGACCTGGCCCTGGCCGAGCTGGTCGAGGAGCGGGCGGTCGCCCTGGTCGAGTGGGGGGACCTGGCCGCCCCGGCGTTGGGCGACGACGCCCTCGAAGTGACCCTGGCCCAGCCCGAGGACCAGGGCACCGCCACCGGCACCGACGAGTCACCGGCGGCGGATCGGCGGATCATCACCATCGTGGGGCGGGGGAGCTGGGCCGCCCGCGCCGATGAGGTGGCGCGGGCGCTCTCGCCGTCTGCGGTCGGGTCGGCCCCTTGAACACCGTGGCCATTGAGACGGCCACCGAGACGGTGGGGGTGGCGGTTCGCACCGACGACGGCGTGCAGGCCGCGTTCACCTTGACCGGCCGCCGGCGCCACGTCGAGTCCCTGACCCCGGCCCTGGCGCACCTGCTGGGCCAGGTGGGACTCGCAGCGGCTGACCTCGGCCTGGTGGTGGTCGATGTGGGCCCCGGGCTCTTCACCGGCCTGCGGGTGGGTGTGGCGGCGGCCAAGGGATTGGCCCAGGCCCGCCGGATCGGCGTCATCGGCCTGTCCAGCCTTGAGGTATTGACGCACGCGGCCGGCGAGATCGGTCACCGCGGCCGGGTGCTCTCGGCGGTCGACGCTCGGCGCGGCGAGGTCTTCGCCACCGTCGCCGACCTGGACAACGAGGGGTCGCCCACCGAGGTGCTGGCCCCTGGGCTGTTCTCGCCCCCGGCCCTGGCCCGGGTCCTCGAGGGGCTAGGTGGGGAACCGATGCTGGGCGTGGGCGACGGGGCCCAGCGCTACGCCGAGGTCTTCGGTGCCGTCCCGGGTGTCTCGGTCCCCGACGGCGGTCTGGCCTTCCCCCCGCCGCTGACCCTGCTGCACATGGGGCTGCGCCTGCTGGACCAGGGAGTGGCGCCGGTTGACCCGGCGCTCGTCGTTCCTCTTTACATGCGCGAGGCCGACGCCGTCAGCAATTTCGCCCAGATCAGCCGCGCCTGACGTGGCCATGACCTTTGACCTTCGCCTGGAGAAGCTCAAACGTCGGGACCTGCGTTTCGTGCTGCCCATTGAGGCCGCCGTCTTCCCCGAACCATGGAGCGCCGCCGTCTTCAACTCCGAGCTGGCCCTGCGCCAGGGCCGCCTGTATCGGGCGGCCTGGGATGGCGACCAGATGGCCGGCTACATCGGCTTCATGATCGTCGACGACGAGGCGCACATCACCACCATCGCCACTGCGCCGATCTACCAGCGGGCCGGGGTGGCCAGCACCTTGATCATCGACGGCATCGACACCCTGGTCCCCACCGGGGTCAAGCACCTCTCGCTCGAGGTGGCGGCCAACAACGAGCCAGCCCAGTCCCTCTACCGCCGTTTCGGCTTCGCGCCGGTCGGGGTGCGCAAGAACTACTACCAGGCCACCGGTGAGGATGCCCTGGTCATGTGGGTCTACGACATCGACACGCCCGAATACGCCGAGCGGCTGGACGGTATGCGGGTCCGGACCCCCTTGACTTAGAGCGCACTCGAAGTCTTAGGGTGGAGGCATGGTCGTCGCCCAAGCCAAATCCCGAGCCCTGAGCATTGCCGACGCCGCCGAAGCGACCGGGTTGAGTCCGCACACCCTGCGCTACTACGAGCGGGCCGGGTTGATGCTCGACCCCATCACCCGGGCCCCGTCCAGCCACCGGCGGTACTCCGACGCCGAGATCGACTGGGTGGTCTTCTTGACCAAACTCCGCTCGACCGGGATGCCCATCCGCACCATGCGCCAGTACACCGACCTGGTCCGCGCCGGCCGCGGCACCGAGGCCGAGCGCCTCGCCCTCCTGGAAGCCCACCGGGACACCGTCCGGGCTCAGCTGGACGAGTCAACCCGCAACCTGCGGGCCATCGATTTCAAGATCGCCACGTACCACGAAAGGATCGCCAGCTGATGGAAACCATCTCACTCGGCAGCCAAGGACTCATCGTCTCCCGCCAGGGGCTCGGCTGTATGGGCATGTCCGACTTCTACGGGGCCACCGACGACGTCGAGTCGACGGCCACTATTCACCGGGCACTCGAGCTCGGGGTCACCTTCTTCGACACCTCCGACATGTACGGGCCGTTCAAGAACGAAATCCTGCTGGGCCAGGCACTCGGGGCCCGACGCGACGACGCGGTGATCGCCACCAAGTTCGGCATTGTGCGCGATCCCGACGACCCCACCAAGCGGTCGATCAACGGGCGGCCCGAGTACGTGCGCAAGGCCTGCGACGACTCGCTCTCGCGCCTCGGGACCGACCACATCGACCTCTATTACCAGCACCGGGTCGACCCCGACACGCCCATTGAGGAGACGGTCGGGGCCATGGCTGAGCTGGTGGCGGCAGGCAAGGTGCGCTTCCTCGGCCTGTCCGAGGCCGCCCCGGCCACCATCCGCCGGGCCCACGCCGTGCACCCGATCTCGGCCCTGCAGACCGAGTACTCCATCTGGTCCCGCGAGCCCGAAGCTGAGATCCTGCCCACGTTGCGCGAACTGGGCATCGGGTTCGTCCCCTACAGCCCGCTGGGGCGCGGCTTTCTGACCGGGACCCTGCGCACGGTCGACGCACTCGACCAGAGCGACTTCCGCCGCCACAACCCCCGCTTCCAGGGCGACAACCTGACGGCCAACATCGCCATCGTCGAGACGATTGACGCGCTGGCGGCGGCCAAGGGGTGCACGCCGGCCCAGGTGGCGTTGGCCTGGGTGCACGCCCAGGGCCGCGACCTCGCCCCCATTCCGGGCACCAAACGCCGCACCTACCTCGAGGAAAACGTGGGGGCCCTGGACGTTGCCCTGAGCGCCGAGGATCTGGCCAGCCTCAGCGACGTCGCGGTGCAAGGGGACCGTTACCCCGACATGTCTGGAGTCAACGGCTGAACGCCGTTTCAGGTGAGGCCGAACGCTTAGAGTTGGCCGAGCTTGACCGACCAGGAAGGCACTGGCGTGATGAGACCGGGGCGGGTGGTTGGGCGACCCATCGGGGCAGTCGTGTCCGTGGTGGACCCGCAGCTACTGACGACCAGCGCCGTCGACTGGGGTCATTGCGCGACCGACTGCTGAGGCGCACCGGCCAATCCCTCCAGCACCTCGGTGATGGTGTCGAGGGGGCGGGTCCGGGCGATCTCGGCTTGCAACACCCGGGCCCGCGCTCCGAAGCTCGGCTCGGCCAGGACGCGGCGCACCGCCTGGGCGATCTTGGCCGGGGTGGGCTTGCCGGTCCGCAGGTCGATGCCGGAGCCCGACCAGCGCACCCGGGCCGCCACCTCGGGCTTGTCCTCGCTGTCGCCGGCCACCACCAGGGGCACGCCGTTGGCCAGCGCCTGCTGCACCCCGCCGTAGCCGCCGTTGGTGACCATGACGTCGACGTGGGGCAGCAGCAGGTCGTGGGGGATGAAGCGTTCCAGCCGCACCTTGGCGGGCAGGCCGGCTTGAAGCGGGGCCGGGTCGGGCCCGCCTGTGGTGGCCACCACCAGCACGTCGTCGTGGGCCAGCGCTTCAAGGGCCGGCCCGAGCAGGCGGCCCAGGTCGGCATTGTCCAGCGTGCCCTGGGTGACGTGGACCACCGGCCGGCCGCCGTCCAGCTCGTCCCACCAACCTGGACGTTCGAACGAGGTCGAAGCCGGCGACAGGATGGGGCCGACGAAGCGCACCGTCGGGGCCAGGTCCGAGCGTGGGTACTCGAAGCCCGCCACCGTGGCCTGCAGGTAGGCGTCGACCACCTTGGGCGGCAGGTCGATGAAGTACCCGCTGAATCTCGGCGCGCCCGTCTCGGCCATGCAGCGTTGGGCCAGCCGCTGAATGTCCCATAGGGCACCGTGCTCGGTGGCCCAGTTCAAAACGGCGTTGCGGGCCCTATGCAGCGGGCTGGTGCCGGGCTGCAGGGCCACCCCGAAAGGGGCAGTGTCCCGGCTGGTGCTGGGGTAGGGCATGACGCCGATGCAGGCCAGGGCCGGGCGGGCCTGCCGCGGGCCCAGGGCGAGGGGGAGGGCGCCCAGGAACATGCTGTCGACCACGATGACGTCGGGGGCGAACGTCTCCCTGATCTCCTGCAGGTCCTTGAACTGTCCGGGCACCGGGCCCACGAAGATGCGGCGCAGGTCATCCTTCACACCGCGGACGCCCCGCTTGGAGGAGGACTCGCGCTCGGGGTTGACCACCATCAGATCGTGGGCGTCGTACTCAGGGGCGAACGGCACGAACCGGGCGCCGGTGGCCGCCACCTTGTCCCGGTAGTGCTCGGTGGTGAAGAACGCCACCTCGTGGCCATCGGCTACCAGCCGGCTGGCCACGGCCAGCAGCGGCGCCGTATGGCCCTGCGCCGGCGTGGTGCAGAGCAGGAACCGCCCCGCTGTCACGTCGAGATGACCGCGCCGCTCCACGGTGGCAACGACAAGGTGGCCGCCACGTCGGTTCCCTCCAGCGCGGAGTCGGTGGCCAGGACCACCGTCCCGGACAGCCCGTCGATCTCCTTCGTCGCGTCCGACATGTTGAGCACCACCGCGGTGTGCTCGCCCCGGGCGAAGGCCCACGTGCCCTCGGGCGAGGGCAGCGACCGGTAGGAGCCGACGGCCAGGTCGTCCCGTTCGCTCCGGCAGGCGATAACCCGCCGGGTGAAGGCCAGCACGGAGCCGGGGTCGCCCTCCTGGTCGGCCACGTTGCACACAGCGGGGTCGGCCATGGGCAGCCACGGCCGCACGCCGGCGTCAGTGAAGCCGCCACCAGGGGTGTTGGACCACGGCATGGGCGTGCGCTCGGGGTCACGGCCCTTGTAGTGCGGCCAGTAGCGGATGCCCACGGCGTCGAGCAGGTCCGACTGCTCTATGGGCCCGTCGGCCAGGCCGATCTCGTCGCCCTGGTAGAGGAAGGGCGTTCCCCGCAGGGTGAGCAGGATCAGCAGTGCCACGCGCACCTTGGCCGGATCGCCGCCGGCCCAGCGGGTGGCCAGCCGGGAGACGTCATGGTTGGAGCCGGTCCAGATGGGCCAAGCCCCGTCGGGGATGAGCGCCTCCACCTCTTCGACGACGGTGCGCATGGCGGCCGCGTCCAGCGCGGCATTGATGAAGACGAAGTTGAAGCCGCCGTGCAACTCGTTGTGGCCGTTGCCGTAGAACTCCATCAGGGTGGGCAGCTGCTCCACGTTGGTCTCGCCGATGAGCAGGCGCCCCGGCTGGTAGGTGTCCGAGATGGCCCGCCACCGCTGCAGGATGTCGTGCGCCTCGGGGCGGTCGCTGTTGTAGAGCGACTTGACGCCCATCAGCTGCTGGTCGATCGGATCGTCCTTGGTGGCCGGCGGGTTGTCGCGTAGCTCGGCGTCCTTAATCATCATGTTGCAGACATCAATGCGGAAGCCGGCCACGCCGCGGTCCCACCAGAAGCGCACGATGTCGTCGAAGGCGCCGCGCACGTCGTCGTTCCACCAGTTGAGGTCGGGCTGCTGCATCTCGAAGTTGTGCAGGAAGTACTGGCCGCTGGGCGCATCGAGCTCCCAGGCTGAGCCGCCGAAGATGCTGACCCAGTTGTTGGGCGGGCCGCCGTCGGGGGCCGGGTCGGCCCAGACATACCAGTCCCGATGGGCGGCGTCGGGTCCCGAGATGGCGTCCACGAACCACGGATGCTGATTGCTGGTGTGGTTGGGCACCAGGTCGAGCAGAATCCGGATGCCCCGGACTCCCGCCTCCCGGACCAGGGTGGCCAGGTCGTCGAGGGTGCCGAAGTCGGGGTCGATGTCGCAGTAGTCGGCCACGTCGTAGCCCCAGTCGCGGTCGGGCGAGACGGTGACGGGGGAGAGCCAGATGCCGGCGATGCCCAGCGCGGCCAGGTAGTCCAAGCGGCTGATGATGCCGGGCAGGTCGCCGGCCCCGTCGCCGTTGCTGTCAGCGAAGGAGCGGGGATAGATCTGGTAGAAGACGCCGCCGCGCCACCAGCGGTCGGGGTCGGTGGGCGTCGTCATCACACAGTCCCCACCGCGGTCATCCCGCCGTCGACGTTGAGGCTGGCGCCTGAGATGTAGGCAGCGTCGTCGGACAGCAGGAACCGCACCACCGACGCGATGTCCTCGGGTTGGGCCAGCCGGCCCAGGGGGGTGTGGCTGATGATGTTGTCCATCGCCCCCGGCAACTCCAGCAGGGGGGCCAGCAGTGGCGTGTCCACCGCGCCCGGGCAGATGGCGTTGACCCGGATGCCGTCGGGGCCCAGCAGGGCGCAGGCCGAGCGGGTCAGGCCGAGCAGCCCGGCCTTGGAGGCGCAGTAGGCCGGGAGGAAGGCGTTGCCCGTCCAGGCCTCGACGGAGGAGATGAAGACGATGGCCGAGCCCGGATTGGCCTCGAGCAGGGACGAGTGCAGCGCCCTGGTCAGGGTGGCCCCGGCCCGCAGGTTGACGTCGAGCACCGAATCCCAGCTGGCGTCGTCAATGAAGGTCACCGGCATGGCGCCGCCGATGCCGGCGGCATGGACCAGGCCGCCGATGGGACCCAACTCGGCCCGGGACTTCTTCACGGCCGACTTCAAGGTGGTTGTCTTGGTGACGTCGACCCTGATCCCGAGGGCCCGTACCCCGAACTCTTCAATGCAGCGGCTGGCCACCCGGCGGGCGGCCGCGCCGTCGCGGTCCCAGATGGCCACCGGCCGTCCGGACTCGGCCAGCAGCAGGGCGGTGGCCTGGCCGATGCCCGATCCGCCTCCGGTGATCACCACCCCCGAGTCCGGCGTGGACGAACCCCCGCCGTGTGCCCGCCGCCGCACCGCCCGCGGCGCCCGACGGGCGCCCGAGGTACCCGAGGTCGAGGTGGTGGTGGGTTTGCCCGCCCGCGGCGAGGTGGGGCTGCGCCGGGTCGTCCTCGGTGAGGTCGGCGTCCGCGGCGAGGTGGGTGAGGTCGGGCTCCGTCTGCTCACTGCCGCCATGTCGAGTTCCCTTCGAGGCGTGGGCCCCGGCGGGGCATCAACACCGGCGAGCGTACCGATCGGTGCCCGCCCAGCCCATTCGGCCCGCCCGCCCCATTCGGCCGCCGCCGGTACTCGGCCCGCCCGTTACAGCCGACCCAGGGCCACCGAGGTCAGGTGCTGCGTGCTCGCCGCCGTGAAGGGCGGGCCGTAGGCGTTGAAGTCGATCTGCTGCCCGAGCGCGCCCTTGATGAAATATACGGACGTCAACTGCGCCGTGATGGAGGCCCCCTGGACCGAGATGGGGACGCTGAGGGTGAAGCCGGTGGTGTGCGGCCCGTAGTTCGATGGATCGATCGCGGCGGCTGTGATCGTCCCGATGGTGGCGCCCTTGCCGGCCGCAGCCACGATCTGCGCCTTGAACGGGCCGTTCATGAGCGTGGCCATGCAGGTCGGGGTCTTGGCGTTGGCGATGGCGGCGTACTCGGCCTTGGCGTTCTTGACCGAGGGGAAGACCGAGACGCTGTCCTGGACCTCCAGCGAGCCGCCCTTGTTCTCGAAGTAGGGGCTGTCGGCTTCGGGCGGGTTGGACGAAATGAGGCTGGGGGAGACACCGATGCAGCTGGCCAGCTGGCTGGCCCCGGGGAACTTGCTGTTGCCCCCGCTGCTGCTGTTGCCCTTCTCGGTCTTCCACGCCTTGGGCATGTCGGAGAGCACCAGCAGGTGCTTCTTGGCCTGGGCCTTCTGGGAGGCCGCGCTGGCCCCGGCCGACCCTGAGGTGGCGGCCACCACCCCGACCAGGAGACCGACGGTGATCACGGCCCGCCCACGCCCAATTCTCGTCGCCATCATCCGGCCTGCTTCCTCGCCGGGACCGCCACCTGCGGCCCCGGACCGCCCGCATCCTCCCAGACGCCGGGTCTGGCCCGGGCCGAGACCCGGACCGAGCGTCCTGTACGCCGCCCTACAGGCGCCCTTCGGCCACTTTGGTCAGGTGCTTGGAGGCCGAGGCCGGGAAGGTGCTCTGGTACGAGGTCAGCCGGAGCTCGTGGCCCACCTTCCCCTTGACCATGAAGGCCTCGGTGGTGCGGACGGTGACCGTCTGCCCCTGGCTGGAGATGGGGATGATCACGGTGAAGCCGGTCACGTGGGGCGCGAAGTTCTTGGGGACGATCTTGGCCACCGTGATGGTGCCGACGGTGTCGCCGGTGCCGGCCGCCTTCTGCAGCTGCGTCTTCTGGGTGCCGTTCATGAGGGTGGCCATGCAGGCCGGCGTCTTGATACTGCTCAGCGCCGTGTACTGCGCCTGCGCCTCCTTGGCCGACGAGAAGACGGTGACGCTGTCGTCCACCGCCTCGCTCTTGGCCTGGTTGGTGAACTCGGGACTGTCCGCCGTCGGGCGGTTGGCCGTGATGATGCTGGAGGGCACCCCGATGCAGGAGGCCAGCTGGGAAGCCCCCGGGAAGGCGCCGCCGGTGCTGGCCGCGGTCTTGGTGGACGTCCAGCCCTTGGGCAGGTCGGAGAGGACCAGGAGGGCCTTCTTGGCCTGCGCCTTGTCGGAGGCCTTGCTGGCCCCGGCGCCCCCGGTGAGGGCGCCCAGCACCAGGCCGGACGTGATCAACGCCGACCCGACCACCTTGATGACCCCGAAACTCGGTTTGGCGACTCCGAAACTGTGACGGTACGGCACGTTGCCTGCTTTCCTCATGGCCCCGAGAGGCTCCCCCACCCGGCTTGGGCTGCCACGATATGGCCTCCGCCCGCCACTTACCGGCCGCCCTTGCCCGAGGCGTCGAGGCCCGCTATCTTTGGCACTCTCAACCCGAGAGTGCTAACGAGTGCCAAGGAGGCCCGTTCAGATGAAGCTGCACCCGCTCGAAGACCGGATCGTCGTCCGGCCCGGCGAGTCTGAAGAGACCACCGCGTCCGGTCTGGTGATCCCCGACACTGCCAAAGAGAAGCCCCAGCAGGGTGAAGTCCTTGCCGTGGGCCCAGGACGCCGTTCCGAGGATTCCGGAGACCTGATCCCGACTGACGTCGCCGTGGGCGACACCGTCGTCTACTCCAAGTACGGAGGCACGGAGATCACCGTGGAAGGCGAAGACCTGCTCATCCTGTCCAGCCGGGACGTGCTGGCCAAGCTGGCCTAGGCATCCTGCGGACCGGGCCGTCCTGGAGCACCTCCAGGCGGCGGGTCCACCCCTTACCCAAGCAAAGAGTTACCCCAAGCGAGGACTCGAGAGGAGTTCGACACTGTCATGCCCAAGATTCTGAAATTCGACGAAGCCGCCCGCCGTGGGCTGGAGGCTGGCGTCAACAAGCTGGCCGACACGGTCAAGGTCACCCTGGGACCCAAAGGTCGCAACGTGGTCATTGAGAAGAAGTTCGGCGCCCCCACCATCACCAACGACGGCGTGTCCATCGCCCGGGAAGTCGAACTCGACGACCCGTTCGAGAACATGGGCGCCCAGCTGGTCAAGGAAGTAGCCACCAAGACCAACGACGTGGCCGGCGACGGCACCACGACCGCCACGGTCCTGGCCCAGGCCCTCATCACCGAGGGGCTGCGCAACGTGGCCGCCGGGGCCAGCCCGACCGGCCTGAAGAAGGGGATCGAGAAGGCCGTCAAGGCCGCCGTCGAGAACCTGGCCAAGCAGTCCAAGGAAGTCGAAGGCAAGACGGAGATCGCCCAGGTGGCCTCCATCTCCGCCGCCGACCCGGCCATCGGCGACGTGCTGGCCGAGGCCATCGACAAGGTGGGCAAGGACGGCACCGTCACGGTGGAGGAGTCCAACACCTTCGGCATTGAGCTCGAGCTCACCGAGGGCATGCAGTTCGACAAGGGCTACCTGTCCCCGTACTTCGTGACTGACGCCGAGCGTCAGGAAGCGGTGCTGGACGACCCGCTCATCCTCTTCTACAACTCCAAGGTCAGCGCCGTGCACGATCTCGTGCCCGTGCTGGAGAAGGTCATGCAGGCCGGCAAGCCGCTGCTGATCATCGCCGAGGACGTCGACGGGGAAGCGCTGGCCACCCTGGTGGTCAACAAGATCCGTGGCACCTTCACCTCGGTGGCCGTCAAGGCCCCCGGTTTCGGTGAGCGCCGCAAGGAGATGCTCCAGGACATGGCCGTCCTCACCGGCGCCCAGGTCATCAGCGAGGAGATCGGGCTCAAGCTGGAAAGCGCCACGATCGACCTGCTCGGCCACGCCCGTCGGGTCATTGTGACCAAGGACGACACCACGATTGTCGAGGGCGGCGGAAGCGCCGACGACGTCAAGGGTCGGGTAGCCCAGATTAAGCGGGCCATTGACGACACGGACTCGGACTGGGACCGCGAGAAGCTGCAGGAGCGCCTGGCCAAGCTGGCCGGCGGTGTGGCTGTGGTCAAGGTCGGCGCCGCCACCGAGGTGGAGCTGAAAGAGAAGAAGCACCGCATTGAGGACGCACTGTCCGCCACCCGAGCTGCGGTGGAGGAGGGCATTGTGGCTGGCGGTGGGACAGCTCTGCTGCGCACCCGCAAGGCGGTCAACGCGCTGGCTGAGACCCTCGAGGGCGACGAGGCCACCGGTGCTCGCATCGTGGCCCGTTCGCTGGAGGAGCCGCTGCGCTGCATCGCCTCCAACGCCGGACTCGAAGGCGCCGTGCTGGTCAGCCTGGTGGAGAACGCCAAGGGCAACATCGGCCTCAATGCCGCCACCGGCGAGCTTGAGGACCTGGTGAAGGCCGGCATCATCGACCCGGCCAAGGTGACCCGCTCTGCCCTGCAGAACGCGGCCTCCATTGCGGCTCTGCTGCTCACCACCGAGGCGCTCGTGGCCGACAAGCCCGAGAAGGCCGGCGACGCGGCTGCGGCCGCCGCTGCCATGGGTGGCATGGGCGGTATGGGTGGCATGGGCGGGATGATGTAACTCCCGCCTTTCGCTCACGCGATTGGTTAGTTGTGGTCACTGTGGCCGGGTCTTCGGACCCGGCCACAGTGCTGTCCCGGACTGGGCTACATGCGGGAAGATGGCCCCATGTCCGAAGATCGCCCCTCGTCCCTGGCGGCGCGTATCTACCAGTCGTCGCACCTGACCGGGACCTTCACCCTGCGCTCGGGCCAGGTAGCCGCCGAGTACTTCGACAAGTACCGCTTCGAGTCGGACCCGACCCTGCTGCGGGAGATCGCCGCCCAGGCCGCCCGCCTGGTCCCGCCCGGCGTCGATGGCCTGGCCGGTCTGGAGCTCGGTGGGGTGCCCATCGCCACGGCCATGTCGTTGGCGACGGGGCTGCCGACCTACTTCGTGCGCAAAGAGGCCAAGAAGTACGGCACGGAACGGCTCTGCGAAGGTGGGGAGGTCGATGGCCTGCGCTTGCTGATAGTGGAGGACGTGGTCACCACCGGCGGGCAGATTGTCGCCTCGGCCGAAGACCTGCGCCGGGTGGGAGCGGTGGTCACCGACGCCCTGTGCGTGGTGGACCGGGAATCGGGTGGGCCCGACCTGCTGGCCCAATCAGGCATCACGCTGCACGCCATGTTCACCATGACCGAGCTGAACTCCACGACCCCGAAGGACCCTTCGTGAACGGACGCCCATCAGGAGGGGGCGTCCGAGCCGAGTCGCCGGTTCGGCACCCGCGGGATTTCTCATAGCTTGAAGGTCGTGTCCCGCCCCGTCCCACCCCAGGTGATCCCCCGCCCGTCCACCTGGCGCCCGGGCGACCCCGCTCCCTGGGCCGGGCTGCCCGAGACGCAACGGCGCGGCATCAGCGTGGACCGGGTGCTGCAGGCCCTCGAGGCCCAGGGTCAGCTGGGCCCGCCGCCCGAGGACATCGGGAGCGACCGGGTCCTGGGCCCCACCATTCTGGTCAACGAGGTCCACGCTCCGGCGGTGCGCTTCGTCAACGCGGCGGTGCTGCTCCTGCTCTTCGCCGATGACGGAGAGGGCGAGGCGCGCCTCGTCTTCACCCGTCGTTCGTCCTCGTTGCGCTCGCACCGGGGCGAGGTCAGCTTCCCCGGTGGCCGGGTCGATCCGGGGGAGGCGCCCACCGCCACCGCCTTGCGGGAGGCCCATGAGGAGGTGGCCCTCAACCCGGCGCTGGTGCAGACGGCCGGATGGATCCACCCGGTGCTTACCTTGGTCTCGGGGTCGCTCATCATGCCCATCGTGGCCACCGTGCCCCAGCGACCGCACCTGGTGGCCAGCCCGGACGAAGTGGAGCGGGTGTTCGACGTCACCCTGCAGGCGCTGGCCGACCCGGCCATCTTTCATGAGGAGCGCTGGAGCATTCCCGGTCGCGCCATCCCGGACAGTCCGGACAATTCCTTTGCTGTCTGGTTCTTCGAGATCGAAGGGGAGATGATCTGGGGCGCCACTGCCCGCATGATCTACGAGCTGCTCTCCATTGTGTTGCTGCCTGCCGGCGACCGCTGATGGCCGGCGCTAGGCCTTCGGAGCAGGCCTACGTGGCGGGCGAATTGCGCTAGCACGAAGCCCATCAACCCGTCGAGGCAATCCCGAGAAAGAGAACGATGGCGCGGTTCACCCGAACTACGTCGGCGTCTTCTAGAACACCCATCCGTTCGACAAGTTTCGAACGATGCACGGTAGTTACTTTGTCGACCATCAATAGAGGGGACGAGGCTTCCCGACATATTCGCCCCCGCCGGCAACAGTCCAGATTTCGGCCCGTTTCAATCCTCGGGCCAGAAGGAAATCGAGTCGACGAACGCTTGGTCATCCGTCGCCGTGCCACCGGTGGCCACGGCGCGAGATTGACAGTGGGCCTCCTCAGCGAATCCGGGCGCCCGGTCGTCGGGCACCCATATCTGGACTGGTCTCATTCCTTGTGCTCGCAAACGTGCTCGATGCTCGTTCACCCTGCGCCTTGAACCGGTGTCCGACATTTGGCCACGTACCGTTACATGTAGCGCTATCAGGAGGGAATTTTCCTCACGCGATTCACCCGGATTTCAACAGAACGAGACGTCGAGTGAGCCCAACCGGCCGAACGACACGCTGAGGTCGTCATCCGGGGAGATCGCCATGGGTGCGATCAGAGAGCCGGCGATAATGCGCTGGCCCGGCTCCAGCGAGGCTCCGTGGGACTCCAGGAACGACCGCACCACCGACACGGTCACGGACGGCGCCTCGCTCAGTCGGCCGGTGGCCAGGCTCGACCCACCGCCGAACACCTCGACCGTGAGGTCTTCCACCAAGCCGTTCAAGCCGGCAACCAACCCGCCCGCCTCCTCGACCCCGATCTCAGGACCGAAGATCACGCCCCGGTGGAAGACGTTGCCAGCCAGGATCGGCTCAATACGGTCGAAGGGGAGGTTGAGGTCGACCAGCTCGAGAGCCGGAGCCAGGGCGGCCACCCCACCGTCGGCACCAACCCGGATGGCCACCTCGACCTCGAGGGCCGGGTGGTCCCAGCTGGCGATCTCGACCGGCGACCCTGCCGCCATGACCGTGGCGTCGGTCAGGTAGCCGACGACCGGCCCGCTCAACCCGAAGAGCTCTTGCAGCGCCGGCACGTTGATCCCGATTTTCCAGCCGACGGCCTCGGCGCCCCCTTCCAGGGCGGCGGAGCGCCGGGCCAGGAGCACCCGCATGGCTTCGCCCAGGTCGGCGGGAGGCGGTGGGGTGGGCATCGGCGGAGTCTCGCGCGCCGGGCCTTCCCTCGTAGGCTGGGGCGATAGGCGGCGGCGGTCTCACCGTGCTCCTATGCCGTCACAGACCCCCGAAAGTGGCGTGGCCCGAGACCTCCAGCGAGTAAAGTGGTGGATCGTCGGCTGTCGGATCCGGCGTTCGCTATTGACATGCCGGTGTGGACCGTGAGCCGTACCGGCCCCATCGAATGCCGGAGGGCGAACAAGTGGCTGAGATCGAGATCGGCATTTTCAAGTCCGGACGACAGGCCTACGGGTTTGACGATATTGCCATCGTCCCCAGCCGGCGCACCCGGGACCCCGAGGATGTCGACATCTCCTGGCAGATCGACGCCTACAACTTCGAGTTGCCCATGCTTGGCTCCGCCATGGACGGCGTCATCAGCCCGGCCACCGCCATTGAGCTGGGCAAGTTGGGCGGGTTGGGCGTCTTGAACCTCGAAGGGCTGTGGACGCGCTACGAGGACCCCATGCCGCTATTCGACGAGATTCGCGAGCTCGACGACGACAAGGCCACCGCCCGCATGCAGCAGATGTACCAGGAGCCGATCATCCCCGAGCTGGTGACGGCCCGGATAAAGCAGATGAAGGAAGGCGGCATCACGACCGCCGCCTCCGTCACCCCGCAGCGCACCACGGAATTGGCCAAGGCCTGTCTGGAGGCTGAGCTCGACATCCTGGTCATTCAGGGCACGGTCGTCTCGGCCGAGCACGTGTCGAAGACCTCCGAGCCCCTCAACCTCAAGAAGTTCATCCGCGAGTTCGACCTGCCGGTCATCGTGGGCGGCTGTGCCTCCTATCAGGCCGGCCTGCACCTCATGCGCACCGGCGCTGTCGGTGTGCTGGTCGGCATCGGACCGGGTAACGCCTGCACCTCGCGGGGCGTGCTCGGTATCGGCGTTCCCCAGGCCACGGCCATCGCCGATGTGGCCGGCGCCCGCATGCGCCACCTGGACGAGACCGGCGTCTACGTCCACGTCATCGCCGACGGCGGCATGTCCAAGGGCGGCGACGTGGCCAAGGCCATCGCGTGCGGCGCCGACGCCGTCATGATCGGCTCGCCTCTTTCGTCCGCCTTCGAAGCGCCGGCGCGCGGCTTCCACTGGGGCATGGCCACCTTCCACCCGACGCTGCCCCGCGGGGCCCGGGTCCGTACCGCCGTCCGGGGCAGCCTGCGCGAAATCCTGCTTGGCCCCGCCCACGAGAACGACGGGCGCATGAACCTCTTCGGCGCCCTGCGCACGGCCATGGCCACCTGCGGTTACGAGACGGTCAAGGAGTTCCAGAAGGCCGAAGTGATGGTCGCTCCCTCCCTGCAGACCGAAGGCAAGTTCTTCCAGCGGTCCCAGGGAGTGGGCATGGGCCATTGAGCCGGGCTCGGTGACCGACACCGTCCTCGTCGTCGACTTCGGGGCCCAGTACGCCCGGCTCATCGCCCGCCGGGTCCGCGAGGCCCACGTCTATTCCGAAATCGTCCCTTCCACCATCACCATTGAGGAGATCCGGGCCCGCCAACCCAAGGGGATCATCTTCTCCGGTGGCCCCAAGTCGGTGTACGAGACGCCGGCCCCCACCATCGACCCGGCTATTTACGAGCTGGGCATCCCCATCCTCGGCCTCTGTTACGGAGCCCAACTCATCGCGCTCCAACTCGGCGGCACGGTGTCCAAGACCGGGCGGGGCGAGTACGGCCGCACCCAGCTGTCCCTGACCGCCCGCTCTCCGTTGTGCCTGGACTGGCCCGTCACCTCCCAGGTCTGGATGAGCCACGGTGACGCCATCACCGAAGTGCCGCCCGGCTTCGTGGCCACCGCCACCAGCCCCGACGCACCGGTGGCCGCCATGCACGACCCCGAGCGCCGCATCTTCGGGGTGCAGTTCCACCCCGAGGTGGTCCACACCGAGCGCGGCAGCGAGGTCTTCGAGCGCTTCCTGCTCGACGCCTGCGGCTGCCTGCCCAGCTGGACCCACGTCTCCATCATTGAGCAGCAGGTGGCAGCGGTGCAGGCCCAGGTGGGCACCGACCGAGTCCTGTGCGCCCTCAGCGGCGGGGTGGACTCCGCGGTGGCCGCCGCCCTGGTCCACAAGGCCATCGGGGACCAGCTCACCTGCGTCTTCGTCGATACCGGCCTCATGCGCTCGGGCGAGGCCGACCAGGTCGAGGACACCTTCCGGCGCCAGTTCAATATCGACCTCATCCACGTCAAGGCGGCCGACCGCTACTTCACCGCGCTGGCCGGGGTGACCGACCCCGAGCGCAAGCGCAAGATCATCGGCGAGCTCTTCATCCGGATTTTCGAGGAGGTGGCGCGCGACCTCGGGGCCGGCGGCCACGTGGAGGGCGAGACCGAAGCCGGACCGAAATTCCTGGTGCAGGGCACCCTCTACCCCGATGTGATCGAGTCGGGCAGCGACACCGCCGCCAACATCAAGTCGCACCACAACGTGGGCGGCCTGCCCGACGACCTGGCCTTCGACCTGGTCGAGCCGCTGCGCCTGCTCTTCAAGGACGAGGTGCGCGCCGTCGGCGAGGAGCTGGGCCTGCCCCATGACATCGTGTGGCGCCAGCCCTTCCCCGGGCCGGGCCTGGGCGTGCGCATCATCGGCGAGGTGACGGCGGAGCGGGCCGAAATCCTGCGCAACGCCGACGCCGTGGTGATCGAGGAGATCCGCCGGGCCGGCCTCTACCGCGAGTTGTGGCAGAGCTTCGCCGTGATGCCCGCCGTGCGCACGGTGGGGGTCATGGGCGACGGCCGCACCTACGCCTACCCCATCGTCATCCGGGCCGTCACCAGTGACGACGCCATGACCGCAGACTGGGCCAGGCTGCCCTACGACCTGGTGGAGCGCATCGCCTCGCGCATCATCAACGAGGTCGAGGGGGTCAACCGGGTGGCCCTCGACGTCACGTCGAAGCCGCCCGGCACCATTGAGTGGGAGTGACCGCCATGCCCGAACGCGGCGGGCCCCCGCAGCTGTTCGCCGACGAGGGCCCGGCTGAACCGACTGAGCCATCCGATCGGCGTGGGCCATCCGATCGGCGTGGGCCATCCGATCGGCGTGGCCCATCCGATCGACGCCTTCCCTCCGGCCCGTCCCCGCTGTCCCTGCTGGACGACCTGACCCTGCCCCAACGGGCCGCGGTGGAGCACCGGGGCGGCCCGCTCCTGGTCATCGCCGGGGCCGGCTCGGGCAAGACCCGGGTGCTGACCCGGCGCTTGGCCCATCTGGTCGCCACCGGGGACGCCCCGCCCTGGGGCGTGCTGGCCATCACCTTCACCAACAAGGCGGCGGGGGAGATGCGCAGCCGGGTGGTCGACCTGCTGGGCGAGCGGGGCGAGAAGATGTGGGTCTCGACCTTCCACTCCTCGTGCTTGCGGATTCTGCGCAGCCACGCCGACAAGCTGGGTTACCGGGCCCAGTTCACCGTCTACGACGACACCGACTCGCGCCGGCTCATTGAGATGATCGTGGCCGAGATGGGGCTCGATACGAAACGCCTGCCCCCCCGGGCCGTGGCCGCCGTCATCAGCTCGGCCAAGGCGGAGCTGATCGACGTCGAGCAGTTCATCGACCGGGCCCACAGTGAGCCCGACCCGTTCCAGCGCCGCATCGGCGATGTCTACGCGGCGTACCAGCACCGGCTGCTGGCGGCCAACGCGCTCGACTTCGATGACCTCTTGATGGTGACGGCGAACCTGCTGCGCTACCGCGACGACGTGCGCGAGGCCTACCAGGAGCGCTTCCGGCACGTGCTGGTGGACGAGTTCCAGGACACCAACCGGGCCCAGAACGAGATCGTGCAGCTGCTGGGCCAGGCCCACGGCAACGTCTGCGTGGTGGGGGACTCGGACCAGTCCGTCTACAAGTGGCGGGGGGCGGACATCCGCAACATCCTCGAGTTCGAGCGGGCTTTCCCCGACGCCACCGTGATCATGCTGGAGCAGAACTTCCGCTCGACCCAGACCATTCTCGATGCGGCGAACGCCGTCATCGCCAACAACCTGGGCCGGCCCAAGAAGGCGCTGTTCACCGTGGGCGAGGCCGGCGATCCGATCCTGCGCTACCGGGCCGAGGACGAGCGCGACGAGGCCTCCTGGGTCTCGAGTGAGATCCTGCGCCTGCGGGCGGCCGAGGGCCTGGCCTGGGGCGACGTGGCCGTCTTCTACCGGACCAACGCGCAGAGCCGGGCCATGGAGGACTCCTTCATCTTCACCGGCATCCCCTACAAGGTGGTGGGCGGGGCCAAGTTCTACGACCGCAAGGAGGTCAAGGACATCCTGGCCTACGTCCGGGTCCTGGCCAACCCCGACGACGAGGTGTCGGCCCGCCGCATCGTCAACGTGCCCAAGCGCGGCATCGGCGACACGTCGGTGGCCCGGCTGGCCGCCTGGGCCCGGGTCGAAGGGGTGTCCTTCAGCGAGGCCATTGACCGGGCCGACGAGGTCGGGCTGGCGGCCAAGGCGCTGGCGGGCGCGCAGCGGCTGTCGCAGACCCTGTCGGAGCTCCGCCCGCTGGTGACCACCGTCAACCCGGCGGATTTCATCCAACTGGTGGCCGAACGATCGGGCTACATGGCCGAGCTGGTGGCCGAGCACACCCACGAGTCCGACGGGCGCATTGAGAACATCGCCGAGCTGGCCTCGGTGGCGGCCGAGTTCGACGACGTGGTTGGCTTCCTCGAGACGGTGGCCCTGGTGGCCGACTCCGACGAGATCGACGGCGACGGGACCCGGGTCTCCCTCATGACGCTGCACACGGCCAAGGGGCTGGAGTACCCCGCCGTCTTCATCGTCGGCCTCGAGGACGGCATCTTCCCCCATATGCGCGCCCTGGCCGACCCTCTCGACCTGGAGGAGGAGCGCCGCCTCTTCTACGTCGGCATCACCCGGGCCCGCCGCCACCTCGCCATCTCGCACGCCTGGGTGCGCACCATCTTCGGGCGGACCCAGCACAACATCCCGAGCCGGTTCCTCACCGAGGTCCCCTCCGACCTGGTCAAGGAGGCCGGGCTGGTGACCACCCGGGAGCGCCGCAACCTCTCCACCGACGACCGGCCCGGTGCCTCCTACCTGGCCAGCAGCCCGCTGACGCCGCGCCCGGCCGGGCCCCGGACCAGCAGCGGGGCCGAGCACCTGGGGTTGGTGGCCGGCGACGAGGTGGTGCACGACCACTGGGGGCCGGGCGTCGTGCTGAGTGCGAAAGGCGAGGGCTCGCGGGCCCAGGCCACGGTCGATTTCGACTCGGTGGGCAAGAAGAGCCTGCTCCTCTCGGCCACCCCGCTCCACCGGGCCTGAGCCCCGGTCTGGCGGTTCACCGGGGGCGTCCGTATCATCGAGGCTGCATGAAGCGTCCCTACAGGGTGGTCGTCGCCAAACCCGGGCTCGACGGCCACGACCGGGGGGCCAAGGTCATCGCCCGCGCCCTGCGCGACAGCGGCTTCGAGGTCGTCTACACCGGGCTGCACCAGACCCCCGAGCAGGTGGTCCAGGCCGTGGTGCAAGAGGACGCCGATGCCGTCGGCCTCTCGCTCCTCTCGGGGGCGCACCTGACCCTGGTGCCGCGGGTGGTCAGCCTGCTGGCCGCCGAGGGACGGGACGACGTCCTGGTCATCGTGGGCGGGATCATCCCCGAAGCCGACATCCCCACCCTCAAGGAGCAGGGGGTGGCGGCCGTCTTCACCCCGGGCGCCCCGCTCGACTCCATCGGCAACTGGCTGGGCCAAGCCCTCGACGCGCGCGAGGAGGCGCTCGAAGGCTGAGCGCACCCGGCGGCACGAGCCGCACCTCCCCTTTCGATGTTCCAGTTTTCCAAGCAACGCAACCCAAGGAGAAGGCACCGCAGTGGATCTTTACGAGTACCAGGGCAAGCAGTACTTCGCCCGTTTCGGCATCCCGACCTCGGCCGGAGGCGTGGCCGACACGGTCGACGAAGCGGTCGTCCAGGCCGACGCCGCCGGCTACCCGGTCGTGGTCAAGGCGCAGGTCAAGGTGGGCGGGCGCGGCAAGGCCGGTGGCGTGAAGCTGGCCGCCGACGCCGATGAGGTGCGACTGCACGCCGGCAACATCCTCGGCCTCGACATCAAGGGCCACGTGGTCCGGCGACTCTGGGTCGAGCACGCCTCGGACCTCGCCAAGGAGTACTACGCCAGCTTCACCCTGGACCGGCCCAACAAGCAGCACCTGGGCATGCTCTCGGCCGAGGGCGGGGTGGAGATTGAGGAGGTGGCGGTGACCAACCCCGACGCCATCGCCATGCTGCACATCAACCCCATTGACGGGCTGGACGAGGCCACGGCACGCGAGTGGGTCGACCGGGCCAACTTGGACCCCGAGGCCCGGGAGCAGGCCGCCACCCTGCTGGTCCGCCTCTACCACTGCTACGTCGAAGGCGACTGCGACCTGGCCGAGATCAACCCGCTCATCCTGACCCCCGAGGGCAAGGTGCACGCCCTCGACGCCAAGGTGACGCTCGATGAGAACGCGGCGTACCGCCACCCCGAATGGGACGAGTACGCCGACGACGCCGACATCGACCCCCGGGAGAAGATGGCCAAGGAGCGGGGCCTCAACTACATCGGCCTCGAGGGCTCGGTGGGCATCATCGCCAACGGGGCCGGGCTGGCCATGAGCACGCTCGATGTGGTCACCCAGGCCGGCGGCCAGGCGGCCAACTTCCTCGACATCGGGGGCGGGGCCAACGCCGACGTGATGGCCGCCGCCCTGGAGGTCATCAACGCCGACCCGGCCGTCAAGTCCATCT
This sequence comes from Acidimicrobiales bacterium, assembly GCA_035552095.1. Lineage (GTDB taxonomy): Bacteria > Actinomycetota > Acidimicrobiia > Acidimicrobiales > RAAP-2 > Bog-473. The sequence goes on along the minus strand of DASZMA010000033.1, from coordinate 22,923 downwards.
TCGTCAACATCTTCGGTGGCATCACCCGGGTGGACGACGTGGCCAACGGCATCATTGAGGCCATGTCCCGGGTGAAGCTGAGCTCACCGGTCGTCATGCGCCTGGACGGCACCAACGCCACCGAAGGCCGGGCCCTGCTGGCCAGCCACCTGTCCGACCGGTTGATCGCCGAGCCCACCATGCTCGACGCCGCCCGCCACGCTGTCGCCCTGGCCCAGGCCTGAGCGACCAGGAATAGAGGAAAGAGAACGTGAGCATCTTCGTAGACGAGACGACCAAGGTCGTCATCCAGGGCATCAGCCCGACCAGCCAGGGCCTCTACCACGGCCTGCGCAACAAGGCCTACGGCACCAAAATCGTCGGTGGCACCAACCCCAAGCGCGGCGGCGAGGTCATCGAGGGCATTGACGTGTACTCGTCCATGGCCGAGGCGGTCAAGGAGACCGGCGCCACGGCGTCCTTCATTTCGGTGCCGCCCCGCGGTGCGGCCGACGCCATTATTGAGGCGGCCGAGGCCGGCATCACCTTCATCGTGTGCATCACCGAGGGCATCCCGGCCCAGGACGAGGCGCTGGCCTACAACCGGCTGGTGCAGGAGTTCCCCGGCACCCGGCTGCTCGGGCCCAACTGCCCCGGCATCATTTCGCCCGGGAAGTGCAACATCGGGATCACCTCGGGCGACATCGCCCTGGCCGGCGGCCCGGTGGGCATCGTGAGCCGTTCGGGCACGCTGACCTACCAGGCGCTGCACGAGCTGTCCCAGCAGGGCATCGGCCAGACCACCTGCGTCGGCATCGGCGGCGACCCGGTGCCCGGCACCAACTTCATCGACTGCCTCGCCGCGTTCGAGGCCGACCCCGAGACCAAGGCGGTGATGATGATCGGTGAGATCGGCGGCTCCGAGGAGGAGCGGGCGGCCGAGTACATCGCCGACCACGTGACCAAGCCGGTGGCCGCCTACGTGGCCGGCGTCACCGCCCCGCCCGGACGCAAGATGGGCCACGCCGGCGCCATCATCTCGGGCTCCCAGGGCACGGCCCAGGCCAAAATGGAGGCGCTGTCGGCCGCCGGGGTGTTCGTGACCCAGAACCCGACCGAGTGCGGCGAGAAGATGGTGTCGATCGTCAAGGGGTTGGGCTGACCCCTCGGAGTATCTAGGAGAATCTAGGCGTTTCTAGGGAAATTCCTAGACTCTCAAGTCCTGGTCAACCCTTGGTGAACTGAGCCTGGATCACCACGTGGTTGACCAGCCCGGCGCCCATCTTGGCCCAGGTCAGGCCCCAGTCACTGCGGTCGATGTCGAATTCGGTCGAGAGGGTGGCAGCGGTGTCGCTCGACTGCACGGCGGCGGTGAGGGTCACCGGCCGCGTCTGGTCGCGGATGGTCAGCGTGCCCGAGAGCTCCACCTGGCCCGGGTTCAGCGGGCGGGCGCCGGTCACCGTGAAGGTGAAGGTGGGGTACGTGTCGACTTCGAAGAAGTCGGCCGTGCGCAGGTGGGTGTCGCGCTTCTGGTTCTTGGTGTCGATGGAGGCAGCGTCAAAGACGAGCGAGCCGCTCACCGTCCCGTTGGCGTCGACTTGCCCGCCGCCGCTGATGGCCTTGGCCGTACCTTTCACCGGGAAGAGCCACGCCGCCTTGGTGGTGAAGGTGATCGACGAGTGGTCGGGGTCGAGCGTCCAGGAACCGGCCAGCGTGGCCAGGGTGCCAGCAGATTGCTCGGGAACGGTCATGGGGCTGCCTCCAGGCTCAAAAAAACCACCTTATGGGGCGGCACCGGCGCCGCGATCGCCGGCCGGGGCGCCTCAGGGCCGTTGGTAGCCTGACTGCGTGCGCCTCGCTGTTCTGGTCTCGGGAAGTGGGACGATCCTGCGTGCCATGTTCGAGGCCGGTCTCCCGGTCACCACGGTGCTCTCGGACCGGCCCTGCGAGGCCCTGGCCCTGGCCCGTGACCACGGGGCGGCTGATGAACTGGTCGACCGCCGGGTCTACGGCGGCTTCGGCCCCCACTTCGACCGGCAGGGCTACACGGCCACCGTGGCCGCCACCCTGGTGGCCGACCAGGTGGACCTGGTCGCCATGGCAGGCTTCGGCACCGTGATGACCCAGACCGTGCACGACGCCTTCCCCTTCCGCATCTTGAACACCCACCCGGCCCTGCTCCCGGCTTTCCCGGGCTGGCACGGGGTGCGCGACGCCCTGGAGGCCGGCGTGGCCGAGACCGGCTGCACCGTGCACCTGGCCACCCTGGAGATGGACGCCGGGCCGATCCTGGCCCAACGGGTGGTGCCGGTGCTGGCGGACGACACCGAGGAGAGCCTGCACGAGCGGATCAAGGTGGCCGAGCGGGCGCTGTACCCGGCCACCGTGGCCTGGGCGCTGGGCGAGCTGGAGGCCGGCCGGTCGATTGAACCACCCCTGCCGCGGGCGCGGGCGATGAGCGAGGAGATCACGACGTGAGAGCGCTGCTGTCGGTCTATGACAAGGAGGGCCTGGTCGACCTGGCCCAGGGCCTGGCCGATCTGGGCTGGGACCTGGTGGCCAGCGGCAACACCTCCGCCGAGCTGGCCGGGGCCGGTCTGGCTCACCAGCAGGTGGCCGAGGTCACCGGCTCGCCCGAGATGCTGGGCGGGCGGGTCAAGACCCTGCACCCCAAGATCCACGGCGGGATCCTGGCCAACCGGGACGAGCCCAGCCACCTGGCCGACCTCGAGACCCACGGGATCGACGCCATCGACCTGGTGGTCAGCAACCTCTACCCCTTCTCCTCGGACCCCTCCATTGAGCTGATCGATATCGGCGGGCCGTCGATGGTGCGCTCGGCGGCCAAGAACCACGACCACGTGGGCATCGTCACCTCGCCGGCCGACTACCCGGTGGTGCTGGCCGAGTTGCGTGAGGCCGGGACCCTCTCGGCGGCCACCCGCCGCCGCCTGGCCCGGGCCGCCTTCGCCCACACGGCGGCCTACGACGCCGCCATCGTGGCCTGGCTCGATGCCGGCGGCCCCGCCCCGGTGGCCGGCGGCGACGCGGCGGAGGAGGCGCTCGGCGCCGTCCTGCCCCAGACGCTGCACCTCACCCTGGAGCGCACCGAGGTGCTGCGCTACGGGGAGAACCCGCACCAGCGCGGCTCGCGCTACCGCACGGCCGGCACCACCAGCTGGTGGGACGAAATGGTCCAGTACGGCGGCAAGGAGCTCTCCTACCTCAACCTCTTCGACGGCGATGCGGCCTGGCGGCTGGTGCACGAGCTGGCGGCGGACGCCGGGCAGCCGGCGGTGGCCATCATCAAGCACGCCAACCCGTGCGGGGCGGCCGTGGCCGACACCCTGGTCGCCGCCTACGAGCGCGCCCTCGAGTGCGACGTCCAGTCCGCCTTCGGCGGCGTGGTGGCCATCGGCGGTCCGGTGAGCGAGGAGGTGGCGGCGGCCATCGCCGCCGGCCCCCAGGCCGACGTCATCATCGCCACCGCCTACGAGCCGGCCGCCCTGGAGCAACTCAAGACCCGGCGCAAGGCCACCCGCCTGCTGTCGGGCCCGGCACCCGAGCGGGCGGCCCGCCAGCTGCGCAGCCTGGGGTCGAGCGTCCTGGTCCAGGACGTGGACGACTTCGTGTCGCCCCGCACGCAGTGGCAGGTGGTCACCGCCCGCCCGCCCACCGACGAGGAGTGGCACGACCTGGTCCTGGCCTGGCGGGTCTGCGGGCGGACGACCTCCAACGCCATCGCCATAGTCAACAACGGGCAGGCGGTGGGCGTGGGCGCCGGCCAGCAGTCCCGGGTGGTGGCGGCGGAGATCGCGGTGAGCAAGGCGGGCCAGCGGGCCAAGGGCGGCGCCGGGGCCAGTGATGCCTTCTTCCCGTTCCCCGACGGCCTGCTGGTCCTGGCCGAGGCCGGGGTCACCGCCGTGGTGCAGCCGGGGGGGTCGGTGAAGGACGACGTGGTCATCGCCGCCGCCGACGAGGCCGGCCTGGCCATGGTGGTCACCGGCGAGCGGCACTTCCGCCACTGATGGGCGCCATCGTGCTGGACGGCGAAGCAGTGGCGGCCCGGGTCCGGGCCGAGGTGGCCGATCGGGTCGAGCGCCTGCGGGGTCTGGGGATCACCGTCGGGTTGGGCACGGTGCTGGTCGGCAACGACGCGCCCAGCGAGCGCTACGTGGAGATGAAGCACGAGGACTGCGCCAAGGTGGGCATGTACTCGGCCGGGGACCACCTGCCCGAGACGGCCACCCAGTCCGAGCTCGACGGTGTGGTGGCCCGTTTCAACGCCGACCCCCTGATCAGCGCCTACCTGGTGCAACTGCCCCTGCCCGCCGGGTTGGACGAGGAGCGCACCCTGCTGGCGGTGAACCCCGACAAGGACGTCGACGGGCTGCACCCGACCAATCTGGGTCGCCTGGTCATGGGCGCGCCGGGCCCGTTGCCCTGTACCCCGGCCGGGATCGTGGAGCTGCTGCGCGCCTATGACGTCCCGGTGGAAGGTCGGCACGTGGTCATCATCGGCCGGGGCCTGACCATCGGCCGGCCGCTCGCCCTCCTGCTGGCCCTCAAGCGGCCCGGCTGCAACGCCGCCGTCACCGTGGTGCACACCGGGGTGGACGACCTGGCGGGCATCGTCCGCACCGCCGACGTGGTGGTGGCCGCCGCCGGCCGGCCCGGCCTGGTCACGCCGGACATGATCAAGCCGGGCGCGGCCGTGGTCAGCGCCGGCACCAGCTGGGAAGGCAAGCGGCTGATCCCCGACGTGCGCGAGGACGTGGCCGAGGTGGCCGGGTGGATCACCCCCCGGCTGGGCGGCGTCGGTCCGATGACCCGTGCCATGCTTCTGCAAAACGCCGTGCGGGCGGCCGAGCGGGCCGCATGAGGCGCACGCCGCGGCTCCGCTTCCGCACGGCATTCGACGCACCCACCAGGGAGGGTATGTGAGCGAGCGAGAGTACTCAGAACGCCCATGGGGCAATTACACCGTGCTCGATGACGCGGAGCCCGACCACAAGGTCAAGCGCCTGGTGGTGCACCCTGGAAAGCGGTTGAGCTACCAGCGCCACGCCAAGCGGGCCGAGCACTGGTTCATCGTGGCCGGGACGGCACAGGTCACCATCGACGGGGTGGTCACCGAGCTCACGCCGGGACAGGCCATCGACATCCCGCTCGAGGCGGCGCACCGCGTGGCCAATGCAGGCGACACCGACGTCGTCCTCATTGAGGTGCAGCACGGTACCTACTTCGGCGAGGACGACATCGTCCGGCTGGAGGACGACTTCGGCCGGGTGGAGCAGGGGAGCCCGGGGTGACCCGGATCGCCGACCTGCTGGCGGCCGGGCCGACCTACTCGTTCGAGTTCTTCCCGCCTAAGAACGACAAGGAGCTGGCCACGCTGGCCCGCACCATCAGCGAGCTGCAGCCGCTCGGGCCCTCCTTCGTCTCGGTGACCTACCGGGGCGGCGCCGAGTCGCGCCAGCGCACCTTCGACCTGGTCAGCGGCATGCTGCACACCACGTCGCTCAACCCGATGGCCCACCTCATCTGCGTGGCCCACACCCGCTTGGAGCTGGCCGACATCCTGGTGTCGCTGCGCAAGGCCGGGGTGGAGAACCTGATGGCGCTCGGCGGCGACCCGCCGGCCGACCCCGGCGCCGGCCCGGGCGAGCTGGCCTACGCCACCGAACTGGTCGAGCTGGCCCACGCCATTGGCGGTTTCTCCATCGGGGTGGCCGCCCACCCGGCCGGTCACCCGCGTTCGCCCGACAGTGAGAGCGACCGGGACTTCCTGGCCGCCAAGTTGGCCCTGGCCGACTTCGGGGTGACCCAGTTCTTCTTTGAGGCGGCCGAGTACGAGAGTCTCATGGCCGACCTGCACGCCCGCCAGGTGGACACGCCGGTGCTCCCGGGCATCCTGCCCGTCACCTCGCTCAGCACCATGGGACGGCTGGGGGCGATGGGCGCGGCCGCGCCCGAGTGGATGCAGGACCGCCTCCGGGCGGCCGATGCGAGCGGGGGGCCCGAGGCGGTGCGCAAGGAAGGCGTGGTCCTGGCTACCGAGCTGTGCGCCGACCTGCTCAAGGTGGGCGTACCGGGGCTGCACTTCTACACCTTCAACACCTCGAGCGCGACCCGCGAGATCTACGCCGCGCTGGGCCTGGGGCCGGCCGGCGGCGCGTCCGGCTGAGGCCGACGGCGGGACCCGAACTGATCTGTACATCTATAAGTGGTTCTGTACACTATGTACATGAGAGCGACCGAACCACTCAACATCACCGAGGCGCGTAAGCGACTGGCCGCGATCATTGATCAGGCACGTACCGAGCACGAGCCGGTTTACCTGACCCGACGCGGCCGTCGAGTTGCCGCAGTGATCGACGCCGACGATCTTGAGCGCATTCTCGAGCTGGCCGAGGATATGGCCGACATCAGGGCGGCGGAAGCGGCCCGGGCCGAGATGAAGGCCACCGGGGACGAGCCCATTCCATGGGACGAGGTCAAGGCGGACCTCGGCCTGGCGTGAGCTACTCGGTCTCCCTATCACCAGCGGCCGCACGCCAGCTCCGTAAGTTCGACCCCGACGTCAGGCGCCGAATCCAAGCTGTGATCGAACTACTGGCCGAGAATCCCCGACCACCAGCCGCTACTCGGCTTGTCGGCGGCGCGGGAGAGTGGCGGGTACGGACCGGTGACTATCGCGTGATCTACGAAATCCGCGACGGCGAGTTGCTTGTGCTCGTACTCCGGATGGCTCACCGACGGGAGGTCTACGAGCGCTGAAAGTTCAGCCCCCGGACTGACATAGTGGGTCACCGAGGTCGACCAGGCCCGCGTCCTGTACTGGGTGGCCGACATCCTCGGGCCCGAGGTGCCGGGTTACGCCCGCCCTGGTCGCCCCTGCTGGCGCCGGCGGGCTAGGGCGGCCACCCCTCCGACCACGGCAATTGGGACGCCGGCGCCCCGCCCCGTAGCATCCGACCCAGACTCAGAAAGGAACCTCCCATGGCCTCCAAGCCCCCCATTCACGTCACCGTCACCGGCGCCGCCGGCCAGATCGGCTACTCGCTCCTCTTCCGCATCGCCTCGGGCCAATTGCTCGGTGCCGACCAGCCCATCGTGCTGCGGCTGCTCGAGATCGAGCCGGCGCTGAAAGTCCTCGACGGCGTGGTCATGGAAATCGACGACTGCGCCTTCCCGCTGGTCACCGACATCGTGGCCACTTCCGACCTCAAGACCGCCTTCGACGGCACATCGTGGGCCCTTCTGGTCGGCTCCGTGCCCCGCAAAGCCGGCATGGAGCGGGGCGATCTGCTCAGCGTCAACGGCGGCATCTTCAAGCCGCAGGGACAGGCGATCGCCGAGAACGCCGCCTCGGACATCCGCGTGCTCGTGGTCGGCAACCCTTGCAACACCAACTGTTTGATCGCCCGCTCGAATGCGCCCGAGGTGCCGGCGGAGCGCTGGTTCGCCATGACCCGGCTCGATGAGAACCGGGCCAAGGCCCAACTGGCCCACAAGGCGGCGGCACCCGTGGCCTCGGTCACCAACCTGGCCATCTGGGGCAACCACTCGGCCACCCAGTTCCCCGACTTCGCCAATGCCAAGATCGACGGGAAGCCGGCCACCGAGGCCATCACCGACAGCGAGTGGCTGCGCGGTGACTTCATCTCGACCGTCCAGAAGCGGGGCGCCGCCATCATTGAGGCCCGGGGCCTCTCATCCGCCGCCTCCGCCGCCTCGGCCGCCATCGACACCGTGGTCAGCCTGCGCACCAAGACCGCTCCCGGCGACTGTGTCTCGGTGGCCGTGGCCAGCTCGGGTCAGTACGGCGCCCCCGAAGGACTGCAGTTCGGCTTCCCGGTCATCGCCGACGGCGCCGGGGGCTGGTCGGTGGCCGAGGGCTTCACCCACGACGAGTTCGCCCAGGCCCGCATCGCGCTGACCACCGAGGAGCTGGAGGGCGAGCGCAGCGACGTGCGGGGGCTGGGCCTCATCGGCTGAGCGTGACGGTACGGTGTCACCCGTGAGGGGGATGACGGCGTACCAGCAGATCAGCCGGGGCGCGCCGCGGCCCGCCTGCCGTCATCGACCGTTCGCGCCCGTGAAACCCCAGCGAAACACAGGGCGGCCAAGCTGATCGACGTGGGCGATCTCTTTGACGGCTACGGGTCCGACGCCCGTGGCCTGACCAAGGCCGCGTTTGACGAGATGGTCGGGCTCGACGGCGCCACCCGCACGCCCTACGGCGGGGTGGCCTCGTCGCTCTCCCAGATGGGGCCCGAGGACGTGTCGGGCCGCGCCACCCGGCTGGCCCGGGCCTTCATGGACCAGGGGGTGACCTTCGACCTCGACGGGGAGGAGCGGCCCTTCCCGCTCGATGTGGTGCCCCGCATCTTCACGGCCCAGGAGTGGAACCAGGTGTCCACCGGCGTGGCCCAGCGGGTGCGGGCGCTGGAGGAGTTCCTGGCCGACATTTACGGGGCCGGCCGCATCGTCAGCGACGGGCTGATCCCCCACGAGGTCGTCACCAGCTCACCGGGGTTCGTGCGGGCCGCCTTCGGGCTGACCCCGCCCAACGGCGTGCGCATCCATGTGGCCGGCATCGACGTCATCCGCGACGAGGAGGGCGAGTTCCGGGTGCTGGAGGACAACGTCCGGAGTCCTTCGGGGGTCAGCTACGTGCTGGCCAATCGGGCCGCCATGGCCCGCGTCCTGCCCGAGCTGTTCTGGGGCCAGCCCATCCAGATGGTGACCGACTACCCGGCCCACCTCATTCACGCCTTGCGCCGGGCCGCCCCGGCCGGCGTGCAGGACCCCACCGTGGTGGTCCTGACCCCCGGCGTGCACAACTCCGCCTTCTACGAGCACGCCTTGCTGGCCCGCCTCATGGGCGTGCACCTGGTCGAGGGGCGGGACCTGGTCTGTCACGGGACCGAGGTCTACCTGCGCACCACCGAGGGCGAAGTGCCCGTCCACGTCATCTACCGTCGCATCGACGACGACTACCTGGACCCGCTGCAGTTCAGACCCGAGTCCCTGGTGGGCTGCCCGGGCGTCCTCAACGCGGCGCGGGCCGGGCGGGTCACCATCACCAACGGGGTGGGCAACGGGGTGGCCGACGACAAGCTGGTCTACGCCTACGTGCCCGAGATGATCCGCTACTACCTCGGGGAAGAGCCGATCCTGCGCAACGTCGAGACCATGCACCTCCAGGACAACAAGGTGCGGGCGGACGCGCTGGCCCGCCGCGGTGAGCTGGTGTTCAAGAAGGTCGACGGGTCAGGCGGCAAGGGATTGGTGATCGGGCCGGCGGCCACCGGGGCCGAACTGGACGAGCTGGCCCTGGCCGTGGAGTCGGACCCCCGCCACTGGATCGCCCAGCGGGTGGTGGCCCTCTCCACGTCGCCCACCTGGGTCGACCACACCATGGTCCGGCGCCACGTCGACCTGCGGCCTTTCGCCGTTAATGACGGGGAGAACGTGTGGGTGCTGCCGGGCGGCCTGACCCGGGTCGCCCTCCAGGAGGGTGGCCTGGTGGTGAACTCCAGCCAGGGCGGCGGGTCCAAGGACACCTGGGTGGTGGGTGGCGGCGCGCCGGCGCCCGTCCTGCCACCCCGCAAGCAGTCGCCGGTCAGCGCCGGACCGCCGATGGACAGCGGCCCGCGCGGTGAGAGCGAGAACGGCGTCCAACAACAACAGCAGCAACAGCAGCAGCAGCAATGACCCGGGCCCTGTTGAGTCGGGTGGCCGAGTCGATCTTCTGGGTCGGCCGCTACGTGGAGCGGGCCGAGGGCACGGCGCGCATCCTCGACGTCTCCGTGTTCCAGGCACTGGAGCAGAGCGATGTCGAAGGTGGCCACGCCGCCCGGCGGCTACTGGCCGTCATGGGGCTGCCCGACGACGACGAGGAGACGCTGTGGCAGGCCACCGAACGGCTGGCCACCGACCCCAAGAGCCTCTCCTCCATTGCCGGCGCCCTGGCCGCCGCCCGCGAGAACACCCGGGGCGTGCGCCACGTCGTCCCGGTCGAGTTCTGGGAGCACATCAACGCCACCTGGTCCGCCCTGCCCCAGCAGTGGGAGGCCACCCGCCGGGTCGGCCCCGGTCCCTACCTCTCCTTCGTCAAGACCCAGGTGGCCGGGATCACCGGGCTGGCCGACACCATGATGAGCCGGGACCAGACCTGGCTTTTCTTCACCCTCGGCCGTTGCCTGGAGCGGACCGACGTGGTGGCCCGCCAGCTGGCCACGGTGGCCTTCGACGAGGTGTTCGACAGCGGCCTGGTCATGCTGTTGCGCTCCTGCGGCGGGTACGAGCCTTACCTGCGCCTCTCCCAGGGCGTGGTCGAGCCGAGCCGGGTGCTCGACTTCCTATTGCGGGACCGCCTGTTCCCGCGGTCGGCCTTCGCTTCCCTGACCCTGGCCGAGGAGTGCCTGGACCAGATCAACGCCGGCCGGGACGGGACGTGGGAGGACGCCCGCGGCCTGGTCGGCCTGGCCCGGGCCGAGCTGGAGTACTCGGCGCCGGCCACCCTCTCGCGGGGCCTGGAGACCCGGCTGGAGCGGCTGCAGTCCTCGATCTCCTCGGTGAGCGACGCCGTGACCCACCGCTACTTCGCCCAGGACCTCCCCACCCAGTGGCGCCGGGGCGGGGGCGGGTCATGAGCCGGGCCGACGGCTGGCGGCTCCGGGTCGCCCACGAGACCCGGTTCGACTACGACGCCCCGGCCCGGGCGTCCTACAACGAGCTGCGCCTGACCCCGCGCACCGAGCGGCGCCAGACCGCCCTGGAGACCAAGATCTCGACCGTTCCGCCCGCCCCCCAGTACTCCTACGTGGACTACTGGGGCACTCAGGTGGTGGCGTTTAACGTTGACCGCGGCCACGAGATGCTCTCCATCGTCAGCACATCGTTGATCGACACCCAGGGGCCCGAGGCGGCCGAGAACGCGTCGTGGGAAGACGTGCAGGACGCCTCCCTCACCATGGCCGACCATCTCTCGCACAAGCTCTACACCGCGCCCGGTGCCGAGCTGGCCGACCTGGCCGCCAGCCTGCGCACGGGGCGCCCGTTGGAGACGGCCCAGAAGATCATGGCGCGCACCCACGCCGCGCTGACCTACATGCGGGGCGTCACCACCGTGCACACCTCGGCCAATGAGGCCTTCACCGACGGCGCCGGGGTGTGCCAGGACTTCGCCCATCTGGCCCTGGCCATGACCAAGTCGGTGGGGTTGCCGTCGCGCTACGTGTCGGGCTACTTCCACCCCGAGACCGATGCCATCGTCGGCGAGGAGATCACCGGCGAGAGCCACGCCTGGGTCGAAGTGTGGACCGGGACCTGGTGGGGCTATGACCCCACCAACGACTGCCCGGTGGGTGAGCGGCACGTGGCCATCGGCCGCGGGCGCGACTACTCCGACGTGCCACCGGTCAAGGGCATTTACGCCGGGCCGGCCGAGCACACCATGCACGTCGGCGTCCGCATCACGAGGACGCACTAGCCGTGCTCACCCGCATGCGCATCTGGCTCCCCGATGCCCCCGGCGTGCTCGGCGCAGTGGCGGCCGAGATCGGGGCGGCCATGGGCAACGTCATCGGCCTCGAGGTGCTCGAGCGCGAAGCCGGGGTGGCCATTGACGAACTGGTGGTCGAGCTGCCGGACGAGCCGGGCGCGGTGGACGCGGTGTGCAAGGGCGTGCGCAACGTCCCCGGCGCCGGGGTGGAGGAGGTCCGCCAGCTGACCTCGGCGGCACCCGACCGGGAGGACACCGTCTTGAGCGCGGCCGCCTCGATCCTGCAGGCGGCCACGCCGACGGCGGCCATGAACGCCTTGCTGGGCCAGCTCCGCGGGCTGTTCGACCTCACCTGGCTGGCCCTGGCCGATCAGCGGATCGAGTCCTTCATTGAGGTGCACGGCGAGGTGCCCCCGGTGCAGTGGGTGGCCGCCTTCGCCGAAGGCTCGCGCAGCGGCGCCGACCCGGCCAACGACACCACCGGCACCGGGGTGTTCGTCGAGTCCGTGCCCGACACCGAGTTCACCGTCTGCGGTGGCCGACCGGCCCCCATACGACGGCGCGAACGCCACGAGATCGCCACGCTGGTGGTGGTGACGGCGCGCTTCGTCGATGCGCTGGGCTGGCGCGAGCACGTCCACTGACCGGGCCAGCGGGCCCGCCAGCGCGGAAGAGGACCACGTAGTCTCCCGGGCATGATGCGGATCGGGTTCGCCGGTTCCGGGCTGATCGCCTGGGCCCACGCCTTGGGCCTCCGGGCCATGATCGAGTCCGGGGTGGTCGAAGCCGAGATCGGCGCGGTGCACGATCGGAGCGAGACGCGGGCCCAGCGCTTCGCCGAGGCCTTCGGCGCCGAGGTGGTGGGCGACCTCCCTGCCCTCATGAGGCGTTGCGACGCCGTCTGGATCTGCACGCCGACGTCGGCCCACCGCCAGGCGGTCGACGAGGCGCTGGCCGCCGGTCGGGCCATCTTCTGCGAGAAGCCGCTGGCCACCGACCTGGCCGGGGCCCGGGACCTGGTGGCGGCCGTCGAGACGGTGGGCGTGCCGTCCCAGTCCGGCCTGGTCCTGCGCTCGGCCCCCGTGTTCCGGGCCTTGCGTGACCTGGTGGCCTCAGGGGCGTTGGGCCGCCCGATGGCGGTCATGTTCCGTGACGATCAGTACTTCCCGATCCAGGGCACCTACGCCTCGAGCTGGCGGGCCGACGTGGCGCAGGCCGGCGGCGGCTGCCTCATTGAGCACTCCATCCACGATCTGGACATCCTGCGCTTCTGCTTCGGCGAGGTGGAGATGGTGACCGGGCGCACGGCGAACTTCGCCGGCCACCGGGGCATCGAGGACATGGCCATGGTCTCCATGACGTTCGCCTCCGGACTCGAATCGCACTTGACCAGCGTCTGGCACAACATTTTGAGCCGGGGCTCCACCCGTCGCATTGAGCTCTTCGGCCAGGACGCCATGGTGTGGCTGGACGACGAGTTCCGCGGGCCGCTGCACATTCAGCGCAGCGAGGACACCGAGGTCCGCCCCTGCCCCTCACCGGCCTGGGTCGACGACCTGCCACTGAGTCATGACGAGCTCGGGCTGGCCCTGCGCGCCTACGTCGAGGCCGACCGGGCCTTCATCGACGCCGTGGCCGGCGGCGAGGCGCCCACCCCCGGTCTCGACGAAGCGCTGGTGGCCCACCGGCTGGTCGACGCCGCCTACCGTTCGGCCGCCGCCGGAGGCGCCCCGCTCAGCCCGGGGTGAGACACTGACGAGGCGAGACCGCCGGGCGATCTGGTCGGTCCGCCCCTCAGACCGCCGCCACCTCGGCGCTGGCGAATCGGGCGCAGACCTCGGCCATCGCTTCGTGGAAGGCGATGCCCAGCTCGAGCGTCAACAACGGGAACGCGTTGCCGTCGTCACGGAGCCCGGAGGCCGCGGCGCGGATGGCGGTCAGGGTGGCGACGCGTTCTTCGCTGCGGTGCCGGACCACCTTGAGCAGATCCCCGGCCTCCGTGGGTGAAAGCGCGCCGGCGAAGAACAACTTCAGGAGTCCCACGTCGCGCAATTCGAAGGGGACGGGCGCGCTGACGGTCAGCCACGACCGGAGGGCCTCGCGGCCCGAATCCGTGATCTCGTAGACGCGCCGCCGGCGCCGGCCGGCCGGCTGCTCGGCCCCGGTGACCAGGCCTTGATGCTCGAGTTCCTCCAGGCAGGGGTAGATCTGTGCCTGGGAGATGGTCCAGAAAAAGCGGATGGAACGCTCGACGTCCTGCTTGATGTCATAGCCCGAGCGGGCACCCAAGCTCACCATGCCGAGCACGACGTAGGCCGCCAGGGGCAGGTCGCCCAGGGGCAGTTCGGTTGTATCGGTCATCCTAATATGTTAGCATGACCGGTATGCTGTCGTGGTTGGTTGGCCTCTTGGTTCGGCGGGGTTTCCGGCGGCTGAACGCCGGCGACCCGTCGGTCGCGCTCGGGATGTTCGCGGCCGATGCCCGGTTCGTCTTTCCCGGGCGCCACTCCTTTGCGGCCGATGTGGACGATCCGGCGCAGGTGCGGGCGTGGTTCGAGCGCTTCGTGGCGTTGCAGCCGCACGTCGACGTGATCGACGTGCTGGCGTGCGGCCCGCCGTGGAACCTACGGGTGGGGGTGCGGTTCGCCGACCACATCGAGCGGCCAAACGGTGTCCACTACGAGAACGAGGGCATGCAGTATCTGCGTCTCCGCTGGGGCCGGGTCCGGCTCGACCAGCTGTTTCTCGACACCCAGGCGGTGGCGGCTCTCGACGCCCAGTTGGCGGCCGCGGCTACCTGAGGGAGCGCCGCTAGGCCAGGCGCTTGGCCTTGGCGAAGCCGGTGGAGCTGTAGACGCCATCGGGAAAGACGGCGTCCCAGGCGTCGCGTACCCCACGGAAGTCCTCGCTGGGCCCGTAGGCAGCGCGGGCGGCCGCCACCACTTCTTCTCGACGGGCGGCGACGACCGCGCCCGAGTTGAACTCCAACTCGTTGTCGATCTGGGCCACCGCCTCGGCGAAGCGGGCTCGGTGGCCGATCAGGCGGATGGCGTTGCCAGGAGGCGTCATGGGTGGTTCCTTTTCGGTAGCCGGAGTTGGTGGGAGAGGATCCTTTGTCGTTTCCTCGACGCCTCCAGGAATTGATGCAAGCCAAAACCTATTGACGAGATGGTTCGCACCGCGGATCGACATGCTAGGGCCACGCCCCAGTGGGGGGAGGCCGGCAGGTTGAACGAAGCTGTCCCACGCTCGAACGCCACGTTGGTGGCCCAGCCGAATGGGCCTAACGTGGAGGAGAAGGCGGACCGTCGTTCGACCAGCAGCCGATGGGTGTGCCGTGACGAGGGGTAGCGACGTGCCGAGACGACCATCAACCATCATGATCCGAGTGGGCACCGGGTTGGCTGCCCTTGGCGTGGCTCTCCTGGGTCTGGTTACTCTGGCGGTCCCCACGGCCTCGGCGGCCACCACCACAGCGGCCACCTTCGTGAGCGAGCCCGGCGACTATGTGGGCCAGGGCGGGACCTTCGCGTTCACCTCGGTGACCGTGGCCTCGCAGGGTAATGGCGAGATCGACTTTAACGTCAACAACGCCGGCGACCAGTTCACGGTGACCATCGCCGCTCCGACCGGGCAGATCCTCAAGCCCGGTGCCTACAACGACATCCAACGCACCCCGTTCCGGGCGGCGGGCTTCCCGGGCCTCGATGTCTACGGTGACGGTCGCGGCTGTAATCAGGATGTCGGCAGTTTCACCGTCTACGACGCCACCTATGACACCAAGGGCAACGTGGTGTCTTTTGCTGTTCAGTTCTTCCAGCATTGCGAAGGCTTCTATTCAGCGCTCATGGGCAACCTTTCCTACAACTCGAGCGTGGCTATTCCCCAGCTTCCAGCCACCGCTCCCGAACCTCCCCAAAGCGCTCAGTTGGTCAGCGAACCCGGGGATTATCTGGGCCAGGGCCAGTCGTACTCCTACAACATCGCGTTTCCCTTCGGTGACGATCCCAATCGGCAGGGACCCAACCGGTGGGAGCTTTCCAGTGCGCCGGGCTCCGTCAATTGGGACATCACCATTGAGGCTCCCGGTGACGCCCCGTTGACCGATGGCACCTACCTTGCCGCCCAGGGGAACGAGAGTCAGAACGCACCCGAGCTCTCGGTGTCGGGCAACGGGAATGCTTGCGGCCTTGCGTCGGGATCCTTCACGGTCTACGACGTGAGCTATGACAGTTTGGGCATCCTCAAGTCCTTCGCTTATGAGTTCGCCTTTCAGTGCATCGGGTCGACGGCCGACCTCTATGGGGCGATCCGCTGGAACTCCTCGGTCGCTATGCCCCCGTTGCCCAGCCCTGAGTCCTCCCTCACGGCCTCGACCACCCAAGTGGGCTTCGGCAACGTCCGCGTGGGCGACGCCAGCGATCTTGAGGCGGTGACGCTGACCAATAAGGGGGGGGCCGACGCGGTCGTCTCGTCGGGCGGGCTGAGCGGCCCGGCCCCGGACGACTACTTCGGGACGTCCGACTGCACCACTCTGGCTCCACTGGCCAGCTGCACTGTGCAATTCGAATTCTTTCCGGGCACCGTGGGCCAACGTGATGCCACCGCCCTGGTCGATTACGGCACCAATGTCCTGCCGATCCAACTCAGCGGCACTGGAACCGAGGGCTATTACGAAGCGAACGCCAAGGGGGCCATCTTCCCCTTCGGCGACGCCGAGAGTTACGGCGACATGTCCAAGGTGGCCCTCTCGGCCCCGGTCGTATCCATGTCGACCACGCCCGATGGCTATGGCTACTGGATGCTCGGGGGGGACGGTGGGATCTTCTCCTTCGGCGACGCCCAGTTCTACGGCTCAACCGGTGGCATCAAGCTGAACAAGCCGGCCATCGCCATGGCCTCGACCCCTGACGGCGGTGGGTACTGGCTGGTGGCCTCGGACGGCGGCATCTTCTCCTTCGGCGACGCCCAGTTCTACGGCTCAACCGGAGCCCTCGCGCTCAACAAGCCGGTCGTCGGCATGACGCCCACCCCCGACGGGGAGGGCTACTGGCTGGTGGCCTCAGACGGTGGCATCTTCTCCTTCGGCGACGCCCAGTTCTTCGGTTCGACCGGGGCCCTCAAACTCAACAAGCCGATCGTCGGCATGGCCGCCACGCCTGATGGTGGGGGCTACTGGCTGGTGGCCTCAGACGGTGGCATCTTCACTTTCGGTGACGCCTCCTACTACGGCTCGACGGGAGCAAAGGCGCTCAGCTCCCCCATCGTCGGTATGGCGCCCGCCCCTGATGGCGCCGGCTACTGGCTGGTGGCAGCCAACGGTGGCATCTTCAATTTCGGGAGCGCCCCCTATTACGGTAGCGAGACCGGCATCGCCGTGAGCAATGTGGTGGCGGCGGCCGGGACGGCCCCGCCGACAATCGAGGCCTTCTTCGACGTGCCAGCCGACAGATCTCCGCCCGGGGCCACCCGGGGAAGTCAGGGGTCCCCAGCAACCTGGGGCCGCGACTCCAAGGCAACCTGAACGCGGGGACGACTCCCTGCCGGGAGGAGTCTGGGCGATTCAGCCTTCGGCGGCCGGTGCCTTCCAACGCACGTATTCGCGGTAGTGGTAGACGGTCACATAGCCCAGCTTGAGGTAGAGCGGTGCCCCCATGGGGGAGGCCTGCAGGGTGCACGCGGTCGCCCCGCGTTCGAAGGCCGCGTTGGTGGCCCACTGCGTGACCACCCAGCCCAGCTTCAGGTGTCGCACGTCCGAGGCGGTGCCCACCCACTGCAGGCCGCCCACTCCCTCATGGAGATAGGTCAGCGCGGTAGCCACCGGTCGCTGGCCCAGGTAGGCCACCACAATGACGGTGTCCTCGTCGGCCACCACCCGCTCGGGCCGATCGAACATGTCTGGGAGGACGTCGGCCGGCATGCCGTAGGTGGCGTAGGCCTCGGTGTTGACGGCCACGAAGTCCGCCACGCCGACTTCGTCGACCACCCGGCGCAGCTCGACCCCGGGCGGGGGAGTGGGCTCACCCAGGTGGTGCCGGCACACCATCTGGGGCACCGGCTCGCTGAAGGCCACCAGACCTTGGGCCTCGCACGCCGTCTGCAGGTCGACGTCCGGCCCCCAGTCGCGCACCTTGATGCTGTACCCCCGCCCCCGCGCCCCGAAGAAGGCATCCGCCTCGGCGATGAGGTCAGCTGCCGGCACGTCGTCGCGCCGCCGGAAGGCCCCGTTGCCGCCGACCGGCAGCCACGATCCGGTGGCGTAGAGAAGCAGGCGTCCATCCTCCTCGCATCCGCCCCGACGGCCCCAGCCGGCGAGGGCCCGGCTGTAGGCGATCAGGTTGGCGTGGCCGAGCCCGCCGCCGTCTGCGTCCGTCATGGCGCTGTTTCTAAGCGCGCCAGGTCGCCCTTTACAAACTTCCGGGCCGACAGGCCGACCGATCCGCCAACCATGACCAGACCGGCCAGGCAGACCATGGCCACCCGCTGGCCGTGGGCGTCGGCGATGACGCCGATGATCGGCGTGATGCAGAGCGCGCCCAGTGCGTAGAAGAAGAGGGACCAGGCGTAGGCCTGGCTGCGCAGGTTGGGCGGCGAAATGACGGCCACGAAGGTGACGTAGCCCGGGAGGAACCCGACCGCCCCGACCGCCAGGACGCAGGCGGCGGCCACCGAGCCCCACAGGTTGGGCGCCACGGCCATGACGAAGGTGAAGAGGCCGAATTCAATGACGGCCAGGCCCGAGACGAGCGGGAAGCGGTCGAGACGGTTGCTCGCCATGAGGCGCTGAGCCAGGAGCCCGCCCAGGATGATGCCGGTCAAGCCGAACAGGCCCACGAAGGCGGCCAGGGCCCCCCGGCTGGTGGAGCCGATGTGGTACACGTCGTGGAAGAAGTCCGAGACCAGGGTGGCCAGCGGGATGATGCCGGCCCCGAAGAGAAAGGCGGCCACCCAGGTGCGGCGCAGGGTGCGGATGGAGCGGACCCCCCGGAACCCGTCCCGCAGTGAGCCCTCGAACGGTGCCGGGCCCGGCAGCCCGGGGACGGCCGGCGCCGCCGGGCTTGACGCTGACGCCTGCATTGAGCGTCGGGCCGGTTCCCGGAGGAACCGCAGCACCAACGCGGCGCAGATGAAGGTGGGGACGGCCAGGAACACGAAGGTCGGCCGCCAGCCGACGGCGGACCCGAGCCATCCGGCCAGCGGGCTGCCCACCAACCCGAGACCGGTGGAGCCGATCAGATAGACCGTGAAGATCTGGGCTAACCCCTCGGGCGGGTAGAAGTCCGAGATCAGGCTCGGATAGATGGTCTGGGAGGCCAGGAGACCCACTCCGCCCACCAGCCGGGCCGCGATGAGGACGGCCAGCACGGGAGCCAGGCCGGTGAGGATGGCCGCCACCCCCCAGAGGACGGCGCCCGCCGCGGTCAGGCGGAGCCGGTTGCCCCGGTCGCCCAAGTAGCCGAGGAAGATGGCGCACATCACGGGCACGGCCGCGGTCAGGGAGGTGACGGCGTCGATCCCCGCGTTGTCGAGATGGAAGGAGTGGCGGATCTCCGGGGCCAGCACCCCGAAGGCCGCCACGTCGAAGCCCTGGGTGACGGCCAGGGCGATCAGCAGCACAATGGGGAGGAAGCCGGCCGGCCCCAGGATGACCCGCAGCCGGGCCACCCCGGTCGGCCCTGGCGGGGCGGCGCCCTCTTGGTGCAGGTCAGCCAATGGCCCAGCCCCTCGGATCGTCAGGTGACGCTGGGTGACGGTCTATCCCAAAAGGCGGCGGGGTGCGCGCCGAGGGCGGGACGGAGAGATCCTCCGGGGCCGGGACAGGTCACTTAGCGCAGGACGAAGACCGGGTGGCGCTCGGCGATGGCCTCGAACTCGGCGTCGGTGGAGTCCGGCCCGACGCCCTGGAAGAACATGCCGACCTCGAACTTCCAACGCTCGAGGTACGCCCGCAGGATGGGCGTGCGCTCGGCCAGGGGGATCTCAACGGCCGTGCACAGTTGGCGCTTCCGGCCCAGCAGCAGGACCAGGTGGCCGTCGGCGGCGCGCACGTTGCGCACCCACTCCGTCTCGCCCCGTGCCGCCACCAGGAACTGATTCGAGCCGAGGGTCAGCAGGTTGACCGGCGTGCGGTGGAGCTGGCCGGAGCGGCGTCCCCGGTGCTCCAGCACCCGGGAGCCCCAGGCGCTGATGCCCAGGCGCATGAGGAGGTTCAGGAACCGGTTCATCACGTTGCGGGTGAACCAGTCGGGGCGCTGGTAGTGGGTGTCGGGCGGCTCGGGCTTGGTCTCCATCGGTCTCTCCGTTTCGTTCGGCGTTTCGTTCGGTGCGTCGGTTAAGAGCAGTGATACTAAAGCAGAACAATGTTCACGTCAAGTACTTGTGTTCTCAGTCCGGAACGGTCAGACTGGCGGCGTGTCCGCTCCACGTACCGCCCGGGACCGGATCCGGACCGAGGTGACCCAGGAGATCCTGGCCGTGGCCCGGGCCCACCTGGCCCGCGACGGGGCGGCCGCGCTCTCCCTCCGCTCCATCGCCCGCGAGCTGGAGATGGCCCCCTCGGCGCTCTACCGGTACTTCTCCGGGCGCGACGCTCTCCTGAGCGCGCTGATCCTGGGCGCCTACGAGTCACTGGCGGACCGGGCCGAGGCCGCCTCGAACGCGGCCTACGCCCACGCGGGCAGCGACGGCGAGCGCTGGCTCGCCGTGCCCCGCGCCATGCGGCAGTGGGCCCTGGAGCACTCCCACGAGTGGGGCCTCATCTTCGGCGCCCCGGTGCCGGGCTACGAGGCGCCCGAGGACACGGTGGTCCCCTACACCCGCCTGGCCGCCGCTGTGGTGCGGCCCATCGCCGAGGCGGCGAGCGCGGGCCGACTCGCGGCGCCCGGGCCGGCGCTGTCTTCCCCTGATCTGTCCTCCCCGGCCATGGCGGCGGCGCTGGCCCCGGTGGCCGAAGCGCTCCTCCCGGGGGCGGCGACGGCCACGGTCACCCTGCTCATGCAGACCTGGTGCACCTTGATCGGCGTCATCAGCCTGGAGGTGTTCGGCCACTGGCGCCGAACCGTGTTGGATCCGGCGCTCTTCTTCGACGCCACCGTGCGCCAGGCTGGCTGGACGGTCGGTCTGGACCCTCAGCCCGCGCCGTAGCGTCAGCCGTCGGGAAGGCGACGCTACGGTTGCCCGGGTGACCAGCGCCGTCCGCCACCCCCTCAACGAGTCGTTCACCTGGGCGCCGCACCGCCCGCCCTTCGGGCACATCACGGCGGCGCAGGCCGCGGCCTACGACCAACTGGGGTACTTCGTGATCCAGGACGCCTTCGATCCGGCCACGGTGGCCGAGGTGACGGCCGAGATCGACCCGTTTGAGCATGAATTCGAGGAGAGCCTGCGCCAGGCCGAGGGTGGCCGGGCCTTCATCGCCCGGGCCGACGAGATCACCTTCACCACGCACCTGGTGGCCCGTTCGACGCGGCTGCGCCAGTTCGTTGCGGCGTCGCCGCTCCTCGGTGTGTGCGCTGACCTGATCGGCCCCGACGTCCGCCTCTACTGGGACCAGGCGGTCTACAAGAAGCCCGGCACGGCGGCCCCGTTCCCGTGGCACCAGGACAACGGGTACGCCTACTTGGAGCCGCAGCAGTACCTCACCTGTTGGATCGCCCTGACCGATGCCACTGAGGAGAACGGCTGCCCGTGGGTGGTGCCCGGCCTGCACACCATGGGCACCTTGCGCCACCACGTCAGTGACACCGGGTTGGTCTGCTTCGACCGGACCGACGAGGCGGTGCCGGCGCCGGTGCGGGCCGGCGGCATGGTGGTGTTCTCGTCGCTCACCCCGCACAGCACCGGGCCCAACCGGACCGATGCGGTGCGCAAGGCCTACATCGTCCAGTACGCCCCCGACGGCGCCCACGTCGTGGTCGGTCCGCCTCGGGGGGACCGCCAGCACGTGCCGGCCGATGCGCCCGAGCGCCAGTTCCCGGTGTTGGTCGGGGGCGAGCCCGTCCACTGAGGCGCGGCTCGCCGGGTTCTGACCACACGACGGCGACGGAGCGAGCCTCCGCTGTTACAAGCGTGAGGTGTTACAAGGAGACGGGGAGGGGCATCTCCACGCCGGCGTGGTGGAGGAAGCTGATCTTGCGCTCCAGAGCGGACTGCCAATCAACCATGTCCTTGTCGAATTGGGCTCGGTCGCCCTCCTCGCACGCGTGCTCAAGCTCGTCGAACGCCACATCTTCAGCGTCCAGCAGTGCCCGGTACTTCGACAGGAAGTGGTCGTCGATCGGCTGGTGCACGTCGTCCTCCCTACTGCGGCCCGCCCTATGCGGGCCGGTCCGTAGACGTTACCTCCCGCTCGTTCGCTCCGCCCAGGGCCGGGCCAGCCAGCTGTTTTTGCCGGCAGCAGCGGTCGGCCAGGGTATGGCGTGGCCGCACACCATGGCGGCGTCGAACCGGGAGATACGCACTGATTGTGAGCGGGGATCGACCAGCCCGGTTCGGAACGTTGCGTGAGCAGACTCCATCCCCGCCCGATGGTCGCCCGATGGAGTTGGCCGGATCAGGTGTTGGTGGAGCCGAGAGGTTTGGCGCGCTCAACTTTGGCCGGTCGCACGTTGAGGTATTCGTCCAACCCGGTGAGTTCGAGCAGTCGACGCACATTTGGGCAGGGCGAGAAGACGATCAGCTCGCCGCCCATGGCTTCGACCCTCTTGTGTTCGGCGACGATCACGGAGAGACCGGTGGAGTCAATGAAGTCAAGCTCGGCCAGGTTCAGAGCGACGTGCATGGTTCCTTCTCGGGCCAGCGCGGCAAATTGGTCGTACAGCAGGTGCACGGTTGAGGCGTCCAATTCCCCGTCAAGCATGACAAGCGCATGTTGCTGTTCAACCTTGCGGATCTCAGTCTCAAGCGCCGGACCGTTGCAAGCGACGAGAAGCGACATGGCCTTTGCCTTTCCCTTACCTTGGCACCGCGGTGGTAGAGATCCATGAGGGTCACTAGATCTCATCGAGCCACTTTTTGACTCGGCCTTCGGCCAGAATATGTACTGCATCATGGGTTTTCAATAGGCGTTTTAGGGGTCTTCAGCGCATCTCCCATTGCAAAAGGGGACGGTACGATCGCTTCGTGGACCGCGAGGAGGATCTCAGCGCCGAAGCGCAGTTGGCCAACTTCCGCGCGGTCACCGACACCACTCTGGTCCACCTGGATGTCGAGGATCTGCTCACTGAGCTCTTGGAACGGGTGCGCAGCATTGTCAAGGCTGACACTGCGGCCGTGCTCCTGCTGGACAAGGAATCGGGTGACCTGGTGGCCCGGGCGGCCTGCGGCATTGAGGAGGAGGTCCGTCAAGGGGTGCGGGTGCCGGTCGGCGTCGGCTTCGCCGGTCGTATCGCCCGTCTGAAGGAGCCCGTCCTCCTCGATCGGGTCGACGC
>DASZMA010000032.1:0-15991 GCA_035552095.1 Acidimicrobiales bacterium | reverse complement strand
GACCTATTCGATGGCAGTCTCTTCATGGCTACATCGCCGGGCCGGAGGGCAACTTCGGCTGGACGGAGCCCGACGAGGTGCTCTCAAGTTCGACCACAGATGCGGTCCCCCCGACCGTTCCCATGCATGCTCGGCAAGACTGGCCCACGGGTCCCGGCCCACCAGGTCACTACTCGCAACCTCGGAGCGGCTTACCCATTTATTGCTGAAGCCGGCCTGGGCCAGCGGGGGGTGGTCATCGGTGACGACCTGCTGGGGGGCTCGTTCGTCTTCGACCCCTTCGAGCTCTACGCCCAGGGCATCGTCTCCAATCCCAACATGGTGGTCTTCGGCCAGATCGGCCGCGGCAAGAGTGCCTTCGTCAAGACCTTTCTGTGGCGCCAGGCCGTGTTCGGCCGCCGGGCCTGGGTGGTCGATCCCAAAGGTGAATATGGTGATCTGGCCGCGGCCTGGGGCGTGGGACCGGTGGCCCTGCGGCCCGGCGGGGCCATCCGCCTGAACCCATTGGATCCGGGGCCCGAGCACGCCGGGGGCGTGGTGGACGGCGAGGGCAGCACGGCCCGGCGCCAGATGGAGCTCCTTACCTCACTCGGTAGTGCGTGCCTCGGCCGCTCACTGCTGCCGAGGGAGCGGGCCGCACTCAGCGTGGCCCTGATGTCGGCTACGGAGCGAGCGGCGGTGCCGACCGTGCCGTCGGTGGTCGACTCCCTACTGACGCCGACGGCGGAGGCGGCGGCGTCATTGCGCACCGAGTTGCGTGAACTGTTGGAGGACGGGCGCGACGTGGCGCTCGAGCTCCGCCGTCTGGTGCACGGCGACCTGTGCGGGATGTTCGACGGGCCGACCACGGCGGGGCTGGATCTCTCCGCTCCCCTGGTGGTGCTCGACCTCTCCGCCCTCTACACCTCAGCCGCCCTGGGCGTCCTTATGGCCTGCGCCACCGCCTGGCTCCAGGCCGCGCTGGCCCGGACGTCGTCGGGTTCGGGACCGGGACCGCACACCCAGGTCTTCCTGGTGGTCGACGAGGCCTGGGCCATCCTCTCCAACCTGGGCGTGGCCCGCTGGCTGCAGTCGTCATGGAAGCTCTCCCGCGCCCTGGGGGTGTCCAACGTGGCCGTGCTGCACCGGGTGTCCGATCTGCGTTCCGTCGGCGCGTCCGACAGTGAGCAGGTGGCTCTGGCTCAAGGACTCCTGGCCGACTCCGAGACCCGGGTGGTCTACGCCCAGTCCCCGGGCGAGCTGGCGGTGGCCTCCGAGCTGCTCTCGCTCTCGTCGACCGAGGCCGAGCTGCTGCCGCAGCTGCGGCGGGGGGTGGCCCTCTGGAAGGTGGGGCAACGCTCCTTCCTGGTGCAGCACCGGCTCAGCCAGATGGAGCGCCAACTGGTGGACACCGACGGCGCTATGGGGCGGGCGGAACCGTGAGTCCTCTCACCGACGCCGTTCTGCCTCTGGCTCTGGGCGGCTCCCTGTGGGCGGCCGTCTCTCTCCGCTCGACCGTGACACCCCCTTGGCAAAAGGAGCGGCGGGGCCGAGGAGCGCGCTGGGCCCGGCGCAGTGATCTGCGGCCACTGGTCGGCGACATCCGGTCGCCCCATCGGGGACGGCTCGCCCTGGGGACCACCGGCGGCCTCCTGCGTCCGACCCGTGTGATGGCCGAACCGGCCCAGTCGGTGGTGGTGGTCGGCCCGACCCAGAGCGGCAAGACGACCGCCCTGGCCGTGCCGGCCATCCTGGCCTGGCAGGGGCCGGTGGTGGCGGCCAGCATCAAGAGCGATCTCCTGCGTCACACCTTGGGGCGGCGCAGCCAGGGTGGTCGGGTCTGGTGCATCGACCCCACCAACTCGACCGGGGCACGGACCAGCGGGTGGTCCCCCCTGACCGGGTGCCGGGACTGGCCCACGGCGCGACGCATGGCCAGCGATCTGGCCGAGACGGCCCAGCGCGACGGCACCACCTCTGACGGCGAGTTCTGGTACGCCACCGCGGCCAAGCTGCTGGCCCCGCTCTTCTTCGCCGCCGCCCACGATGGCCGCTCCATGGCCGAGGTCCTGCGATGGATCGACACGCAGGAGGTGGCGGAGGTGTCGGCCATTCTGGAGCAGCTGGGCCTGGACGAGGTGCTCAATGCGGCGCGGGCGTCGTGGTGTCGGGAAGAGCGCACGCGCAGCTCGGTGTACACGACGGCCGAGACGGTGTTGATGCCGTTCGCCGACGCCCCGTCTACTCGCAGCGCGCTTTTCGAGCCGCCCGACCTCCTGGGGGGATCGCACACGCTCTACCTGTGTGCCCCGGCCCACGATCAGCGACGGCTGCGGGGCTACTTCACCGCCTTGACCCAGCAGGTGCTGGCCCACGCCTTCGCCACCGCCACCCGGGGTGGCCGGCCGCTCGACCCGCCGTTGCTGGTCGTACTGGACGAGGCGGCCCACATTGCGCCCCTGCCCGAACTGGACGGCCTGGCGGCCACCTGCGCCTCGCACGGGATACAGCTGGTCACGGTGTGGCAGGACCTGGCCCAGGTGCGGGCGCGCTACGGCGCCCGGGCCCCCACCGTGCTCAACAATCACCGGGCCAAGCTGTTCCTGCCCGGTATCGCCGATCCCGACACCTTGGAGTACGCCAGCCGTCTCATCGGCGACGAGGAGGTCAGCCTGCCCTCGGTCACCCGTGACCCGAAGGGTGGCCGTTCCACCACCTCGACCCGCGGCCCCCGCCGGCTGCTCCCGCCCGAGGACCTGCGGTGCCTGCGGCGCGGCGAAGCCGTGCTCGTCTACGGCACCCTGCCCCCGGCGCGCCTGCGCCTACGCCCGTGGTGGATGGAGGCGACGCCGGGCGGGTCGCCAGTCGTTGAGCGACGGAAAGAACTCCTCGGAGTGGTCCACCGTCCCCGCCGCGGCGTAGTGGTACACCATGGCGGCCCGGATTGAGTCCGACTCGTTATCGGTGGAGCAGTGCATGAGGTGGCTGTCGAAGACCAGGAGGTCACCCGTCTGCATCAACACCGGTTCCGCCCTCGACATGTCGTGGTCGATAATTTCGAAGTAGCCGTGATTGGCCCCGGGCCGGCGATCGGCCACGTGGGTGTGTACCGCTTCGACCTGGGAACCGGGCAGCACATGGAGGCAGCCGTTCTCCAGGGTGGCTTCGGACACGGCCAGCCAGACACCGACCACCGGTCGGGCCGGTTCGAAGGGGAAGTAGAAGGAGTCCTGATGCCAGGGCTGGCCCCAGGCCCCCGCCGTCTTGAAGATGAACTGTGAGAGGAAGACATCGATCTCGGGGGCGATGAGTTCAGCCACCAGGTCGACCACCGGTGTCGAGAGGGCGAACGAGGCGAAGACCGGGTCCCGGTGCAGCCGGAAGATCTTCGACACCCCGTCTTCGGGCCGGTCGACCGCCACGCCGACCTTGTTGTTCTCGCGGACCACCTGGGCCCCCACCGCGCTGGCCACCGTCTCGTCACGGACGATCTCGGTGACCCGCGCCAGCATGTCGGCGCAGACGGACGGGTCAGCGAAGGCCGGGATGCGGAAGCAGCCCCGCGTGCTCCAGGCCTGGTGTTGCTCCGGTGTGAGGACGCTCGTCACGGCGCACTCGGCTCGGGGGAGCCAGCCGGCGCGGTCGGCGGCACCGGCCAGTCGCCGGCCGGCCGGGGCCAGGCGATCGGGGTGACGTCACTGGCGATGGGCTGGCCCACCGCAATGCCGGCCCGGTCGACCGCCGGGTGCGCGAACTCGGACCCCCGCACCAATCCGTCGGCGAAGTAGATGACGGTGTGGACCCGCCTGATCCGGTCAGTCCGGTTCGGGCGGGCCAGGTGGAAGGTGAGGCCGTGGTGGAAGGCGACACCGCCCCGGGGCACCTCCACGTACACCGGCTCGCAATGGCGCAGAGCCTCGCTGGCCAGGATGTCCTCGGGCTGACCGGAGAAGATGTTGACGAACATGCGCAGGCCCAGGAGGTGGGAGCCGGGGAGGTAGCCCATGGCCCCGTTCTCCAGGGTCGACCCGTCGAGCGGGATCCAGGCCGTGACGGTGTCGGCCTCGGCGATGGGCCAGTAGGGCTGGTCCTGGTGGGCGTCGGTCTCCCGGCCCCCCGGCTCCTTGTAGAGAGCCTGGTCGTGCCAGAGCCGCACCGCTCCGACGCCGAGCAGCCGGGCGGCCGTCTCGGCCAGCGCCGGGTGGAAGGTGAGCGGCAGGACGCCCGGGCCGTCCTCCCACAGGTTCTGGCACTGCACGAAGCTCTGCTCGTAACGGGATTTCTCGGCCAACGCACGGGTGTCAGCACGGCTGCGCCTGGCCACGCCGGCGTCGACCGCGGTCGCGAACCGGGCCAACTCGCCATCGGTCAACAGATCGGGGACGACCACGAACCCGTCGCGCCGGAAGGCTGCGATCACCCCTTGGTCAAGGTCCGTCTCAAGCGCCACGTCCTGCCCTCCCTCCGCCGTCGTCCCGTCGCCGTGCCCCGGTCAGTCCTCTTGGTGGACCTCGCGGATCCAACCCACCAGTTGATGGACGCTGGGCGCGGTGAGCCAGGCCGTGAGGTCGAGGGTGAACGAAGACTCGGGCGACGGCCCCTCGTCGAGCAGGTGCGCGGCCGAGGCCATCCAGTGGCCATGCAGGTGGCGTACCTCGGTCAGCACCTCGGCGTAGGGCAACGTGCTGGCCGCGGCCGAGCCGAACCCGAAGACACGCTCGGAGCCCAGCACGGCGTTGGCGCCGGCCCGGCCGCTCAGCAGGCGGCGGTAGTCGTTGCGCTCCAGCTCGCCCTCGTAGGCCTCGAGGATGTGCAGCGTCCGGGCCAGCACCCTCTCGTCGAAGGCGTAGAAGATATTGGGGGCGGGCAGGTCGCCCCACACGCCCCACATCCACCAGCGCACCGACTCGGGCAGCTCCTGCAGCGCGCGCTGCACGCCCCGCCCGACCGACTCGTGGCCGTGGTGCACGTCGTGCGGTGAGGGCGACACCACGATGGAGGCATCGAACTCGGCCACGATCTGCGTCAGCTCGAACGCCACCCGTTCGCTGGCCAGCTCCAGATCGTCCCCGACCGAGATGGACAGGGGCGGGTCGAGGAACACAGGGACGAAGTCGGCCCGGCGCGACGCCTCCTCGGCTTCGGCCCGCCGCCGGGCCCACTGATCGGCGAAGCCGAGGCTGGCGATGACGTTGACGATCGTCCAGCCGCGGTCTTTGAAGTGCAGCAGGGAGGCGGGGCAGCCGACCGCTTCGTCGTCGGGGTGGGGGGCGACGTGGACCAGGGTGGGTGACATACCTCCTGAAGATTAGGGTCGCCCCACCTTCGCCGCGCTGTGCCCGGCCGCGGGAGGAGCATCACCTCTTGGAGACCGCCTGTACGACGCGAAGCCGTCCATCGGACAGGCCGTCGGTGAGGTTGGCGGCCTTCTCGGCGAAGCGGTCGACAAAAGCATGGAGGCCGAGTGGCGCCGGCGGAAGGGTCAGGAGCGCCTCCATCAGGGTCGCCGCCTCATCGGTGAGGTCATGCCAGTGCAGGACGTTGAAGCCGGCAGTCTCGACCGACGCTCGTAGCGTTTCGCCTGACACAAGAAAGCTGCGTTCGGGATGATCCGCCCACGGGAGCGGGTACGCCAGCTTCCGTGATGTGCCGGCGACGATGTCCCACATGGCCAGACGCCCATCGGGAACGAGGACCCGGCGCGCCTCGCCGTATATGGTCGACTTGTCCTCCACGTTCATCTGGACGTGTTGGCTGACCACGACATCGAACGTCGCGTCGGGAAAGGGCAGGTCGACCACGTCACCTCGATAGACCGAGACCCTGTCCTCGAGCCCGGCCAGTTGATTGAGCCAGCGAGTGGTCTCGCAGTACTCCTGGGTGAGGTCGATCGCCGTCACCGTGGAGTGTCGCGTGTCGGCGAGAAAGCGAGCGGTCCCGCCGATGCCGCTGCCGGCATCGAGCACGTGGTCCCCACCGACGATGGAAGCGATATCTGCCAGCTGGCCGGTGGCGATCCGACCCATGGTGTGAAAGTCCTCGAGTGGGGCCAGGTCGGACGGTTGAAGTCGGCCGGTATCCAAACCGGCCGTTACCAGAGCCCGTTCGATGTTCTGCCGGGATAGTCCACTCGTGTACTGCCGTTCGATGGCGCGTTGCATCGGTCGTACCTCCTTGGGGTGCGGTGAGCTCGACCTGAACGCTCAGCGTGTCTCGACCAGCTCGACCGTTCCGTCTTCCTCCATCTCTTGGGTCGTGGACTGAGGTGGTTGGGCGGGCAGGAAGCCAGCGGCCAACAGCGCCCCCCCGACGGCCACCGCTCCCGCCACCACGCAGCCGATACTGAGGGCGTTGACGAAGGCGTTCGTGGCGGCCAGGTGCACGGAATTCCCGGCCACCACCTGGCCGTCGGCGCGGAGGCGGCTGGCCACTTCGTAGGCGGCGCCAACTGACTGGTGAATGGTGTTGGTGAGGGCTCTCGGGATGGCCCTCGGCAGGGTGGCGTTGAGGCGTGAGTTGTAGAGCGAGGCGTACACGCTTCCGATCACCGCCACACCGAGTGTGCCCCCGAGCAGCCGGGTGGAGTCGTTGAGCGCCGACCCCACACCGGCCTCGTTCGCTCCCACTGCGCCCATGATCGATTCGGTGGCGGGAGCTGAGGTCAATCCCATACCGAGTCCGTAGATCACCATCTGCACCGCGATGATCGAGTAACTGAGGGTTGGCGATATGTCGCTGGCCACCCAGAAGTAGAAGATCACCTGTAGGACCAGCCCGAACGTGACGATGGCCTTGGTGCCGACGCGTAGCGCGAGCCGAGTACCGACGACGGAGCCGATGGCCACCGCAGTGGCGACGGGCAGCAGATGGATCCCGGTTGAGAGCGGACTGAAGTTCCTCACGAACTGGAAGAACTGCGTCATCAAGAAGATGAATCCGAACAACGTGAAGAAGGCGATGGTGACGGAGCCGCTGGCCGCGCTGAAGCGCATGTTTTTGAACAACCGGACGTCGAGCATGGGCTGTTCCGTCTGACGCTCTCGCGCGATGAACCACGCCAAGAGGGCGACGCTTAGCGCGAAACCGAAGATTGACCAGGCCGAAGACCAGCCCCGGTTGGGAGCCTCGATGATGGTATAGACGAGGACCCCCATGAAGCCGGCGGACAGGATGAGGCCCGACACATCGAGGCGACGGGGCGCCGGATCCTTGGACTGCGGGACGTACAGCGCCGTGAGCAACGTGACGAGCGCGGCGACCGGGCCGAAGACGTAGAAGATGCTCGACCAGGAGAAGTGTTCCAGGAGAAACCCGCCGACGATCGGACCGAGCGCGATAGCCACCCCACCGGTGGCGCCCCACAAGCCGATTGACAGCGCCCGCTCCTGGCGGGTGGTGAAGACGTTGGTCAATAAGGACAGGGTGGCCGGAAAGGTGAGGGCGGCACCCAGTCCCATGACCGCCCGGGCGGTGATCAGTTCTCCCGGAGTCGACGCAAAGGCACCGACCACGCTGGCGCCGCCGAAGACCAGGAGACCGGCCATGAGCATGCCTTTTCGCCCGAAACGGTCGGACAAGCTCCCAAAGGTCAAGAGGAGGGCGGCGAACACGAGGTTGTAGGCGTCGACGACCCACTGCAACTCGGTGTTGGTGGCCCCCAGTTCACGGGTCAGGGTGGGCAGGGCCACGTTCACCAAAGTGGTGTCGAGGTTGATGACGAACGCCGCCAGGAGGAGGGAGACGAGGACCAGAGGCTTGGACTGGGTACGTGGCATGGTTTATATTTAGAATGAGTTAGTAGATTTTGTCAAGTGATTAGTTTACTTTTTGTTAAATGGGTGCTATACTGGGAGAATGCGCAGTTACAGTCAGTACTGTTCGATCGCCCGAGCGCTCGATGTGGTGGGTGAGCGCTGGTCGATGCTTATTTTTCGCGAGTTGCTGCTCCAGGGGCCGTGCCGGTTCACCGACGTGAAGAACGGCCTGCCCGGTATCGCCACCAACCTTCTGTCCAGCCGGCTCAAGGAACTTGAGGACGCGGGGCTGATCCGCCGCGAGGATGCGCCTCCCCCCGTTGCGTCGACGTTGTACATCCTGACGCCGACGGGTGCAGCGCTGGAGCCGGTCCTCAAGTCTCTGGCAGCGTGGGGCTTGCAGTTCATGGTGGACGAGCGCGAAGACGATGCCTTCCAATCACAGTGGCTGGGCTACCCCGCCTCCTGGTTCATGGCCGATGCCGATCCGAGCGGCCCGCTCGTTGTCATTCAGCTGGTCTCCGGTGACCAGGCGGCCTTCGTCGAGATCGGTGGCGGAGCAGTCAGGTCAAGGGTCGGACGCGCACCGAGAAGTGACCTGGAGCTCCAGGGCCCCCCCCGGTCGATCCTGGGGTTGCTGACCGGCGTGATCGACTTCGACCAGGCCACCCAGTTGGGGCTGGTCAGCAAGGGCGACATCGGAGCCCTCGCCCGCTTGCAGCCCGTTGGCGATGACGCTCCTGCTGCATCAACTGCTTCTGCCTCTGTTTGATACCTGATCGGTGCAAGACCAGAGTGCTATTTACAAAGCACTCTGATTAGAGTACTTTGCCAGAGTGCCCCGGCCCGCCCGATCAAATCCCCTGGCCCTGGCCGTGCTGGTCACGCTCTACGAGAAGCCGATGCACCCCTACGAGGTGGCCCAGACCCTGCGGACCCGGGCCAAGCAGGAGAGCGTCCGCCTCAACTACGGCTCGCTCTACGCCGTGGTCGAGTCCCTGGAGAAGCGGGGCCTCATCACTGCCCGGGAGACCGTGCGCCAGGGCAGGCTCCCTGAGCGCACGGTCTACGAGATCACCGACGCCGGGTCACGGGAAATGACCGACTGGATGACCGACCTGATCGGCGTCCCCGAGAAGGAGTACCCCAAATTCATGGCCGGGCTCTCCTTCCTGGGTGCATTGGACCCCGACGATGCTGTGCTGGCGCTGCACGGCCGGGCCGACGCGCTCGGGGTCAAGATCGCCGGCCTGCGCGGCGCCATGAGAGCCGCCCGCGACGCCGGCTTGCCCCGCATCTTCGGGCTCGAGTCCGAATACGAGGAGCAGTTGATGGAGGCCGAGCTGCATTTTGTCAACGGGCTCATCAAGGACATCGAGTCCGGCGACCTCGACGGGGTCGACATGTGGCGGTCCTTCCACACCGAAGGGACGATTCCTATGGAGGGGGTGGTGTTCAACTTCGACCCTTCCCCCTCATAGCGGTTCGGCGCCGCGTGTTGAGCCACGCGACGCCGAATCCACTCAACCACGAGATCGATCCACGAAGGACCTTCGCTCGGGGCAGCACCCAACAGCGTAGGCGACCTGCGTCGGATTGAGCTCGGCAACCAATGACGACTCAACTCGAAAGGAGCGTGCCCGTGCCCGCCCTCATTGAGGCCATAGGCCTCCGCAAACGATTCGGGAAGGTCCAGGCTCTCGACGGACTGGACCTGATCATCCCCGCCGGACAGGTGGTGGCCGTCCTCGGCCCCAACGGGGCCGGCAAGACCACCTTCATCCGCAGCGTGGCCACCCTGCTGACCCCTGATGCCGGGACGCTACGCGTCCTCGGACGTGACGTCATGGACGACACCATGGCCATCCGGCGGCTGATCGGCCTGGCCGGTCAGTCGGCTGCCGTGGAGGAGATGATGACCGGTCGGGAGAACGTGACCATGGTGGCCCGTCTCTACGGGCAGAGTCGCCGGTCGGCCCGGGCCAACACCGAACGCATCCTGGCCCTGGTCGGGCTGACCGAGTCGGCCGACCGCCGGGCCAAGACGTACTCGGGGGGCATGCGCCGCCGCCTGGACCTGGGGGCCAGTCTGGTCGGCACCCCCCGCCTGCTGCTGCTGGACGAGCCCACCACCGGGTTGGACCCGGGCAGCCGCATTGAGTTGTGGGAGGCCATCCGGGCCCTGGGCCAGGCCGGCACCGACATCCTGCTCACCACGCAGTACCTCGATGAGGCGGATCAGTTGGCCGCCTCCATCGTCATCATCGACGAGGGCCGAGTCATCGCCCAGGGCACCTCGGGCGAACTCAAGACGCGGGCCGGCGCCGACATGATTGAGCTGCACACCCGCGACCTGGAGACCCTGTCCCGGGCGGCCCGGATCCTGTCCGAGCTGAACGGGGATGCCCCCACCACCGATCCGGCCACCCGCCGCTGCTCGGTCGTGGCCCCCGGCGGGGCCCGCCTGTTGCCCGTCGTGGTGAGGGCCCTGGACCAGGCCGACATCGCGGTGGAGGACATCAGCCTGCGCCGTCCCACCCTCGACGAAGTGTTCCTGGCCCTCACCGGCCACACCACCGCAGCCCCGACGCCCAAGGAGCGTGTCGCATGACCATGCCAACCATCACCACCCCGACCACCAACGCCACCCACCCCGTCGCCTCGCTCAACTTGAGCGGTTCAGCGCTGGCGCCGACCGAGAATGCCGGCGCGCCGTTCCTAGTGGCCGCGGGCCAGGTGGCGGTGCGCACGGTGAAGAAGTTCGTGCGCTCACCGCAGCTGATCATCGCCGGCACGGCCCAGGGCGCCCTGTTCCTCCTCATCTTCCGTTACGTGATCGGCGGGGCGGTCGGCCACACCGGATCGTTGTCCTACGTGGACTTCCTGGTGCCCGGCTTCGTCGTGACCGGCGTCCTCTTCACCGGTATGGGCGCGGCGACGGGCATCGCCGAGGATCTCAAAGGGGGGCTCTTTGACCGGTTGCGCAGCCTGCCCATCCGCCTGCTCGCCATCGTGACCGGCCGCGTCACGGCCGACACCGGGTTGGTGGCGTGGGGCCTGGCCGTCACGACCGCCATCGGGGTCCTTATCGGCTTCCGGGTACAGAACGGGGCCGCCGCCGCCGCGGCGGCGTTCGCCCTGAGCGTCCTCTACGGCTTCGGCTTCGTCTGGCTCTTCATCGGGCTGGGCCTGGTGGCCGGCAGCCCGCAAGCGGCACAGGGGTTGTCGTTCCTGGTCTTCCCCCTGACCTTCGTCTCGAGTGCCTACGTCCCGGTGGCCACCATGCCGGGCTGGATGCAGGCCTTCGCCAACCACCAGCCCCTGACCTACATGTCCAACTCGGTCAGGATCCTGGCCGAGGGCCACGGGTCCGAGCAGCTCCTGGGCCATTCGCTCGGGACCTACCTGGTGCCGTCGCTCCTTTGGACGGCTGGCATCGTCGCGGTCTTCGCCCCGCTCACCGTCTACCGGTTGCGCCGGAGCTAAGGCGGTCGGGGCAGTCCGCTCAGATCGGCGAGCCGGGTGCCACCAGGGGCCAGGGCCGTTCGCGTTCCACCACCCGAGCCAGCTCCAGCAGGAGCGGCTCGGCGTGGTGGCGCCCGATGATCTGCATGCTGACCGGTAGGCCGTCGACCAGACCGGCCGGGATGGCGACGGCCGGGTTGCCCGTCGTGTTGGAAGGGATGGTCAGGGCGCCGTTGTTACCCACCGCCGCCTCGAAGCCGTACTCACTGATCAGGTCCACCCCGTCCACCGTGGTCGGCATCGGCCCCTTGGCCGGGAACGCCACGTCGGGGTTGGTGGCGCAGATGATGAAGTCGGCCTCGTCGAAGACGCGGGCGTTGGCCACGATGATCTCGCGGCGGAAGGCCTCGATCTTCTTGGCCGTCTCCAGGTCGTAGTGCTTAGTGGCGATGTTGGCCGCCAGCATGATCTCGGGGGTGAGGTCGGACTCGCAGGCCGGGTAGAGGTCACCCAGCCCGACCAGCAGGCTGGCGGTGCCGGCCAGGGCCCACTCCAGTCCACCGCGGGGAAAGCTGAACGGGACATCCACCCGGACCAGGCCGGCATCGGCAATGAGGGCGGCAGCCGCTGCTTCGACGTTCTCCCGCACGGCGGCGGACACGATGGCGGCCCCCAGGTCGATGGAGACGACGACCTTCTTGCCCCGCAGATCGTGCGATCCCAGCCCGGCTTCCCAGCCCTCCACCCGGGGCAGGCTGAAGGGGTCGTACTCGCTGGCGCCGTTGCAGACGTCGAACCAGCGGGCGGCGTCGCGCACCGAGCGGGCCAGGCAGCCGACCACCGCCGTCAAGGGCTCAATCTCGGTGTGCGGTCCCTTGGGGATGCGGCCGAAGGTGGCTTTCAGGCCGAAGAGCCCGGTGAAGCCGGCCGGGATGCGGATTGACCCGCCGCCGTCGCCGCCAGTGCAGATGGGGAGGAGCCCGCCGGCCACGGAGGCCGCTGAGCCACCCGAGGAGCCGCCGGGGGTCCGCTCCAGATCGTAGGGATTGGAGGTGGCGCCGTGCAGCTTGGTGTAAGTGCAGTTGATACCGCCGAATTCGCTGGCCGTGGTCTGGCCCACCAGGACGGCGCCCGCCCCTTTCAACCGGGCCGTCATGGTGCCGTCGTAGTCGGCAATCTGGTGCTGCAGCACCAGCGAGGCCTCAGTCTGCGGCCACCCCTTGACCGGGTCGAGTTCCTTGACGCCGATGGGCAGGCCGCCGAAGGGCAGCGACACATCGGCCGCCGCCGCGGTCGCCCGCGCCTGCTGTTCGTCCACGAAGCAGACCGCGTTCAACTTGGAGGCAGCAATGGCGGCCAGCGATCCTTCCAGGACCTCGGTGGGGGAGATGGTCCCGGCCCGGAACGCATCGACCAGTGAGCAGGCGTCTTCCATCCATGGTTGGTCGGTCACGGGGCAGGAGGCTACCGGCTGCCCGCCGCTCATCGCAGTTGCAGGGAGCGCTACTCGGTCGTGGCCCGCTTGAAGAGGTAGGACGCCAGGGGGGCCGCAATAGCCAGGAGGACGACTGACCAGATGAGGGCCGCCTCCACCGGATGCTGCATGGGCCAGGCCGCCACGGTGGCGGACGGGTTGGGGTTCCCGAAGAGATGGCGGGCGCCGGCCGTGACCGCACTGACCGGGTTCCAGTCGGCGATGTCCTGGAGCCAGCCCGGCATGTGCTGGGTCGGGACCAGCGAGTTGGAGATGAAGGCCAGCGGGAAGAGCACAATGAAGCCGAACGAGGCCGCCGACTCGGGACCTTTGCTGGTCAAGCCGACACAGGCGGCCACCCAGGACAGGCAGTAGCTGAAGAAGAGGGCCAGGGCGAAGCCGCCGATCACCGAGGGGATGCTGGCCGAGGGCCGCCACCCGATGGCCAGCCCGGTGAGGGCCACGATGGTCACGCACAGCGCGGCCGACATGACATCGGCAATGGAACGGCCGACCAGCACGGCCGCCCGCCACATGGGCAAGGTGCGGAAGCGGTCGATCACTCCTTCGTGCAAGTCGGTGCTCAACCCGACGGCGGTACCCATGACCGAGGTGGTCAGGTTAAGGGTGAGCAGGCCGGCCAGCGCGAAGTCCTTGTAGCTGCCACCCGGGATCGGAATGCCCGAACCGAACACGTAAATGAAGAGCAAGGTGAACAGCACGGGCTGAATGGTGACGTCCGAGAGCTGCATGGGCTCGCGCGAAATGTGGATGAGGTTGCGTCGGGTCAGGGACCAGATGTCGGCCACCCGGTCGGCCACACCCAGGTGCGACCGGGTCGGTGCCGTGGCCGTCGGGATGGTCACGGTGCTCATGTCAGCGCTCCTTCGAGTTGCGGTGCGGTCGGGTCGGGTTCAACGTCAGCTGCAAGGTCAGCGTCGGCCGCCGGGCGACCGGTCAGCGAGAAGAACACGTCGTCCAGCGAGGGTTGGCGCACTTCGATGTTGTCCACCAGCACGCCGGCCAGGTCGAGCGCTCTGACCACGGCGGTGGCCAGGCCGGGCGCGCTCTCAATGGCCGCACTCAGGTGCCGGCCATTGTCACTGACCTGCACCGGCCCGCCGACCAGCGGCGCCAGGGCTCCCTCCGCCCCGGGGTGGGCCTCGGCCAGCGTGACCTCCAGGCGGGCGCCCTTGCTCGCCTCCTTCAGCTGCAGCGGGGTGCCTTCGGCAATGACCCGGCCGTGATCGATGACGACGATCCGGTCGGCCAGGGTGTCGGCCTCATCGAGATATTGGGTGGTGAGCAAGAGGGTGACCCCCTCAGCGACCAACTCCCGGATGACGTCCCACATGCGGAGCCGGCTCGTCGGGTCGAGCCCCGTGGTGGGCTCGTCGAGGAAGAGGACGGGGGGCCGGGTCATCATGCTGGCGGCCAGATCGAGTCGGCGCCGCATGCCGCCCGAGTAGCCCTTGGCCACCCGGTCCGCCGCGTCAGTCAGTTCGAACCGTTCCAGGAGCTCGGCTGCCCGGGCCCGGGACGGCGAACGGCCCATCCGGCTCAGCTCGCCGATCAACAGCAGGTTCTGGCGTCCGGTGAGGAGGCCGTCGAGCGTGGCGTCCTGGGCGGCCACGCCGATGTGACGTCGCACTTCGGCTGCCTCGGTCACCACGTCGTGGCCGGCCACCCGGCCCCGGCCACCGTCGGGAGCGGCCAAGGTGGTGAGTATCCGCACCGCTGTCGTCTTGCCGGCACCGTTCGGCCCCAGCACGCCCAGGATCGACCCGGACGGCACGGCGAAGTCGACCCCGGCCAGCGCCTGGGTCTCGCCGTAGCGCTTGGTTAGGCCCTCCGCCTCGATCATCAATGGTTCGGCCATGGTTTCCTTACCTGTCGGCTAGTAATTTCGCCCTGCGGCATGGTACGGGTGAACTTACCTGCCGTCAAGTAGTATTGAGGGGTGACCCAGACCGTGAGAGGGGTGGGCCGGGCACCGGCCGACAATGACGAAGCGCTCCCCCGAGCCCTGAGCACCCGCGAGCGCATCCTGGATGTGGCCCTGGACCTCTTCATTGAGAAGGGATTCGACAAGACGTCACTGCGCGAGATCGCCGAGCAGTTGGGCTTCACCAAGGCGGCGCTCTACTACCACTTCGCCTCCAAGGACGACATTCTGATGGGGCTGCACCTGCGCCTCCATGAGTTCGGCCGCGACGCGCTGAGCCAGATCGGCGATGAACCGGTGACGCTGGCCGTATGGCGCGCCGTCATGGATCAATTCGTGGACCAGATGCTGACCCACCGCAAAATCTTTCTCATGCACGAGCGGAATCAAGCGGCGCTGGAGAAGCTGCACAGCAAGGACCACGAAGCTGAGCACGACGACCTCCAGGCCCAGTTCCAGCGGGTGCTCAACGACACCCGGGTCTCGGTCAGTGACCGGGTGCGCATGGCCTGTTCGTTCGGCTCCGTCTTCGGCGGGCTCTTTCTCTCCAGCGAGGCTTTCCTCGGGACCTCGACCGAGGAGTTGGGCGGCATGATGCGCGACGCTTTGCACGATCTGCTCACCTGAGCCACCGCCACCGCCACCGCCACCGCCACCGCCACGGGCCCGCCCGCACCCGATCAGCCCGGCTGCCCTACAGTGCGCCGAGTGACTTCCACTTCATCGGATACGGCCCCCGAACACCCCTTCACCC
The DNA here is from genome assembly GCA_035552095.1 of Acidimicrobiales bacterium. Lineage (GTDB taxonomy): Bacteria > Actinomycetota > Acidimicrobiia > Acidimicrobiales > RAAP-2 > Bog-473. Next base: position 620 of record DASZMA010000032.1, on the reverse strand, counting down.
TGGCCATTGACGTTGGCGGCACCGGGTTGAAGGCGTCCGTCCTCTCCAAGACCGGCACCATGGTGGCCGACCGGGTCAAGGTGCCGACCACCTACCCGATGCCCCCCGACGGGGACCACGGTCTGGTCGCCGCCCTGACCGCCCTGGTACAGCCGCTGCCGCCGGCTGATCGGGTCTCCTGTGGCTTCCCGGGCATGGTGCGGGGCGGTCATGTCCTCAGCGCCCCCCACTTCGTGACCAAGAAGGGGCCCGGCACCGAAGTCGACCCCAAGCTCTTCGCCGCCTGGTCCGACTTCGACCTGGCCACCGCCCTCACTGCCGCGCTGGGCCAGCCGACCAAAGTGGCCAACGACGCCGACGTGCAGGGCGCGGCTGTGGTGGGAGGGCAGGGCTTCGAGCTGGTCATCACCCTCGGTACCGGGTTCGGCACGGCCATCTTCATGGATGGCCAGCTGCTGCCCCATCTGGAATTGGCCCACCAGCCCTTCCGCAAGGAGGAGACTTACAACGACCAGCTGGGCGAGCTGGCCCGTAAGAAGGTCGGCGACAAGCGCTGGAACCGCCGGGTCCGTCTGGCCATCGACTGCCTCGATGCGTTGTTCTTCTTCGACCACCTCTAC
>DASZMA010000031.1:0-3001 GCA_035552095.1 Acidimicrobiales bacterium | reverse complement strand
CGCGGCCACGGCCAGGGCCACCTCGCTCAACGCGCCCAGTCGAACCAGGGTCTGTCCCGATGGCAGCCCCGCCGCCCGCAGGGCATTGGCGGTATCGATCGGTCGCCACACCTTCGCCGCCCCCGCCGTCCCCAGCAGAAGGAGGGAGGCCAAGTAGGGAGCAGTGATCGGAGGCAGGCTCACAACGCCTCCACCCGGATGGTGCCGAGGAACTGGTTGGCCCGGTCCGTCAGCGGTATCCGGTTGGCCAGCGCCCCGATCACCGAGTAAAGGCAGAACGCCCGCCCGCCGGTGGTGAAGAAACGCTGCACCCCGGCCTGCCCGCGGATGGTGCGCTGCAGTTGGCGGGGGCGGTAGACGTCCGGGGTCAGCCCGGGCACCGCGGTCAGGGTGGAGAACAGTGGGCTCTTGGCCGCCGCCGGGCCGAACTCCAGTACTCCCACGAACACGTCGTCCGGGCCGAGCAGTTCCACCAGGCCGCCGCCGTAGTCACCCCGGTTCGACGGGAGCGGGACGGTAGCGCCATGAATGACGGGATAGGTCTGTGCCCCGTCGCTGGGTGGGCGACGGTAGATGGCCGCCTCCCATCCCGCGGGTGGCGTAGCCGCCAGGCCCATGGCCGAGATGGGAACCCGGACGAAGGTCACCGCGGCTCGGATCCTCCGTCGATCGAGGTGGGATGCAGCCTGGGGTCGCCGGGACCGATACCGGCCTCTTGCAACGCCTGGTCGACGGCGCTGTCGCGGGCCCGGTCGGCGCGTGACCGCGGCCGGCCGGTGGTCCCATCCGCTACCGCGTTGGCGACCAGGGCCTGCACCGCGTCCCAACCAGCCGCCACCCCCTCGCCGGCGACGCGCCCGGCGGGACCCGAGATGTAGACGAAGTACGGAGCGTAGGGAATGTCGTACTGCTCCCAGGCCTCGGTCGACATCACGACCTGAACGGCGTCTACTGCGCCTCCGGCCAGGTTGGCGACGGTGCCGGGGGACTCCGCCTCCGGACCCCGGGTGACGACCACGAGGCGCGCCCCGCCTGGGACCTGTGGCGGTCCTCGACGGAACGCCTCCCAGAAACCGTGACAGGTCTGGCAACCGGAGGTCAGGAAGGCCACCAGGGTGTCGTGCCGCACCCCGGTGACGGCCAGGCTGACCGCATCGCCGTGCGGCGTGACGCCCGTCAGGTCGACGACGTCTCCCGCGTCGGGTCGGCCCGGCGTCGGCCGCACCCCGAGCGCGACAGCGGTGGCCTGCGAGCCCCGGCGGTCCGGGTCCAGGCCAGGGTGGTCCGGGTCCAGGCCCACCCCCATCTGGTGCAGTGCCCGCAGGATCTCGGCGTTGGACCGCAACAGCCCGGCCACCAGGATCGCCAGCAGGGCCACCGCGACGGCCAAGCCGACGACCGCTGCGGTCACAGCGGCGGGCTCCCCCGTCGCGCCGGGAGCCCGCCTGGCTCGATATGGACCATCACCTCATTGTTACCGCATCGGGTCTGCCCGTTCGGTCATCCCGACGAAGTCAACCCCGCCCTCCTCGTCCGTCTCACGCCCTCAGGGTTCGAGGACGATCTTGCCCAGGGTGTGACGCTGCTCGAGGTCTCTGTAGGCCTCGCGCACTTCGGTCAAGGGATAGCTCTTGGCGATCGGGATCTCGAGGCGTCCTTCGGCGATCATGCCCGCCAGCTCGGCGAGGACTTCGGCGTTCGCGGCGGCCGCGTTTCCGTCTGACTTGGTCCCGTACTTCTCAGCCGCCGCCCGATCGATGATCGTGTCTATCCGATCGGGAGGTACGCCCAGCCCGATGGCCATCTCTACGTAGCCGCCGCCGAACGTGTCGATGAATGCGTCGACGTGGCCGCCGCTCGCCTGACGGATGTGATCGGCCACCGCGTCGCCGTAGACCAACGGGACAACACCGTGGCTGGCCAGCCACCCGTGGTGCGCTTCACTGGCCAAGCCGATGACCCGCGCCCCGCGCTGGGCGGCCAGTTGGACCGCAAGTGAACCGACGCCGCCCGCCGCCCCTGAGACCACCACGGTGTCGCCGGGGACCAGGTTCACAGCCCGCACCGCCGCGTAGGCGGTGGCCCCGGCCACGAACAGCGAGCCGGCCACGTCCCACGGCACCTTCGCCGGCCGCGCGATCAGGTTCTCGACCTGGGCCACGACAAACTCCGCGTGGCTGCCACGGGTGTCGACAAAGCCCAAGACCTCATCGCCGACGTCAAATCGAGTGACGTCCGGCCCGACCTCGGCCACGATGCCGGCCAGGTCGCTGCCTTCACCGGAGGGGAATGTGGCCGGAAACATGGCGTGCAACAGGCCTTCGCGAATCGCGGCTTCGCCCGGATTGATGCCGGCGGCCACCACCTTCACCACCACCTGACCCGGCCCCGGAACCGGTCTGGCCACGTCCACGACCTTCAGCACGTCGACGTCGCCGTACTCGTCGAATCTCACCGCTAACGGCATCGCCGACCCCCTTCTGGACCCACGATCATGTCAACCCAAACGGACCCGGGTGCATTCCGGGGACCCCCCACAGCCCGCCAAGCCATGGCCGGTCGTCAGAGGTTTACGGAGCGGAGTGGAGACGATGGGACTCGAACCCACGACCCCCTGCTTGCAAAGACGGGCCAGGCGTACCTTCGTGAACTGCCACGGACTAAAAGTGCAGGTCACGGCGTCGCGCTGACACCGACGAATCCCGGCGAACAGGGGCGGATGTGCCATGGATGTGCCATGGATGTGCCATTGTTATAGCTCACGGATCGGGCGGTAACCCTGAACCGCATCCAGGTGGAGGTCCGGGACCCTGAGGAACAGAGACCGGAGGGCACCTGACGATCCAACGAATCCAAGCGGGCCGTTGTTCAGCGACTCTGGTGGTCTGCATGGCGGCGATCACGCCGGCCGCCAGATCAGCCGCACCCCCACGGCCGGCATCAAGGGCCTCCGCTTCGCATCGGTCCCTGCGGGCTACGCCTGGCCCTTGACCCCGGCCTA
>DASZMA010000030.1:0-2698 GCA_035552095.1 Acidimicrobiales bacterium | reverse complement strand
GCCACCGGGCAGCTGGGCCAGCACCCGGCGCCCACCTTCTCCAACGACGCCGCCGTGTGCGTGGTGCTGGCCGCACCGGGGTACCCCGACCATCCGCATACCGGCGATCCCATCGGCGGGCTGGACGAGTCGGGCCAGTCGGTGGCCGACGTGGCCGGGGTGACCGTCTTTCACGCCGGGACCAGCCGGCGCAGCGGCACCGGACCGTTCTACACCGCCGGCGGCCGGGTGCTCGGGGTGACGGCGGTGGCGCCCACCCTGGCCGAAGCGCGGGCCAACGCCTACACCGCCGCCGCCCCCATTGAGTGGGATGGCCGGGTGGTGCGCACCGACATCGCCGCCGTGGCGGCCCGGACTGACGCCGCAACGATGAAGGAGAAGGTCGGATGATCCCCCGCTACTCGCCACCCGACATGGCGGCCCTCTTCACTGACGCCGCCCGCTTCGGCCTGTGGCTCGAGGTGGAGCTGCTGGCCACTGAGGGCCAGGCGGCCGCCGGCGTGGTGCCGGCCGAGGCGGCGGCCACCTGCCGGGCCAAGGCGCCGACGGTGGACGAGGTCTTCGTGGCCGACGTGCTGGCCCGCGAGCAGATCACCGACCACGACGTGGCCGCGTTTGTCGACGTGGTGCAGGAGCGCATCGGGGCGCCGGCCGGCTCCTATATCCACTACGGGCTGACCTCGTCCGATGTGGTCGACACCGCCCTGTGCGCCACGTTGACCCGGGCCGCCGACCTGATCCTGGCCGACCTCGACCTCTTCGTGGAGGCGCTGCGCCGCCGGGCACTGGAGCTGATGCACGTGCCGGTCACCGGGCGCACGCACGGCATGCACGCCGAGCCGACCACCTTCGGGGCCAAGTTTGCCCTGTGGGCCCTGCAGGCCGACCGTGACCGCCGGCGTATGCGGGCGGCCCGCGACGGCATCGCGGTGGGCAAGCTGTCGGGGGCGGTGGGGACATTCTCCAACATTGAGCCGTCGGTCGAGGCCCACGTGTGTACCGCGCTCGGGCTCACCCCGGTGCCGGCCACCCAGGTCATCGCCCGGGACCGGCACGCCGAGTACTTCTATGCCTGCGCCGCCATCGGGACGACCATTGAGCTGATGTGCACCGAGATCCGCCACCTGGCCCGCAGCGAGCTGGGCGAGGCCGAGGAGCCGTTCGGGGCCGGCCAGAAGGGCAGCTCGGCCATGCCCCACAAGCGCAACCCGATCCTCTCCGAGCGGCTGTGCGGGTTGGCCCGGTTGCTGCGCGGTTACCTGGGGGCGGGGCTGGAGGATGTGGCCCTGTGGCACGAGCGGGACATTTCGCACTCCTCGGTGGAGCGGGTGGCCCTGCCCGACACCTCGCTGCTGACGCTCTACATGCTGCGCAAGGCCACCGGGCTGGCGGCTGGCCTGGTCATCAACGCCGATCGGGCCCTGGACAACCTGACCAACGGCACCTTCGGGCTGGTCTTCAGCCAGTCCGTGCTGCTGGGCCTGGTCTCGTCCGGCCTGACCCGGGACGAGGCCTACCGCATCGTCCAGCGCGACGCCCGGGCCGCCTGGGGCGAGCGGCGCCACCTGCGCGACGTGCTGGTGGTCGACCCCGAGGTCTCGCTGACCGAGGCCCAGCTGGACGAGGCCTTCGACCTCACCCGCGCCCTGCGCCACATCGACCGCTTCGCCGACGCGTTGGCTGAGCTGGCATGAAGGAGCTGGCATGACGATCGAACTGCCCCGGATCCACTCGGGCAAGGTGCGCGAGCTCTACGACGCCGGCGACGACCGGCTGCTGATGGTGGCCTCGGACCGGGTCAGCGCGTTTGACGTGATTATGAGCGAGCCCGTCCGCCACAAGGGCCGGGTGCTCACGGCCATGACGGTCTTCTGGTGCGACGAGATGGCCGACGTCGTCCCGGGCTCCCTGCTCAGCGCCGATCCGGCCGAAATCGCGGCCGCCCTGCCCGGCGTGGAGCTGCCGGCGGAGTGGGCCGGCCGGGCCACGTTGGTGCGGCGGGCCGAGATGCTGCAGCTGGAATGCATTGTGCGGGGCTACCTGGCCGGCCAGGCCTACGGGGAGTACGAGGAGTCGGGCACGGTGCACGGGACGGTCATGCCGAAGGGTTTGAAAATCGCCGACCGCCTGGCCGAGCCTATGTTCACCCCGTCGACCAAGGCGGTCGAGGGGCACGACCTCAACATCGACTTCGCCGCCGCCGTCGACCTGGTGGGGGCGGAGGCGGCCGAGTCGGCCCGGGACATCTGCCTCGAGTTGTACCAGCGGGCGGCGGCCCGGGCGGCCGACGTCGGCTTCATCCTGGCCGACACCAAGTTCGAGCTGGGCTACGTCGACGGCGTCCTGACACTGTGCGACGAGGTGTGCACGCCCGACTCCTCCCGGATGTGGCCGGCCGACCTGGTGGTGCCCGGCACCACGCCGCCCGCCTTCGACAAGCAGCCGCTGCGGGACTGGCTGGCCGCCCAGCCGTGGGATCGCACGCCACCCCCACCACCGCTGCCCGAGCAGGTGACCACCACCCTGTCGGAGCGTTACGTGGAGGCCTATGAGCGAGTCACCGGGCTCTCGTTGGGCGACTGGTACGGTGCGACACCATGAGGTTCCAGGCACGCGTCGAGGTGCAGTTGCGGGCCGGCATCGCCGACCCTGAAGGGGCCACCATTGAGCGGGCGCTGCCCGCCCTCGGCTTCGAAGG
>DASZMA010000029.1:0-5926 GCA_035552095.1 Acidimicrobiales bacterium | reverse complement strand
CGCACGGCCCCGGCTGCGGTGGCGGCGCACAGGGTGACGGCATACCCCTCGGCTACCAGCTGGGTGACCTGGCCGGCCAGGCGGGCCGGATCGCCGGCCACCGGGTTCAGCCCGCGCACGGTCAGGGCCGTCGTCGACGGCCCGTCCGCCGTCGTGGGTAGGGCGAGGACGCCGGACGGGCTCATCTCCAGCAATCGCTCGTAGGGCAGGTGGAGTCGCGGGAACCCCTCTCCCGATCCGTCGCCGGCGCCCCAGGTGGTGGCCAACGTCTGGGCCAGGGCGGCCTCCTCTTCCAGCAGGTGCACCGCCCGGTCCCGGATGCGGCGGGGTTCGACCAGCACCACCTGGGAGGTGGCCGGGAGGAGGTCGGGCAGGAGCTCCTCGGTCGGGTAGACGTAGGGCAGCCATGACTCCATCCCGTCGAAGGTCTCGCCTTCGGCCAGGCGCTCCCAGTGCCGCGCCCCCCAGGGCTGGCCCGCCACGAGCGACGCCGCCTGGGCCCGCACATCGTCGGTGGGCAACAGCTCGCGACAGCCGTAGAGGACGGCGGCCGTGAGGTCGAAGGACGAGCGTTGGTCGTTGATGGCGAACGCGGTCAACCGGTCCACCTCGTCGCCCCAGAGGTCGATGCGAACCGGCTGGTCGGCCGTGGACGGGAAAACGTCGATGATGCCACCGCGCACGGCGAGCTCCCCCCGGTGCTCCACCTGGTGCTCGCGCCGGTAGCCGGCCTGGACCAGTCGGGTGATGAGCTCCTCGGACGCGATCTCCTGGCCCGGGCGCACCACCACCGGGGGGCCTTGCTGGCGGTAGGGCCCCAATCGCTGGAGGAGGGCCCGGATGGGCGCCACGATCACCCGGGGCGCCGGCGGGAGCCCCGACTCCGCCCCGCCGTGGGTGAGCCCCCAGAGCAGGGCCAGGCGCCGGCCCATGGTCTCCACCTCGGGGCTGACCCGCTCGAACGGCAGCGTCTCCCAGGCCGGGAGGACGGCCACCGGCCCCTGGATGGCCCCGACGACCACTTCGTCGTCGGACGCACCACCCTCCAACAGGCAGGTCAGGTCGTCGGCCAGGCGGTCGGCATCGACCCCGGTGGCCGTGACCACCAGCAGGGGGGCCCGCTCGGTGAAACGGGCCAGCGCAGCCAGCAGGACCGACTGGCCCGGTGCGGCGACGGCCAGGGTGCCGTCGGCCGAGCCCAGCAGGGCGGGGAGGGCGGGGTCGACCCGCAGCAGGGGCGGGACGGCGGTGAGGGACCCGCCCGTCATGGCAGGGAGTGGCACCACTGCATGGCCGCCTCGGGACCGTCGTCCACGATGTGCTCCACCGTCTCGGCCGCCGTCTGCACGGCGATGGCCAGCAGATCCCGCACCGCCCGGGGCGGGCGCTTGAGCACATGGTTGGCCCCCTCGGCCGCGCTGGGCGGCTTGCCCACGCCGATGCGCACCCGTACGAAGTCGGTGGTGTGCAGGTGCGACTGCAGCGAGCGCAGGCCGTTATGGCCGGCCAGGCCGCCTCCGACCTTCACCCGGACCGTCCCTGGTGGGAGATCCAATTCGTCGTGGACGATCACGATCGACATCGGCTCGTCAATGCCGAAGCGCTTGGCCAGGCCGCGCACGGCCGAGCCGGAGTCGTTCATGTAGGTCGTGGGCACGGCCAGGGCCACCAGCCGGCTGCCCATGGTGGTCAAGGCGGCGCGGGCCTGCAACCCTTTTTCGGCCCGCAGGCTGGTGCCGGCGCGGCTGGCCACCAGTTCGACGGCGTCGGCGCCGACGTTGTGCAACGTGCCTTCGAACTCGGCTCCCGGGTTGCCCAATCCAACCACCAGCAGATCCGCCGCCGTGCCCCGGCGATCGGATCGGGGAAATATGTGGCGCAGGGCCTAGCCCTCGTCGCCCGAGGCTTCGCCGGCCTCCGCAGTCGACGCTTCCGAGGTGCTTTCGCCCTCGGCTCCCACTTCGCCCTCGGCGCCCTCTTCCAGCGTGACCACACGCGGCGGTTGGCCGATGGCGATGGCCGTCTCGGGGTCGACGTCGGTGGTGACGCCCGTCGGCAGGGTGACATCGGAGATGCGCAGTTGGGCCCCGATGGTCAGGGCACTGATGTCGACCTCCACCGAGGTGGGGATGTCGGCCGGGCGGGCCTTGATGGCCAGCGTGAACATCTGCTGATCGACCAGGCCGTCACCGTGGTGGACCTCAAGCGCCTCCCCGACCAGGATGATGGGCACGTCGGCCGCGATGACCTCGTCCCGGCGGACGATCTGGAAGTCGACGTGGGTCACGGTCTGGGCGATGGGGTGGCGCTGCATCTCACGGGCCAGGGTTAGGTAGGTGGTCGAGCCGGTCTCCAGCGACAGCAGCTGGTTGGCCCCCGCTTCGCCGTTGAGAGCGATGCGCAGCTCCCGGGCCACCACGGCGATCGACACCGGATCGGTGCCGTGCCCGTAGATGACGCCCGGGATCTTGCCCTCGCGCCGCAGGCGGCGGGTCGCCCGCGAGCCCAGCTGGCGGCCTACTTCGGCGGTAAGGGTGACATCGGCCATAACGGATCTCCTCAAGGTGGTGCGCAACGGTGGCTCGCGCTCGGCCCAGGGGCCTCCGGCGGACGGCCAACCAGCGTAGCCGCCCGTCGGGGTACCCGACCAACGGGTCCCCGGGGACCCCTTAGACCAGGTTGTCGCCCCCGAACAGCTCGGAAACCGAGGTGTCCTCGAATACGGCGTCAATGGCGTCGGCGATGATCTTGGACACCGAGAGAATCTCCAGCTTGTCGAAGTACTTGTCCTCGGCCACCGGCAGGGTGTCGGTCACCACCACCCGCGAAATGGGGGCCGCCTTGAGCCGGTCGACCGCCGGGTCCGACAGCACGGCATGGGTGGCCATGACCGAGATCTCCGAGGCGCCCGCCTTGGCCAGCAGTTCCGCCGCCGCGCTGATGGTGCCGGCGGTGTCGATCATGTCGTCGATCAGCACGCAGTGCCGGCCCTCGACCTCACCGACCACATGGAGGGCCTTGACCTCGTTGTGGGTGCCCCGCGGCCGGGTCTTGTGGATCAGGGCCAGGTCGAACCCGAGGTGCTGGCTGTAGCGCTCAGCCACCTTCACCCGGCCGGCGTCAGGGGCCACCACGACCATGTCGCCCTTGAGGTTCTCCCGCATGTAGGCCTCCAGCACGGGCGCCGCCACCAGGTGGTCGAACGGGGTGTTGAAGAATCCCTGGATCTGCCCCGAATGGAGGTCGACGCTCACCACGCGATCGGCGCCGGCGGCCGAGAGCATGTCGGCCACCAGCTTGGCCGTGATCGGCTCCCGGCCGGTGGACTTGCGGTCCTGGCGGGAGTAGCCGTAGTAGGGGCAGACGGCGGTGATGCGTTTGGCCGAGGCCCGCTTGGCCGCGTCAATCATGATGAGGTGCTCCATTAAGGAGTCGTTGACCGGGCTGGAGTGCGTCTGGATGATGAAGACGTCACAGCCCCGGATGGAGATGTCGTACTTGCAGTAGATCTCGCCGTTGGCGAACTCCCGCAGGTTGGCCCCACCGAGCTCGACCCCCAAGTGGCGGGCGATGTCCTCGGCCAACTTGGGGTGGGAACGACCCGAAAACAGCTCGAGCCGGCGACGCGGGATCAGCTCCACAGCCCGCCACGCTACTGCGCCGGCGCTGCCGGTGTTTTGGCCCCGGCTACGCCTCGGCCGCTTCAATCAGGGAGTGGGGCGGCACCACAGCTCCCGGCGGCACCTCGGCCCCGGGCAGCAGGACGCTGAACGGGCCGACCTTGGCCCCGTCCCCGACGGTGGCCCGGTCGCAGTTGCTTTCGGCCACCGTGGCGTGCTGGCCCACCGTGGTGTCGGTCAGGACGCAATTCGGCCCGATCTCAGTCCCCTCACCGATGGTGCACCGGCCGCGCAGGATCACCCCGGGCAGGAGGGAGACATCGGCCGCCAGGTGGACCGCGGCATCGACGTAGGTCCGCTCGGGATCCCACATGGTGACGCCCCGGCGCATCCAGCGTTCGTTGATGCGGTCCCGCAACTCGGCTTCGGCCACGGCCAACTGGGCCCGGTCGTTCACCCCCGCTGCTTCCATGGCGTCGGGCAGCACGAGCGACTGCACCCGGTACCCGGCATTGAAGAGGACGCTCACCGAGTCGGTCAGGTAGTACTCGCCCTGGGCGTTGGCCGGGGTCAGCCGGCGCAGGGCCGGAGCCAGGATGCTGCGCCGGAAGCAGTAGATGGAGGTGTTGACCTCGCTGATGGCCTGCTCCTCGACGGTGGCATCGACCTCCTCCACCACCCGGCACACCACGTCGTCCTTGCCATGGACCACCCGGCCGTAACCCCGGGGGTCCTCCACCTGGGCCGTGAGCAGGGTGGCGCCGGCGTCCTGGGCCCGGTGGTAGCGCACCAGGGCGGCCAGGGTCTGGGGTCGCAGGAGCGGGGTGTCGCCCGGCAGGACGACCACGTCCTCTTCCTCGTCGTCATCGTCGGGCAGACCGGTCAGCCCGACGGCCAGGGCGTCCCCGGTGCCCGACTGCGTCTCCTGCTCCACGAACCCGATCTCCATGGTGGAGGGAGCCAGCTGGACCAGGGTCTTGGTCACCCACTCGGCCCGGTGACCCACCACCACGACCACCCGGGTGACGTCAATCTCGGCCATGGCGTCGAGGACGTGCAGGATCATGGGACGACCGCAGAGAAGGTGGAGCGGCTTGGGCCGTTCGGAGTGCATGCGGGTCCCCGAACCCGCCGCCAGGACCACCGCCGAGAGTCGCCGTGCGTGCATCGCGCCATTCTTAATCCCTCCGGGCCCCGGGCGGGGGGCATGCCGCCCGATACGCTGCACTGGCGTGATGCCCTACGACGAGTTCGGGCTGTTCAGTGAGAACGCGGCCGAGTACGGCCTCCCCTATTCCGGGCCCCCGGCGGTCCGGCGGGTCGAGACCGAAGTGGCACCAGGCCGCCACATCAGCAGCCTGCTGTGGGGCACCACACCCCCCGAGCTCGTCCTGGTGCACGGTGGCGCGCAGAACGCCCATACCTGGGACACCGTCGCCCTGGCCCTGGGCCGTCCCCTCCTGGCCATCGACCTCCCGGGCCACGGCCACTCCGACGGCGGTCCGGACGGCTCGCTCTCTGTCTCGGGCAACGGTGCCGATCTGGCCCGTGTGGTGCAGGCCCTGGCCCCCGAGGCGGCCGGCGTGGTCGGTATGTCGCTCGGCGGCCTTTCCTCCGTTGCCCTCTCCGCCGCCGCGCCCGAACTGGTGCGGTCGCTCGTCCTGATCGACATCACGCCCGGGGTCAATGCGGAGAAGTCGGCCCCCATCACCAACTTCGTCAACGGCCCCGACAGCTTCGCCAACTTCGACGACCTCCTGGCCCGCACCATTGAGCACAATCCGGGACGCAGCGAAAGCTCGCTCCGACGCGGCATTCTGCACAACGCCGTCCAGCGCGAGGACGGGAGCTGGGTCTGGCGCTACGCCCGCTTCCGCTCCGGCGAGACTGGCGTCCGGCCCGAGTTCGGGGACTACTGGCAGGCGATTTCGGACCTGCGGGTGCCGCTGTTGCTGGTACGCGGACTGGCCTGGTCCGTGGTCGACGATGCGGACGTGGCCGAGCTCCTGCGGCGCCAGCCCACGGCCGCGGTGATCGGCGTCGAGGGCGCCGGTCACAGCGTGCAGGGTGACCGGCCGCTGGAGTTGGCCGCCATCCTGTCGGACTTCCTCTTCCCGACCGCGGGCTAGGCCGGCATGAAGGAGACCTGGTTCAGCCGACGGTCGGTGGCCCTGCACGTGGTGATCATCGTCATTGTGCCCACGTTCGCCGCCCTCTGCGTCTGGCAGGTCAACCGCGCCCTGGCCGGCAACGACCTCAGTTGGGCCTACGTCTTTGAATGGCCCTTCTTCGCCGGCTACGCCGTC
>DASZMA010000028.1:0-10611 GCA_035552095.1 Acidimicrobiales bacterium | reverse complement strand
GCACGTCGGCCACGAAGACCTCGTCCACCGTCGGCGCCTTGGCCCGGCAGGTGGCCGCCGCCTCGGCCGGCACCACGCCGGCGGCCGCCTGGCCCTCGGTGGCCAGCAGCTCCACCTCGAGCCACAGGCCGAAGCGGGCGGCGTCGGTGAAGAGAGCCGCCATGTCGGGCGGTGAGTAGCGGGGGATCATCCGACCTTCTCCTTCATCGCCGCCGCGTCAGTCCGGGCCGCCACGGCGGCGATGTCGGTGCGCACCACCCGGCCGTCCCACTCAATGGGAGCGGCGGCGGCGTAGGCGTTGGCCCGCGCTTCGGCCAGGGTGGGCGCCACCGCCGTCACCCCGAGCACCCGGCCGCCGGCGGTGTAGAAGGGCCCCACCCCGCTGCGCCGACTGGTCCCGGCGTGAAAGACGGTCACCCCGGCCACGTCGGCCACCGACTGGCCGAACTCGTCCAGCCCGCCGATGGGATCGCCGGTGTGCGGGTGGTCGGGGTACCCCGGTGCGGCCAGCACCACGCACACGGCGGCGTCGTTGGAGAAGGTGGGCGCCGGGTGCTGGCCCAGCTGCCCGGTGGCCACCGCCATGAACAGCTCGGCCGCGTCACACGAGAGCAGCGGGAGAACCACCTGGGCCTCGGGATCTCCGAAGCGCACGTTGTACTCAATGACGTTCGGCCCGTCCGGCCCCAGCATGAGGCCGGCGTAGAGGACGCCCCGGTAGTCGATGCCCCGACGGGACAGGGCGGCCAGCAGGGGCTCCACCGCAGTGGCCATGAGTTCGTCGACCAACGCCGGCGGCACCTGGGGCATGGGGGCGTAGGCACCCATGCCGCCGGTGTTGGGTCCACGGTCGCCGTCGCCCACCCGCTTGAAATCCTGCGCCGGCCGGAGGGGCACGGCCGTGGTGCCGTCGCACAGGACGAGCAGCGAGCACTCCTCGCCGGCCAACCCCTCCTCAATCACCACGTTGCGCCCGGCGTCCCCGAAGGACGCACCCGAGAGCTTGGCCAGCACGTCGGCCCGGGCCTCTTCGATCGTGTGGGCCACCAGCACGCCCTTGCCGGCAGCCAGGCCGTCGGTCTTGACCACCCAGGGCCCGGGCAACGTCTCCAGGTAGGCCAGCGCCTTGTCCCGCTGCAGATTGTCGAAGACGGCGAAGCGCGCCGTCGGTACCCCGGCGTCGGCCAGGACCTCTTTCATGAAGGCCTTGGAACCCTCCAGTAACGCGCCGTCGGCCCCGGGGCCCATGACCGCCCGTCCGTCCGAGCGGAGGCGATCGGCCAGCCCGTCGACCAGCGGCGCCTCGGGCCCGATGACCACCAGGTCGGCCTCAATCTCTTCGACCGGGGCGTCGGTGGTGACGATCGGTGAGGCCATGCCCGGGTTGCCCGGGGTGACCACCACCTCGGCGGTACGGGCCAACACGTGGGCCAGCGCGTGCTCGCGGCCCCCGCCGCCGACGACGCAGACCTTCACGCCGTAGCGAAGGAGACGAACTGTTCGCGACCCGGGCCCACCCCGATGAGGCGGACGGGCACGCCGATCTGCTCGGACAGAAACTCGACGTAGTTGCGGGCCGCCTCAGGCAGGTCCCCCGGCGCTGTGGCCGCGGTCAGGTCGGTGCGCCAACCGGGCAGCTCTTCGTAAATCGGCGTCACGTTGTGCATGGTCGACTGGTGGTAGGGCAGGTGGGTGTAGCGCTCGCCGTCCAGCTCGTAGGCCACGCAGACCTTGACCGTCTCGAAGGTGTCCAGCACATCGAGCTTGGTCAGGGCCACCTCGGTCATGGAGTTGAGCCGCACGGCTTGGCGCAGCATGACGGCGTCGAACCAGCCGCAGCGGCGCATACGGCCGGTGTTGGTGCCGAACTCGTGGCCCCGCTCCACCAACAGCTCGCCGATGTCGTTGTCCTGCTCGGTCGGGAACGGGCCGGCACCCACCCGGGTCACGTAGGCCTTGGCGATGCCGACCACCCGGTCGATGTCGCGCGGGCCCAGTCCCGAGCCGGTGCAGGCCCCGCCGGCCACCGGGTTCGACGAAGTGACGAAGGGGTAGGTGCCGTGGTCCAGGTCGAGGAAGGTGGCCTGGGCACCCTCGAGCAGGACGTTGCGGCCGGCGTCAATGGCGTCGTGGACCAGCCCGACCGTGTCCCCCACCATCGGCTCAATCCGGGGGGCGTACTCGTTGAGGTACTTGTCCGCGATGTCGTCGGCCGAGAGGGGCAGGCGGTTGTAGACCTTGGCCAGGATGGCGTTCTTCTCTTTGAGCACCACGTCGAGCTTCTGGCGGAAGATCTTGGGGTCGAAGAGGTCCTGCACCCGCAGGCCGACCCGGGTGGCCTTGTCGGCATAGGCCGGGCCGATGCCGCGCTTGGTCGTGCCCAGGGCGTTCTTGCCCAGGAAGCGCTCGGTCACCCGGTCCAGCTCCTGGTGGTACGGCATGATCAGGTGGGCGTTGCCGCTGACCACCATCCGGCTGGTGTCGACCCCCTTGGCGGCCAGGCTGTCCAGCTCGGCCAGCAGGACGGCCGGGTCGACCACGACGCCGTTGCCGATCATCGGGGTGATGTGCTCGTAGAGGATGCCGCTCGGCACCAGTTGGAGGGCGAAGGCCTCGCCGTTGACCACGATCCGGTGGCCGGCGTTGTGGCCGCCCTGGTAGCGCACCACCATGTCCATTTCTCGGGCGAGAAGGTCAGTGAGCTTGCCCTTCCCCTCATCGCCCCACTGGGTCCCGACTACCACGGTTGCGGGCACGGTCATCTCCGTTCACGAAAGCGGATTACGCAACATTGTAACCAGGCTGGGCTGGGCTATCGCACGAGAGCGTGCCTGGCCGCCCGACCCAATGTGAACATCTCGCTTTGGGCGTTTCAGCCGCCGCCAACGGGGTACCGGCCCTAGGGGGTAGCGCGGGCCCCCTTAGAGAGGATCAGGCAAATGGTTGATGAGCTGAGCGGTAAGCGGGTCGCCTTTGTGGTGGCCAACGAAGGGATTGAGCAGGTCGAGCTCTCCGACCCCTGGCAGGCGGTGCTGGACGCCGGGGGCCGGCCGGAATTGGTCGCCCCCAAACCCGGAGAGGCCCAGGCCATGCACCACCTCGACAAGGCGGACCGCTTCCCGGTGGACCGCATTACCGAAGAGGCCCGGGCGGCCGACTACGACGCCGTGGTGCTCCCGGGCGGGGTGGCCAACCCGGACCAGCTGCGACAGGACGCGGCGGCGGTCGACTTCATCATGTCGATGTTCGAGAAGGGCAAGCCGCTGGCCGCCATCTGCCACGGGCCCTGGACCCTCGTCGACGGCGACCTGGTCTACGGCCGGACGCTGACCTCCTGGCCGAGCTTGCAGACCGATCTCCGCAATGCCGGTGCCAACTGGGTGGACCAGGAGGTGTCGGTCTGCCGGGACGGCATCAACGTGCTGGTGACGAGCCGCAAGCCGGCTGACCTCAGGGCCTTCTGCCGGGAGATGACCACCGTCTTCGCCGAACCACCGGTGCCCAACCGGACCATCCGGATCCTGCGCCCCCTCGACCAGCGGCACGCCTCCTGACCAACGTCGACGGCGCGGCGCCAGCATCGTCGCCCCTAAATGAAGCAGGATGGTTGCATGACTAAGGCAACGAGCCATCTTCCCGCCCGCCTGCGTATCGCCGCCCTGGTCGGGGGGCTCTCCCTTTTCGCCCTCCCCGCCCTCGGTTCCACCGGCGCCGGCGCCGCCACCACAGGCACCTTGACCCCGTCCACCGCGCAGATCGACTTCGGCGATCTCACGCTGGGGGCCGTTGGTCCCTCGGTCACCTTGACCTTCACCAACAACAGCACCACCACCGTCAACATCTCCGGGATGGATGTGGAGGGACCGGCCCAGAACGACTTCGTCGAGTCGGGCCCGGGGACCTGCGACCCCGGGACCGTCGCTCCCGGAGACTCCTGCACCGAGCAATTGGCCTTCCTGCCTGGTGCGCTCGGCACCCGCACCGCCACCATCACTCCCATTGACGACGAAGCATCGCCACCGACCGTCACCCTGACCGGGACCGGCTCGACCGGCTACTACGAAGTGACCGCCACCGGCCACGTCGACACGTTCGGCGACGCCACCTTCTACGGGGACCTGACCGGTCAACCGTTGCCGGCCCCCATCATCTCCATCACCTCGACCGGTGACAACGGCGGCTACTGGCTGTTGGACTCGCTGGGCGACGTCCACGCCTTCGGCGACGCCACCGACTTCGGCACCCTCAGCGGGGTACACCTCAACAAGCCCATTGTCGGCATGGCCCAGACCGTGGACGGCGGGGGCTACTGGCTGGTCGCCTCTGACGGCGGCATCTTCGCCTTCGGCGACGCCCCGTTCTTCGGATCGACCGGCTCCCTCCACCTGAACCAGCCCATCGTGGGCATGGCGCCCACCTTCGACGGCGGTGGTTACTGGCTGGTGGCAGCCGACGGCGGCATATTCACCTTCGGCGACGGCCAGTTCTACGGCTCCACCGGATCCATCCACTTGAACAAGCCCATCGTGGGCATGGCCACCACGGCGGACGGCAACGGCTACTGGATGGTGGCGACCGACGGCGGCATCTTCTCCTTCGGCGATGCCCAGTTCTACGGGTCGACCGGAGGGATCGTGCTGAACAAGCCCATCGTGGGCATGGCGGTCACCGCCGACGGCCTGGGCTACTGGCTCGACGCCTCCGACGGTGGGGTCTTCGCCTTCCCCAACACCACCCCGTTCTTCGGCAGCGACGGCGGCAAGGGCATCACCAACTCGACCGGGATCTCGCTTGACGGGTTCACCACCCTGCAGGCCGCCTTCGACTTCCCGGCCGTGCGGTCACAGCATTCGGCCCTGCTCCAGTCCCGCCTGACCCGCCAGTCCCACACCTGACCGAGTCACGCCGCCACATCAGCGCAGGACGATCTTGTCGTCCTCCAGCTCGACGGTGACCGTCGAACCCTCCTGGTAGCGCCCTTCCAACAAAGCCAACGCCAACGGGTCCTCAATATGGCGCTGCAGCACCCGGCGCAACGGCCGGGCCCCGTAGTCGGGGTCGTAGCCGGCCCGGGCCAGCCAGAGTTCGGCGTCGGGGGTGACGTTCAGGTTCAACCGGCGCTCGCTCAGGCGACCCCGCAGCTTGGCCAGCTGTACGCCCACGATCACGGCCAGGTCGGCCTGGCTCAGTGGCCGGAAGCGCACAATCTCGTCGATCCGGTTGATGAATTCGGGCTTGAAGTGCTGGGCCGGCTCACCGACCAGGTTGGACGTCATGATCAGCACGGTGTTGGTGAAGTCGACCGTGCGCCCCTGCCCGTCGGTCAGCCGCCCGTCCTCGAGCACCTGGAGCAGAATGTTGAAGACGTCCGGGTGGGCCTTCTCCAGCTCGTCGAGCAGGACCACGGCGTACGGCCGCCGGCGTACCGCCTCGGTCAGCTGGCCGCCCTCGTCGTAGCCGACGTAGCCCGGAGGGGCCCCGACCAGGCGGCTGACGGCGTGCTTCTCCATGTACTCGCTCATGTCAATGCGGGTGATGGCCTTCTCGTCGTCGAAGAGGAACTCGGCCAAGGCCCGGGCCAGCTCGGTCTTGCCCACCCCGGTCGGCCCCAGGAAGAGGAAGGAGCCGATGGGCCGGTTGGGATCGCTCAGCCCGGCCCGGCTGCGCCGGATGGCGTTGGAGACGGCGGAGACCGCCTCGTCCTGCCCCACCACCCGCTCGTGCAGGGTGGCCTCCAACTTGACCAGCTTCTGGATCTCACCTTCCAGCAACCGTGACACCGGCACGCCGGTCCAGCGGCTGACCACCTCGGCGATGTCCTCGGCGTCGACCTCTTCCTTCAGAAAGCGAGTGCCGGCCTGCAGCTTGGACAGGTCCTCGGTGGCTTCGAGGATTTTGCGCTCAATCTCAGGCAGCTCGCCGTAGCGGATGGCCGAGGCCCCGGCCAGGTCGCCCTCGCGCTCCAAGCGGACGGCGTCGTCCCCCCGCGCCGTCTGCTCCTCCTTGAGCAGGCGGATGGTGTCGATGCACTGCTTCTCCTGCTGCCAGTGCGCCGTCATGCCGTCGCGCTGCTCGGCCAGCTCGGCCACCTCGCGCTCCAGCCGTTCCAGCCGCTCCTTGGAGACGTCGTCGGTCTCCTTCTCCAGCGCCACCCGCTCAATCTCGAGCTGGCGGATGCGCCGGATGACCTGGTCCAGCTCGGTCGGCATGGAGTCGATCTCGATGCGCAGCTTTGAGGCCGCCTCGTCAATCAGGTCGATGGCCTTGTCGGGCAGGAAGCGCCCGGTCACATAGCGGTCCGACAACACGGCCGCCGCCACCAGCGCCGCGTCCTGAATGCGCACGCCGTGGTGCACCTCGTAGCGCTCGCTCAGCCCGCGCAGAATGGCGATGGTGTCCTCCACAGAGGGCTCGCCGACGAAGACGGGCTGGAAGCGCCGCTCCAGGGCGGCGTCCTTCTCAATGGAGGTGCGGTACTCATCGAGCGTGGTGGCGCCGATGAGGCGGAGCTCGCCCCGGGCCAGCATGGGCTTTATCATCTGGCCGGCGTCCATGGCCCCCTCGGCCGCCCCGGCACCCACGATGGTGTGCAGCTCGTCAATGAAGGTGACCACCTCGCCCTCGGCGTCGGTGATCTCCTTCAGCACCGCCTTGAGGCGCTCCTCGAACTCGCCCCGGTACTTGGCCCCGGCCACCATGGAGGCCAGGTCCAGCGCGATGACCCGCTTGCCCTTGAGGCCTTCGGGTATGTCGCCCTCGATGATGCGCTGGGCTAGCCCCTCGACGATGGCCGTCTTGCCCACACCGGGTTCGCCGATCAGCACCGGGTTGTTCTTGGTCCGCCGCGACAGCACCTGGATGACCCGGCGGATCTCCTCGTCCCGCCCGATGACCGGATCGAGCTTGCCCTCCCGGGCCGCCTCGGTGAGATCGCGCCCGTATTTGGCCAGCGCTTGATACGTCTGCTCCGGATCAGCCGTGGTCACCCGGTGGTTCCCCCGCACCACCCGCAACGCCGCCGACAGGGCGTCCTTGGTCACCCCAATCTCGTCGGCCAGGGCCAGCAGCAGGTGCTCGACCGAGACGTAGTCGTCGCCCAGGTCGCGCCGGGCCTCGTCGGCCGCTTCCAGCACCTGGCGGGCGTCGCGCGACAGTCCGGGCTCCGAACCACCCTCGGCCCGGGGCAGCCGGGACAACCGCTCGTGCACGGTGCGGCTGAGGGCGTCGGGGTCCACCCCGACCTGGGTCAGCAGCGGCCGGGTCATGGTGTCCTGCTGCAAGAGGAGGGCGTCGAGCAGATGCGACGGCGTCATCTCGGGGTGGTTGGACGACTGGGCGTGGCTGGTGGCCGCGCTGAAGGCGGCCTTGGTGTTGTTCGTCCAGCGTTCGGGGTCGATTGGCATGAGGGGCTTACCTCCTGCGGTAGAGAGTGGGGGATTGACGAAGGGGGACCAGGTCCCGTCGGTACTTGCGGTGGGTGTCGGCCACGTCGGTCCGGGCCTGGGCCCGGGCGTCTTCCAGCTCGGCCTCCAGCCGGACCACTTCGGCCTCGAGCTCGAGCACCCGGCGCACCCCTTCGAGGTTGAGGCCGGTGGCCGTGAGTTCTTGAATGTGGCGCAGGCGGGCCAGGTCGGTCTCGGAGAAGCGGCGGCTGCCACCACTGGTCCGCGACGGGTCCAACAAGCCCTTGCGCTCGTAAATGCGCAGCGTCTGCGGGTGCATGCCGGTCAACTCGGCCGCCACCGAGATCACATAGACCGCCCGGTTGGCTCCTTCACTCGGCATGGCCATGCCTCACCTACCCTTCGACCGCCACCCGCGGCGCCTCATCGGTGACCGCCGCCAGTGACTCCACCGCCGCTCGCTGCTCCTCGGTGAGCTCGGTCGGCACGACCACCTCGATCTTGACGAGCAGGTCCCCGGGCTTGCCGGCGTTGCGGCCGTTGCCCGAGGGCACGCCGCGGCCGCGCACCCGCAGCACGGTGCCCGACGCCGTGCCGGCCGGCACCTTGAGGGTCACCTTGCCGTCCAGGGTGGGCACCGTGATGTTGGTGCCCAGGGCGGCCTCGGGGAAGGTCACTGGCACCGTGATGGTCAGGTTGCGCCCGCTGCGCCCGAAGTTCGGGTGGGCGCCGACGTGGACCACGACGTAGAGGTCGCCCGGCGGGGCCATGCCCTGCCCGGGCGCGCCGCGGCCCTTGACCCGGATGCGTTGGTTGTCCTCCACCCCGGCCGGTATGCGCACCTTGACCGAGCGCACCTTGCGCTCGGTGCCCGAGCCGTGGCAGACCGGGCATGGCGTATCGAACAGCGTCCCCCGCCCGACACAGTCGGGGCAGACCGTGCTGAGGGAGAACAGTCCCTGGTCGTCGTTGAGGGTCCCGGTCCCGCCGCAACGGGGGCAGGTGTGGGTCTTGGTGCCCGGCGCGGCACCGCTGCCCCGGCAGTTGGAACAGCGGGCGTCGACCGGCACGTTGACCGAGGTGGTGACCCCATGCACGGCGTCCTGAAAGGACAGGTGCAGGGCCGCTTCCATGTCGGCGCCGCGCTGGGGGCCACGCTGCTGGGGCCGGCCCCGGTTGTTGAACAGGCCACCGAAGAGGTCACCCAGGTCGCCCATGTCCTCCATGCGGAAGGTGCCTGCCCCCGGACCGCCGCCACCGCCGAAGCCCGGAATGGGCCCATGGGCCCGGACCTCGTCATACTCCTTGCGCTTGTCGGCGTCACCCAGGACGTCGTAGGCCGCGCTGATTTCCTTGAAGCGCTCTTCCGAGCCCGGGTTGGCGTCGGGGTGGTACTGCTTGGCCAGTTTCCGGTAGGCGCGCGTGATCTCCTTGTCGGTGGCCGTCGAGACGACCCCGAGCACCTTGTAGTAATCCTTCTCGTACCACTCCCGTTGGGCCGCCATGGCTCAGTTCATCCCTTCACGCTGACCATCGCCGGCCGGAGCACCTGCCCCCGCCAGCGGTAGCCGGCCCGCAAGACGGCGTCGATGACCGGCCCGCTGCCCTCCTCGACATCCTCGTCGTCTGAACGCGACACGGCGTCGTGCACCATGGGGTCGAACGGCACCCCGTCCTGGTCCACCCGCTCCAGGCCTTCCTTGGCCAGGACGTCGAGCACCATGGAACGGGCGGCCGTCAACGCCCTGGCATCCTCGCTTTCGGCACTGGCCTCGCTCTGGTGGGCCTGGGCCAGGTCCAGCGTGTCGAGCACCGGCAACAGCTTGGCCACCAGATCCGAGGCAGCCCGGGCCGACTGCTCCTCCTGCATGCGGCTGATCCGCTTGCGGTAGTTCTCGAAGTCGGCCTGGGTGCGCTGAAGGGCGAGCAGATACTCGTCCCGCTCGCCCTGCAGCACCGTCAACGGGTCGGCCTCTTGGACCTCGCCGTTGGCCTTGGCGGCATCGGCTTCCGCCTCGGCCTCTACGGCTGCCGCGTCGGCTTCACTCCAGACTTCGTCGGCGTCGGGCGTCGGCTCCGGCGTGGCCTGCTCATTGTGGGCGGCCTCGTCGGAGAAGCTCATTGCTCGTCGACAATCTCGGCGTCGACCACTTCGTCGTCGTTCGCCGCTTGGTCAGCGCTCTCGCCCGACCCACCGTCGCTACCGGCGGTCGTCTGCGAAGCCGACGCCTGCTCGTATAGGCGCTGGCTGAAGCTCTGGCTCACGCTCATGAGCTTGTCGGTGGCGTCCTTAATGGCCTCCACGTTGGTCCCGGCCAGGGCGTCCTTCAGGACCTTGACCGCTCCCTCCACGTCGTCCTTCTCGGTGCCCTCGAACTTCTCGCCCTGGTCGCTGAGCAGCTTCTCGGTCTGGTACACCAGGGTGTCGGCCGAGTTGCGTACCTCGGCCTCCTCCCGGCGCTGGCGGTCGTCCTCGGCGTGGGCTTCGGCGTCGCGCACCATGCGCTCAATGTCGTCCTTGGCCAGCGACGACTGACCGGTGATGGTCATCGACTGTTGCTTGCTGGTCGCCTTGTCGGTGGCCGAGACGTGGACGATCCCGTTGGCGTCAATGTCGAACGTGACCTCAATCTGCGGCACGCCACGCGGGGCAGGGGGCAGATCGACCAGCTGGAACTTGCCCAGGGTCTTGTTGTACATCGCCATCTCGCGCTCGCCCTGGAGCACGTGGATCTCGACGGAGGGCTGGTTGTCCTCGGCCGTGGTGAAGATCTCGGACCGCTTGGTCGGGATGGTCGTGTTCCGCTCAATGAGGCGGTGCATGACCTGGCCCTTGGTCTCGATACCGAGGGACAGTGGCGTCACGTCGAGGAGGAGGACGTCTTTGACCTCACCCTTGAGGACTCCAGCCTGCACGGCGGCACCGATGGCCACCACCTCGTCGGGGTTGACGCCCTTGTGGGGCTCCTTGCCCGAGAGAGACTGCACCAGGTCCTGCACGGCGGGGATGCGGGTGGATCCGCCGACCATGACCACGTGGTCGATGTCGGAGGTCTTGAGCCCGGCGTCCTTAATGGCCGCTTCGAACGGGCCGGCGCAGGCCTGGACCAGGTCCGCCGTCAGCTCGTTGAACTTCGAGCGGGTCAGCTTCAGGTCGAGGTGCTTGGGGCCCTCGCTGGTAGCGGTAATGAAGGGCAGGTTGATCTGG
>DASZMA010000027.1:0-2935 GCA_035552095.1 Acidimicrobiales bacterium | reverse complement strand
CGCCCGCCGTAGAGCTCGGCACTGAACTCGAGCGAGTAGCGCAGGCGCTTGCACCGGATGCGCAGCCGGTGGAAATCGGAGGCCACGCCGGAGCGTTTGGCCTTCTTGGCCGCTTTGACCACGGCATGGTGACGGACCTCGACCAGGTCGGGCACGGCCACCACGGCCGGCTGGCGGGTGGCCGCCGAGCGCCGCAATGGGCCCTGCTGGACCAGGGCCGCCATGCCGTGCAGCAACCGTTCCCAGCGCCCCGAATCCAGCCCGGCCAACATGTCGCTGCGCGCCGCCTCGCGCTCACGGTCCAGCAGCGCGGCCAGCTCGGCCAGCGGGTCCTCGCCGGCCGATCCGAACATAGGACTCCAGGCCGAGGCCGCTGACGTCATGGCGGCTTGCGCCTCCAATTGGACGTCGAGGTCGCGTACCCGGCCCAGCAGGGCAGCCACCCAGCCCAACTCGTCGCGGTAGGCCCGGGCCCGCACCGGGAGCACCTCGACGAAGAGGTCCAGGGCGGCCCGCAAGCGCCGCGTGGCCACGCGCATGTCGTGCAGCTCTTCGGGATCCTCGCCCAGGCGCGTGCCGGGCTCCTTGGCCCGCAGCACGGCCAGTTGGCGCCGCAGCACGGCGTAGGCCAGCTCGCCCAGGCTCGATTCGGGATCGATGGTCGTGGCGCCGAGATCAGGCGGTCCGGGGATCACCGCTCCCATGGCCAACAGCCCCGCTTCGAACTTGGAGAGCGTGGCCGGCTGCAGCCCGCAGGCTTCACGCAGTTGGCGAACCACCGGGCTCAGCGCCTCCACCCACTCGGGGCGGACTTCGACCTCCACCCGGCGCAGCTGCATCGGTCGCTGCCCGTTACCCACCACGATCGTCGTCTCGTCCAGCGCCACTTCGGCCGCGTCCACCCCGCCGATCCGCAAGGCGAACGGCCGGCGCCGGGTCCGGACCTGTAGCACCTGGGCCAGGGGCTTGCGGCCGGCCACGGCGTGGACCCGACGGCCAACCGGGCCATCGGGGCCCAGCGCCGCCACCCCGCCCGCCGGCAGGGGCTCGGTCACTTCGAGCCGCTGCCGCAGCCCGCCCTCTTCCGCCGACTGCATGTCCTTGAGCGTGATTTCATCGGCCCGGCCTCGTCGCCGGGCACGCACGACGAATCCGGCCCGGGCCATGCGCCAATCGGCCGTATCGACGTACGAGTCCATCAGTCGCCGCGGTGGTTTGGCCAGCGCGGTGATCGTCTGCTGCTCGTCCGCCGCGATGGGCAAGGTGGGCAACGTGGCCAGCCACCGTTCAACCGGCCGCAGGTCGAGCGCGTCGAACTGCCATTCGATCTCCACCGGCTCACCCTCACGCGCCACCAGAGCAGGTTACTGCTGCCCGATTAACTTGGCTTAAAGCGGGCTGAATGTCGCCAATTTCAACGATGACGGCGGTAGTGTGCACGAAGTGGGGCGACGAGGATTGACCATGGAGATTCCCACCCCGATAGAGGTGACGCAGGCCGCCGGCGGCCTGATCGTCCGGCGTCGTTCCGGTCAGCTGGAGATCGCCGTGGTGCACCGCCCCGTGCACGAGGACTGGTCGTTCCCCAAGGGCAAGCTGGAAGACGGCGAGACCTTTGAGGATGCGGCTGGTCGCGAGGTGCTCGAGGAGACCGGGTTGCACTGCCGCCTCCTCCGCTTCATCGGTCACACCGAGTACACCGATCGCAAGGGCCGGCCCAAGGTCGTGGCCTACTGGATCATGGCCCCGGAATCCGGCGCTTTCGCCGTCAACGAAGAGGTCGACGAAATGCGCTGGCTGACCCTGCCGGCGGCGACCGGCCTCCTCTCCTACCAGCGTGACCAGGAGCTTCTGGCCGTGGTCGAGGCCGCTGACCAGGTAGAACCGCTGGTCTGAGACCGGCCAAATTTTTTTCGGCCGGCCACGTTTGAAAGAGTCCAGGGGTGGGCACAAACCCAGCAGCGATCTACCGCCTGATCGCCATTTGCCGGCGAGCGTGCCCCAGCTGATAGCTCCAGGATCCCCACCGCCAAGGGGCCTGAGACACAAGACACTTCTTGAATCAGCTGGGGCACTGCCGGCTCTTTCTCTGTCCGGGTCGTGACGGCGTGACAGCAGTAACCGCTCCCATTGGCGGAACGGTCGATCCGGCCTTCGAAGACGTGCGTCGCGCCTTCGCCGACAACTTCGTGCACCACGGTGAAGTCGGCGCGTCGGTGTGCGTGGTGGTCGACGGCACCGTCGTGGCGGACCTCTGGGGTGGCTGGCAGGATGCGGCGCGTCAACGGCCGTGGCGGAGCGACACTCTGGTCAACGTCTTCTCGGTCGGCAAAGCGGTCGCCGCCTTGTGTGTGGCCCGATTGGTCGGCCAGGGTGCCCTGGATTTCGACGAGCCGGTGGCGCGGGTGTGGCCCGAGTTCGCCGCCGCCGGCAAGTCGCACATCACGGTGCGCCAAGTGCTCAGTCACCAGGCCGGGCTGCCGGCCGTGCGCGCCGTGCTCCCGGCCGGCGCCATCTTCGATTGGGAGGCTATGTGCGCCCGCCTGGCGGCCGAGACCCCGTGGTGGGAGCCGGGGTCGGCGCACGGCTACCACGTCAACTCATTCGGGTTCCTGGTCGGTGAAGTGGTGCGCCGGGCCAGCGGTCAGAGTCTGGGCAGCCTGCTGCGTCGTGAGGTGGCCGGCCCGTTGGGCGCCGACTTTCACATAGGGCTCGGACCGGGTGAGTTGGATCGGGTGGCTGAGTTCATCGGCATGACGACGTCGCCCGAGGTGGCGCGGGATGGGTTGACTGAGGCGCAGCTCATGGAGTTGCACGCCTACTTCAACCCACCCGAGTTCTCGGGATCGGGCGTCATCAACTCCACCCGGTGGCGGACGGCCGAGCTGCCGTCGACCAACGGGCACGCCACGGCGCGCGGCATCGCCCGTATCTT
>DASZMA010000026.1:0-6048 GCA_035552095.1 Acidimicrobiales bacterium | reverse complement strand
CCACCCGGCCAGGGGAACGAAGAACGCCCAGCGGGCCCCGACGAGTGAGTGCTGCGCCACGAACCAAGACAGGGCCGTCCCGGCCACGCCGCTGCAAATCAGGACAGCCAGAGACCAGCGCCTCACGCCAATCCAATCGGTTCGCCGGCCAGATCCAAAATCCCGGCAGCCAGATCGACCGAGGCGCGGAAGCCGAGCCGTTCGGCTGCCCGTGTGGGGGACGCAACCACATGGCGGACGTCGCCCATCCGGTACCGGCCAGTGACGACCGGGTCGGGGGCGTCGGGCCTGAAGGCGTCGGTGACGGCTCGGGCCACTTTGAGGATGCTGACGGGCCGGCCGGAGGCCACATTGAATGCTTCGAATTCCGACCGGCCCATCAGGTGGTGGAGCGCCAGGGCGTTGGCGGCGGCCACGTCGGTGACGTGCACGAAATCGCGCATTTGACCGCCGTCTTCGAACACCAACGCCGGCTGACCTCGGCGAAGTCGGTCCCGGAACAGCGCGGCCACCCCGGCGTAGGGGGTGTCGACCGGCAGCCGGCGACCGTACACGTTGTGGTAGCGCAAGGCGGCCACCGACGCCCCGGTCTCCCTGGCCCACACCGAGCAGAGATGCTCTTGGGCCACTTTGGTGGCGGCGTACACCGACCTGGGATCGAGTGGAGCGGACTCGTCAACCGTCTCCCAGGCCAGCTCCGCTCCGCAGTCGGGGCAGGCCGGTTCGAACCGCCAGGAGTCCAGGTCGAAGGCGGGCCGGGGACCTGGGGTTACCGGCCCGTGGGCGGGGCAGCTGTAGGCACCCTCCCCGTAGACGACCATGGAACTGGAAAGGACCAGCCGGCCGCGAAAGCGGGCGGAGGCCAGCTCGGCCAGCAGGGTGGCGGTGGCCAGATCGTTGTCGACGACGTAGCCGGGTGAGTCGGAGAAGTCGAGACCCAGGCCCACCCGGGCGGCCAGATGGCACACCGCGTCGACCCCTCGGACGGCGGCTCGGGTGGCGCCCGAGTCAGCCACATCGCCTTCGATGTGCTCGCAGCCCTCCACCCGGTAGGCGGGGCGCCGGTCGATCACCACCACCTCGTGCCCCTCAGCGACGAGCATCTCGGCCAGGTGGGAGCCGATGAAACCTCCGCCTCCGGTGACCAGCACTCTCATGGCGACACCTGTCTCATGGCGTGCAGCACCCGCCCCATGTCCTTGACGGTCCGGGCCGTGCCCTTCACTGTTCCCGTCACCTTTGACCGCCCCTGGCGGGGGGAGTAGGGCACGTCCACCTCGAGGATCTGCCAGCCAGCCGCCGCCGCCTTGGCCACCATCTCCAGCGGCCACCCAAACCGGCGGTCTCTCAGCCCGAGGTCGAGCAGCCCGGCTCGAGGGGCGGCTCGCATCGGGCCGAGGTCTCGCGCCTGCACGCCCCACGCCCGGCGCAGGTGGCCGGCCAGGACCCGGTTGGCCAGGCGGGCGTGCACGGGCCACGCCCCGGCCTGGGGGCGGCGCCGACCCAGCACCAGCTTGGGTTCACCCATGGCGATCGGGGCGGTGACGAGTGGTAGATGGTGGCCGTCGAGGCTGCCGTCGCAGTCCATGAAGCACACCACCTCGCTGTTGGCCGCTTGCAGCCCGGCCCAGCACGCCGCGCCGAAGCCTCTCTGCTCCTCGCGAACCACGGTCGCACCGAGGTCGCAGGCCAAGTCACCGGAGCCGTCGGTGGACCCGTTGTCCACCACGATCGGGTGGTAGCCATCGGGAAGGGAGGCCAGCACGCGGGGCAGGGCCTCGCTTTCGTTCAGCACCGGCAAGATCACGTCGTAGAGGGGCTGGTCGGTCACGGGTCGATCGCTGTGACAACGACAGTCATTGGGACAAGACGGGAGCGATGTCCGGCCGGCGTTATCACCGTCGGGCCACCCGAATGAGGCGGATCGCGTAGATGACGGCCGAGATCGCGAAGGCCGACGCGGTGAGCAGCAGCCACCGGGCCAGGTATGGGTGCTCGGTCAGGCCGGACGCCGTATGGTAGGTCCGCTCGGAGTGGCGCAGCACGAGCGGGAAGGACACCGCCAGCATCACCGCCGAGAGGACCACCGGAACCCGCAGGTGGTTGATCCACGGCACCGCCATCCGCAGGCGGCCTCTTCCCTTTTCCATTAGCCGGGTGGCCCGGTCGGCGATGGTGTACAGCGGCCACAGCAGCAGATCGTGGGCGACCGCGGCGGCGGCGACCCAGATCAGGATGCGGGCCGAGTTGGGAGCCGGGATGATGGTCCACACCAAGTAGCCGGCGAACGCCAGCCCGGCCGGAAGGCACAGCAGGTGGAGCGGTCCGGCGCCGTACTGGACCTGCAGCCACTTTCTCATGCCGCCACCCCGTCGAAGATGATGCGGGCCACCCACTTGGTGTTGTGGACGCCGGGGGCGGCCGGGATGATAGTGCGGGCCGGGTAGCCGTGGTCGGGCGAGAGGTCGGCCCCGTTTACTTTCAGGGCCAGGAGCGACTGACCGGCTCTCACCTGGTGGCCGGACAGGGCGGCTTGGGCGAACGCGCCGGCCCGTTCGAGGGACTCCACCCGGGCGCCGGTGGAATGGGAGATGCCGACCACGGCAGCCAGGTCGGAGAGGGGCACGCCGGTCCAGCGCTGCTGTGTGGACCATCCCTCGACGCATGCGATCGGCAAGTCTGCGGTTACGAGCGGCATGGCGAGCAGCTGAGCTCGGCTGAGTCTGGCCCGCCGGCCGGTGGCGGCGGCGACGACCTCGAGCGCCCACCCCGCCGCTGTGTCCGAGGCCTTTATGCCGGCGGCCGAGGCGGTCCGGTTGACCTGGAAGGCGTTGGGACCGGAGCCGTATGACTGGGTGCGGGGCGACAGCAGCGAAAGGGGGCGCAGGACCCCGATGGACTGGCCGGCGGTGAGCAGGAACACCGCCAGCGAGCTGCCGCCGACCAGTCCCAGGACACCACGACGGGAGATGGTCGGCACCGCCGGTTCGGCCGCCACCAGGCTGTCGGGACCGTCGGGCCACTCGGGTCGGGTGGCGGCCAGGCCGGTACGCAGCTCGGATCGTAACGAGCGAGTCTTGAGCGAACGCCACATCGTCGGCGCCTTGAGGATGGCGTGGATGGTGAACCCGGTGATGAACACCCACGCCCCGAGGAAGTGGCCGTCGTAGAACGAGAACCCGAACGAGTAGTCGTAGTCGATGTTCATGATGCCGGTGGCGAACTCGAATATCGCTCCGCCGACCAGCAGCAAGAGGCTGGCTCGCTCCAGGAGGTGGGCGAGCGAGCGCAGCGGCGGCCAGGCGAACAGTCTGGGGATGACCGACCACAGCTTGGCCAGCAGGACCGGGGTGAGGGCCAGGCCGAGCAGCACGTGGGTTCCCTGGCTGACCCGATAAATCCAGCTTGGGCTCGTGATCCAGTTGAAGAGGTAAAAGGACAGGATTCCGTGGTGTGGAGTCGTGTCGTTACCGGCCAGTCTCGGGTTATAGGCGGCCCAGGACACCAGCCCGGTGACGAACTCAATGGGGATCCCGATCAGCAGCACAGACCCCAAGGCTGAGGTGAGCCACGGCCCCCGCAAGGGGCTGCGCCACAGCCGGTTGAAGGAAGCCGGTTGCAGGGTCTTGAGGGAAACAGGGTCCAGGTTCAATCTTCGATCCTCCTGAGCTGGGCGAACCATCGGTTCTGATCGCTCCAGACGTCTTCCGCGGTGAATCCCGATCGGGCTGCGACCGAAGCGACCGCTGCGGCCCCGACGCACGCCCACGGGAAGCCGGGGCCGGAGCCGCCGGCATGTTGGACGCGGGCATGGAAGTGGCGGGACTCCACTCCGGGCCGGTCGACCTCGACGAATACCTGTCCCCCCGCTCTGAGGAGCTGGTGCAGGCGGGTCAGCAGCCGGATGGGATCTCCGCCGATTCCGATGTTGCCGTCGAGCAGCAGGGCGGTGGCCCAGCTGCCCGGGCTGGGGACCGGGCCGAACACCGAGACGTTCACCGCGGCGGCGCCGCGCCGGCGGGCGGCTCGGACCGCAGCAACTGAGGAGTCGATGCCCAGCGCGTAATGGCCGGGGCTTCTAAGAGCGGCCGCGAGGCGGCCGGGACCGCACCCGACGTCCAGGACCGGGCTCTGCGCTCTTTCGAGGATCGTCACCTCTTCGGCCAGCACCGGGCCGTGCCAGCGGCGCACCGAGAGAGGCACGACCTCGCCCGAGTCGAGCACCCGCAGGGCGGCCTCGGTGGGCCGCTCCAGGATGGTCTCGGGCCAAGCGGTGGGTTCGGCTGTGCTCAACACGCCATCACCTCGTGGACGGCTCGGGCGAAACAACCCGCCGGGGCCACCCCGGCGACATAGCGGGCGTCCTCGAAGTGGTCGACGTCGAACAGCGCGGGCAGGCAGGCGACAGTGTGGCCGGCACCGATCAGCCGGTCCAGCTGCGCCCGGCCGGTGGTCGGGGTGCTCATGGGGACACCGCTGAACACGTCCAGATCCCACCGGTTGGACAGCCCGATGGCCCACCAGCCCCCGTCGCCGGCCAAGCCCAAGGAGGCCGTCACACCGGGGGAGAACGTCTCCTCCAGGCAGTGGTCCAGAAGCTCCGCAGTGATCTGCGGCGTGTCCATCCCGATCTGCAGCCCAGGCCCGGCGGCATCGGCCCAGGCGCCGGCCAGCCGCCGGTCCAGCCCGCCAGCACGCTGTGCAATCACCTCGAAACCCGCCGGCAGCCACCAGCCGGGCTCACCGTCGAGGGCCAGTACCTTCCGGTCGGCGCCGCAGCGCGACACAGCGTCGAGGGTGTCGGCCAGAGCCGCCTGCGCCACCGCGGCGGCCTGCTCGTAAGACAAGGGCGGGCACAGCCGGGTCTTGACCCTCCCCGGAACTGGTGCCTTGGCCATCACCAGAACGTGGGCGCGCCGGGGCGCGTTGAAGCAACCAGTGATCATGCAGTTCCGCCTTTTTGATCGTGCAGCGGTCGTTCACGACGCGGTGTGCTCGCGTAGGTAGCGGAGCATGCCGACGACGTCTTCGGGTACGAGGCGGCCGATCGCCCCTGAGGAGTAGACGCTGATCACGACCGTCCCGTTGGGATCGAGGATGAACCCGGTGGACTGGAGGTACCCGCCGTCTGGGTCGACGAAGGCGCCGGTCGCTTCGGCGATGGCTTTGGCGTCGGCACTGTGACCGACCGGGAATGTGAGGCCGTGCTTGGCGATCAGCTCGGCGGTGGTTGGTTCGTCGTCGACGGAAAGAGCGACCATCTTGGCGCCGAGCTCGGCCAGGCTGTCGGTGGCTCGTTGGAAGGCGCGGAGCTGGGCGTTGCAGTAGGGGCACCAGTTGCCCCGGTAGAACAGCACGACACCGAATCCGCCGGCTAGGTCGTCGGGGAGGGAGATCGTCCCGTCGCCGGCTCGTGGCACGGTGATGGCAGGGAAGGTGTCTCCTGGGTTGAGCAAGGTCATCGGGTCCTCCTGACGAGTGATTTGTGCTGGGCCGAAGGGACGGCTCGCGCCTGAGAAAGGGGGTCTGAGGCGTCCCAGATCTGTCCGCTCTGAAAGCTGCCCAGGCGGGGGAGCAAGGAGGCTGCGGACTGCTCGGATGTGAGCAGCCTCCCCTGCTGGTGATTGTCCACGAACCGTTGGTGCAGCTCGGTGCCGACTTGGGCCGGATCCTGAGAGCGAATGAAGGCCTGCATCTCGGTATCCACGCCACCCGGACGGAAGACGTTGGCGGCGACGCCGGTGCCGGCTAGTTCAGCGGCCAGGTTGAGCGTGTGGGCCTCGAGCGCCGTCTTGGTGGTGGCGTAGGCGTTGGCGCGCAGCATGCCCGCGGGGTTGGCGGCGACGCTGCTGGACACATTCACGATCCGCCCCCACCCGGCGTGGACCATGCTCGGTAGCAGCGCGAAGCTGAGCCGAGCAACGGCAGTGACGTTGATGGCCAGCGCCGCGGCCCACTGCTCGATGTCGACCTCGGCGCTGGGCCCAAGGGGCCATACGACCGCTGCGTCGTTGACGAGGATCTCCACCGGACCCCACGTGTTGGCGA
>DASZMA010000025.1:0-2637 GCA_035552095.1 Acidimicrobiales bacterium | reverse complement strand
TCTCTACGGGGCCGAGCCCGAGGACGTGCTGGCCCTGCTGCGCGAGCTACCCGATGATGTCGTCTCGGCCATGGTGGTCGGGCACAATCCGACCGCCCACTCGCTGTCCCGGGTGCTGATCGCCGCCGACGACCAGGCCGGCCAGGACCTGGCGCAGCGGCGCGGCTTTCCGACCTGTGCGCTCGGTATCTACCGGTTCGACGTCGAAACGTGGTCCGAGGTGGGCGAGCACACCGCCCACCTGGCCGGCCTGTTCATCCCGCCGTTCGCAACCTGACCCGGGCGCTCAGCCCAGGACGCGCAGGATGGCGGCGTCACCTTGGCCGCCCCCACCGCACAACGCCACGGCGGCCAGGCTGGCCCCGCGCCGACGCAGCTCGAGCAGCGCGGTGAGCGCCACCCGGGTGCCCGACATCCCGACCGGGTGACCGAGGGCGATGGCCCCACCGTTGACGTTGATCAGATCCTCGTTGATGCCGAGGTCGTCGGCCGAGGCCAACCCGACGGCGGCGAAGGCCTCGTTGATCTCGAAGAGGTCGAGCGACTTCACGTCGATGCCGGCCTTGGCGGCCGCCTTGGCGATGGCGTGGGACGGCTGGGTCAGCAGCGAGGTGTCAGGCCCGGCCACCATGCCGTAGCTGACGATTTCGCCCAGCGGCGTGAGGCCCAGCTCCTTGGCCTTGGCGGCCGACATGACCACCACGGCGGCCCCGCCGTCCGAGATCTGCGAAGCGTTGCCCGCCGTGATGGTGCCGTCGGGGCGGAAGGCGGGCTTGAGCTTTCCGAGCGACTCCACCGTGGTCTCGGGGCGCACGCCCTCGTCGGTGTCGACCAGCAGCGGGTCACCCTTGCGCTGGGGCACCTGGACCGGCACGATCTCCTCGCCCAGGCGGCCGTCCTTGGCCGCGGTGGCGGCCTTCTCGTGGCTGGCGGCCGCGAAGGCGTCCTGGCGTTCCCGGGAGATCCCCGTCTTGTCGTTGTACTGCTCGGTGGAGAGGCCCATGGCGATGTGGTCAAAGGCGTCGGTCAGCCCGTCGTACATCATGGAGTCGACCAGCGTCCCGTCCCCGATGCGGTAGCCGGCCCGGGCGCCCGGCAACAGGTAGGGGGCCTGGGTCATCGAATCCATACCGCCGGCCACCACGATCTCCGCGTCGCCGGCCCGGATCATCTGGTCGGCCAGGTAGATGGTGTTCAGCCCCGAGAGGCACACCTTGTTGATGGTGTTGGCTGGCACCGACATGGGGATGCCCCCCTTGGCGGCGGCCTGGCGGGCCGTGATCTGGCCCTGGCCGGCCTGGAGGACCTGGCCCATGAGGACGTAATCGACCTGGTCAGGGGCCACGCCGGCCCGCTTCAGGGCCTCGGCGATGGCGAAGCCGCCCAGCTCCATGGCGGAGAAACCTGCCAATGCACCGGAAAGCTTGCCAATCGGGGTCCGTGCCCCAGCCACGATGACGGCGTCACCCATGATCACTACCTCCGAGTATGAGCCGGTGAAGTTACCGGCCGGAAACTACATCTTACGGGCCAACTATCGTCAAGGCCATGAGCGACATCCTGAGTGCTGTTCTTGCTGGTGCACCCGCTGAAGAGCTGGCCGCCCTGCCCATGCCCGACGCCTACCGGGCCGCCGTGGTGCGCCGGGGCGAGACCGGAATGTTCGACGGGATGGAGTCCTCCGAGAAGGACCCCCGCAAGTCCCTCCACGTCGAGGACGTCCCGCTGCCCGAGCTGGCCCCCGATGAGGCGTTCATCGCCGTGTTGGCCTCCTCCATCAACTTCAACACGGTATGGACCTCCATCTTCGAGCCCCTGCCCACCTTCGGCTTCCTGGACCGGCTGGCCAAAGAGGGCAAGTGGGGCGCCCGCCACGCCCTCGACTACCACGTGGTCGGCTCCGACGCCGCCGGCGTGGTCCTGCGCGCCGGCTCGGCTGTGCGGAACTGGAAGGTGGGCGACAAGGTCACCGTGCACTGCAACTACGTGGACGACCAGGACCCGTCGGCCCACGACGACTCCATGCTGGCGGCCAACCAGCGCATCTGGGGCTTCGAGTCCAACTTCGGCGGCCTGGCCGACGTGGCCGTGGTCAAGGCCAACCAGCTCATGCCCAAGCCGACCCACCTGAGCTGGGAGGAGGCGGCCGTCAACGCGCTGTGCAACTCCACCGCCTACCGCATGCTGGTCTCCCAAAACGGGGCCCGGATGACCCAGGGCGACAAGGTGCTGGTCTGGGGCGCCAGCGGGGGCCTGGGCAGCTTCGCCGTGCAGCACGTCCTCAACGGCGGCGGAACCCCGATCGGCGTCGTG
Source organism: Acidimicrobiales bacterium (assembly GCA_035552095.1). Taxonomy (GTDB): domain Bacteria; phylum Actinomycetota; class Acidimicrobiia; order Acidimicrobiales; family RAAP-2; genus Bog-473. Next base: position 324 of record DASZMA010000025.1, on the reverse strand, counting down.
TCCTCACCCGAGAAGGTGGCGCTCCTGCACGACCTGGGGGTGGAGGCCGTCATCGACCGCCGGGAGGCCAACTACAAGTTCTGGGCCGACGAGCACACCCAGGACGAGTCAGAGTGGCGCCGTTTCGGCAAGGACATTCGGGGCCTGGTCGGGGGCGAGCCCGAAATCGTCTTCGAGCATCCGGGGCGCCAGACCATGGGCGCGTCGGTCTTCGCCTGCAAGCGCGGGGGAATTGTCGTCACCTGCGCGGCGACGTCGGGCTACATGATTGAGTACGACAACCGTCACCTCTGGATGAAGCTCAAGACGATCAAGGGCTCGCAC
>DASZMA010000024.1:0-12287 GCA_035552095.1 Acidimicrobiales bacterium | reverse complement strand
GAGGAAGAGGGCTTCACCGCCGCCTTCGGTGGCGGTCGACGCGACGAGGAGAAGGCCCGCGCCAAGGAGCGGATCTACTCCCATCGCGACGAGTTCGGCCAGTGGGATCCGAAGAACCAGCGGCCCGAGTTGTGGAACCTCTACAACGGCCGCCACAACCAGGGCGAGCACATCCGCGTCTTCCCTCTCTCGAACTGGACCGAGCTCGATGTGTGGCAGTACATCAGCGAGGAGGCCATCGACGTCCCCTCCATCTACTTCGCCCACCACCGGTCGGTGTTCCAGCGCGACGGCATGCTGATGGCGGTCAGCGAGCACCTGACCCCGGACCGGGACGAGGAGGTCCACCAGGCCAAGGTCCGCTTCCGCACGGTCGGTGACGCCGACTGCACCGGGTGCGTGGAGTCGATGGCCGAGACGGTCGAGCTCATCATCGGCGAGGTGGCGGTGACCCGGCTGACCGAACGGGGGGCCACCCGGGCCGACGACCGCATTTCCGAAGCCGGTATGGAAGACCGCAAGCGGGAGGGGTACTTCTAATGCCCGAGCTACTGCGCCTGGCCACCGCCGGCTCGGTCGACGACGGGAAGTCCACCCTCATCGGACGGCTCCTGTACGACGCCAAGGGCATCTTCGAGGACCAGCTCGAGGCGATCCGCAAGACCAGCGAGCAACGGGGCAACCCCGAGACCGACCTGGCCCTGCTGACCGACGGGCTGCGGGCCGAGCGCGAACAGGGCATCACCATTGACGTGGCCTACCGCTACTTCGCCACGCCCAAGCGCAAGTTCATCATCGCCGACACGCCCGGCCACATTGAGTACACCCGCAACATGGTGACCGGTGCCTCCAGCGCCCACCTGGCCCTCATTCTCATCGACGCCCGCAAGGGCGTGGTCGAGCAGACCCGCCGCCACGCCTTCCTCTCCTCCATGTTGGGCATCCCGCACATGGTGGTCTGCGTCAACAAGATGGACCTGATCGACTGGGACCAGGCCGAGTTCGAGCGGATCAAGACCGAGTTCATGGAATTCGCTGCCCGCCTCAACGTCCACGACATCACGTTCATCCCGGTCTCGGCCCTGCGGGGCGACAACGTGGTCCACCGCTCCGAGAACCTGTGGTGGTACGAGGGCTCACCCCTGCTGGCCCACCTCGAGTCGGTCTACATCGGGAGCGACGAGAACCTGATCGACCCCCGCTTCCCGGTCCAGTACGTGATCCGCAGCCAGACGGCCGAGAATCCCGACTTCCGGGGCTATGCCGGCACGGTGGCCAGCGGCGTGATGCGACCCGGGGATGAGGTGCTGGTCCTGCCGACCGGGACCACCTCGACCATCGCCTCCATCGCCACCGCGGACGGGGAGGTCCTGGAGGCCTTCCCACCTATGGCCGTGGTCATCACCCTGACCGACGACATCGCCGTCTCGCGGGGCGATGTGCTGTGCCGCCCCAACAACCGGCCCTCAGTGGTCAGCGAAGTCGAAGCCACCGTCTGTTGGATGGACGAGCGGTCGGCCCTGGCCGAGGACCGTACCTATCTGCTCAAGCACAGCACCCGCACGGTGCGGGCCGTGGTGCAGTCGCTGCAGTACCGCCTGGAGATCAACGGGCTGCACCGTGACGACGCCGCCGAGTCCCTGCAGCTGAACGAGATCGGCCGGATCACCTTCCGCTGCACCGAGCCGCTGCTGGTGGACGACTACACCACCAACCGGGCCACCGGGAGCTTCATCATCATCGACCCCGTCACCAACGCCACGGTGGGGGCCGGGGTCATCCGGGTCATCGCCGCTGCCGCCCACGCCAGCCCCAATGTGGTGCTGCACGGCGGGCTGCTGACCCGGGAGCGGCGCTACGCCGCACTGGGCAGCGCCGGCGCCACCCTCCTCTTCACCGGGCTCTCCGGCTCGGGGAAGTCGACCATCGCGGCGGGGGTGGAGGAGGCGTTCGTCACCAGTGGGCGGCCGGCCTACATGCTCGACGGCGACAATCTCCGTCACGGCATCTGCGGTGACCTGGGCTTTTCCGAGAAGGACCGCCAGGAGAACGTGCGGCGGGCCGGCGAGGTGGCCAAGATGTTCGCCGAGTCGGGCGCGCTGGCCCTCATTTCGCTGATCAGCCCCTGCGCCGGCGACCGCCAGCTCATACGGGCCCTCCATGACGAGGCCGGGCTCCCCTACGCCGAGATCTACCTCGACACCCCGCTCGAGGAGTGCGAGCGCCGGGACCCCAAGGGCCTCTACGCCCGGGCCCGGTCCGGGCAGCTGCCCGGGTTCACCGGCATTGACGCCACGTACGAAGTGCCGGAGAACCCCGACCTGGTGCTGCGGCCCAGCTCTGGTTCCATCGCCGAACAGGTCTCCCGGGTGATCGCCCTGGTCGAGCAGGTGCTCTCATAGCGAATCAACCTGGTCAACCTGGATCGGATCGTCAGCAGCGACGGCGGGCCCAGAGCCAGGCAGACCGAGAGAAGCGTCAGGGGAGTCGGAGGGGACGGTCGGGCCCGGGACGAGGATCGGCGAGGCGAACCCGTCCAACCAAAGGCGTGCTCGGCCTGATCACCGCCGTCGTGGTGATCGCCGTGGTGGTCGTCGTGGTCGTGGTGGCCACGTCGTCGTCGACGACCTCCCCGGCAAAAGCCGCGTCGCAACATCTCACGGTGCGCACCGTCCTGCGCCTGCCGGCGGCGTCGGCCGTGGTGCAGAGCGGCGGCCGCGCCTGGGCCACCGACGACCTGCGCAATCTCCTGGTCCGGTTCGACCCGGCCAGCGGCCACACCACGGCGTCGGTCCACCTGAAGGGTCGCCCGGTGGCCATGGTCCTGAGCGCCGGCCACCTCTGGGTCGCCAGCATGGTGAGCAACACCGTCGCTGAGTTCGACCCGGGCACGCTGCACCTGGTGCGCACGGTCCCGGTGCCCGCCGGCCCCTCCAGCCTGGCCATGCTGGCCGGCCGGATCTGGGTGGCCTCCTTCACGGCCAGCGACGTCACGCCGATCGACCCGGCCACCGGCGCGGTCGGATCCTCCGTGCCCATCGCGGTCGGGGCCGTGCGCCTGGCCGCCGGGTTCGGGGCCCTCTGGGTGACCGGCAACACCGATCAGCTGACCCAGCTCGGGGTGGGGCCGGCCGGAACGACTACCGGACCCCAAAAGGTCATCACGGTGGGCCAGGTGCCCATCGGGATAGCCACCGGCGCTGGCTCGGTCTGGGTGGCCAACTCGGCCAGCGGAACGGTGACGCGCCTCAACCCGAAGACCCTTCAGGTCATCCACACCTACCGACCCGGCGGCGACCCGTTGGCCCTGGCGGTGGCTGGTGGCCGGGTCTGGCTGGCCGACGGGACGGCCCAGCACCTGCGCACCATCTTCCCCGGGGGCGGCCTACCCCCGGTCAGCCTGGGTAGCTCGCCCCGCCAGGTGATCAGCGCCGGGGACCGGGTGTGGGTGGCCACGGCCAATCCGGGCCGGGTTCTGGCCGTGCAGGCGGCCGGCTAGTCAACCTGGAAGTCCACCAGGAGCGAGCCCGACGGTGAGGTGAGGTGGCGGGTCAGCGTCAAACGCTTTGAGGTCCCCTCGAAGAGCCGGCGACCCTGGCCATGTAGGGCGGGGGCGATGACCAGGCGCAGTTCCTCAACCAGGCCGGCTGCGAGCAGCGATTGCGTCAGCGCAATGCTCCCGTGCACGCCGATGTCGCCGCCGGGCCGCTGCTTGATTTCAGCGAGAACGTCGACCAGTCCGCCCTTGATGACTGTCGTACGGGCCCAGGTCACTTCCGGTGGGGTCGAGGTGACGACATATTTCTCCACGCCGTTGATGAAGCTGGCGAATGGCTCATTGGTGCTGGAGGGCCAGAAATGCGCCCACTCGTCATAGGTCCGGCGCCCCAGCAGGACGACGTCCTGGGTCGCTATGACGCGCCGGAGGTTCTCTCTCATCACCTCATCGAATTCGGCGATGAAGTCCGAGGGCTCCTCGGCCACCCCATCCAGTGACAGCAACTCGTAGGCCACCACTTTGCGCATGTCGCCACCTCCGCTGCTCCTTATGAACGAGCAATAGTCGAAATTCAGCTGGTGAGGATCTCGACGACGCGCCCGGTGTCGGTGAGGTCCTCCAACACCTCGTCTGCCCCGAGCGCGTCCAACTCGGCCCGCCCTGCTCGCCCGGTGGCCACCAGGAGGCAGTGGGCCCCGCTGGCGCGGGCGCAGGCCAGGTCGTTCGCCGTGTCGCCCACGATCCAGGTCTCATACGGCCCGTAGTCGTTGCCCCGGGCCTCGCGCTGGCGTCCCCAGGCCAGCGGGAGGAGCTCGCGGCGATCGGAGTGCTCGCCGCCGTAGGCGCCCACCTCCAGGTCGAGGTAGCCGTCGAGCCCGAAGGCGGACAGCTTGGCCCAGGCGTTGGGGCCGATGTTCCCGGTGAGCACCGTCTGCTCGACCCCGTCGATGGCGGAGAGGGCGTGCAGGGCCGCCTCGGCCCCGGCGCAGGCCCGTCCTTCCGCGGCCATCTGGTCGATGCGCTGGGCCAGCTCCTGCTCCAGGTGGTGCAGGATCGGGGGAATCAGCGCCGGGTCCGGGTCACCTTCGAGGGCCAGGTACTCCTCGACGATCTGGCGATCGGTCTTGCCGCTCATGTGGACGCGGGCCCGGGGCCTCCGGCCGATCACCTTTTCGATGGCCAGATCGAACACAGCGGCTCCGACGTCGCCGCTGCGCACCAGCGTCCCGTCGATGTCCCACAGGATCAGCCGTTTCGTCACGTCACGCCGCCTTCTGAGCGATGAGGATCTCGGTGTCGCCGGGCCAGTCCCAGAAAAGGCCGGCCGGGGAGTGCTGGTGCAAGAGGGCGTGCAACTCGGCTTCGTACTGGGGGCGACGCTCTCCGAACCGGTGAGACGTGGCCCAGGACAGCGAGAAATAGCCGGCGACCACCGAATCGGTGTCCCGGACGATGTCGGGCCGCCCGGGAGCGAAGATCACGCGAGGGAGGCCGAAGCGGGTGCGGGCCAGGGCGTCCTCAAAGCGATCGGGATGGAATCCCGGCCCGGACCGCCGGCGGGGGCCGAGGTAGCGGTCGACCAGCTCCCCGATGGCCTCATGAGGAATGACCGGGTATCCCGGGTTCACCGGCGCCGGGCGGCCGGCCACCGTGTTGACGACCAGGACCAGCGATCCACCCGGTTCCGGCAGGTCGTAGATCACCTCGGCCACCTGCTCGCGGTCGGTCCAATGGAAGGACTGACCGAAGGTGACGAGCCTGAAGGTGCCGAGGCCGAGTCCGAGTCCGCGGATGTCCTCGGCCACGGCCCGCACCCAGCAGATGGACCGCACGCCCTGTTCGTCCGCTCGCCGCTCGCCCTCGGCCAGCATGTCGGCGTCGGGATCCAGGCCGATCGTCTCCTCAAAGAGGGGGGCTAATGGCACGGTGAGCACGCCGGGGCCACACCCCACATCGAGCAGGCGGCCCCGGCCGTCGAGCCCGACTTCCCTGGTCAAGGTGGGCACCAGTTCGGCCGAATAGGCGGGCCGACCCCGGCAGTAGTGACGCGCGGCCCCGCGGTAGATGGTCGGGTCGTAGGGCACGTCAGAATTATGCAAGCTGGATAAGCCGTCGGGCGCAAGGGGTTGGAGCTCCAGCGACCGCCGACATGACAATGGCGCCAGGGGCATACGCTCGGCATTATGACCGAGGGAGGTCCGGATCCGTCGGACCACACCGTCCTGGGCACCGAGGATCTGCTGGCCCGGAGCATGACCGACATATTCGGTCAGCTGCACATGCTGGTCCGCAACGAAGCGCGGGATGAGCTCGTCGAGCGCCTGCAAGCCCACCTCGGCGCCGACCCGCGCGGTCTGCCGGTCGTCAATCACGAGCTGCCGCCATATCAGCTGGTCGATGTGCAGGTGGCGCTCGAGGCATGGGTCACCCTGGGCCCGCTACGAGAATTCGAGTTGATCGGGGTCTCGGGTGATCAACGTCGCTTCCACCCACTCAGCGAATTACTGAGTCAGGGCCGCAACTTCGGCGTGGGCATCGGCCCGGTCGAGTACGTCAGTTGCGCCGATTCCGCCACCTCCACGCGCAGCTGCGTGCGCTTCGGGATCTTCCTCATGCGGGACGGCGACCGGCGGGTGGCGGCGTTGCTGCGGGGCGACGATCCGCACGGCCCCATGCAGTCGGCGATGCTCGAGCTGATCGGGCCCGATCCGGCCTACGTCGAGGAGACCCTGGCTGAGCTCCGACAGCTGGCTGTCGAGCGCAGTGTCCTAAGAGGCCAGGTCCTGGCCCTCGGTCCGGGCGAAGGGCATCAATACGGCGCGTTGCGGTTCATGCCCCGGCCCAGTCTGAGCCGGGACCAGCTGGTGCTGCCAGACCTCACCCTCGGTCAGATCGAGCGCCACGTGGTGCGGATCGCCGTACATGGGGAGCGCCTTCAGGCCGCGGGCCAGCACCTCAAACGAGGTGTCCTGCTCTACGGCCCGCCTGGGACCGGCAAGACGCACACGGTCCGCTACCTGCTCTCCGAGCTGCCAGAGGTGACGGCGTTCATCCTCTCCGGGCAGAGCCTGGGCCTGATCGGCATGGCCTGCGGTATGGCCCGACTCCTCCAACCCTCCATCGTCATCCTCGAAGACGTCGACCTGATCGCCGGGGATCGCTCATTCGGCCCAATGGGGTCCAATCCACTTCTCTTCGAGGTCCTCAACCAGATTGATGGCCTGGGTGACGACGTTGATGTCACCTTCCTCCTGACCACGAACCGGGTGGACATTCTGGAACGGGCCCTGGCTGAACGCCCGGGCCGGGTGGACGCCGCCGTGGAGATCGCGCCACCCGATGCTGATGGCCGGTCCCGGCTGTTTCGCCTCTACGGCACCGGGCTGGGGCTGGCCGAACTCACCGATGAGAACTTGTCGGCCGCCATTGCGGCCACCGAAGGCAGGACGGCGACCTACATCCGCGAGGTGGTCCGGCGGGCCGCCATCATTGCGGCCGAGGAGCACGAGACGGGCCCATTGCGCGTCGACAGCCGGATGCTGGCCGACGCAGCCCATGAGCTGCTGGACGATCGGGCGGCGCTGACCAGGTCGCTGCTGGGTGAACCGCTTGAGCCCGATGCCGAGCCGCCGTTTCCGGCCGGCCCCGGATCACGTCCCCCCGGCGCCGGCCCAACGATCATGTCTGGGATGCCTTCCGGGATTCGCTGGGCCCGACGGGGTGCCCGGCGCGGCCCTGGGCAGGGTCCTCCGGTGCCCTTTGGGCCCGAGGAGTAATTCACGGCGACGAACAGGTCTCATGGGCCGCCGAGCTGAGACGGGCTATCCCCCCGCTCGCGCCGGATCGGCGGTGCACCGGAGGATCCGAAATGGCGACCCGAGTCCCGAAGTGCTCGAAGGTCAGCATGGCCACCGTGCGGTAGCGACCGGCGGCACGTGTCGGAGCACGTTGCTCGATGTCGGAGGCGGACCGGACCTGGCGGACGCGGCCCTGCCGGTCGATCCAGAGTGTGAGCTCGGTGGTCGACGTGCTGCGGTAGCCGCCCGGCGCGGTGACCGTACACGTGCGGTCGATCGGAACCCGTTGGTACTCGGTGGTCGCGGCCCCGTCCACGGTCGCCGGCCCGAGGTGCTCGAACTCCACTTGAGTGGACGGGTCGAGGAGGGGATTGATGGCCGAGCCGGCGACGGAGTCGACCAGAGCCCCCATTGGTCCCGACGTGGCGGGCTCCGGGAACTTGATCCAGGAGAATTGCACCGGGACGCCGGTGATGGACATCTTTTGGAACATTCCCTCCCGGGTGATGATCTCCTGCAGGGTGGACTGGTTCTTGACCAGATGCTCCGGACCCCCGTTGGTCGACTGCGACTCGACGTTCTTCATGAGCAGGTAGATGTCCGAGGCATCAGAGGAGAAACTGACCGAGCCGAATCCGGTGTCGGTCCCGTTCGGCTCGGGGCCACTGGCCCTGGTCTCGAGCGAATAGGTGAACTGGGCCGACCCCGACCGAGCGGTGGCGGCGACGGCGAGGTCCAGAAACGTCGACCCGGTCTTCGGCGCGTTGGCCAGGCCGAGCCAGATCGCTCCGGCCGTGCCCAACAGAAGGAGGGTCAGGAGCAGGTCGGGCACCCGTCGGCGGATAGCGCTACTCCTGGACCAGTTCGATCAGCGTCCCGAACGAGGTCTTGGGGTGGACGAAGGCCACCGTGGTCCCGCGCGAGCCCGGGCGCGGAGCCTCGTCGATGACCCGGCCGCCGGCGTCCTTGACCGCCTGCAACGCGGCGGTGCAGTCGGCCACCCGGTAGCCGATGTGGTGGAGCCCCTCGCCCTTGCTGGCCAGGTACTTAGCCACCGGTGAGTCATCCCGGATGGGGGTCAGGAGCTGTACATAGGAGTCGGCCACCTGGAGGAGGGCCTCCTCCACGCCGTCGGACTCCACCCGCTCCCGGTGAGCCACGGTGGCTCCGAAGACCTCGGCGTACCAGGCGATGGCCGCTTCCAGATCGTTAACGGCGATGGCCACATGGTCGATCTCGGTCAGCATGGACCCGGTCAGCATGGCGTCGCTCATACCCCGTGCCGCCGGAACAGCGTGATGCGGTCCTCGCCCACGTTGGCCCGCAGCTCGCGGTCGTCAATCCCGAGTCCTTCCTCGGGGGCCAGGCAGAGCACGCCGATCTTGCCCTCGTGCAGGTTGTGGTGCACCTGGTAAGCCGCTTCGCCCACCTCGGTTAGCGGATAGACGGCGGAGAGGGGCGGCACGACCTTGCCGTCACAGATCAGCTGGTTGGCGTCCCAGGCCTCGCGGTAGTTGGCGAAGTGGGATCCCTTGATGGTCTTGAGCTTCATCCAGAGGTGGCGGTTGTCGTACTCAATCATGTAGCCCGAGGTGGCGGCGCACGTCACGATGGTGCCGCCGCGCTTGGCGGCGAAGACCGAGGCGCCCATGGTCTGGCGGCCGGGGTGCTCGAAGACGATCTCGGGCTCGGCCCCGACCAGGCCGCGGATGTCCTTGCCGAAGCGGCGCCACTCCGACTCGTCCTGGGTGTGCTCGTCGGCCCAGAACTTGTAGTTGGCCGCCTTGCGATCGATCACCGCCTCGACGCCGAGGTCGTTGAGCAGCTTCACCTTCTCGGGCGACGACACCACGCCGATCGGCGTGCCGCCACCGTTCAGCACGTGTTGCACCGCGTAGCTGCCCAGGCCGCCGCTCGCACCCCACACGAGCACCTTGTCGCCTTGGGTCATGCGCGCCCCGTTCGGCGAGACCAACATGCGGTAGGCGGTCGAGTTGCAGAGCGCGTTGACAGCCGCCTCCTCCCAGCTCAGATGCGCCGCCTTCGGCATGAGCTGGTTCGCCTTGACGAGCGCGATGTCGGCCAGGCCGCCGAAGTTCGTCTCGAAGCCCCAGATGCGCTGGTTTGCCGCCAGCATGGAGTCGTCGTGCGCCGACGGGTCCTGGTCGTCGACGTAGTTGCAGTGGACGGTGACCTTGTCGCCCACCTTCCAGTTGCGCACCTGGGAGCCGGTCCGCAGGACCACGCCGGAGGCGTCGGATCCCACCACGGCGTAGTCGAGGGCGTGGCGGGCCCCCCACGGTCCCTCCTTGGCCAGGCGGTCGAGAAAGCCAAATGTGGGGAGTGGCTCGAAGATCGAGGTCCACACGGTGTTGAAGTTGATGGAGGAAGCCATAACCGCCACGTAGGCCTCGTCGGGGGCCAGCTCGGGCAGCGCAACGTCCTCCACGTGGAGGGACTGGCGGGGGTCCTTGTCCGGGGACGCCATGCCCTCGAACATGTCCACCTCGGTGCGCTTGACCAGGGCGGCCCGGTACTGATCAGGCATGGGGAGTTTCGCCAGCTCATCGGCGGGCGCACCGGCCACGACGGCATTGAGAAGGTCGCTCATGTGACCCGACGATAGTTGGCCGGTACGATGGGGTTTCCGGCCGGTAACCAGACCGGCAAGCAACTCGGAGGTACAGGGAATGGCTGAGGCCGTCATCGTCGCAGGGGCTCGGACCCCGATAGGGAAGTTGTCGGGCGCGCTGGCCGGCTTTACGGCCATGGACCTGGGCGGCTTTGCCATCGCCGAGGCGATGAAGCGTGCGGGCGTGACGCCGGACCAGATCGACTACGTCCTGATGGGCCAGGTGATCTTGGCCGGCCAGGGTCAGATCACGGCGCGCCAGGCCGCCGTCAAGGCGGGCATCCCCATGTCGGTCCCGGCCAACACCATCAACAAGGTGTGCCTCTCGGGCCTCAACACGATCTACCTCGCCGACCAGATGATCCGGGCCGGTGACGCCGACATCGTCGTGGCCGGCGGCATGGAGTCGATGACCCAGGCGCCGCACCTTCTGCCGGGGGCGCGGGCCGGGTTCCGCCTCGGCGACGCGACGCTGGTCGACTCGATGATGTACGACGGTCTGACCGACGCGTTCGACCACATCGCCATGGGCCTGTCGACCGAACAGCACAACCAGAACACGGCGAAGATCAGCCGCGAGCGCCAGGACGCGTTCGCCGCCGCCAGCCACGACAAGGCGGCCGTCGCGGCCAAGGACGGGCGGCTGGCCGACGAGATCGTCCCGGTCGAGGTGCCGCAGCGCAAGGGCGACCCGCTCCTGTTCGACACCGACGAGGGCGTTCGCCCGGGCACCACGGCCGAGTCGCTCGGCGCCCTGCGGCCGGCCTTCGACAAGAGCGGCACGATCACGGCCGGCAACTCGTCGCAGATCTCCGACGGAGGGTGCGCCGTGATCGTGATGTCGGCGGACAAGGCGAAGGAGCTGGGCGTCACCCCGCTCGGCCAAGTCGTCGGCTACGGCATGGTCGCCGGCCCCGACAACTCGCTGCTCACCCAGCCCTCGCGGGCCATCTTGAAGGCGGCCGAGAAGGCGGGCACCGCGCTCGACGCCATCGACCTGTTCGAGATCAACGAGGCCTTCGCCGCCGTCGGCCTGGCTTCGGTGGACGACCTGGGGATCGACGAGAACAAGGTGAACGTCAACGGCGGCGCCATTGCGCTGGGCCACCCGGTGGGCATGTCCGGGACCCGGTTGGCGCTCAGCGCGCTGCTCGAACTGCGCCGGCGCGGCGCGTCGACGGCCGCGGTGGCGCTCTGCGGCGGCGGCGGCCAGGGAGACGCCGCCATCCTGCGCAGCCTCGGGTAACCTCTTCACACAGGGGTCGTGGCCCCTGGGGAGGCGGCAACATGGCGATTGCGACGGTCTTCGTTGACGATGGCGTGCTCGGTCACTTCCCGCCGGTGTGCGCAAAGACCGGCCTGTCGACAGGCGACCACCTCACCTTGACCGTGCCGGTCGGGAACCGCGGCTTGGGCCTGGCCTGGCTGCTCGTTCTCGTCGGCCCGCTGGGCTGGCTCGTACTGTTCCTCTACGCGTTGACGCAGCGCGACGAGACGCTGACCGTTCGGCTGCCGTTCAGCCAACGTGCCCACGACGAGTTCACCAAGGCCCGCCGCCAGCAGCGCGTGCTGGGGTGGGGTGCGGTCGTGGCGTTGTCCGGGGCGTTACTCGTCCTGATCCTCCAGAGCTTCACGGCCCGCGCCGCGGCCGCGGCGCTGGCGGTCATTGGCCTTGGACTGCTGGCGAGCTGGTGCAGCGAATCACGGCGCGTCCGGCGGGCCGGCGTCGGCGTCCAACTCGACGGTTCGAGGCGCTGGGTCACGCTGACGAGGGTCCACGACGAGTTTGCGCGGGCCGTGCCCGGCTTGCCCGGTGCGGCCCCGGAGCGCCGAACGTCGCGTCAGCCCGCGTAGGGCGGCGCCAGCAGGGCGACCAACTTCGCCGTCCCGGCCGCCACGTCGGCCCAGCGCGCCACCTTGAAGGAGTAGACGCCGAGCGCGCACGTGGGGAACCCGGTACGCGCCGCCAAGGACAGGCCCTTCTTGTCGCGCGCCGCGATCAAGCCCTGCGAGAGCGAGTGTGCCGTCGGGTTGTGGCCCACCACCATCGCGGCGTCGACGTCGTCCCCGAGCGTCCGCAGGTGGGTCAGCACCTCCTCGGGATCGGCCCCGTACAGGTCGTCGGCGAAGCGGCATTCGGGCGGCTCCGCCATGTGGGCCAGCACCAGGTCCGCCGTCGCCCTGGTCCGGGCCGCCGGCGACACGAGCGCGACCTTCGGCCGGGGGACGCCGCGCAACGCCGGGCCCAGACCCTCGGCCTCGCCCGCGAAGAGACGACCCAGCGCGGTGGCGTCACGCCGGCCTCGGGGTGCGAGCACCCGGTCGAAGTCGGAGCCTCCCGGTGGCGGGTCGGCCACTG
>DASZMA010000023.1:0-3339 GCA_035552095.1 Acidimicrobiales bacterium | reverse complement strand
CGCAGCTTGACGTCGAGCATCTCCTCGGAGAGCTCGGCCACCCGCTCCTCGTCGGCCCGGGCGTAGATGATGCAGCGGCGCTTGTCCTCGAGCTGTTCCTTCAGGGTGACGACCTCGCCGCTCAGCTCCCCGTCCCGCACGAGGACCACGTTGAGTGACTCGTTCAGCACGACCTCGTTGCCCTTGCGGATGATGCCGGGATCGATGTCGGGGTGGAGGCTGACCCGCATTTTGCGGCCGCTGGAGAAGACGTCGACCGTGCCGTCCTCGTTCACCCCGAGGAAGGTGCCGTAGGCGGCCGGGGGCTGGGTCAGCTTCTCGACCTCCTCGCGCAGGGCGGCCAGCTGCTCCTTGGCCTGCTGCAGGGTGAAGGTCAGCTTCTCGTTCTGGGAGGTGGCGTGGGCCAGTTGGCCCTTGGACTCGAGTAGCCGCTCCTCCAGGGCCTGCACCCGGCCCGGGCTCTCCTGCAGGCGGCGCCGGAGCGCGTGGATCTCATCTTCGGCGTCGGCCAGCTCGGCCCGTAGCGCCTCGGCCTGGGCCTCGGCATCGTGGGAGTCCGGAGTCGTGCTCACTGGGTTCACCCTAGTGCTGGCTTGGGGCCGTACGGCCCTCATGTGGGCCCTGGCTGGTGCGGCTGGCCCCGGGGGATGGGGATCGCCGACGGGTGGCTCGGAGTGGGCGGTCGGGCCGACTACGCTGGTAATGCCTGTCGCGTCATGTTGACGGCGCGCCAGACGCCTCAGTACGGTCCCCTTTGGCCCGTCTGGCGTCACGATACGGGATTGGCACCACGGAGGAGTGAGACATCGACATGAAGGTCTGGATCGACCAGGATCTCTGCACAGGGGACGGACTGTGCGAGGAGATCGCGCCGGCCGTGTTCACCCTTCTCGACGACGGCCTGGCCTACGTGAAGGAAGCCGACTCCATTAAGAACGACCCGGGAGGCTCGGCCGGCATGGCCGCCGTGCCGAGCGACCTCGAGGACGCCGTGGTTGAAGCGTCCGAGGAGTGCCCCGGGGAGTGCATCTTCATAGAGCGCGACTAGCGACTGAGCCGGCGGGCCGTGGTGAGGAACCCGGTGTGGCCCACCATGCGGTGGTCGGGCCGGACCGAGCGGGCCTCGACGTGCCAGGTGCGCCGCATGATCTCCTGCGTCTCGGACAGCCCGAACGGCGTGCTCTCGTCGTCGAGGGCGTTGCGCAACAGCGCCGTCTGGTTGATGGTGGGCAGGTAGGCCAGCAGGATCCCGCCCGGCCGCAGCGCCGTGGCCGCCGCCGCGATCACCTTGTGGGGCTCGGGCATGTCCAGCAGAATGCGGTCGAGGTCGCGCTCGTCAATGGTCTCGGTGACGTCCCGGATCTCGACCCGGTAGGGCACGTCGGGACCGAGGGTGGCGGCCACGTTGGCCTGGGCCCGCTCGGCGAAGTCCTCCCGCAGCTCGTAGCCGACGACGGAGGCCCCGGCCCGCAGCACGGTCATGGAGAGGGCGCCCGAGCCGACGCCGGCTTCGAGTATCCGTTGGCCCGGCCCGATGTCGGCGGCGATGAGGATGGCACCGAGGTCCTTGGGGTAGATGACCTGGGCCCCCCGCGGCATCTTGAGCACAATGTCGCTCAGCGTCGGCCGGATGACCAGGAACTGGCGGCCGGTCGTCCCGACGATGGTCCGGCCCTCGTCCCCACCGATGATGTCGTCGTGGGCGATGATGCCCGCGTGGGTGTGGAAATTGGCCCCGGCGACCAGGGTGAGCAGGTAGCGGCGCTCCTTCGGATCGATGAGGAGGACCCGCTCCCCCGGGTGGAGGACGCCGCCCGGCGGCACGGCGACGGCGCTCAGGATGGCTCGACGGTGAGGGTGCCGGTTTCGGGGCCCACGGTGAGGTCGGCCTTGGCGCTGGCGCTGGCCTTCTTGCCGTTGCCGGCCCGTTCGTGCACCGAGATCAGCACCTGCTCCCCCGGCGCGATCTTCAGCGACGACACCTTGCCGCCCCGGTCAGCCAGGATCCGCCGCCAGATGAAGGTGCACAGGGCGATGACCAGCCAGGCCCAGTTGCCGGCAATGCCGCGCCGGAAGGCCGCTCGGAGGAGACGGCGGAGAAGAGCATCCATGGACGGGCTTAGAGCCGCCGGATCTCGACCACGGCGGAACGGCTGTGGCCGCGCCGGCGCCCGGCCAGGAAGGCCAGGGTGAGCAGCGTGAAGCCGACCGCACCGGCCACGGCCAGCCCCTTGGGCGCGGCGGCCCGGGCGGTGGCCTCCCCCTCGCCCATGACCTGGGAGTAGGCGGCTTGCAGATCGGCGCGGGTGATGCGCCGTCCGGGGGTCCCTGGCCTTGCCATCAGTTACTTCCTTCCGCTGTGTGAGGTGGTTGGACCTGGGGCAGCTTGGCCGCCCCGGCCCCGGCGGTGATGCGCCAGGCGGCCAGGCCGGCCACGGCCAGACCCAGCGCGCTGACCGCGAAGTAGGGCACCCAGGACCAGTCGCCGGTCAGTGCGCTGCCGGTCTCCTCCTGGAGGACCCGCAGGACGCCGATGAGGATCAACAAAAGACCGATGGCGATGGCGAAGGAACCGGCCAGACCCCAGAGGAGGAAGCGCCCCAGGCCCTTGAGCGGGGCCACCGTCTCCTGTTTGAGGTACTCGACGGTGAGTTGGAAGGCGTCGTCGCCGGCGTGGCGCAGACCTTTGGGACTGTCGTTCGAGCTGGAGCGCAACGGTGCCATGTGGCCTGTCATCCTGGTCGAGGGACCGGGGCGGTGCAAACACCCCCGGCGCTTTTCTCAGTCGCGGGGGCGGAAGATGTAGGTCGAGGTGGCCCGGGCCACCAGGCGCTCCTCGGGCTCGGGGGCGGGCTCGGCCGGCTCGGCGGGTGCGTCGGCGTCGGTGGCCGCCGTGGCCGCTTCAGGGGCCGTGTCGGCGACCAGGAACGAACGGGCCACGATGCTGGCCTCCACGAACGCCACCCGGGAGCCGCCCGAGACGACCTGGGCCGTGCACCAGAGGGCCGCCCCGGGGGGCACCGGGGCCAGGAAGCTGATCTTCATTTCGGCGTTGGCGGCGAAGACCTTGCGTCCCTGGACGAAGGTGACGGCGGCCGCCCCCATGGCCGAATCGGCGAAGGCCCCCAGGAACCCGCCTTGCATGATGCCGGCCGGGTTGGCGAAGCGCTCATCGGCCGTCATGCGCCAGACGCAGTGGCCGGGCGTGGTCTTGTCGACGCAGACCATGCCCAGGGTGAGGTCGCTGTTGGGGGGCACTTGCATTCGGTGACGGGCCGGTGGCATCGGGCGTGAGGTTACGCGAGCTGTGGGTATCGTTGGCCTATGGCCCGTGTTGCG
>DASZMA010000022.1:0-15001 GCA_035552095.1 Acidimicrobiales bacterium | reverse complement strand
GGCCGACCTACCGTTCCCGAATGGATTGGCCTGCCCTTCGTCATGAGGTCGTGGCCACGACGCAACGCGTCGGCGACCTCTTACGGGACGCCCCCGATGGCAACGCCACCGTGCCCCCCCTGACCTGGACGGTGGCCGAGGTGGGCGCCCACCTGGTGTCCCTCCCCCGGCGGTATCGGGCCCAGATGGAGGCTCCAGCCCAATTTCCGGGCAGCATGGCGGCCTTCAACCAGGCGGCCAACGAGGCGGTTGAACTGCGATCGCCCAGCGCCTTGGCTGACGCGCTCGAGCTCGAGGTGGGCGACTTCTTGGAGCGGCTCGGCGAGGACCCCGCCGCCCCGTTCCCGTTCTACGGGCTCACCCACACGGTGGCCGGGATATCCGGCATTTTGCTCGGCGAGCTGCTGATCCACGGTCTCGACCTGGCCCGCTTGCTCGGCCGGCCCTGGCCCATCACCCGCCCCCAGGCCCTGGCGGCCATGTCCGGGACACTGCCCGCCCTGACCAACTTCACCGACGCCACCGTGGCCGGCACCGCCACCGGCACCTATCACCTCCACCCCCGAGGCGGGGACGACTGGACGGTGCACGTCATCGACGGCGCCGTCTTCATTGAGCCGGGCCAACCGGTGCGGGCCGACCTGCACGTCTCGGCCGATCCCGTGGCCTATCTCCTGGTCGGCTACGGGCGGCGCAGCCAGTGGCGGGCGCTGTTGGGCGGCCAGATCGTGGCGTGGGGGCGCAAGCCCTGGCTGGCGCTGCGCTTTGCGAAGCTCTTCGCCGAGAACTGACCCGGCAATCGGACCGGCTCACCCACTGTCCCTCGGCTCGAACGTCCACCTATGATCACTGACACACGTTCTAGAAATTGCCCCAAAGGGGCAGGCCCTCGCCCCATGGTTGAGGTGAGGGCGAAAGGGGGGGCCATGGGCCTCGAAGAGATCGACCTGATCGACGGGCGGAATTTCGTGGCGGGGGTGCCGCACCAGTGGTTCCGCCAGCTCCGGGAAGAGGCGCCGGTCTACTGGCACCGGCAAGAGACCGCGCCCCGGGGCGGCTTCTGGGCGGTCACCGGCTACGACGACTGCGTCACGGTGAACAAGGACTGGCAGCGCTTCTCCTCGGCCAAGCACTCCGCGCTGTTCGGCGACATGGACGGTGACCAGCTGGCCCAGCAGCAGCTGATGATGCTCAACATGGACCCGACCATGCACACCCGCTACCGGCGGCTGGTCAACCACGGCTTCACGCCGAGGATGGTGCGCGACCTGGAGGAGAAGATCGTCGGGTACGCCGACGGCATCATTGATGCGGTGTGCGAACGCGGCACGGCCGACTTCGTGGAGGAGATCTCGGCCGAGCTGCCGCTGCTGGTCATCGCCGAGCTGCTGGGCGTGCCCCAGGAGGACCGGCGCAAGGTCTTCGACTGGTCCAACCGCATGATCGGCTCCGAGGACCCCGAGTTCCAGGTCGAGGGGGCCGACCCGAGCGAGGCGGCGATGGCCGTCTTCAGCTACGCCGAGGAACTGGCGGCGCAGCGCCGGCTGGCTCCCCGCCAGGACCTGGTCTCCGTCCTGCTCGAGGGCGAGGTGGAGGGCGAGAAGCTGGACCAGCTGGAGCTCGACCTCTTCTTCATGCTGCTCATCGTGGCCGGCAACGAGACCACCCGGAACCTCATGTCGGGCGCCATGACCGCCTTCTTCGAGCACCCGGATCAGTGGGAGCTCCTGCGGGCCGACCGCTCGTTGCTGTCCAGCGCGGTCGAGGAGATGCTGCGCTTCGTGACCCCGGTGATGCACTTCCGCCGCACCGCCACCGGCGACACCGAACTGGGAGGCCAAGCCATCCAAGCGGGCGACAAGGTCGTCTTCTGGCATATCTCGGCCAACCGGGACGACACAGCGTTCAGCGATCCGGACACGTTCGACATCACGCGCACCCCGAACAACCACATGGCCTTCGGCGGCGGCGGCCCCCACTTCTGCCTGGGGGCCAACCTGGCCCGCATGGAGATCATGGTCATGTTCGACCGGCTGCTCGACCGCATCCCCGACCTCCGCCTCGACGGCGAGGTCAAGCGGTTGCAGTCCAACTTCATCAACGGGACCAAGCACATCCCGGTGGCCTTCGCCCCGTCCGCGCCGATCGGTGGCCTCCCGCTGCCCGCCCGGGCCTGAGCGGCGTGCCCGACTCCCCGGTCCGCTTCCATCAGTCCGTCACCTTCCTGCCCACCCGCCAGGCGGTCCCGCTGGCCAAGGCCTGCGACCAACTGGGCTACGGCGGCATCTACATCAGCGACCATCTCTTCAACCCGCGGGAACTCGAGTCCAAGTACACCTACTCGGTACGCGAGGACGGGGCGCCGGGCTGGGAGTCCGAGACCCCGTGGCCCGACCCCATGTGCGTGATCTCCGGGCTGGCCACCGTCACCGAGCACCTGACCTTCACCACCGGCGTCTACATCGCGCCGGCCCGCGACCTCATCACGGTGGCCAAATCGGTCGGCACCACGGCCGTGCTCTCGGACAACCGGCTGCGCCTCGGGGTCGGCGTGGGCTGGTGCAAGGAGGAGTTCGACCAGACCGGCCAGGACTTCACCACCCGGGGCAAGCGGCTCGACGAGATGATCGTCGCCCTGCGCGCCCTGTGGCAGGGCGGCTGGGTCGAGTTCCACGGTGAGTACTACGACGTCCCGGAGTGCCAGATGGAGCCAGCCCCGACCAAGCGGGTCCCCTTCATCGGTGGCGGGCACTCGCCGGTGGCGCTGCGCCGGACGGCGGCTTTGTGCGACGGCTGGATCGCCGCCGGCGCCTACAGCGAAGAAGAAGCCTGGACCCACCTCGCCTCGCTGCGCCAGGCCCTCGAGGCGGCCGGCCGAGCGGACGAGGACTTCACCATCTACCTCTCGCTGAACGAGCGCCCGGACATCGACATGTACCGCCGCTTCGCCGAGGCCGGCGTGACCGACTTCGTGTGCGCGCCCTGGATGTTCGTCACGGTGGCGCCGGGCACCCCGGACGACAAGGCTCTGGCGGACCGGCTGGGCGCGGTGAAATGGTTCGCCGACGAGATCGTGGCCAAGGTCTGAGCGCAAAGGACAAGAGGGGCAAGCGATGAAGAACATGAAGATCGGACTGCAGCTGGGCTACTGGGGCGCCGGCCCTCCCCCCAACGCAGTGGAGCAGGTCGAGGAAGCCGAACGCCTCGGCTTCGACTCGGTCTGGACAGCGGAGTCCTACGGCTCCGACGCCCTCACCCCTCTGGCCTGGTGGGGCTCGCGCACCTCCCGGGTCCGCCTGGGCACGTCGCTCTGCCAGCTGTCGGCCCGCACGCCGACCGCCATGGCCATGGCAGCCCAGACCATCGACCATCTCTCCGGCGGCCGCTTCGTGCTCGGCCTCGGCGTCTCGGGGCCCCAGGTGGTCGAAGGCTGGTACGGCCAGTCGTTCTCCGCTCCCCTGGCCCGCACCCGGGAGTACGTCGACGTGGTGCGCCAGGTGCTGGCCCGGGAGAAGCCGGTGACCAACGACGGTCCTCACTACCCGCTGCCCTTCCCCGGCGGCACCGGCCTGGGCAAGCCGCTCAAGTCGATCGTGCACCCGCTCCGAGCAGACATCCCGATCATCCTGGGGGCCGAGGGGCCCAAGAACGTGGCCATGGCCGCCGAGATCGCCGACGGCTGGTTCCCCATCTTCTTCTCCCCCAAGGCCATGACGGCCTTCGACGCCTCACTCGACGAGGGGTTCGCCCGGCCGACCGCCCGCCGCTCGGCCGAGGACTTCGAGATCCTCGCCTTCGCCCCCACCGTCATCGCGGAGGACATCGAGGCGGCCGCCGACGGGTTCCGCCCCTTCCTGGCCCTCTACATCGGCGGCATGGGGGCCAAGGATATGAACTTCCACTTCGACGTCTTCGCCCGCATGGGTTACGAGGAAGCGGCCACCAAAATTCAGGACGCCTACCTGGACGGGCGCAAGGACGACGCGGCGGCGGCCGTGCCCACCTCCATGGTGGAGGACATCGCGCTCGTCGGCCCGGTCGAGAAGATCCGCGACGACCTCGAGGCCTGGCGTGCCTCCCGGGCCACCAGCATGCTGGTCAACGGGGACGTCGCCACCTTGCGCACCATGGCCGAGCTCGTCCTGGGCTGAGGTCTACCCGTAGGTCGGATGCTGCGGCCACCCAGCCGGAGAATCTTCCCAGGCCTCCTGGCGGCCGTAGGGGGCCAGGTCAAGGATGTTGTTGTCGAACAGGAGCCGGTCCACGCCGCGGGCGGTCGTGGCATAGGTGCGAAAGACATCCGGGCCGTGGCGGAGGAAGGCGCTGAGCATGAACCCGCCGTCGACCCCGCAATCGGCGGCAAACGTCGTGCCCCGGGAAGAGACGAAGGGCATGGTCCAACCCATCCGTGCCTTGTACTCCTCAATCTGACCAAGCGGCATGTTGGAGACGGTGGCCCAGCTCACGTCGTTGGCAGCCAGTCCGGCGAGATCGACGACATTGTTGGTGAAGTGGGTACAGCCCGGGCAGAACTCGTCCGGCCCGTTGTCCATGAACTGGTACACCACAAGTTGCGGCCGGCCGTCGAAGAGGTCGACCAAGGATTTCGGCCCTTCGGGCGAGGCGAAGGCGTACCGAGCGTTGTCAAAGGCGACCATGGGCAGACGTCGGCGGCGGGCGGCGATCCTGTCCAATAGCCGAGTGGCTTCCTTCTCAGCGACGAGCAGATCGTCGCGCTCCTGCTGCCATACCTCGGCTGAGACGATCTCCGGCAGATTTGCCATTTCCCACCCCTTTCAGGTTTGTGCATTCGCTTCATACATGCAGACGGCTCAGCGCCGGGGAACTCATCGACATCGTATGGATTCGCTTTGACCAGGGTTAATGCGAGGGGACACGCTATTCGTGTGTGCCGTCCTCACGAACCTGCGTACTTGACCGACACGTCGCCGTTGTCAGAACCGACGGTGATCCGGCGATCGGCTGCAGCGTCGGAGTGCACGTCGACGGACCGGTTTCCATTGTCGCTCGAGGCGCTGACCAGATAGCGCGCCGGACCGCGGGGCAGCCCGACATCGACGTTGCCGTTGCGGCTAGTCCCGGTGACCGCTCGCGGTGGACTGGCGAACTGCAGGTTGACGTCACCGTTCATGCTCGACGCCGTGACGGCCGACGACGACAGGTCGGCCCCTTGCACGTTCCCATCGTTGCTCGAGAGTTGGAGCGGGCCGGAATCGTTGGAGAGAGACACATCCCCGTCACTGCTGTGCAGGTTGAGGGCGCCGCTGATCCCATCGACCCTCACGTTGGAGTCCGACGAGTCGACGTCGACCGCTGAAGCGGCGGGGACGGTCAGTTTCACCGAGGTGCCACAGTCGCCGATGGACAGGCCGCTGCAGGTGGCCTTGATCGTCAGCTCGTCTCCGTGCAGGGTCTCGGTGATGGTCGGTCGCACGAACGACCAGACCTGATGGGTCGCCTCGGTGATCTGCCCGGCCGGCCCGGCCTGCACGGTGACATCGCCGTCGACGTTCACCGAGAGCGAGGTGAAGCTGCCCGTGAAGGTGTGGGTGGTGTCCTTGGACTGAATCACCAACGCCGCCGCCGCTTGTACCGCACCGCCGGCGATGAGCGCCAGCGTGACCACGAGGGCCAGTCCGATGGCGACGCGCTGCCCGGTTGATCGGGGCGTGGTCATGAATCTCTCCTCACGACTCGAGAAATTGGAGGACGGCGAGCACGCGGCGATGGTCCTGGTCGTCGGGTGAGAGGTCCAGCTTCAAGAAGATGTTGCTCACATGCTTCTCCACGGCACCACTGGAGACGACCAGGGCCTCGGCGATGGCAACGTTGGAGCGCCCTTCGGCCATCAGCCTCATGACGTCCTGCTCGCGGGCGGTCAACGTGGCCAGCGGATCGACCCGGCGGCTGCGGGCGAGCAGCTGGCTCACCACCTCAGGGTCGAGGGCGGTACCGCCGGCCGCCACCCGTTGCAGGGCGTCGATGAATTCGTCGATGTCGGCCACCCGGTCCTTCAGGAGGTAGCCCACCCCCCGAGTCGAACCGGCCAGGAGCTCAGTGGCGTAGCGCTCCTCCACGTACTGGGACAGCACCAGCACGGCGACGTCGGGCCATTGCCGCCGGATGACCAGGGCGGCCCGCAAACCCTCGTCGGTGAACGTGGGCGGCATCCGCACGTCGACCACCACGATGTCGGGTTGCTGCCGCTCCATTGTCTTGAGCAGGGCGCTGGCGTCGGCCACCTGGGCCACGACGTCGAACCCGGCATCTTGCAGCAGCCGGGCGATCCCTTCACGCAGGAGAACCGAGTCGTCGGCGATGACTACTCGCACGGGATCACCGCTTCGAGTCTGGTGGGCCCACCCCTTGGGCTGGACACGACCAGACTGCCGTCGACGGCGGCCAGCCGATCAGCCAACCCGGCCAAACCGCCCCCGGGGGTGGTGGTGGCACCCCCGGAACCGTTGTCGGTGACCACAATCCGCATCACCGTGTCGTACTGGTCGATGATGACGGTGGCCTGCGAGGCCGACGCGTGTTTGGCTACGTTGGTGACCGCCTCGGCCACGAAGAAGTAGGCCACCGCCTCGTTGGTCCGGGACGGCCGGCGGGGCAGGTCGACGGCCACGCTCACCGGCACCGGCGATCCCGCCACCAGCGCCGAAAGGGCGGCGTCCAACCCGCGATCCTCCAGGACGGCGGGATGGATGCCGCGGGCCAGGCTGCGCAGGTCGGCCAGTGCCTCCTTGGCACTGTCGTGGGCCTGCGCCAGCAGTCGGTTGGCCTCGGCGGGGTCGGCCTCGAACTTGGACTGGGCCATGCCCAAGGTCATGGCCAGGGAGACCAGTCGTGGTTGCACACCGTCATGGAGATCGCGCTCTATGCGCCGGCGTTCGGCATCGGTGGCATCGACCACCCTGGCCCTTGACTGGGAGAGGCGCGTCACCTCAGTGGAGAGCTCGTCCCGGGAACTGGTCCCCAGCATGGATTCGGCCAGGGCGACGTCGACCGCAGCCGCTCCCCGGGTCACCCAGGGAGCGATGAAGAGCAGCAACACTCCGCCCATACACAAGCCCGCCACGGGTCCGCCCGGCGGCACCCCGGCGCCGAACCACCAGTTGCTCCCCCCGCGGACGGTGGGCCGGATGTACATAGGCAAGGCAATCAGGGCCACCGCCACCGACCAGAAGACCACGGTCATCGCGGTCAACGCCAGGGCGATGGGACCCCGCAGGATCTGGTAGCCGCAGAGCCTCCACGTCGTCCGGGCGGTCAAGCGGGTGCGCTGCCAGCCCAGGAACGTCTGGCCCTCGGCCCGCCGCGGGAAGGCCGGCGCGGTGATCTCCCGGCCATTGAAGGTCCTGATCCGGGCGCGGTCCCAGACGGCCAGCCCGCGGCCCAGATAGAGCGCCACCACCAGGAGGACGAGGCCCACCCCGGCGAGGGGCAGCAACCCCACCCCGAGCACGACGAGGATCAGGGTGGCCACGGTGGCGAAGAACCCGGTCACCAGGCTGATCAGCAGGCTGGAACAGGCCAGCCAGGTTCGTGGCGCGAAGGGGCCGACCAGCAGGGACACGAGCGGGTGGCGGCGTCGTGGCGGAGCGGCCGTGCGCCCTGTTGCAGGAGGACGTTGCGGTACCGTCGTCGCTGCGGAGGTCATGGGTCACACCCTACGGAGATACCCCTGGCCACAACATCCGACGCTCCCCCCAATACGGGAGGGGGCTAACCCCCGCCCGGTGGGAGCCTTCTCCGGCCCCACCGAGTGATCACCTATGGAATGGGCGGCATCCCAAGGTTGGCACGCCACTGGTTGGTCTCGTTCGTCTTGGGAAAGGGCTCACTTGGAACCTCGAGGCCGAGGCGTTCGCAGATTGGACCCCATCCGTCACTCGGTGTCCACTCCAACAGCCGCTCGGACGGGATCGCTTTGCGAACTGAGTCGTTGTGATCCTCGAACGCATTCATCATCGCCACTGGATCGTCGAGTTTGTTGCTGAATCGTTCGCCCATGAGCTGGCGCATGCTCTCAAACCAGGGCTCCATGCCGGGCGGCACGTGTTCAAAGACCTGGAAGATGGTATTCGAGGCACTCGTGTACCAGCTCTCAGGGTCTCGCACTGATAGAAGTACCAGTGCTTCCGGATTTGCCTCCGTCAGTTCAGGCCAAAAGGAGGCTCCAGGCCAGTCAACCAGGGCCCCATATCCCTTCGGCATCGTGGTCCAGTCAACTGGCCGCCCCTCGATCGCATCAGTCCACCCAGCTATCTGCGACTGGTCGACAATAAGTTCGAACATATGGTGGCAGGGCTCGCCCAAAAGTTGCTCGAGGGCAAGTTTCAACGAGTTCGTCCCGGTCCGACCGACCCCAGCGCCTACAACCTTCAGTGCCACGTTATGCCGCCAATCTTTCGCGCCTGATACGTGATGGTGCGGTGACACTACGCCATGTCAGCTCCAAACTATCTATAGATATGGGAGCGGAATACTGGAGAATCAGCTCAACGAGATGGGCCCATTTCGCCGGGTTCGGGCGCATCCCACGATGTCGTAGTGAGGATGCGCCGCTATTGAAGTTGGTCGCTTACGGTTCGGAATCCACCACGCTCGATGGCGTTTTGGTCGCACTCGCCGGTTCAGGCCGTGGCCATATCGGCCACATGTAGGTCAGGTTGAGGGGACTGAAGTAGTCGGAGCTGACCTCAGCCCCCGCCGGCCAAGGCCTTGGCCACGTTGGCCCCCAGATCGCTGTCGACTTGGCGCCAGTACTCGCCGACTCGGGCCGCCACATCGGCGTCGAGGCCGGGGCCATGGGTGGCGTGGTTGACGATGTTGGTCAATAGGTGCGCCCGATCGGTCTCGGAGAGCACGTCGCGGTACAGGGTGCCCGGCTGCCCGAAGTCGGTGTCGTCACGGTGGGCCCGGTAGGCCGCCCGCACGATCTCCCCGCTGACCCCGTAGCTCAAGTCCGGGTTGCGCGCCGGATCCGCCCGCGGGCCGCCGTAGCCGTTGGGCGCGTAGACCGGGTCGGCGCTCATCCGGAAGTCCATGGGGCCGTCCTTGCTGTAGCCGTGCACGGGCGTCACCGGTTGGTTGATGGGCAACTGCTGGTAGTTGGGACCGATGCGGTAGCGGTGGGTGTCGGGGTAGCTGAAGAGCCGGCCCTGCAACATTTTGTCGGGGCTGGGACCGATACCGGGAACCATGTTGGCTGGCTCGAAGGCGGCCTGTTCGACCTGGGCGAAGTAGTTGTCCGGGTTGCGGTCCAGCACCATGCGGCCGATCGGGATCATGGGGTAGTCGTGGTGGGGCCACACCTTGGTCAGGTCGAACGGATTGAAGCGGTAGTCGGCCGCGTCCTCGAACGGCATGACCTGCATCTCCAACCGCCATACCGGATGATCACCCCGATTGATGGCCTCCCACAGGTCGGCCCGGTGGAAGTCGGGGTCCTCAGCCGTCATGGCCTTGGCCTCGGCGTCGGTGAAGTTCTCAATGCCCTGCTCGGTCTTGAAGTGGTACTTCACCCAGACCCGCTCACCACCGGCGTTCACCCACATGAAGGTGTGCGAGCCGAACCCGTGCATGTGACGCGAGGTGCGCGGCGTGCCACGGTCCGACATGAGGAAGGTCACCTGGTGCGCGCTCTCCGGGGAGAGGGTCCAAAAATCCCACTGCCCGTTGTGGTCCGTGCGCCCGGTGTCGGCCCGGCGCTTCTGCGAATGGATGAAGTCGGAGAACTTGGAGGGGTCCCGGATGAAGAAGATGGGGGTGTTGTTGCCCACCAGGTCGTAGTTCCCCTCCTGCGTGTAGAACTTGAGGGCGAAGCCCCGGGGATCGCGCACGGTGTCGGCGAACCCCTGCTCGCCGGCCACGGTGGAGAAACGGGCGAACATCGGGGTGCGGGTCCCCTTCTTCAAGAAGTCGGCTTTGCACCACTGGCTCACATCCTCGGTGGCTTCGAAGAACCCGAAGGCCCCGTGACCCTTGGCGTGCACCACATGTTCTGGGACCCGCTCCCGGTTGAAATGGGCCATCTTTTGCAGCAAATAGTGGTCCTGCAGCAGGAGCGGGCCCTCCTCCCCGGCCGAGAGGGAGAACTCATCACTCGGGGCCGGGACACCGGCATCAGTGGTGGTGAGGGGGTTCGGGGTGTGCTCGCTCATGGTGGTGCCATACCCAACCGCCGCGGTCCATAACACGGCCGGATTCGGCCCGACGTCGCCAGGGCGGGCCGGTGAGAAACCGGCAGACTCGAAGGGCCGTGAATCCTCAGCGCCGCCGGTGGGGAGTCAGTAGATTGAGCAAGACACCCCCGTTCTGGTGGTGCCGATCGGGCGGGATTCGGAGAGGCAGGGGCACCATGAGCGACATCAACGACCCAGCGGGGAATGGCGGCCAAGCGGGTGCGATGCCAGCGGCACCCCCGCCACCGCTGGCGCCGCCCGTTCAGGCACCCCCGCCACCACCCGCGCCACCGCAGGCGCCGCCCGCCACCGGCTATGGGCAGTCCGCCCCCGTGGCAGTTCCGCCCGGCATGTACTTTGACCAGGCCAGCGGCCTGGTCCTCCCCGAAGGCCTGCATCTGGCCACGGTCGGCCGGAGGATCGGTGCGTATTTCCTCAGCGCCGTGCTGGCCATCGTCACCCTCGGCATCGGCTACGTCATCTGGGGGCTCATCGTCTGGGGCCGGGGACAGACCCCAGCCCTGCAGGTCCTGGGCATGCGCTGCTGGCGACCCGAAGACGGGCGCGTCCCGGGCTGGGGCATCATGGCCCTACGCGAGATCGTGGGCACCCTGGTCGAAGGGATCCTGAGCTTCATCACGCTGCTGGTCTCGTTCATCCTCATGGTGTCGGGCCGGGAACGGAAGTGCCTGCACGATCACATTGCCGGCACCGTCGTCCTCTACGACCCGAACAAGACCCTGGCCGCGCGCTAGCGCATCACGCCCCCGGAGATCGCCCGGTCAGGCGGGGGCGGTGTCGTTGATCACGATGGTGTCGGCGACCTTGTCGTGCAGGCACTGGTGGGTGCCGTCCCAGAGGCACCACAGCGGGTCCAGGACACCGAGCCAGCTCAGGAACGACGACGCCCAGTAGATGGCGATTCGCCCGAAGGCTCTCCACCACCCCAGCGACGTGCCGTCCATGCGGACGGGCCGGATGCGGAGCCACGCCTTCCCGAGCGTCCGACCGTACTTGGCGGTGGCCACCGTCTCGTAGGCCACCATCACCAGGCCGGTGGCCACAAAGCAGGCGAAGACGGTGAGGTACAGCCAGATGAAGCCGGGGGTGGGCGTCGAGTCGGCCGGCTGGTTGGCGTAGATCGTGGGAAAGATCGGCCCGAAATGGGGCGCCGCGATGAGGAGCGCCACGACCACGAAAACGGCATAGACAGGCAGCAACACCAGGGCGTCCAACGCCCGGGCCGCCAGGCGTCGGCCGGGACTGGCCAGGGCGCCGGGACCGTAGGCCGGCCGCCCCAGCTGAGCCCCTTTCCAAGGCGGCGGTCCCCACGCCATGTACGCCAGCGGAGGTGGCGGTGGCGGTGGCGGTGGCGCCACCCGGTGCTCGGTCCAGGCGGCGCCGTCCCAGTAACGCTGACCCCCAGTGCCATCAGGATCGGGGTACCAGTTCGCCGGAGCGCTCACGTCGGTCACGTTGGGCCTTTCACCACCAGGTCGCGGCACGGCCCTTGCGCAAACGATACTCCGCCCCTCCGGCCGGGCTCCGGGTTCGGCCAGGCCTCCCCTGCCGGTCGGCGGTGCTGACGGGCGCTGGACCCAAGGGGGGATGCGTGGAGGCTGAGCAGGGATTCACCAGCGCGATACAGGCACGCGTCACAATGCGGGGGTGACACTTTTTGACCTCTTCGAGGACGAGCCAGACGACCACAACGACTGGCCCGATGCTGAGACGTGGCTCGACCTCATGGCAGAGGAGGACGAGAGGGACCGGGACAGGTACGAAGACATGCTGGCCGCCTCCCGCTCCGGCCAACCCGACGTGCGCCCGATCGACGTGGCCGAGCCGGCCGTGACACCGCCGGCCGTGACGCCCCCGGGTTGGCCCGAGGTGGAGATCAGGGTCAGCAGCCGGCGCAAGAAGACCTCGGAGGCCAAGTGGGTGGGCGGGCGCATCGTGGTCTCCCTGCCGGCCCACCTGACCGGCGAAGCCCGGGAGAAGACCGTCGCCTGGTTGGTCGACCGGCTGGTGAGCAAGCGCAGGACCCGGACCTCGTTCGGCGACGATCAGCTCATGCAGCGCGCGGTCGGGTTGAGCCAGCGGTACCGGCTGGGCAAGCGGCCCACTTCGGTGCGCTGGGTGACCAACCAGCACACCCGCTGGGGGTCATGCTCGTACCACTCCGGTGAGATCCGGCTCTCGGACCGGCTCCACGCGGTGCCCGAGTGGGTGCTGGACTCAGTGCTGGTCCACGAGGTGGCCCACCTGACCCATCCGAATCACTCGGCGGCCTTTCATCAGCTGGCCGACCACTACCCACGCCACCACGAAGCCGGCATTTTCCTGGCCGGCTACGGCCTGGGGCTGGCGGGACCGGAGGGATAAGGCCGCCGTTAAGCCGGCTCGGTGGCCAGGATGCGGCCCAACCGGCGCAGGCTCTCGTTGGCCCCGCCCAGCGTCAGTTCGATCTGGCGGGTCAGCAAGAAGAACCGGTGCAGCGGGTAGTCGCGGTCCACCCCGACCCCACCGTGCAGGTGGGCGGCGGCGTGCACCACGCGCTGGCCCCCTTCGGCGGCCCAGTACTTGGCCACCGCCACTTCCGAGGCGGCCGGGAGCCCGGCCGAGAGGCGCGAGACCGCCTGCCACGCGGTCAGGCGGATAGCCTCGGTGTCGACGTACGCGTCGGCCGCCCGCTGGCCCACGGCCTGGAAGGTGGCAATGGGCTTCTCGAACTGCACCCGCGTCTTGGTGTACTCCGCCGTGAGGGCTAAAGCGGCGGCGCAGGCACCGGCCTCCATGATGCACAGGGCGGTGGTGGCCACCTCGGTCATGTAGGTGACGATGGCGGCACCGTCGGCCCCTTCGCCGCCCAGTTGGCTCTCGGCGTCCACCTTGACCGCGGTCAGTTCAATGATCGCCTCGGGCCGTCCCGTCGTGGTGGTCTGTCGGGTGAAGGTCAGACCGTCGGCCGCGGCACTGACGATGAAGACGCCGCACCCCGCTGACGAGCCGTCAGCTCCGGTGCGAGTGGCCGGGACGAGGATGGCGTTGGCCACGTAGGCCGCCGGCACGCAGGCCTTGGTCCCCTGCAACACCCACGAACCGTCGGACTGGGCGGTGGCCGTGGTGGCCGGGGTGGTGCCCCCGGGGAGGATGACCTCGCCGGCCAACTCGGCCAGGGCGGCCGTCAGGATGGTCTCGCCGCTGCTGACGCCGGGCAGCCAGTCCTTCTGCTGGGCGTCGGTGCCGAACCGGGCGATCGGCATGGCGCCGTAGATCATGGTCTCGACCAGCGGCACGTAGGCCGCCGTCTTCCCGGCCGCCTCAACCACCAGGCAGGCCGCCACGAAATCGAGGCCGGCTCCGCCATGGTCCTCGCTCAGGTGGATGCCGAGCAGTCCTGCGCTGGCCAGCTCCTTCCACAAGGCGCGGTCGATCGGGCCCTCGTCGGCCGCCGCCGTCTCGATCTCCCTGAGGCGCTCATGGGTGACGCGCTCGGTGAAGATCTGATCGGCCAGCTGGCGGACGGCTTCCTGCTCTTCGCTATAAGTGAAATCCATGGTGCGTGCTCTCTCTTTCGACTTAACGCAGGGACCGCGGCATGCCGAGGCCGAAGATGGCGATGAGGTCCCGCTGGATCTCGTTGGTGCCGCCCCCGAAGGTCAGGATGATCATGGAGCGGGCGTACATCTCGAGCCGGCCGGCGATGACCGCCGCCGGTGAGCCCCGGGTCAGATAGCCGGCCTGGCCCACGATCTCCATCAGGGACCGGAAGGCCCGCAGGTAGAACTCAGTGCCGAAGACCTTGATGGAAGAGGCGTCGGCCACGTCGAGCTGGCCCTGCGTGCCCTGCCAGGCCACCTTCCAGTTGATGAGGCGGAGGAACTCCAGCTCGGCGTAGACCCGGGCCAGGTGCTCCTGCACCCACTCCTGGTCGATGACCCGGCGGCCGTCGGGCAGCTTGGTGGCCTGGGCCCAGGCCCGCACGTCGCTCAGCACCCGCTCAATGATCCCGGGCGAGCACAGCGTCACCCGCTCGTGGTTCAGCTGATTGGTGATCAGGGTCCAGCCCTGGTTCTCGCCGCCGACCAGGCTGGTGGCCGGGACCCGGACGTCCTCGTAAAAGGTGTAGTTGATGTTGTGGTCGCCCAGCAGCTTCATGGGCACGACCCGGATGCCGGGTGTGTCCATCGGGATGACGAACATGGAGATGCCCTTGTGCTTGGAGACGTTGGGGTCGGTGCGGGTGGCCAGCCAGATGTAGTCGGCGTCGCCGGCCAGGCTGGTGAAGATCTTCGAGCCGTTGATGATGTACTCGTCGCCGTCGCGCACGGCCTTGGTGGTCAGCGAGGCCAGGTCGGTACCCGAGTTGGGCTCGGTGTAGCCGATGCAGAAGTGGATCTCGCCGGCCAGGATCTTGGGCAGGAAGAACTCCTTCTGCTCCTGGGTGCCGAAGTTCATGATGGTGGGGCCGACGGTGTTGATGGTCAGCATGGGCACCGGGGCCCCGCTCCGCATCGACTCGTCGAAGAAGATGAACTGCTCAATGGCCGATCGGCCCTGGCCGCCCCACTCCTGGGGCCAGCCGATGCCCAACCAGCCGTCGCTCCCCATCTGCTTGACCACCTTGCGCACCGTCGGCCCGATGCCGTGCGACTGCGAGAGTTCCTGCTCCAGCTCGGGGGTGAGCAGGTTGTCGTAGTAGGCGCGCAGCTCCTGCTTCAGCGCCTGCTGCTCCTCGGTGTACGAGATCTCCATGGTGTCCCTCCCGGGGCAGCGCCGCGGCACCG
>DASZMA010000021.1:0-6615 GCA_035552095.1 Acidimicrobiales bacterium | reverse complement strand
GAGCTGGCTGTCGAACCCTTCTGCCCTCTCCCCGGCCCCAATAGGCAACCGAATCGAGTGCTCGGGGTAGCCCGGCTGACCCTCGTCGCCATTGACGTCCGGTCCCGTGGCTTTGCGTCACCGCCTCTCGACGGCTTTGCCCTTGTCTCGAGTTCTGCTCGCACCAATGTCATCGGCCGCCGACGCGCGCACCTAAGCGGAAATCTCACCGATTTCTTAAATCGGACCGGGCCAAGTAGCCGGGGGCTCAGGGCGTCAGCAACCCCGAGGGAACTGTCGTGTCCGAAACAGCTGTGGTCGTACTACCGGGGACGATCGAGGTAGTCGTAGTCGATGCCGGCACGCTGCTGGTCGTCGTCGAGGTGGGGACCGTGGTGGTGGTGGTGGTAGTGGTGGTTGTTGTCGGCAACGGAGAACCTGCGGAAGAAGGGGGGTACACTTTGAACGGCGTAGAGGAGCCGGGCTTGGGCTTCCAGCCGGGGGGCGGCTTGGTTTGCGAGGGCACCGCCCCAGCCGTGGGAACCACGACCGGAGTAGCGGGCTGCTGCACCGTCGGGGGTTGGTGCAACGGGACCGGTGTGCCAGCCGCGTGGACGCGGCCGAACCCGGCCAGGTCTGACCACCAGATGGAGCTGACGCGAACGACGTCGCCCGTGTGCGGGGCGTTGATCATCAGGCCGTCACCGATGTAGATCCCCACGTGGTGGATATCGGTCCGCCCGAAGAAGACCAGGTCGCCGGGGAGGAGCTGCGACAGCGGGACGGGGATCGACCACGAGTCCTGGGCAGCAGCGACCCGAGGTATCGCTACCCCAGCCTGGCGCCACACGAACTGGGTGAGCCCCGAGCAATCAAAGGTGTTGGGCCCTGTCGCCGCCCATACGTACGGCTTGCCCAGCTCGGCGAAGGCCCACGTCAACCCAACCGAATTGGTGGACAGGGGGGCGGGGATCGCGGCCCTCGGCGTAAATTGCAGAGCTGTCGCTGATACCAGCTCATTGCCCGCTTGCGCGGCCAGGGCGGCATGGTCTGCGGCGACTTCGGCGGCCGTCGCCGCCCCCATTGAGGTCAGCTCCGCTTGGAGCCGGCGCTGCTGGGCCGCCTGGCTCGTCAGGGCCTTGGCGGCCTTGGCGGCATCGCGATCCGCAAGTCGCTGGGCCTTGCTGGCGACGGCCAACGCCTGGCGCTCGGCCTTGGCGTCATGACGACGCGTCGACAGGATGCCATTGGGGGTGATGGCCGTGGCCGCGTAGTCGGCGGCGTAGGCCAGCTTGTCCCCGGCCGCGGGGTTGACAGTGAGGGCGCTTGGTCCGGTGGTGTAGAGCAGCACCACCGCGTCCTTGACCGCGCTGTCGAGGCTGGAATATCCCTGCTCCGCCTGCTGGGCGTTTGCGCGGGCCACGATAGCCCTCTTGTTGGCCTGGTCCGCGGCCGCGCTCAGCTGCCGCGCCGCGATGGCGTCCTTGTCGAGCTTGACCTGAGTGGCGGCGATGCCGGCCTGCAACCCGCTGGCGTCGACACCGACGGACGCCAGGGCGATGGCGTTCGAGAGAAGGGTCTGGGTGCTCTGGCCATCGGTGATCGCCAGTGAAACGGATGGCAACGTCGGCGGGGTGGCGCTCGTGGAGCCGGCGGAAGCGGAAGGAGGAGTGGGGGCAGACCCGGCCGCGGTCGCCACCGCACCGGTGACCGGGCAGGCGGCCAGGAGCACGACGAGACCGGTGGCGCCGAAGACCACGCGCTGCCACCCGCCCCTGCCGCACAACCCCATCGATGTAGAGCATGACATACAAGCAGACCACCCGGGGCGCGACGCGGAGAAATTGACCTTTCGTGGTGTTCGGCACAACGCGGCATGCCCTGGAGCTACAAGGCGCGCACCGCGGCGACCAGCTTCGTCAACGAGTCTTTCGCGTCGCCGAAGAGGAGCACGGTGCGAGGGTCGTACAAAAGGGCATTGTCCACTCCCGAGAAACCTGGCCGCATGCTGCGCTTCATGAACACGACATGGGCCGCCTGGTCGGCGTTGAGGATGGGCATGCCGTAGAGGGGGCTACTCGGGTCGTCCCGGGCGGCGGGATTGACCACGTCGTTGGCTCCCACGACCAGGGCCACGTCGGCCGACGAAAACCGGGCGTTGGCTCCGTCGAGGTCGTCGAGGCTCTCGTAGGGCACGTCCGCTTCGGCCAGCAGCACGTTCATGTGTCCCGGCATGCGACCGGCGACCGGGTGGATGGCGTACGCTACCTCGACGCCTCTGGCTTCCAGGGCTTTGGCCAGCTCCACCACCGTGTGCTGGGCCTGGGCGACGGCGAGACCGTACCCGGGCACGATGAGCACCCGATGGGAGAAGGCCAGGAGGGCACCGATATCGGTGGCGTCGGCCGTGCGGACCCCGCCGGCGGGCCGGCCGCCGCCCACCAACTCCGTCGAGCCCGCCGTCGGCAGCCCTCCGAGGACGATGTTGGGCAGGGAACGCCCCATGGCGTCGCTCATCATCTTGGTCAGCAGGGCGCCCGAGGTCCCCACCAGGGTGCCGGCCACCACCAGGATCAGGTTGTGCAGGGCGAAGCCGTCGGCGGCGACCGCCAGCCCGGTGAGCGAGTTGAGCAACGAGATCAACACCGGAGTGTCGGCGCCCCCCACCGGGAGACAGATCCCCGCGCCGAGGCCGAGGGCCAGAACCACCAGCACGATCAACCCGGCCAGATGCGGGTCGGCGACCGTCCAGCCGGCCACCCCGACGATCGCTAGGGCGGAGCCGGCGTGGACCAGCTGCTGGCCGGGGTAGGTGATAGGGCGACCGGTCAGCAGCTCCTGGAGTTTGGCGAAGGCCACCAGGCTGCCGGCGAAGGAGGCGGCCCCAATCACCACGCCGAAGGCCAGCTCGAGCACCAGAAGGCCGCCGGGACGTACCCCCTGGACATGCAGGAACTCGACGACCGAGACCAGGGCGGCCGCCCCGCCGCCGACGCCGTTGAAGACGGCCACCAATTGCGGCATCGCAGTCATGCGCACTTGTCGGGCAACTGGCGCGCCGATGACTGCGCCCGCGACCATCCCGATGGGGATGATCCCGTACGGGCCGGCGTGCTGGTCGACGATGGTGAGCGCCACGGCGATCACCATGCCGCCCACTCCGATGAGGTTGCCCCACCGGGCCCGATGGGGCGAGCTGAGCGCCTTGAGGGCCACGATAAAGCACACCGCGGAGATCAGGTACCCGCCCGCCAGGCCGGTGTTGGGGATGGTGGAAGCCGTCAATCTTCCCGGTCCCGATCCCGGTCCCGGTCGCGGCCTTTGAACATCTCCAGCATCCGGTCGGTGACCACCACGCCGCCCACGATGTTGAGGGTGGCCAGGATCACGGCGGCCAGGGCCAGACCGATCTGCAACGGTCCGTGGGCCTCGTTGGCGATGACCATGGTTCCCACAAGGATGATGCCGTGAATGGCGTTGCTCCCCGACATGAGCGGCGTATGCAGGATGCTCGGCACCTTGGAGATGACCTCGAAGCCGACGAAGGCCGCCAGGACAAAGACCACCAGGATGTCGAGGCCACCACCGGTCACCGGCTTGCGCCCTCGAGCAGGTCCCGGGTCGGGGCGTGGCGGACCACTCCCCCGGAAGTTACGCACGTCGTGGCCACGACGTCATCGGCGAAGTCGGGCTCCACCCGGCCGTCACGGACCAGCAGGGTGAGGAGGTTGGTCACGTTGCGGGCGTAGAGGGCGCTGGCGGTGGTGGGCACCTGTGAGGCCATGTCGCCAGCGCCGATCACCAGCACCCCGGCCCGGTGGACGTCCTGCCCGTCGACGGTCACCTCGCAGTTGCCCCCTGACGCCGCGGCCAGGTCGACGATCACGGACCCCCGCCGCATGCGATCCACCGTGGCCGCGCTGACCAGCCGCGGCGCGGGTCGCCCCGGGACCGCGGCGGTGGTGATCACCACATCGGACGCCACCACGGCATCGGCGATCAACTGCTGCTGACGGGCCTGGAAGGCGGCACTCTGCTCGGCCGCGTACCCGCCCTCCCCCAGGACGGCGTCCAGCTTCAGTTCCACGAAGTTGGCCCCGAGGCTGCGGACCTCCTCGGCGGCCTCCGGGCGGACGTCATAGGCGCGGACCGAGGCGCCAAGCCGCCGGGCGGTGGCGATGGCCTGAAGGCCGGCCACCCCGGCCCCCATCACCAGCAGCCGGCCAGGCGGCACCGTGCCGGCGGCGGTCATCATCATCGGGATGGCGCGGCCCAGCCGGGCCGCGGCGACGAGCACGGCCTGGTAGCCGGCCAGGCTGGCCTGCGAGCTGAGGGCGTCGATGGCCTGGGCCCGGCTGGTGCGGGGCACCAGGTCGAAGGAGAAGGTCGTGAGTCTCCGGTCGCGCAGGCGGACAACTGTGTCCAGATGCGACTCCGGGGGGAGGAAGCTCACCAGCACGGCACCCTCGGGGAGCTCTCCCGCCTCATCGGGGCCGGGTGGCGAGACGGCCACCACGATGTCGACGCCGGCCAGGATTGCGGCCCGCCCCGACTCCACCCTGACGCCGGTCAGGGCGGCGTAGTCGGCGTCGGGGAACCCGGCCTCGACGCCAGCGCCCGCCTCCACTACGACTTCGAGCCCGGCCGCGGTGAGTTTCGGGATCTCCGCCGGCACCATGGCCACCCGACGCTCGCCGCGTCGAAGCTCACGGAGTACGGCTAGGGTGGTCACCAGCCCGTCATCCTGCCATGCCGTGGCGACTACGTCCGGGATCCGGCGGCGAGGCCGGGTTGCCGTCAGTTGTTGTTGCCTACCAGCTTGATGATGTCGAACATCGGCAGATAGAGGGAAATGACCATCGAGCCCACCGCTCCACCCAGCACCACGATGAGCAGTGGCTCTAGTAACGAGGTCAGGGCGTCCACCGTGCGCGACACCTCGTCGTCGTAAAACATCGCCACCTTCAGGAGCAACTCGTCGAGGGCGCCGGTCTCCTCACCCACCGCCATCATCTGGGTCAACATCGGAGGGAAGACCGGGTAGTTGGCGAGCGCCTGGGTCATCGGCTCCCCTCGCTTCGCCCCTTCCGCAATGGCGCGGACCCCGTTGGCGACCACCACGTTACCGACTGTGTCGGCGGTGATCTCGAGCGACTCGAGGATCGGAACGCCGCTCTTGAGGAGCGTGGCCAGCGTCCCGGAAAAGCGGCTCATGGCGGTCTTGCGGATCAGGCCCCCGAAGATCGGGATCCGCAGCGCTAGGCGATCGCGAATTGCCCTGCCGCCCGCGGTGGCAACCCACTTGCGATAGCCGACCACCAGAATGATGGTCCCTACGATCAGGAACGGAAAGGCAGTGAGGACGAGGTTGGACAGACTGATCAGCACCTGAGTGGCGGGCGGGAGCTTGCCGCCCAAACCGGTGTACATCTTCTTGAAGATGGGCACGATGAAGACAAGCATGGCCCCGAGGATGCAGACCACCATCGCCAACACCATGCCGGGGTAGGCCAGAGCTGAGCGAATCTTGCCGCGCAGCTCCACCTGCTTCTCGATGGTGTCCGCCAGCTGTGTAAGGGTCAGGTCCAGGTTGCCACCCGTCTCGCCGGCTCTGACCATGGCAATGTACAGACGGTTGAATTGCTTCGGGTGCCGTCCCAGGGCCTGGGACAAGGAGGAACCGGACTGGATGTCGACGCGGAGCTGATCGACCACTCCAGACAGGAACTTGTTTTCGGTCTGAACCACTAGGATCGACAGGCAGCGCAGCAAAGTAAGGCCAGCATTGATCATGGTGGCGAACTGCCGGCTGAAGACCGCAATCTCCTTGAGTTTGACCCGATTGCTGAACCCTGGGATGTTTATGTCCCGCTTGACACTGCCTGCCTTCTTGTCAATGGCGATGGGGACGTAACCCATCTGCCGCAGGCGGTTGGCCACGAGGGCGGTGTTGTCGGCTTCCAACGAGCCGGACAGGACCTTGCCCGACCGGTCCCGAACCTTGTAGGCGTAGGTCGTGGGCATCAGCGTGCTCCGGTCACTAGCCGGCGGAGCTCGTCTTCGTGGTGGCAACGCTCCAGCGCCATTTCCAGCGACACGGTCGAGGAGCGCACCAGGTCGGCGAGCGACTGGTCCATGGTTTGCATGCCGTACTTGCCGCCTCCCTGCATGGAGCTGTAGATCTGGTGCACCTTGCCCTCCCGGATCATGTTGCGGACGGCCGGGGTGGCGATGAGGACCTCACAGGCGACGGCCCGGCCCCGGTTACGCATCCGAGGCAGGAGTTGTTGGCAGACCACGGCCTGGAGGGCGCTGGCCAGCTGGACCCGGATCTGCTGCTGTTGGTGGGCCGGAAAGACGTCGATGACCCGGTCGATGGACTGCGGGGCATCCTGGGTGTGCAGGGTGCCGAAGACCAGGTGGCCGGTCTCGGCTGCAGTCAACGCGGTGGAGATCGTCTCTAAGTCACGCATCTCGCCGACCAGGATCACGTCTGGGTCCTGGCGGAGCACATGCTTGAGGGCGCCGGCAAAGGACTTGGTGTCCTCACCCACCTCCCGCTGGTTGACAATCGCACGCTTGCTCGTATGCACGAACTCGATGGGGTCCTCGATGGTCATGATGTGCGAGGGGTGG
>DASZMA010000020.1:0-21050 GCA_035552095.1 Acidimicrobiales bacterium | reverse complement strand
CGCCGGCCGCAGGGCCACCGAGAGGAGCCAGGACAGATCGCAGGCCAGCGAGGGCGCCTGGGTGAGCACCCTCGCCCGGGGAGACGGAATGGCGTCATCCAAAGTCATAGGCATACGCCTATATTAGAATATTGTTGAATTCATGTCAACACTGCAGTACAATGGTCTGTGACAACCCCGCGTAGTGAGTGGCGAGCGAGCAGGTCAGAGCGAAAGTGAAGAGATGATGGATATGTGGATGGCCCAGCGAATGGCCGAGGAGCGTCGCCGTGACTTGGCCCGGGTATACGACACCGGCCGGGCGCGCCGTGTCCCGGCGGTGACGGCGGTCAGCGAAGTGACCGCCCCGAAGGCAACCGTCCTGGCCCACCCCGTGGGCCCGACGGTGGGCGCCTGGTTGATCCGGGCCGGCACGCGACTCGGCGGCGCCAGCATCCGCGCCTCCCACTGAGCAACTGAGTCACAGAGCCGGGGCGGGAGAGGAGCCGGGAGCACCGTCGGCGCGGAATCGGCAAAAGTGAGGCCATGCCCGCCGATCGCAATGTGCTGTTCATCACGGTTGACCAGTGGCGGGGGGACTGCCTCTCGGCCCTTGGCCATCCGGTGGTCGAGACCCCCACCTTGGACGGGCTGGCTCAGCGGGGCGTCCTCTTCGCCAACCACTGGGCCAATGCGGCGCCCTGCGGTCCCTCCCGGGCGTGCCTGTACACGGGCACC
Source organism: Acidimicrobiales bacterium (assembly GCA_035552095.1). GTDB lineage: Bacteria > Actinomycetota > Acidimicrobiia > Acidimicrobiales > RAAP-2 > Bog-473. The sequence goes on along the minus strand of DASZMA010000020.1, from coordinate 20,333 downwards.
TATCAGCACAGGAACCGTTCGGTGCTCAACGGCACCCCGCTCGATGCCCGGTTCACCAACATCGCCCTGCTGGCCCGGTCGCTGGGGTATGACCCCGTCCTCTTCGGCTACACCGACTCCTCGGTCGATCCCCGGACGGTGGCGGCGGACGATCCCCGGCTCCTGACCTACGAGGGCATCCTGCCCGGATTCCGCGAGGGCATCCGTGACCCGTGGGAGGAGGGCAGCCCGGCCTGGGGGACCTGGTTGGCCGCCCAGGGCGTGGACGTCCCGGCCAATCCCCATGCCCTGTACGAGCCCATTGCCGGCTTCCCTGGCGCCAAGGACCACGGTTCCACCTGGGCGCCGGCCCAGTTCCCTTCCGAGCTCTCGCAGACCAGTTTCGTGCGCCGGGCGGTGACCGACTGGCTGGGTGAGCACGGGGACCAGCCCTTCTTCATTCACGCCTCCTTCATCCGGCCCCATCCGCCCCGCCGCAATCCAATCGGCTACCACGATCTCTACGACGCCGACCAGATACCCCCCTTTGTCGGGTGCGCCCGCCGGGAGGACGAGGCGGCCCAGCACCCCTTCGCCGCCCTGGCCATGTCCATTCCTCCGGCGGCCGCACCCGACGATGAGCGGGAGCGCCGGCAGATCCGGGCCACCTACTACGGGGCCCAGCGCGAGGTGGACGACGACCTGGCCCATCTCTTCGACTACCTGGTCCAGAGTGGCCTGGCCCAGTCGACCCTGGTCGTGCTGACCAGCGACCACGGCGAAATGGGGGGCGACCACTGGCTGCTGGAGAAGCTGGGCTACTGGGACGAGAGCTACCACGTCCCCTTGATCGTGGTCGATCCCCGGCCCGAGGCCGATGCCGGGCGGGGCTGGGTCATTGACGCGGTGACCGAGTCGGTGGACATCCTGCCCACCATCTGTGAGTTCATCGGGGCCGCCGTGCCGCTGCAGGCCGACGGCTGGTCCCTGGCTCCTTTCGTCCGGGGGGAGGGACCACCCGAACACTGGCGGGACACGGCCCACTTCGAGTGGGACTTCTCGGATCCGGCCCACCATCTAGCCGAACAGTTCTTCGGCATTCCCATGAGCCACTGCTCGCTGGCCGTCTCCCGCGGCCCGGATCACAAGTACGTGCAGTTCGCCGCTGCGCCCGACGTGCTGCCGCCACTCCTGTTCGATCTCGCCGAGGACCCCCAGCAGGTCCGCAACCTCTGCCGGGAGCCCGGCGCTGACTGGAAGGACCTGGCCTGGCGCGGCGCCCAGGAGCTGCTGCAGTGGCGCATGCGCACATCGGAGCGGACGCTCAGTGGCCACTTCGTCTCTCCCGAGACCGGGCTGGTCTCCTCCCGTGACACCTGGCGTTAGGCGCGCGCTGGCGGCGCCGGCCCGGCAGTCGGCGGACCACGCCGGCGCGGCCGGTTGTGGAAGGCTGACGCCCGATCGGCGCACAAGGGGGAGATCGCAGCTATGCCCGACCTGATGGGAAAGACCGTCGTGGTGACCGGGGGCAACTCGGGCATCGGCTTGGAGACGGCCGTGGCCCTGGGCCTCATGGGTGCCCGGGTGGTCATCACCGCTCGCCACGCCGGCCGGGGCGCGGCGGCCGTCGAGCACATCGCCGAGCGGATCGGCTCGGCGGGCACGGTCGAGCTGGCGGTCTTCGATCTGGCCGACCTGTCCTCGGTACGGGCCGGCGCCGGCGAGATCCTGCAGCGCTGCCCGAGAATCGATGTCCTGGTCAATAACGCCGGCCTGATCCTCTCGGAGCGCACTGAGACAGTCGACGGGTATGAGGCCACCTTTGCCATCAACCATCTGGGCCCGTTCCTCCTGACCTCGCTGCTCCTGCCCCGCCTGGTGGAGTCGGCGCCGGCCCGCGTGGTGAATGTGGCCTCGACCGCGCACAACCAGGCCCGCCACGGCATGCCCTTCGACGACCTGCAATCCACCAATGGCTACGCCGCCATGCGGGTGTACGGCGTCTCCAAACTGGCCAACATCCTCAACACCCTTGAGCTGGCCCGGCGCACCGCCGGTCAGGGGGTGACCGCGAATTCGTTGCATCCCGGGACCGTGCGCACCGGCTACGGGGCCGACGGCGACGTGAAGGGCTTCCTGGCGCTGGGCATCAAGATCGCCGGCCCGTTCTTCCTCTCCGCGCAGAAGGGTGCCCGGACCTCGGTCTACCTCGCTTCCTCGCCCGATGTGGCCGAAGTCAGCGGGCAGTACTTCGTCAAGTGCCGGCCCCGGGCGCCGCGGAAGTGGGCCCAGGATCCCGAGGCGGCCCGCCGGCTGTGGGAGATCAGCGAGACCCTGGTCGGCCCGGCTCCGGCAGCGCCCCCGGACTCGGTCGGGACGGCCTGAGGTGCGGGTCCTCGTCACCGGGGCGGCTCGCTCCATCGGCCGGGCCACGGCCACCGTCCTGACCGAGCGCGGGCACGACGTGGTGGCCACGGCGCGCGACGCCAGCCTGCTGGGTGACCTCAAGGTGGCCCAGGTGCTCACCCTCGATGTGAGCGACGATGCCTCGGTGCGCGCTGCCGTGGACGCCGCGGGCGAGTTGGACGCCGTGGTCAACAACGCCGGACTCACCGGTCTGGGGCCGCTGGAGGACTACCCGTTGGACGACTTCACCCGGGTGCTCGACGTCAACACGCTCGGTCCGCTGCGCCTGGCCCAGGCCGTCGTGCCGTCGTGGCGGGAGCGGGGGAGCGGGGTTCTGGTCAACATCAGCTCGGTGCAGGGACGCATCGGCACCCCACTCGAAGGGGCCTACGGCGCCTCGAAGCACGCGCTGGAGGCCATCTCCGAGACCCTCCATTTCGAGCTGGGCCACTTCGGCATCCGGGTCGTCATTGTGGAGCCCGGCTACATCGCGCCGGGCATGAAGCACACCGACGACCACGTGGGCCCGGCCGTCTACGCCGACCTGCACGAGCAGTGGAGCGGCACCGACGCCACCCTGGTCGGCCCGGGCGGGCGACCCGGCCCCGAGCTGGTGGCCCACGCCGTGGCCGACGCCCTGGAAGATCCGAGCACGCCGCTGCGGGTCGAGGTGGGCGGCGATGCGGTCATGGTCCTGGAGTTGCGGCGCACGCTGACCGACGCCGAGTTCGAGGCCACCATGCGCCAGGCGCTGAACCTGACGTGGTGAGCGTGACGACGGGGGACCGATGGAGAAGCTGATCTACCTGGTCTGGTTCGACCCCGACACCACCCGGGAAACCGTGTCGGCGACCATGCTGGGCTCGGTGGCCCCGGCGCTGCTGGCCCTGGATCCCCACCGCTTGAGCATGGACCTGCGCGACGGGGAGTGCGACATCCCGCCGCCGGTGCCCACCCCGGAGGGGGAGACGCCGCTGCACGCCGTGGTCTCGCTGTGGCTGGACGCGGTCGACTTCCGCCAGCCGTACCAGGACGTCCTGGAGCAGGCCGCCACCAAGGTGGCCGGCTACCAGGTGGTGGAGTCGCTCTACCGGGACTACGGGGACAGCCAGTGGTCCGAGCCCCGCCACTGGCCTGACGGCCAGCGCTCGCCGGGTGTGTTGACGGTGGCGCTGCTCCAGCCCCATTCCGACCTCACCTTTGAGCAGTGGGTGACCCGGTGGCACACCCGCATCTCACCCATCACCGAGTCGATCCAACCCCGTTGCCGCTACGTGCGCAACGCCGTCTTCCGGGCGTTCACCGAGGGCGCCCCGCCGTTGGGCGGCATCGTCGAGGAGGCCTGGCCCTCCCTCGAGCACGTGACCGACCCCATGCTCTTCTTCTGTGCCGACGGGGACCCCGAGAAGATGACCGCCAACATCAACCTGATGATTCAAGAGATCACGGCCTTCACTGACCTGGACACGATGCGCAGCATGACCATGAGCGAATGGATACTGAAGTCATGACAACGACGAACCGATGGAGCAGGCAAGAGCTCGAGCAGGCGCACCAGCACTTCATCGACACCGCCAACCGGTGCGCCGCCAGTGGGGAGTGGGCGGACTGGGCCGACCTGTTCACCGAGGACGCCACCTACCTGGAGCACATGTTCGGGGAGATGCACGGGCGAGCCGAGATCCACCGATGGATCTCGGCCACCATGGCGGAGTGGCCCAACCAGGCCATGACGTCGTTCCCCCATGCCTGGTGCGTCTGCGACGAGGAGAAGGGATGGTGGATCTGCCGGATTGAGAACCGCTTCCGTGACCCCGGCGACGGTTCGGTGCACCAGGCCCACAATCTCACCGTCCTGCATTACGCCGGCGACATGCAGTTCTCCTACGAGGAGGACGCCTACAACCCGGCCAACTTCGGGCCGGTGGTCGGTGCCTGGCTGGCCGCGTTCAAGGCCAACGGCGGAACCCCGGCTTAGCGCGCCGTGAAAGGGGGAAGGGGTAAAGGGTGCACCGCAGCCGCCTGACCGGAGCGCTCTTCGACGTGCCGTCCGAGGTCTTCGCGGCCGAAGCGAGGTTCTGGTCCGGTGCGCTGGGCCGCCCCTTCCGGGCCGACGAGGACCCTGACTACGTGCACTCGGACGGTCTCTTCTCCGGGCTCGAGATCATGGTGCAGCAGATCGGCGACGGCGCGTCGGCCCGGGTGCACCTCGACGTGGAGACCGACGATGTGGAAGCCGAAGTGCGGCGCCTCGAAGCACTGGGGGCCAGCCGGATGGAGGCGGTCAAATCCTGGTGGGTCATGCGCGATCCGGCCGGGTTGCTGTTCTGCGTGGTCCGGGTCCAGTCGCCCCAGGAGTTCGCGGCCCACGCCACCACGTGGGACGAGTGACCATGCCGTGCGAGAAAACCATGCCGTGCGAGAAAGGAGAGCTCCATGCCCTACCACCCCATGAGCGACGATGAGGTGCGCGCCTTTCTCACCGCGCTGCCGGCCCGGACCGGCCGGCTGGCCACGGTGCGGGCCGACCGGCGGCCCCATGTGGCCCCCGTCTGGTTCGAGGTGGACGACGATGGCGCGCTGCTGTTCAACACCGGCGCCAAGACGGTCAAGGGCCGGAACCTGATCCGGGAGCAGCAGGCGGCGCTCTGCGTGGACGACGACCGGCCGCCCTTCAGCTTCGTGGTCGTCGAGGGCGGGGTCGAGATCACCGACGACCTGGCCGAGGTGCGGCACTGGGCCGCCCGCATCGGTGGTCGCTACATGGGCGCCGATCGGGCCGAGGAGTACGGCGAGCGCAACGGGGTGCCGGGCGAGCTCCTGGTCCGCCTGCGCCCCGACCGAGTCCTGTCCGCCGCCGATCTGGCGGAGTGAGATGAGCCGGTTGCGCGTACTGACCGAGACGGCGCACGACCTGGACGGCACCGGTACCGAGGGCCGGGCCTGCATCGCGCCGGACGATCTGAACGAGCTGATCGGCTGGACGCTGCGCCCAGAGGGGCTCTGCCGGGGCGATGTCTGCGTCCCGCTGACCGCCGAGCAGTTGGCGACGGTGCTGGTCGAGGACCGGTTGGACCTGGGCGCCACGGCCGCGCTGCTCGGTCGGGCCTCGGTCATCAGCGCCGCCGAGGGCGCCCTGCCGGTGATCGCCCTGGCGCTCAGCCCGCAGCTGCGCCAGGAGGCCCTGCACGACCTGCGCGCCCCGGACTTCACCCTGCCCGACCTGGAGGGCACCGACCACGTGTTGGCCGAATGGCACGGCCAGAAGAAGCTGCTGGTCACCTTCGCCAGCTGGTGCGGTTGCCGGTATGACCTGCCGGGCTGGCAGGCCCTCCACGACGAGCTGGCCCCGGCCGGCTTCAGCGTCATCGGCGTGGCCATGGACAACGCGCCCGAGGACGTGGCGCCGTGGACGCAGGACATCACCTTTCCGGTGCTCTACGACTCGCGCCACGTGCTGTCCGAGCTCTATGCCATCTCCAACGTGCCGACCGTGGTGTGGATCGACGAGGACGACACCATCGTGCGCCCCAACGGCGTGGCGTTCGGCTCCGATCTGTTCGCCGACTTCACCGGGGTGCAGTCGGCCCCCCACCTCGACGCCGTGCGGGCCTGGGTCAACGACGGCGAGGTGCCCATCGCGCCGGAGGCGGCGCGCCAGGCCGTGGCCGACCTGAGCGAGGATGAGATCGCCGCCCGCCTGCACTTCCGCATCGGGGCCGACGCCCTGAGCCGGGGTGAGGGGGAGAGGGCCCGCCACCATCTGGCCCGGGCGGCCGAGTTGGCCCCCTACGACTGGACGGTCCGGCGGGCCGCCATGCCGCTGGTGGGCCAGGATCCCTTCGGCCAGGACTTCCTCACCATGTACGAGGAGTGGAAGGACATGGGGATGCCGTACCACGGCCTCTCCGCTACCGCCGCCGTCGGCGATCCGGTCCCCTGAGGCGCCGCTGGTTCAGGTGCTGAGCTCCATGACCAGCCGGTCGGGTTCGGACGGGGCGATGGCCTTCGTCCGGGGCGTCCGCCCGAACTGAGCCAGCGGCACAATGGCCACGGCCAGCAGCGCGGCGGCCAGCACGAGCGTGGCCAGGAGGCCGGCCGAGACCAGGGTCTGGTAGAAGCCGCGCACCGAGGACGCCCCGACGAAGAGCTCGAAGGTGCTGACGGCGATGAGCGCCAGGCGGAGCTTGCGGGACGCCGCCGGGGCGAGCACGATCAGTCCCCAGGTGATGTACCAGGCCCACAGGATCGGTCCCAACACGGCCACCACCAGCAGGGTGAGCCCCAGGGTGCGGCTCACCCCTTCCTCGGGGGAGCGCAACAACAGCCAGATCCCTATGCCGCCGGCGCACAAGAGACCGACCACGCTGAAGACGGTGCGGGCGCCGAGGACCGGCACGTGCAGGTTGACCACGTTGGCCACCACCGAGACGAAGCGGGCCAAGGCGTCAATCGGGGTGACCCCGGTGAAGGATTGGTCGGCCGCGGTGGACGTGCGCAGCCAGCCCCACCCGGTCCCCGATACGGCGGCCACCACCTGCATGGTCGAGAGCCCGATGACGCCGGCCGCCGCGGTGTGGACGACGCGCCGCCAGAACGACGCCCCCGCACCAGCCCAGAGCCAGCCCAAGAAGAGCACGCCCAGGGCGGCCGGCGACTTCACCCCGGCCGCCAGTGCACAGAGAATGATGCCGGGTACGGTGCCGAAGCGTCGGGCCACCGCCAGCCCGGCCATGAGCAGCCCCAGCATGAGGGCCTCGTTATGGGCCCCACCGATCAGGGTGATCAGGACCAGCGGCGAGCCGGCCGCCAGGAGCACGGTCTCGGCCGGATCCCGGCCCATGGCCCGGGCCAGCGTGGGCGTGGCGGCGATCACCAGGGCCAGGCCGGCCAGCTCCAGCAGGCGCAGAAGCACAATGTCGGGCAGGATCTGATGGCCCGAGGCGCTGTCCAACACGCCGTCGATCGAAAGGAACGTCGGGCCGTAGGGCGAGGGCGTGTTCGTCCACACGGTGTCGGGCATTGAGCTGAACGGCGTCGACCCGAGGACGCCGGTGCCGTAGACGTAGGGGTCGATGTGGTGGCTGACCATCTCGCCCTGTCCGGCGTAGCTGTAGACGTCACGGCTGAAGAGCGGGGGCGCCAGCAGGAGGGGCACGGCCCAGATCGCCACCACCAGGACGACCTTTTTCACCGGGAACCCGGGCCGGGCCGAGAGGGCCCGCAGCAGGCCCAGCCAGATCCGGGTGAGGAGGATGAGGCCGCCGAACACCAGGATGGCGGCGTAGATCGGCGGGTGGATCCCGTTGGAGCCCAGCGAGCCGAGCGGCCCCCCGGGCATGCCGAAGAACCAGGCGCCGGGCAGGTGGGTCTCGTAGGAGCGGCCGCCCAGGAGTGCCCCCAGCGTGATGCACAGCATGGCCAGCAGGCCGAGCGCGGCCGTGCGGGCCAGGCGCAGGGGTCGATCGCCGAATCCATCGCCGGGTCCCGGCCCCGATCCCGGCCGGCCACCCAGGCGCCCCAGCCACGACATGACGTCGGTGTTGGCCATCACCGGGGCCAGGTGGACCGGGGTTGGAACCGCGGGCGCGGACGGGGCGACGAGAGGGGATCGTTGGCGCATGATCCGATGCTCCCGGCCGGGTCTATGGGTGACATGACGATCCTTGGCAACACTCTCAGGTTGGACTCAGCATGCAAGAAACAGAAATTTCGTCACGATCGCGAAAGGTGGCTGTCACGATACCGGAAGGTGCGCCATATGGGTTGTCGACCGGAGCGACGGGAGGCGGCGGCCCGTTGCCAGCGAATACAGTCGTCCCGATCGCATGGGAACGGCCGGATCGGTGTCGACCCACCTCGTGGCACACGGGAAGGCGCCTCCGTCGTACGTGAATCGAATTCGAGCTCACACCGGCCCACTGTGGCCCTACCTCATCCTGATCGCCGTCCCGGCGGGAGTCTTCGTCCTGCCCGACCTGATCAGCGGCCATCTGCTGATGACCGGCGACAACGCCCAGCAGAACTACCCACTGCACGTCCTGGTCGGCTCCATGCTGCGCCACGGTCAGCTGCCCTTCTGGGACCCGTACATCTTCAGCGGCTCGCCGCTGCTGGCCGGCTTCAACGCCGGCGCCTTCTACCCGCTGATCGGGCTCTTCGTGATCCTGCCCGACCGGGTGGCCTGGATCACCCTCGAGATCATGCTCTTCTCGGGCATCGCCATCGGCATGTACGTCTTCCTGCGCGCCCTGGCCCTCTCCACCATGGCCAGTCTGGTGGCGGCCGCCACCTTCGCCTTCTCCGGGGTGGTGCTGAGCCAGGTCAACCACGTGGACATGACGGAGGGTTTCGTCGCGCTCCCCTGGATGTTGCTGGCCGTCCTGCACATCGTCCGGGACGGCCGCTGGCGGTGGTCGGTCCTGCTCGGTGCCGGCCTGGCCATCGTGATCCTGGGCGGCGCCCCCGAAGCGATGCTCGACGAGGCGCTCCTGATCATTGCCTACGCCGCCGTGTCGGCCGGGTTCGACCGCGGCCGCTGGTGGCGCGTGCTGACCCGGGTCGGCGCCGGCGCCGCCCTGGGCCTCTCGGTGGCCGCCATCCAGTGGCTGCCCGGCCTCAACGCCATCGCCAACTCACAGCGGTCAGGGTTCGGCGGCGGGTTCGCCGCCTCGGGGAGCTATCCGCTCAAGGACGGCCCGCTGGCCCTGGTGCCCTATATCTGGGGCGGCTATCACTACCTGGGGGAGGCGTCCTTCTTCTCCCCCTACAACCTGCCCGAGATCGGCATCTATCTCGGCCTGCTGCCCATCGTGGCCATCTTCGCCCTGCTGCGGCCCCACTGGCCGAGCCGGCTCCCGGGCCGCGAACGCCTCACCTGGTACCTGGTTGGGCTGATCGGCCTGCTGCTGGCGCTCGGGTCCAACACGCCGCTCGAGCACCTGTTCAACGCCATCCCGCTCTACGGCCACCAGCGCCTGCAGAGCCGGAACATGATCGATGTATCGGTGGCGGTCTGCGTCCTCTTCGCCGGCTGGCTCGACCGCCGACCGGTGGTGACTGACGGTCCGACCACCGACACGCTCACCACCGACAGGCCGAAGCCCAACGCGCTGACGCCCTATGACCGCTGGGTCGGCTTCGTCCCCTTCATCCTCGTCCTCGCCCTGGCCGCCTGGGCGCTCCTAGACCCGAACACGCTGATCACCTGGTTCGCCCGGGCCACGCCCAGAGCCCGCTATGTACACACGGTGCGCGAGGCCACCCTCGTCGCCTTGGGCTTCGCCGCCCTGGCCGGCCTCATTGTGTGGGGACGCTCCCGGCTTCGCGCATCCTGGTGGATCAGCACCGTGGTGGTCTTCGTGGTGGCGGATCTCGGACTGACCGGGGCCACCGGGCAGCTGGTGGCCACGCCGACCGATGCGGTCACGTCGGGTACGACCACCATTGAGCAGTACCTGGCCGCCCACCTGGCGCCGGGAGGACGCTTCGATATCTACGACCCGCAGAGCTACTTCAACGGTGAGCGCGGCAGCAACGGCCTGCCTGACTACAACATCCTTTCCCGCCTGCCCTCCGTGGGGGGCTACGCCTCCATCGTCAACGGGAACTACGGCACGGTGACCGAGACCCACTCCAACGCCGATCTGAATATCGCCGCCCTCAACGCGGGCCAACTCGACGGCCTCAGCCTGCAGGAACTGCTGACCGCGCCCGAGTACTTCCTCCTTCCGCTCAACGGCACGCCCACCGCACTGAGCCAGGTGCAGCAGGTGTCGGTGTCGGCCGGCCAGGATCCGGTGTTGGCGCTCGGCTACCAGACCGGTTTCACCGACCGCGACTACCCCTCCTATGCCGGGCCGCGGGCCGCGCTCGGCGCGGGGCGGGTCAGCACCTGGTCGTTTGGAGCGGCCATCCGGCCCACCACCGCCACCCTCCTGTTCACCACCGGGGCCAGCGCGGCCGCCATCCGGTTCGGCAAGGTCGGGCCGACCGGGGGTATCTCGTGGGGCCCGGTGCGCAATGTGCCCGAGGGAGCAACCCACGTGACCGGCTCGCTGCCCGCCGGGCCGGCCGACGGCCTGGCCGCGCAGGTGCTGGGCCAGGTGCCCCCGCACCAGGCGCTGATCTCGGCGGATGGGCGCTCTTACGAGCTGGCCGGCGTGCTGTCCTCCGCCGTCCGCCCCGGCCAGTGGCGCCTGCAGGGTCGGATCGATGGCCTGTCCGTCATGGTGCGCACGCACCCCCCCAGCCCGCTGGCGGTAACGGGGAGCACGGGCCAGAACGCCCGGGCCACGCCCGCGGTCCACATCCTGTCCAATGACGCCAACACCGAGTCCGTACGGGTCCGCCTGCCGGCCCCGTCAACCGTGGTGCGCAGCGTGGCCTGGGACAGCGGGTGGGAAGCGCAGGTCTCGGTCAACGGCGGCCCGCCGCAGCGGGTTGCGGTCACCCAGCACGAGTTGGTCCAACAGGTGCGCCTCCCGGCCGGGGAGGACGTGGTCACCTTCCGCTACCGGCCCCCGCACCTGATTGTGGCCACCCTGCTCACTTGTGGCGGGCTCGCTTTCCTGATCCTCCTGGGGGTGGCCACGCTGTGGCGACTCCGGTCGCGTCGCCGGGCCCATCCCAATCAGCAGTAGGGATGGGCCAGGGTGAGCAGGAACTCACCCTCATCGGCGCCCCACATGCCGTCGACCACGAAGCCGGCGGCGGCCAGCTCGTCCTCAACCCGGCGGGGTGTGAATTTGGCGCTGATCTCGGTCAGCAGTTCCTCGCCGGCGGCGAAAGTGACCGAAATGCCGGCCTCCTTGAGCGTGACCTCGGCCGCCCGCTCGGCCCGTAGCCGCATCTCAATCCACTGCTCGTCCTCGTTCCAGCGGGCGACGTGGCTGAACTGCTCGGGATCGAAGTCGCCCCCCAGCTGCTCGTTGAGCACATAGAGCACGTTCTTGTTGAAGCGCGCTGTGATGCCGGCCGCGTCGTCGTAGGCCCGGACCAGGCGCTGGCGGTCCTTGACCAGGTCGGTGCCCAGGAGGAGGGAGTCATCGCTCGACATGGTGCAGTTGAGGTCGAAGAGAAAACGGGCCCGCTGTTCTGGGTCCAAATTGCCGATGGTCCCGCCCAGAAAGGCCACCATCCGCCGCCCGTCATTGGGTATGGAGGCCAGGTGTTGGTGGAAATCGCCGATGACCAGATGGACCGACAGGTCGGCGTATTCGTCGGCCAGCGGTGAAGCGGCCCCGCGCAGGAACTCATCACTGACGTCGAAGGGCACGTAGCGGGTCAAGGTGCCCAGCTCCTGGAGCGCGTCGAGGAGCACCCGGGTCTTCTCGCAGGCGCCCGCGCCCAGCTCGACCAGCGTGTCCGCCTTGGACAGCTCCGCCATGGCCGGCGCGTGCAGTTCCAGCAGGTGGCGCTCGGCCCGGGTCGGGTAGTACTCGGGCAGGCGGGTGATCTCCTCGAAGAGCTGACTGCCGCGCTCGTCGTAGAACCAGACCGGTGGGATCGACTTGTGCTCGGCCTGCAGTCCGGCCAGGGCATCGGCGCGCATGCGCTGGCGCACCTCGTCCGGCGAGAGATGGACGTCAATGGTGATGGCCATCCGGATCAGGGATCCCGGGCCAGGCGGACGCCGCTGAAGGCCCAGCGGGCGCCCGGCGGGAAGAAGTTGCGGTAGGTGGTCCTGGTGTGACCCGGAGGCGTGGCGCAACAGCCGCCGCGCAGGACGTACTGGCTCACCATGAACTTGCCGTTGTACTCGCCGACCGCGCCCGGCGCCGCCCGGAAGCCGGGGTAGGGCGTGTAGGCGCTCGATGTCCATTCCCAGACGTCGCCGAGCAGGGCGTTGGTGGTGATGGCCGCGCGCGGCTGCGGCGCCTCGGCGCCCAGGAAATTGTCGCCCTCGCCCACCGCGGTGGCCACGGTCTCCCACTCCGCCTCGGTCGGGAGGCGCATGCCGGTCCAGTGGGCGAAGGCATCCGCCTCGTAGTAGCTCACATGGCAGACCGGTTGGTCCGGATCCACCGCACGGGCGCCGGCCAGCGTGAACTCCTGCCACTGGCCCGGATGGTCGGGATCGCAGAACCAGTAGAGCGGGGCCTGCCAGCCCTGGTTCATGACCACGGCCCACCCGTCGGAGAGCCAGAACTCGGGCCGGCTGTACCCGCCGTCCTCCATGAAGGACAGCCACTCGCCGCAGGTCACCGGTCGGTCGGCCACGGCGAACGGGGTCAGGTAGACCGGGTGGCGCGGAAACTCGTTGTCGAACCCGAAGCCGCGTCCGCCGTGCCCGATGTCGGCCGTGCCCCCGCTGTGCTCAATCCAGTCCGCCTTGGGCGGCGAGATTCCAGTGGGCGCCGCGTCACCAGGTGGGGGCAGATACGCCGGGCGCATCGGGTTGCGCGACAGGACGTGCTTAATGTCCATCAGCAACAGCTCCTGGTGCTGCTGCTCGTGATGGAGGCCGAGGGTGATCAGCTCCGGGACGCCCCGCTCCAGCCCGCCCGCCATGAAGGCGCCCATGGCCTGGTCGACAAAGGCGCGGTAGCGGGTGACGTCGTCGACGCCCGGTCGTGAAATGAGCCCACGCTCGCTGCGCGGGTGCCGATCGCCCAGCGCCTCGTAGTACGAGTTGAAGATGTAGGCGAAGGCGTCGTCGAAGGGCCGATACCGCTCATCGTTGGGGCCCAGGACGAACGTCTCGAAGAACCAGGTCACGTGAGCCCGGTGCCACTTGGTCGGGCTGGTGTCGGGCATCGACTGCACCGTCTGGTCCTCGGCGCTCAATGGAGCGGCCAACCGCTCGGTGGTGGCCCGCACGGCGGCATAGGCCGCGGCCAGGTCTGATGGAATGGCTGGCCCGCTGTCTTCCGACATCAGATTTGTCCCTTCGCCGCTCCGCTCGGAGTGGGCATGCCGTCCCAGCATTTGTGTTGGAATCACCCTAACCAGATGCCCCCGCCGAACAGCGCGCGCGCCCTCCGGTTCGTCACACAACTGTTGAACGGTGGGCCCAACGCTTGGCCGAGTGAACGACTGGCCAATCGCCCCATCCCACTACCATGCCCACAATGACCGTGACTGCAACATACGAAGGCACCGAGATCGCCCGCAGTGAGCACACCGTGGTGGTGGAGGGGAACCACTACTTCCCGGCCGGGGACGTGTCCGCAGGGGTGCTCCAGCCTTCTGACAGCCATACGACGTGTGCCTGGAAGGGCGAGGCTAGCTACTACGACGTCGTGGTGGGGGGGTCGCGCAATCCCGATGCGGCCTGGTACTACCCGGACCCCAAAGACGCCGCCAAGGAGATCACCGACATGGTGGCCTTCTGGAAGGGCGTCGAAGTCACCGAGCGATAGTCGACTCCAGCGGGCGATCGGCACCACCGGGGGCCAGGCTCTTGCGCAACCGCCTGGCCTCCCAGCGGTCCAGCAGTTTGGAGCCGACGTAGAAGGTAGCGGCGGCGTAGAGCCAGCCCACCAGGATGTCGATCACGAAGTGCTCACCGGTGTAGACGAGCGAGAAGGCCATGCACACGGGGTAGGCGGCCAGGAGGACCCGCTTGCGGACACTGGAGCCCTTCCAGAAGAAGAGGCAGATCAGCATGGGGTAGGCCCCATGGAGCGACGGCATGGCGGCCACGTTGTTGTCGAACTTGTCGCCACCGGCGAAGAGTGATGCGCCCAGACCCAGGTGGAGGTGCTTCCATACCTGATCGATGATGCGCGTGGTCGGGGGCAGATGGCCGAACTGGCTCGACATCCACGGTGGCATGGCCGGGTAGAGCACGTAGGTGATGTACCCGATGAAGGTCAGGCCCACGAAGAGCGGCACGAAGCGCCGGAACTTGCGGTGGTTGATCTTCCACAGCACGCCGGCGACGATGAACGACACGAAGAAGTGGCTCATGTAGCAGGTCCACACCAGGTAGTCCCAGACGTGCAGTCCCGGGGTGTAGAGCCACCGCTGTAATTGCACGGTCGGGGCCAGGCCGCCGAAGACATGCGTGTCGAACCAGTCCTGCGGTCGGTAGAACGGGCCCCAGATGGTGTGGGCGGCGTAGCCGCGCAACAGCCCGTAAATGAAGAGCACGGCGATGAGGGGGAGCCAGTCCAGCAGCAGGCGCTTCCACTTGACCCCGCTGCCCAGGCTGGAGATGACGAGCCCCGCCATCACGTAGACCAGGACCGAGTTGGTCGACCACGGGATGCCGGCGACGACGTAGTAGACGGCCACGCTGGCCGCCAGGGCGATCCACCCGATGGTGACCCGGCGCCGGCCGGGGTCGCTCCAGCGGTCGGAAAGCCACTGGGCCAGCGTCCGGCGCTGGTGGGGGAGGGTGGGTTCTGCCGGTGCCGGTGCTGCCGCGCCCGCTGCGCCAGTGACCGTGCCCGTGCCCGTGGTCTCGGTCGTCTCCGGCGTCAGCGCCGGCTCGTCCGCCGGTCCGCGCAGCCCGGGTTGGCGATCAGTGGTCGTCATACGTGAAAAATGGTGTCCATGGGTACGGGAGAGTCCTCAGTGGAGCAGCGCCAGCTCGCTGCGGGTGCTGATGGTTCGCCGCGACCCAGGTCAGGCCGCTTGGTTACAGATGTGTGACAATCCTAGCCCGCTGTTCACACAAAAACCGGTACGGCCTGGGGGATGAAAACGGAACCATTGACGCCAGAGGAGGGCAGCGCGCTCCCGCCGACCCCCAGCCGGTCGTCACGACAACTGGGATTGGGCCTGGTTCTTCTGGCCATCGTGGGCTTCCTCGTCCTGGGCGGGCTGGAGGCGTGGCACGACTCGGCCACCTTCGACGAGCCGGTCTACGTCTCCTCGGGTGTGGTGACGGTGCTCCACCACGACCTGGCCGACAACGCCGAACACCCGCCGCTCTTCAAGGTCCTGGCCGCCCTGCCCGTGCTGGCCGTGCACCCGGTGGTGCCCGGCGACGGCCATTGGAACGTCAACAACGAACGCACCTACAGCGCCCGCTTCGTCCAGGCCCAGCTGCGGGCCGGCACCATGCACCGGGTGACGGTGGCGGCCCGCCTGGTGCCCTTGCTCGAGTGCGCGCTGCTGGCGCTGGCGCTCTACGCGCTCGGGTCTCTGCTCTTCGGCATCTGGTCCGGCGTGGTGGCCGCCTTGCTCTGGCTGTGCAGTCCGCTGGTGCTCGGCATCGGGCATCTCGATGGGGTGGACCTGCCCTTCGCCCTGTCCACGGTCTGGCTGTCGCTGACCCTGGTGCGCTGGTTGCGCCGGCGCAGTGGGCGGTCACTGCTCTTGCTCGGTGTGGCGTGTGGGGTGGCCGTCTCGGCCCAGTCCACCGGGCTGCTGCTGGCCGCCGTCGCGGCGGTGGTCGTGGTGGTGGCGGCGCGCCGACGGGGCGCGTTGGGTTGGGCCGCCTGGCGCCCGGCGGCCGTGGTGGCGCTGGTGACCTGGCTACTCGTCTGGGTGGTGTATCTCGCGCTCAGTCCCTCCGTCGTGATCCACTCGTGGGTCCTGCTCCCGCAGCCTTATGTGGAGGGTCTCAAGTTCCTGGCCAACCACGACACCGGCAGCGCGCCCGGCTTCCTGCTCGGGGTGGGCTGGATGGGCTCCAACGTGTGGTTCTGGTTCGCCACCCTGGTGGTGAAGTTGTCGACCCCGGTTCTGGTGGTCCTGCTGGCCGGACCGCTGGTGCTGGTCGGCTTGGTCCGGGCCGGGCGGGTGAGCCGGTCGACCTGGCGGGAGAGCGCGGTGGCCGTGATCCTGCCGGCCGTCATCCTCTTCTTGTTCGAGTGGCCCAACCCCCGGACCCTGGGGGTGCGGTATCTGCTGCCGTCGATCGCGCTGTGGACCGTGGTGGCCTCGCCCATCGCGCTGGTGGCCGGGCGCCGGCTGGTGGCGGTCGGCCTGGTGGCGGTGGTGGCGGCCGCGGCGGCGGTGACCGCCGCCTCGTACCCCCACTCCATCGCCTATACCGCGGCGCCGTTCCGCCCCGCCTACCGGGTGGCGACGGACTCCAATGTGGACTGGGGCCAGGACTTCTCGCTCCTGACCGCGTGGAGCCGGGGTCGCCACCCCTTCGTGGCCTACTTCGGGCCGCGGGGGGTGACGGTGGCCGATGTGCCCGGGGCCCGGCCATTGGTGGGGGCCGCCCCCGCTTCCATCTCGGGGTGGGTGGCGGCGTCCGCCTCCGACCTGACCAGTGCCGACCGCGCTTCGTTGGCCTGGTTGCGCGCCTACTGTCCCGTGGGCACCTTGGGAGGTTCCATTCTCTTGTACCGGTTCACCAGCGCGCCCACCGCAGCGCCCGGTCCGGCGGCCCCCGCCCCGCGCTGCACCGGAACGGTCAGCTACCGGGTGGATGCGCCGTGACCGGCGCCCGGTTGACCCCGGCCGAGGTCGAGTCCTATCTGGCCGCGGTGGACTGGCTCACCGCGGTGATCGGACTGCCCGAGGTGGCCGCGGCCTGGGATCGACCCAGCGCGTTGGCCGACTACAGCGTCGGGGGCGTGGCCGCCCACGCCGTCCACGGCGGTCTCCTCCGGCTGGAAGGTCTCCTGCGCGAGCCGGCCCCACCCTTCGTGCACGCCGTGAGCGTGGCGGACTACTTCGGGCCGAACCGGGTCAGCCACCCCGGCGACGTCGATCCGCTCTTCGTGGCGCTGCGAGCCCGGTCCGAAGCGGTGGCCCAGCGGGGACCGGACGCACTCGTGACCTCCTGTCGTGAGTCCAGGGCCGCGTTGGCGGACCGGCTGCGTCACAGCGAGGCTGATCGGCCTGTGGCCGTGGCCCGCGTCCCCGGTGGGACGACGCCGCTGTCGGACTACCTGCGGACCCGGGTGCTCGAGGTGGTGGTGCACGGGGACGACCTGATGGCCAGCGTCGAGGGGCTGAGGACGCCTGAGCCGCCGGCTGCCGCGGTCGAGGTGTGCCTCTTGGTGTGCGTGGAACTGGCCCGGGCCCGGGTGGGCGATATGGCGGCGCTGCGCGCCTTCAGCCGGTCAGAGCGTGCCGCCCCTGATGCGCTCCGGGTCCTCTGAGCCAGGCCACAGGCCACAGGCCACGGGCCACGGGCCACGGGCAACGGTCGGTCGGTCAGGCCAGCACCTTGCGCCGGAAGTTCCGCAGCCCCAGGGTCAAGAACACTGCGCTGAAGGCCAGCAGCACCGGGTAGATGACGTAGAGGTGCATATGGGTGGCGTTGGTGAAGGCGGCTCGCATGCCTTCGTTGACATAGACCAGCGGGTTGATGAGGACCACCGTCTGCAGCCAGTGGAAGCCGCCCACCTTGACCGGGGCCAGCCGGGTCCACTGGTAGTACGTGCCCCCCAGGAACGTGATCGGCAGCACAATGAACCCGAACATCAGCCCGATGTTGCGGGGCTCGAAGCTGGTACCGAGCAGCAGCCCCAGCGAGGTCATGGCCAGGCAGGCCAGCGGGACCAGGGTCAGGATGTAGAGCCAGTGCAGGTTGATGTTGGCCTCCACCCCCGACGCGTGGACCACCGAGGCGATCGGGAGGACGAGGATGGCCGAGAGGATGCCCTGGGCCCCTCCGGAGAGCACCTTGGAGACGGCCACCAACCAGATGGGGCAGGGGGCCTGCACCCGGTCTTCAATCTCACGGGTGAAGCCGAACTCCTGGGCCAACTGCATGGCGACGGCCTGGATGCCCTGGAACATGATGGAGAGGCCCACGACGGCGGGCACCAGCACGGTGGCGAATCCCGACGCGGCCCCGGGCCCACCACTCGACGAGCCGATCCCCTGGCCGATCTTGGGGAAGACGAAGAGAAAGACGAAGCAGAGCAGGAACGGCTGGACCAGCGTGCGCACGGCGAACTCAATGAGGTGCTTGCGTAGGACGACGAGGTCGCGCACGATGAGCGCGCCCAGGGCCGTCCAACTGGCCGCGCTGGCCGAGCGCGTCGGCGCCATGGCCACGTGGTGTGAGGATGCGGCGGGGGCGAGCGGGTCAGTGGTGGTGGCGGACATCAGTCGCGCAGTTCCTTTCCGGTCAGCCCGATGAAGACGGTCTCGAGCGTCGGCTCGGCCACGGAGAGGTCGGCCAGCGAGAACCCCCCGGCGTCGGCCGTGGCCACCACCCGGGGCACCAGCCGGTCCACCCCTTGCACGTGGAGCTCCACCCCGTCGGGGAGGGTGCGGACCCGGGTGACGCCCTCGATCTGCTGGGCGAAGGTGTCGGCCAGCGCCTGGCTGTCCCCATCGGCCTTGACGGTGACGATGGTGTCGGCGCCCACACTGCGCTTGAGCGCGGCAGGGGTGTCGAGCGCGAGGATCCGGCCATGGTCCATGATGGCCACCCGGTGGCAGAGCTTGTCGGCCTCTTCCATGTAGTGGGTGGTCAGCATGATCGTCTGCCCATCGGCGTTGAGGCCGCGCAACAGTTCCCACAGGGCCAGGCGACCTTGCGGGTCGAGCCCCGCCGTGGGCTCATCGAGGAAGAGGACGGCCGGGCGGTGGAAGATGGCCCGGGCCACCATCAAGCGTTGGGCCATGCCCCCGGAGAGCGCGTAGACCGACGCGGTGGCGAAACGCGTCAGTTGAAATCGCTCCAACAGCTCGTCGGCCATGGCCTTGCACTCGCGGGACCCCATGCCGAACAGCCGCCCGTGGAAGTAGAGGTTCTCCCACGGTGTCAGCTGACGATCAAGGGTGTTCTGCTGTGACACCACGCCGATCATCTGCTTGGCCAGGGTGGGGTGCGACACGACGTTGATGCCGCCGACCAGGGCGTGGCCGGCCGAGGGGATGACCCGGGTGGTGAGGACGCCGACCGTGGTGGTCTTGCCCGCCCCGTTGGGGCCGAGCAACCCGAAGACCTCGCCCGTGCCGACGCTCAGGTTCAGCTCGTCCACGGCCCGGAAATCGGTCCCGGGATAGGTCTTGGTCAGGCCGACCGTCTCAATGATGGGTGCGGTCACCCCGCCCGGATCAGCCCTGGGAAACGTGTCGGTGCGTGCGGTCATGGTGGTCGACAGCACAGTACCGCTCGATACTGGTCAATCCTCGGCCAGTATCTGGTAGAGCTCCTTGCGGGCCTTCTGGATCACCGCAACGCCCCGTTGTATCTGGGTGTTCTCGCCGGCGCCCGAGAGCTGTTTGGCTGCGCCCATCAGCTGGCTGACGGCCTGGCGCAGACCCAGTATCTCGTCGTCGCCTCCCTGGCCCGACTGCCAGGGGAACTGGGTGTCTTTGGCCGCTTCGGCGATGCCCTCGTCGGTGAGTTGGAAGGTGCGGGTCCCTTCGTGCTGATCGGACTGCACCATTCCCTCGTCCTCGAGCATCTGGAGGTGGGGATAGACCGACCCGGGGCTCGGGCGCCACAGGCCGCCGCTCATCTCCTCCAGGTGTCGCATCACCTCGTAGCCGTGGGCCGGGTGGTCGTGCAGGGCCGAAAGGATGGCCTTGCGGATGTCGCCCCGGCGCATGCGGCGTCCGCCGCCCCAGCCGCCCCGGTCGCCGCCCCAGCGGCCGCGTCCGCCGCCGTCGCCCCAGTGGTCGCCGTGGCGACCCTCCTGGCCCCGCATGCCGCGGGGGCCGCGGGGGGATTCGTGGTCGTGATGATCGTGATCGTGTCGTTCGTGTCCCATGAAGAGACTCCTTTTCAGTGTTTAGGTTTCAGTTTCGGTGGATCGAATGGGTTTCAGTGAGCAGTAGCTGTGAGGGTGATGGCGTTCTCGGGACAGGCCACGACGCACAGGCCGCAGGCGTGGCAGGCCTCAGCCCGCACGGCATAGGCGGCCTGGCGACCGTGGGCCACGCTGCGCAGCTTTCCGAAGATGCTCAGTGCGCCGAAATCATCGTCGGCGATGCGGCCGACTTCGAAGACGTCGTAGGGGCAGACATCGGTGCAGTCGCTCTTGGCTTCGCACCGGGCCAGGTCGATCACGGGGATGAACCGGCCGGGGTCAGCCCGGCATTTCTCGCCGGGACGGTCCGGGTCGGCCCGC
>DASZMA010000019.1:0-4507 GCA_035552095.1 Acidimicrobiales bacterium | reverse complement strand
TGGGTGACCACGGCCAGGGTGGCCGTCTCGACGTCGGCCGGGATGGGCTCGCTCCCGCCCACGATCGGTGAAGCGTCGAAGCGGCGGGTGGCTTCGGCCCGCACGGCCGGGTCGGCCCCGACGGTGCCCAGCAGGTTGATGGCCAGGGCGCGCAGCGTCGGGGTGCGCTCGCCCTCCCCGGGCAGCGCGTCGAAGCCCAGGCGTCCGTACTGCGGGCCGAACACGGCCGCGACGGCCTGCTGCAGCGCCTCCCGGTCGGGCTCGTTGAGGATGCGGTTGGCCAGGAGGAAGGCGCTGGCCACGGGGGGCCACGGCGCCGGATCCGGCTCGAGGCCAAGCTTGGCCGAGAGGACCAGGAACTCCTCCAGCGCGTTGTGGCCGGCCAAGGTGGTGGCCCAACTGTCGGCCAGGAGGTTGGCTCGTTCCAACGGGGTCAGCTCGTCCAGGTGATCGGCCAGGGCCAGACGGTGCTCGGGGGTGTAGCCGACGCGGAAGACGCCCCAGCCACCGGCGTTGACCACGGCCAGGCCCCGATCGGCCTCGTCCACCCGTGCCGGCGTGCTGTCCAGGATCAGGTTGCGCACGGCCGCCCCCGGCTCGCCGTTGACCGGGAGGGCGCGCACGGCCACCGGCACGTTCCAGCTGTCGCCGATGGCCGAGACGGTGCCTGCCGGCACCGGGCCGTAGGCGAACGGCTGCTGGCTCAGCGTGTCCCCGGTGAGGGAGACCAGGGGGTGGCCCCCCTGCAGGATGAAGGTGTTCATGATCCCGCGCACGGGGTCGCCGCTGGCGTCCTCCAGGGCGTCCCACAGGTCGTTGGTGACCGTGTTCCCGTAGGCGTGGGCCTTGAGATAGGTGCGGACGCCGTCCCGGAAGACGTCGGCGCCGATGTGCTGCTCGAGCATGCGCAGCACGCTGCAGCCCTTCTCGTAGGTGAGCAGGTCGAACATGCCCTCGGCCTCCTTGGGCGGGCCGACCGGGTACTCAATGGGGCGGGTGGCGTGCACGCCGTCGATGGCCAGCGCGGCCTCTCGGGACGGGGCGAAGCCGACCCACCGGTCCCAGCTGGGCCGGAAGGCGTCGACGCAGAGGGCCGCCATGAAGGTGGCAAAGGCCTCGTTGAGCCAGATGCCCTCCCACCAACCCATGGTCACCAGGTCGCCGAACCACATGTGGGCCAGCTCATGGGCCACGACGTCGGCCACCCGTTCCAGCTCCGACCGGGCGGCGGAGGCCGGGTCGATGAGCAGGGCGGTGTCCCGGAAGGTGATGCAGCCCAGGTTCTCCATGGCCCCGGCGGCGAAGTCGGGGATGGCCACCAGGTCGACCTTCTCGCCCGGGTAGGGGATGTTGAAGTACTCGGAGAAGAAGCGGAGGGAGAAGGCCCCGATGGCCAGGGCGAAGTCCGCCAAGCCCCGCTTCCCCGGAGGGAAGACGATGCGGAGGGGCACGCCGTCGACGTCGACCGTGTCGGTGGATTCGAGCTTGCCCACAATGAAGGCCACCAGGTAGGTCGACATTTTCATCGTCGGCGCGAAACGGACCCGGTTCTTGTCGCCCACCCGCTCCACCTCGGCCACGGGCGAGTTGGAGAACGCGTCGACATCGCGGTCGATGGTCAAGATGATCTCGAAGGTGGCCTTGCGGTCGGGCTCGTCCCAGCACGGGAAGGCACGGCGGGCGTCGACCGACTCGAACTGGGTGGTGGCGATGGTGTGGGTCTCGCCGGCCTCGTCGGTGAAGGTGGAGCGGTAGAAGCCGCGCAGCTTGTCGTTGAGCGTCCCGGTGAAGCGGCAGGTCAGCCGGCAGGGGCCCGGAGGCAGCTGGGCGGCCGGCCGGAAGATCACCTGCTCCAACTCGTCGTTGAAGGACACGCTGCACCCCATGACGGCGCCGTCCTCGGGCCTCACCTCCACGTCGCTGATGGCCAGCTCAGCCGCATTGAGCACGATCTCATCGACCGCCTCATGCACTACGACGTCGATCTCGACCGTGCCCGAGAAGCTGGCTGACCCCACATCGGGCTCAATCTCAATCCGGTAGTTGAGCGGCTCCACAGTGCGGGGCAGCCGGAAGGCCTCCTGCGAAGCGGTCGAATCGGGGGACGAAGAGGAAGGGGGCATCGCCGGGAAGGCTACCCGCCTCGCTCCGAGTAGGTTCTCGCTCCGTGCATGCCAACGAATCGCCCGCAACCCAGGTGAACGACGACGAAGGGCTGTCCGACCTCGATGTCGTGGCCATCGGCTCCCCGCTCCTGGACGCCCTCGACATGACCACCGATGAGCAGCTGACCCGGGTCGGGCTGGCCAAGGGCTCCATGACCCTGATCGATCTGGCCACGGCCGACGCCGTCCAGGAGATCATGACGGCCCCCCGTTACGTCTCGGGTGGATCGGTGGCCAATACGGCGGCCGGAATCGCCGAACTGGGTGGTCGGGCCGGCTTCGTCGGCGCCGTGGCCGACGACGAGATCGGCCGGACGTACGTGGAGAACCTGCGGGCCGCCGGGGTGGAGTACGAGCCCACCTTCAGCGAGTCGACCGGGGGTGACGCGCTCGGGACGGGTCGCTGCATTGTGCTGATCACCGACGACGCCGACCGCACCATGGGCACCTACCTCGGCGCGGCCTCCACCCTGACCCCGGCCGGTGTGCCCACGGCCCAGGTGGCGCGAGCCGCCATCGTGCTGCTCGAGGGCTATCTGTGGGATGTCCCGGCGGCCAAGGAGGCCATGCGCCTGGCCGCGGCCACCGCCCACGGCGCCAACGGCTCGGTGGCCCTGTCGCTGTCGGACGCCTTCTGCGTGAGCCGGCACCAGCGTGAGTTCCTGGACCTGCTCGTCGACGACGTCGACATCCTGCTCGGCAACGAGGAGGAGATCACCATGCTCTTCGGAGCTAAGTCGTATGCCGGTGCGCTGGAGGCAGCCGAGGAGACCGGCCTGCTGGTGGTCATGACGCGGGGCGCGCTGGGCTCGGTCGTCCTGACCGCCCACGGCCCCGAGGAGGTCCCGGCCGCACCGGTGGACAAGGTGGTCGACACGACCGGAGCCGGTGACTTGTTCGCGGCGGGGTTTCTCTACGGTCTGACCCACGGCATGGACCCGGTGGACAGCACGCGCCTGGGTGGGCTGTGCGCGGCCGAGGTGATTTCGCACACCGGGGCCCGGCCCGAAGCGGACCTGCGCGCTCTGGCCGCCGCCGCCGGCTTGTTGGAGCAGTAGCCGGAGGGCTGGCATGGCACTTTCCATCGGCATCGTCGGTCTGCCCAACGTCGGCAAGTCGACTCTCTTCAACGCGCTGACCAACAATGAGGTGCTGGCGGCCAACTACCCCTTCGCCACCATCGATCCCAATGTCGGCGTGGTGGCGGTTCCCGACCCGCGGCTGGGCCAGCTGGCCGCCCTGTACGACGACGCACCCATTGTGCCGGCCACGGTGACCTTCGTGGACATTGCCGGGATCGTGCGAGGGGCGTCACAGGGTGAAGGGCTGGGCAACAAGTTCCTGGCCGCCATCCGCGAGAGTGACGCCATCTGCCAGGTGGTGCGGGTCTTCCACGACGACGATGTCATCCATGTCGACGGCCGCGTCGACCCCGAGGGTGACATCGGGACCGTCAACACCGAGCTGATCCTGGCCGACCTGCAGACGGTGGAGAACCGCCTGCCCAAGCTGGCCAAGGAAGCCCGGGCCCACCCCGAACTGAAAGCGATGGCCGACGCGGTGGCCGTCGCCGAGCGCATTCTCAACAGTGGGCGGACCGTCTTCGAGGCCGCCGCGGCTGGTGAAGTCGACCCCGAACTGCTCCAGGAGCTCCACCTGCTGACCGCTAAGCCGTTTATTTACGTCTTCAACGTGGACGAGGCGGCCATGGGCGACACCGAGCTGGCTGAACGATTGGCGGCCACCGCGGCACCGTCACCCTCGATCGTCCTGTGTGCCCAGATTGAGGCTGAGGTGGCCAGCATGGGACCAGAGGACGCCCGGGAGCTGCTGGAAAGCTACGGCCAGCACGAGTCAGGCCTGGAAAAGCTGGTCCACGTCGGCTTCGCCACGCTCGGCCTGCAGACGTACCTCACCGCCGGCCCGAAGGAAGCCCGGGCCTGGACGATTCACATCGGCGACACCGCCCCCAAGGCGGCCGGCGTCATCCACACCGACTTCGAGAAGGGCTTCATCAAGGCCGAGGTGGTCAGCTTCGACGACTTGATGGAGACGAAGTCCGTGGTGGCGGCCCGGGCGGCGGGGAGAGCCCGCATGGAGGGCAAGGACTACATCATGCGCGACGGCGACGTGGTGGAGTTCCGCTTCAACAACTAGAGATCGGCATTTGGCGCCTCAGGGCCGCGTTGGTGGCTGCCCAGGCGGTCTTTATGGACTTCTTATCCGATCCTCACCGTGCCTTTAATCACCCGGGTTACCTTCTTGGCATGTTCCGTTCTCTCGCTGTCGTCGTCGCCGCCCAGTTCGCTGCCCTTGCCGTCCTCGCGGTGGTGGCCAGCCTG
>DASZMA010000018.1:0-4871 GCA_035552095.1 Acidimicrobiales bacterium | reverse complement strand
CGGTGATCCGGTAGTTCTGGCTCCCGTCGATTGAGGCGCTGCGATAGGCGGCGTCCGGGCAGTCCAGGCCCCATTTGAAGACGTCGGTGCGGGCCACCTGACTGAACCGCGGCTGCATCGGGCTGGAGTACACCATCGCCTGGTTGACTCCGGTCCACAGCAGGGCCATGAGATGGCGGAAGCCAGTGGCCCGATCAAGTGGAGTGGGCGGCGCGTCATCGCGCAGAATCTGCGCGCCGGCGGACTTCAGCTGCTCGCAGAAGTCCGTCCAGGCCTCGCCGCTGGCCAGCCTCGCATTGTCAAAATCGTCGGTCAGTCGTGCCGTATCGATGTTGCCCGTCCACCAATCCATGTCCATGGCTGCCCTCCCTATGTGATCGGTTGTGCCGGCTCGGACGCGCCCGGCGCCTGACCCGCGCTGGCGACGAAACGGTCGTGGTAGAACGCGAACTGCCCGCGCAGCGCGCCCGGATCAAGGCCGAACTTCTCGGGCTGCTGCGGTGTGGCCTGCCGGACGGCTGAACTCTCATCCCACCAGGCCTGCATGCGGTGCCGGGTTCCCGGCGAGAGGTCGTCACCCATATCGCGGTAGAGCCGCTCGACCGCAGCGAGGGGGTCCGCCTGCAGGTCAGCGAAGGACACGTCGAAAAAGCGGGCGCCGTCCTGTTCGTCCCGAAACTCCATGAACCGCCGGAGTGCTTCAGCCCACAGCTCGGCGTGATGCGGGCCGAGAAGTGACGGGTCGGATCGCTCGGTCAGCACTCCCGAGAGGGCATCGGTGAGGGCGCAGACCGAAGGCAGGACCGCGGCCACGTCGCGGTGGGTCATGACGAATTTGGCGCTGGGATAGACCGTGTTGAGGGCCCGGATCGAGTGCATGTGGGCCGGCGTCTTGAGCCACCACCGGTTGGGTGGGCAACGCCACTGCAGCAGCTTGAGGACCCGCTCGTGGAAACGGTAGGCGGGCTCCATGTCACAGGCCAGCAGCCAACCGGTGTAGCTGGGGATGAAGGCCATGCCCTCGAAGACCTGCGAGCGGAAGTCCATGGCCATGAGGAGCAGACACTCCTGCGGCCCGATCGCACTGGTCGGGAGCATGCCGACGAAGTCGGGGAACATGACGTTGACCAGGTCGATCCCCGCTTGGGCTTCGGCGATACGGGGATCGGTACCGGCCGTGTCGCTCTCGGGTGGCGGGCAGGGATGCCCAGCTTCCCAGGTTCGGAGCGATCGGCGACGGTCATCGCAGGCCAGGAGGAAGCTCAACGCGGTCGACCCCGTACGGGGCAGTCCGAGCCCGAAGAGGGGCGCCGCGATCACCTGCTGCTCGATGTCGGGGTGCTGCCGGTAGCACTGTTCGATCTGGAGCCGATTGGCCAGGTAACCGACGATCTGGTCGCTGAGGACATCTCGGCCCAGGTCGTTGAGTTGCGCCTCTGCGTTCAATGCCCCGATGAGGACGTCCAATCCCTCCTGCCAGGTGTCGGCCCCGAAGTCGTCAGCGCCGACCTGCTCGCAGGCCGCGTCGACCAGGGAGGCGGCCTCCATCTCCCGTGCGGTCATCGTTGGTCACACAAAGTCCGAACCCCCGTCGACGTTGACGTTGGCCCCGGTGACGTAGCCGTTTCGCGGCGAGCCCAGATACACCGTGATGCTCGCCACCTCATCGGGCAGCCCGGCCCGACCGAGGTCGGCCGGTTGGTGGAAGGTCATCTCAATGAACCGCATGACGTCAACCGGGTCACTTGAGTCCAGCCCCTCGGCGCGCAGGAACGGGTCGAGCGCTTCGGTGAAGCTGGCGGTGACGATGGTCCCGGGACTGATGGTGTTCACAAGGATGCCGTCGGGGGCCAGGCTCTTGGAGAGATTCTTCGAGAAGCTGGCCACGGCCGCCTTCGCCGCGGTGTAGGCGACCAGCCTCGGGTTCTGCCGTTGGATGGAGTGGGCGGCAAAGTTGACGATCCGCGCCCACGGTGCGGCCCGGAGGTAGGGCAGGGCGGCCCGGCTGCAGCGTACGGCCGCCATCAGCCCCAGATCGAGGGCGGTGGTCCAGTCTTCGTCGCTCATCTCCTCGAAGTAGCCGTCCGCCGGTCCGATGGTGTTGACCAGGCTGTTGATCGACCCCCACCTCTGGCCGATCAGGTCGAGGGCCTCGACGATCGCCTCCGGTTTCCTGAGGTTGACCGAGATTCCGACGGGGTCGGGACTCCCCCGCCGGCGCAGCTCCTCCACCGTCTCGTCAATGGCTTTCTGGCCGCGGGCCAGGATGGCGACCCGGGCTCCCTCGTCGGCGAAGGCGTGCGCCACCGCCCGTCCCATGCCTTTGCTGCCGCCGGTGACCACCGCGTGGGCGCCTGCAAGTCCGAGATCCATGCGTCCCTCCTCAGCTCTATTCGGTGTCGGGCGCAATGCCGCGCATGATGAGGTCGACCACCTGATCGACCCATCGGTCGTTGATCCGATCGGCTGGGCCGACGGCGGTGGCGAGAAAGGCCGATCCGCTGATCAGGTCGAGGAGGGTCCGGGGTTCGACGTCCGGCCGCGCCTGACCGCAGGCGATGGCTTGCTGGAGGCGAACATCTAGCCACCCCCACTCGCTCCCGATGAACCTCTGGAGGATGTCGGCGTGGATCTCAGGGGCGGCGCTGAGTTCGGCCAGCAGCCCCGGCACCGCCGCCCGCGCCGCCGGCTGACCCAGGAGCTGGACGCCGCTGACCAGCATCGACCGGATGCCGTCCCGAAGGCTCACGTCGCTAGGCAAGACGTCATCGGGGGTCGACGGAAAGACCGCTTCGTGCACCAGGTGGGCCTTGGTCGGCCACCGGCGGTACACCGCCGGCGGCGACGTCCCCGCCCGGGCGGCCACCGCGGCCATAGTCAATCGCTGGTAGCCGACCTCTTCGAGGAGTTCTGTCGTGGCATGGAGCACGGCGTGGTCGATCCGCTGGTCACGGGGGCGCCCCGCGGTCCGGCCGGCCACGGCGCCCTCTGTTGATTGCATTACGAGCAGATCGTAATTGAATTGTGGATCCGGCGCTCAACCTGAGCTCCGTAGGTGATCCGGGGGAAGATCCGAACGCCCAGCGGCTAATTGGCGCGGAGTTCAGCCAGGCGAACGCGGCCGCCGGTGCGCAAGACGGCCCGGCTGTAGATACGCGCCGCGAACAAGGCCATGCCGGCGGTGCAGGCCAAGGTGATGAGCACCGAGGCGAGGAACTGCCACCAGGCAACCTGGCTCAAGGCGACCAGGACGGACATGGCAAAGGGCGCGGTCGGCGGCAGGTAGGCCAGAATCTTGAAAAGCAGGCTGGGGTGCCCCGAGCTGGCCACCGTGATGGAGAAGATGTAGCTGATCAGGATCGGGATGCTGAGCGGGAAGGCCAACGTCTGGACCTGGTCCTGCCGCTCCGCCATTGAGCCCGCCGCCGCGTAGACCCAGCAGTAGAACGCATAGCCCAACACCAGCCAGCACAACTCGGCCAAAAGGGCAATGGGTTCGGAGCCCTTGAGCAGGTCGGAACCGACGGCTCTGGCCATCAGCAAGGCGAATCCGACGACCAGAGTGGCCTGACCCATCGCCACCAGTCCGATGCCCAGGACCTTGCCACCCAGCAATTGGATCGGCCGAACCGTGGCCAGTAGCACTTCGACCACCCGGCTCGACTTCTCCTGCATGACACCGATCAGGATCCAGGTGCAGTACTGGGTCAACATCACAAAGAGGAGAACCAGGCCGACGACCGATCCCGTATTGGTCTTCTTATTCGATCCCGATGTGAGGGTGCGCACGGCGATGGAATGGGCACGACCCACCGACAGCGTCTGCGCTTGGGTGAGCCCGGCCGACTGGTACGCGCGCAGGAGTCCGAAGTATTCCGCCACTTGCTGGACCAAGGTTGGATCTGCCGGTGAACTGGCCTGGGCTGCCGGCTCGTTCAACAAGATCTCATCGCCATTGACGATGGCGAAGGCCAGCGAGTTGCTTCGCAAGCTCTTCTTGGCCTGGGCCAACGACGGCTCCGCCACGAATTGCACTTCATCCTTGTTCGATTTCCCGGCCGCCGTCACTACTTGTCGGAACGTCGGCGACAGTCGACCTACGACACCGACTTCCTGCTTCGTGGTGCTGTTGCTGTTGCTGTGATGCAGGGTGGGGATGATAATGGCCGCGGCAACGGCAACCAGGATCACCAACGTCCCGACCCTGAAAATGCGGCCGCGCACGCGTTCGGTGATCTCACGCATAGCGATGATCCCGACATCACCGAAGCGTGCACTGAAGTTGGACGCGCGTCGCGCTGAGCGGGTTGTCGGCGACACGGGTCCAGACCCTGCCGGTGCCAACTGCTCAGTTGAACCGGTCTGCGTGGGAGATGGCGCTCCCTGGGCACGTCGCCGGCGCCGGAATAGGGAGATCCGGATGGTGGCGACCACCGCGATGACGAGGATGATGGGGATGAACTTCATGCCAGCGCCTCCCGGAAGACCTCTGAGAGCTTGCGCCGTCCGAATGAAAACTCGGTGACCCGGCCCGCGTCCATGGCCGCCCGGAGTACCGAGTCACTGTCCGTTGCCGCTTCGAGCACCAGTCGGACCTCGCCGCCCCCAACCTCGGAGACGGTGACTCCGTCCAGGGACCTGGCCCACTGACCATCGCGATCGCCCTCGACCCGCACCACCAGGCGCTGGGCACCACTCATGGCAAGTTCATCCACTGTCCCGGACACCACCAGGTGCCCGTGGTCGACAATGGTGACCTGCTCGCACAGGTCCTCCACCTGATCCAGTTGGTGACTGCTGAAGATCACGCAACAACCAGCATGAGCCTGGTCGACCAATACTTTGCCGATGGCATCTATACCAACCGGGTC
>DASZMA010000017.1:0-82752 GCA_035552095.1 Acidimicrobiales bacterium | reverse complement strand
CCTCGAGGTGGGCCAGCTGGCGCTGGCCGACGAGCATCTCGAGACGACGGCCCAGATCGCCCGCGACCTGCGCCAACCGGCCTACCTGTGGAACGTCGAGTTGTTGCGATCGGCCCGGGCCATCCTGGCTGGCGACCTGACCGAGGCGGAGCGGCTGGCCATGTCGGCCTTCGAGATCGGCCAATCAGCCCTGCTGCCACCATCGCTGGCGGTCGGCAGTATGGCCGGGCAACTGTTCGTGATCCGACACGATCAAGGTCGACTGGAAGAACTGGAGCCGATGGCCCGGATGGTGCTGGTGGAGCAGCCGGGCGTGCCGTCATGGCACATGACGCTGGCCACCATTCTCGTCGAGACCGGCCACCACGAGGAAGGGCGGGAGCACTTCGAATTGGGGGCGGCGGACCATGGCCTCGCCGTCCCTCGTGATGCCATGTGGGTCACCGGCATGGTGTTGCTGGCCGAGTTGTCCGTCCGTTTGGGCGATCCGGTGCGGGCCGACGAGCTGTGGCACCTGCTGGTGCCGTTCACCGGCCGTATGGGTTGGGGCACCATCGCCTGTGCCGGACCGGTGGACCTGCGATTGGGCATGCTGGCCGGGGCGCTCGGTCGAGCCGAGGAGGCGGCCAGGCTGCTGGCGGCCTCGGCACGGCTCTGCGAGGACCTGCAGTCGCCCACCTGGTTGGCCCGCACCGTCCTCGAGCAGGCCCGGCTGGCCGAGGGCGAGGAGCGGATGACGTTGGCGACGCGTGCGCTCGCGATGGCGAACGAGGTCGGCGCCGAAGGCATCGCCCGCCGGGTACGCGAGCTGCTCGGTGAGTCAGAGCCGAACCCACAACGCATGCGAACTGACAAGGAGGCGTGATGCCAACCACCGTGGCGGTGCTGGGAGGTGGTGTGGCCGGATTGTCGACGGCCCACGAGCTGGCCGAGCGAGGCTTCTCGGTTGACCTCTACGAGCAGCGGCCCCGGGTGGGGGGAAAGGCGCGCAGCATCGAGGTGCCCCACTCGGCCAGCGGTGGCCGCCGACCCCTGCCCGGAGAGCACGGCTTCCGCTTCTTTGCCGGCTTCTACCGTCACGTGATCGACACCATGGCCCGCATCCCCTACCAGGGGCAGGCCGACGGCGTAGCCGGCAACCTGGTAGAGACGACGCGGGCCGACTTCGCCCGGTCCGGGCTCTCATCCATCATTGTGCCCGACCGCTTCCCACGGTCACTGTCGGATCTCAAGGCCAGCCGTGGCTTCCTCGATTTCTCCAAGGTGGGCATCTCACCGGCCGATGCGGTCCACTTCACCAACCGGTTGCTCACGCTGCTCTCCAGCTGCCAGGAGCGGCGGTTCGCCGAGTGGGAGCAGGTCAGCTGGTGGGAGTTCTCCGGTGCCGGGTCGCGCTCCAAGGCCTACCAGACATTCCTGGCCGACGGCATGACCCGATGTTTCGTGGCGGCCAAGGCCCAAGAGATGAGCGCACGGTCCTGTGGGTACATCCTGCTCCAGCTGATGATGGACTTCTCGCCCGGTCGCCAGATGGACCGGGTTCTCAACGGCCCGACCAACGATGTGTGGATCGACCCCTGGGTGCAGCATCTGCACTCCTTGGGGGTGGTCCGGCACCAGGAGCAGAAGGTGCAGAGCATCCACTGCCGCCAGGGCCGCATCACCGGAGTGACGGTGACGGACGGCACGACGACCCGGATGGTGAAGGCGGACTACTACGTGTCGGCCTTGCCGGTCGAGGTGATGCATACATTGACCACCCATGCCATGAAGACGGCCGACCCGAGCCTGGCGTTCCTGGGCTCCCTGACCACGCGATGGATGAACGGGATCCAGCTCTACTTCGAAGAGGACGTGGAGATCACCCACGGGCACACCATGTACATGGATTCCCCGTTCGGCCTGACTTCCATCTCTCAGCGTCAGTTCTGGTCGCAGACAGATCTTGAGGGGATGGGCGACGGCAAAGTGAAGGGCGTTCTCTCGGTTGACATCTCGGACTGGGAGACCCCGGGCATACTCCACAAGAAGCCGGCCATGCACTTGAGCGATTGGGAGGTCAAGGACGAGGTGATGGCCCAGCTGGGCGAGCACCTGACCCAGAACGGGGTCAACCCTCTTAGCAAGGCCAAGCTGCACGGGTGGTTCCTCGACCCTGACATCATGTACCCCAACCCGACCCAGGCGACCAACCTGGAGCCGCTCCTCATCAACACGGTGCGCTCCTGGAAGATCCGGCCCGAAGCGGTCACCAAGATTGAGAACCTGTTCCTGGCCTCCGACTACGTCCGGACCTACACCGACCTGGCCACCATGGAGGCGGCCAACGAAGCGGCTCGACGGGCGGTCAACGGAATCCTCGATGCCTCGGGTTCGACCGAGGCTCGGTGCAAGGTTTGGCCTTTCCGTGAGCCCCGGGCCTTCGCGCCTTTGCGGCAACTGGACCAACTCAGTTTCCGCCTCGGACTCAAGAACCAGTTTGACCTGCTCTGACGCCGCTGAGCGAACGTGACTGCTTGCCCGGTGATACGACGTGAGCATGCCTCGGGCCGCTGATTCGGGTCAGGGCCCTTCCGACGCCACGTTGAAGCGCTCGGAATAGAAGGCCAGGGCGCGCCGGCGCTCGGCCAGGTCAAGGCCGAGTGTCTCGGGTTCGTAGTTGATCGTTCCGTGGCGGCCGCGGGGATGCTGGTTCCGGTACTCGTCCATGGCGACCCGGATGGCCGGGGTCATCGGTTCGCCCGCTCGTTCGTAAATCCGTTCGACGGTGGCCACGTCGTCGGCCATGAGCTCGTTGAACCCGACGTCGATGGAGCGCTCAGCCGGGAGGAGATCCCGGTCGGCCACACACGAGCGCAGCATCTGCTCAATCCGATCGCTCCAGTAGGTGCTGATGGCGACGGGATCGACCCGGGCGACGCTGAGCCGGGCCGTGTAGGACACCATGGTGGCCAGTGAGACGGTCACGCTGGCCGGGTCGCGGTGGGTCACCACGAAGGTGGCGTCGGGGAAGACGGTCCGCAGCGGCCCGAACTGCTCCAGGTGCTGGGGCGACTTGAGCACCCAGCGCCGGCCGCCCCGCAACCAGGTCATCACCTGCAGAATTTTCTTGAGGTAGGCGTAGGACGGCGTCTGATCGTGTGACAGGTAGTACCGGCGCCAGCTGGGCAGGAGCGCGGTGGTCTCGAACAGCATGGTCGAGAAGTCGATGGCCAGGAGCTGGATCTCCTCGTGCACGTGGTCGACCGTCATCTCGTGCATGCGCTGGAAGTAGGGCATGGCCGTGTTGAGCAGGTCCACCGAGGTGGCCGTGCGGGCCAGCCGGGGATCGGGCTGGCCCGGGCCGGGCTGTTCGGGCAGGGCCAACACCGGCTCCAGGCTCTCCCAGTAGGGGAGCGAGCGCAGGCCCGGATCGGCCGACATCAAGTTGTGCAGGTGAGTGGTACCGGTGCGCGGCAGCCCGCAGATGATGATGGGCCGGTCGATGGGCACCGAGAGGATCTCGGGTTGCCGGGCGCAGAGGTCCTCAATGAGCAATCGGTTCTTCAGCAGACCGGTCAACAGGCCGTAGGAGGCGGTGATGCCGGCCGGGCTGAGGCCGGCCTCATGGCGCAGCGCCAGGCACAGCACGCTGAGCCGCTGGACGAAGTCGCCCGGGCCGAAGTCGTCGAGGCCGGTGGCGGCCCGGGCATCGTCCATGAGGTCCTTGGGTTCCAGGCTCAGGGTGGGGCCGAACTCGGTCATCAGGTCGAGCACGGGCTG
This sequence comes from Acidimicrobiales bacterium, assembly GCA_035552095.1. Taxonomy (GTDB): domain Bacteria; phylum Actinomycetota; class Acidimicrobiia; order Acidimicrobiales; family RAAP-2; genus Bog-473. Next base: position 78,990 of record DASZMA010000017.1, on the reverse strand, counting down.
GGCGGCGGCGGGAAAGCGCGGCTGGGCCAGGTCGTCCAGGGTGACCGGCGCCGGGCGGGCCGTCATGCCAGCACCTGGTCCAGCGGGACCACCCGGGTGGTGGGCCGGGCCGGTGTCACCTCGGGGAGGAACCAGCGCAGCCAGATGCGGCCGCGGCCGTGGCCGGCGGTCGAGACCCAGTTGGGATGGCCGGGGTCGTCCGGCGCCACCACGATCGTCCAGGACCCGTCGTCGTTGTAGGTCACCTGACCGCCGTTGAGGGTCACCCGTTCGTAGTCGTAGTTATAGGTATGGAGGAGCTGGTTCCACAGGCAGAGGTTCCAGAAGGCGCACTCGGGGGAGCGACCGGTGATGACGAGCGCCTCGTCGTCGCCCAGGTCGAAGCTCCCCATGGCGTAGGCAGCGTCGCCGGCCGCCCAGCCGAAGGTGGCGGTGGGGACGGGGTAGGGCTCGTCAATGGTGTTCGGCTCGCCCAGGCTGAGCGGGACAATCTGGGCCTGGTCGCGCAGGAAGGTGAGGGCGGCGGTGAAGCGCCGGGCCAGATCGGACCCGTCCTCGGGCCGGGTGAGCGGGGGGTCGACCGCCTCGATCTTCCACTGCAGCCGGCGCCCGTTGACCGGGTCGATCAGGTAGTCCCGGGTGATGGCGCAGACGGCATCGGGCTCCAGGACGATGGACGGGCCGGGTCCGGCCTGGGGTCCCAGGTGGATCTCGAAGGTCCCGTCGGGGCCGATGTCGAGGTCGCGCCGGTTGACGCTGCCGACGATGCGCTCGGAGTAGCGGCCGTCATCGGGCCCGCCGTAGACGGTGAGGGAGAGGTAGACGGCGTCGCCGATCAGCCCGGTGACGCGGTAGGTGCGGGCGGGGTCGATCGGGGTGAACTGGTAGAAGGCGTCCGCATTGTCGCCGCCCCACTTCTTGTAGGGGCCGACGATCTCGACGAAGCGGGGATTGGCGGCATCGGCCCACACCTGGGTGTCGACGGCCACCTGGAGGATGGAGAGGATCCACTTGTACCCCTCCACCACCCCCTGGGGGTCGAGCGGGGTGTTGGGCCCGTGGAGGATGTGCTGTTCGAGTGCCCCGAGCTCGTCGACCAGCGCCCGGAAGGCCGTGCTGAGCTCGTCCACGACTAGAGGACGACGACGGAGCGGAGCACTTCGCCGCGCTGCATGCGGGCGAAGGCTGCTTCGACGGCGCTCAGCGCGATGGTCTCGCTGACGAAGAGATCCAGATTGAGCCGGCCGGCCAGATACAGGTCGACCAGCATGGGGAAGTCCCGGGACGGCAGGCAGTCGCCGTACCAGCTGGGCTTGAGCGAGCCCCCGCGCCCGAAGAACTCGATCATGGGCAGCTCCAGACGCATGTCCGGGGTGGGCACGCCCACCTGGACCAGGGTGCCGGCCAGGTCGCGGGCGTAGAAGGCCTGCTCCATCACCTTGGGCTGGCCCACCGCCTCGATGCACACGTCGGCCCCGAAGCCCCCGGTGAAACCCTGGACGGCGGCCACCGGATCGGTGGCGCTGGCGTCGACCGTGTGGGTGGCGCCGAAGGTGGTGGCGGTGGCCAGCTTGTTGGGGTCGAGGTCGATGGCGATGATGGTGTGCGCCCCGGCCAGCTGGGCCCCGGCGATGGCAGCGCACCCGACGCCGCCGCACCCGAACACGGCCACCGAGTCACCCAGACCGACCTGCCCGGTGTACACGGCCGCCCCGATACCCGCCATCACCCCGCACCCCAGCAACCCGACCGCTTCGGGACGCGCCCGCGGGTCGACCTTGGTGCACTGGCCGGCGGCCACCAGGGTCTTGTCGGCGAAGGCGCCGATGCCCAGGGCGGGGGAGAGGGGCGTGCCGTCAGCCAGGGTCATCTTCTGAGTGGCGTTGTGGGTGGCGAAGCAGTACCAGGGCCGGCCCCGCCGGCAGGCCCGGCACTCGCCGCACACCGCCCGCCAGTTCAAGACGACGAAGTCACCGGGCGCGACCGACGTGACGTCGGGCCCCACCGACTCGACGATGCCGGCCGCTTCATGGCCGAGCAGGAACGGGAAGTCGTCGTTGATGCCGCCCTCCCGATAATGCAGGTCGGTGTGGCACACCCCGCACGCTTGCACGGCGACCACCGCTTCACCGGGTCCCGGATCCGGCACGACTATCTCCTCGAGGGTGACGGGCTCACCCTTGCCTCGTGACACCACGCCGCGCACTGCAGACACCATGTGGGCACCCTCTCCTCGACCAGGCCACATGATGCCTGATTCAGAGTTGGGGTGCGGCTCCGGTGACGATGTGGGCAGGAAGCGGGGAGAGCGCCGGCAGGAGGAGCTCGCTCAGGTACGAGCGCAACTCGGTCTCGGGCTCGAGCACAATCAGGGTCACGACGATCCGCACGACCCACGAGGCCAGCACGGTGGCGTCCATGCGGGTGATCAGCCCGGCGTCCATGCCCCGTTGGCAGAGGGAGGCGACGACCGGGACCACCTGATCGCGCACCTTGCCGATGTGCGTCTCCAAGATGTTGCCCACCAGCCGGGGCTCGTCGGCCAGGATCTTGGCCAGCACCGGATGGCTGCGGGCATCCTCGACCCCGATGGCGGCCAGCTCGACCACCAGCGCCGGACCGGACAGCCCGGCCACCCGCTCGGGCAGGCTGGCCAGGTGGCGGCGCACGTCACGGGCGGCCAGCAGGCGGATCTGCTGCTCAATGGTCCCGACCTGGCGGTAGATGGTGGCCCGGTTGAACCCCATCTCGGCCGCCACGTCCTGCACCGTGGTCCGCTCGATGCCGTAGCGGGCGAAACAGCGGGCGGCCGCATCTAAGTAGGGGTCGAGTGCCGCCGCCGGCTGGTCGGGCAGGCCGCGCAGGAGCTGGGACACGGCCGGGCCATCGAGCCCGGCGGTGCGCACTTGATCCATCACGTCCCTCTCATCCCGTCCGGTTCATGCCGGCCTGGTCCTGTCCGGTCCCGCCGGCTGGTCTCGCCTGGTCTCGCCTGGGAACGACAGCACGACGGTTTTGTCGCCCCTTGTATTCCCGGACCGGCCCATGTTATACAACGAAGCAACACTTTGGTGGTTCTGTCGTTTGGGTTGGCTGAGGCAGCCGGGCGACGGACGGACAGAACCGATAGAACCAAGGCCGCGGTTGGGGGATAACGATCACGGATTCCGGGGGGACTATGTGGGGGACGAGCGCAGGCGGGGGTGGGGTGGCGGTTGGGTACTAGGCGCGTGCTCCGCTGGGGTCTGCTGGCGCTCGGGGTAGGCGCCCTGGTGTCGGCCCAGCTGGTGGGCACCGGCCACCGGGCCCAGGCCGACAGCGCACCGGTCGAGGCGGGCAGTGCCATCGCCACCGCCAGCGTGCTGGGCGCCGTGCCTATCGTGGGCAACACCAACCTCTCGGTCACCGTCGGGGGCGCCTCGGCCAGCTACCAGGAGTCCGAAGCTCGGTCGAACTCCCAGACCCTGGACCTCGGCGGGCTCGGCGTCATTTTGGCCAACACCCCCTTGTGCGGTCAGATCTACCTGCCGGCCACCCGCCAGCCCAAAGCTCTGACCGACGACACCGTCGGTGGCCCGCCCAACGCCACCAACGGCTTGGCCGGAGTGGGCGCCGGCGCCGAGTCCGTCACGGCCACCCCCGCCCCCGAGTCGGCGTCGGCCACGACCACCCCGATCGGCCAGTCCATCCCCGGCCTGCTCAGCGTGGGGGGCCAGGCCACCACGGCGGTGCACTACGTCAGCGGCTCCGAGCGGGAAGCCCAGTCGTCGGTCCAACTGGATCTGAGCATCGCCAACGGGCTCATCGCCCTCAACGGCATGAACTGGAGCTCGGTGCAGCACACCGGTACCACCGCGCTGGCCCAGGGTTCGTTCAGCGTGGGCTCCATAAAGGTGGGCCCGCTGACCGTACCGGCTCCGAGCCCGACCCAACTGGCCACCGCCATCGCGGCGGCCAACAAGCTGCTCTCGGCGTTGGGGCTGTCCCTGGTCATGCCGACGGTCTCGACCGACCCAGCGACGGGAACGGTGATCGTCACCCCGTTCCAGATCACCGTGGGCAAGTCGGCGCTGTCCGATGCGGTGATCTCGCCCTTGATTTCCGCCGCCTCGTCGCTGGAAGCGGCGATCAACGGCCAGACGGTCTCGGGTAACGACTGCGCCAACGCCAAGGTCCTGGTGGCCAATCTGGCCAACCCGGCCGAGACGGTGGCCAATGTGGCGCTGGGGGTGTTCTCCAACGGCGGCGGGTTCGACCTCGACCTGGGCGGCACCACGGCCGACACGCTGGCCCCGACCGACTTCACCAACCCGTTCGGGGCGGGAGACGCCACCACGCCGGACGGCGCGCTACCCCCGAGCTCGTTGGGTGCAGGCGGGATCGGTAGCGGTAGCTTCGGTGGCGCACTGCCGGGTGCGGCCGGCGGCGGGATCGCCAGCGGAGGTGGGGCGACCGGCGGTTCGACCAGCACCACCACCACGCCGGCCCAGGCCGCGGCGCCGGCCACCCTGACGTCGGCCACCCACTGCCAGACGACCAGCCCGGCCGGCCAACCGGGTTGCTGGTCGGGTGATGCGGCCATCGTCGGCATCGTCGCCGTCGCGGCCGGCGCCGCCCTGTTCCTGGCCGACACGGTGCGGGGCCGTCGAAGCCGTCGACGCGGCCGCCCTGACCCCGCCAAGGAGGCGCTGACATGAGCGACGGTGTGGATGCAGGTGACGGAGCCGACGTGGGTGACGGTGCAGCAGTGAAGGAACCGCGGTTGGCCAAGTACTCGGCCCCCGATCGACGCCTGCTGCGCGGCTACGGGCCGGCCGTGGTGATCGCCGGCGGCTTCCTCCTCATGGCGCTGCTGGTGCCCTCCATCGCGCCCGAGGCGAACGTCAGCGCCTCGACCGGTGGCGGGGGAGGGGCCAGCACCAAGGTGGGGTCGCCGACCGGGGCCCCAGCCAGTGGCGCCACGACCACGGTGCCGGCCGGGACAGGGGCGCCGGGCGCGGCCGGCGGTGCTGCCGGCGGCACGCTGCAAAACGGTGGACCCTCGACCAAGGCGGCCACGGCGCCGGGCACGGTGACTGGCTGTTCGGGAAAGCAGGTGGCCGGTGACCCCTACGCCCCGGCCTGCGTGTCGTTCTCGGGGAACAACGGCGGGGCCACCTCCCGGGGCGTCACGGCCAATCAGATCGTGGTCAGCGCCCGCCTCCCGGCCGGGGGCATCCAAACGGCGGACGAGGCCATTCAGCAGATCGCCGGGAAGTACAACAGCGCCCAGTTCAGCGACACCGCGGCCGACGTGGAGCGCACGACCCAGGACCTGGTCACCTACTTCAACGACAAGTTCCAGTTCTACGGGCGCAAGATCGTCCTCAAGTTCTTCAACGGACAGGGGTCCCTGGTCAACGAAGTCACCGATGCCGGGCAGGCCCAGGCGCAGGCGGACGCCATCAGCGCATCGCAGCAGCTCGGTGCCTTCGCCGACGTCACCGCGCTGTCCCAGCCCTACGCCGAGGCCCTCTCGGCCCAGCATGTCGTCAACATCGGCGCCCCCTACATGTCCTCGCAGTGGTTCGCCTCGCAAGCGCCCTACGCCTGGAGCTTCTTCCCCAACTGCACCGATCTGGGCAACGAGTCAGCCTCCATCATGGTCAAGCAGGTGGTGCCGCAGAATGTGACCTACGCCGGGACCGGGGTCAACAACGGGCAGCCCCGGCGCATCGCCATCCTGGCCCCGGACAACCCGGTGTACCAGCAGTGCGTGAGCCAGGTGACCGGCGCGCTGTCGGCGGCCGGGCATCCGGTGGTGGCCAACCTGTCGTACACCCTCGACCTCTCGCAGCTGTCATCGGAGGCCGGCAGCATCGCCCAGCAGATCATCAACGACAAGATCACGACGCTTGGGTGCGGGTGCGACCCGATCACGCTGGCCTATCTGACCAGCGACCTCGATACGTCCAACTACGAGCCCGAGATCGTCAACATCGGCGCCGCCTTCACCGATGAGGACCTGGTGGCCCAGCTCTTCGACCAGAGCGTGTGGTCACACGCGGCCGGCATCACCAACAACGGGAACGCGCCGGCCTACGGCTCCTCGCTCGGCTACTTCGCCGCCAAGTCGGTCGACCCCAACAACGCGCCGGCCCACGAGGTCGATCTGCTCTACGAGGACCTCTACATCCTGGCCCTGGGCATTGAGCAGGCCGGTCCCAATCTGAGCCCGACCACCTTTGAGCACGGCCTGTTCAACTACGCCGGCGGCGACGGCGAGTACGGGCCCTGGTCCTTCAACGAGAACGGTAGCGGGACCTTCACGCCTCAGCACCAGTACCGGTACCAGTGGTGGAACCCCAACGTGGTCTCGGCCTTCGACAACGAGAAGGGCTCCTGGGTGGACGGCACCACCTGGTACAGCGCCAGCACGGTGCCGGCCGGCCCGGCGCCGGTGTTCCCCAACGGGGTGCAGTGATCGGCCAACGTCGGGGCCTGGTGGCCACCGCCGTGGTGGTGGCCACCCTGCTCGTCCTGACCGCCGTCGTGCCCCACGAGGTGCCGCTGGGCTCGGTGCTCTACGGGGTGATCTACGGCAGCCTCAACGGGCTGCTGGCCATCGGCCTGGTGCTGCTCTACCGCCTCACCCGGGCCATCAACTTCGCCTACGGCGCCATGGGCGGCGTGGCCGCCGCCGCCGGCGCCTCCCTCTTCCTGGGCCACCACTGGCCGTGGCCGCTGGCCGTCCTGGTGGCCCTGCTCATCGGCGCCGTGGTCGGCGGGGGCGTGGGCCTGCTGGTCAACTGGCGCTTCGCCAAGGCCCCGCGCATGATGCTGACCCTCTTCACCATCGGCCTGACCCAGCTCTTCGGCGGGCTCGCCTTCCTGCTGCCCAAGTGGCTGCACGGCCCCACCCTCATCACGAGTTTCCGCACCCCGCTGAGCTCGCTGCACTTCGAGGTGAACCCGGTCGTCTTCACCGGTAACGACCTGGTCGTCATCGTCGCCGTGCCGGTGGTGGTGGCGCTGGTGTCGTGGTTCCTGCTGGGGACCGACGCCGGCCGGGCCGTGCGGGCCATCGCCGACAACGCCGATCGCGTCCGCCTCCTCGGGATCCCGGCCCGCCGGCTGTTGCTGGTGGTGTGGGTGATGAGCGGCGTCATCGCCGCCCTGGCCGTGACGTTGCAGGCGCCCTCGGCCGGTGTGCCGCTCAGTGTGGCGGCCGGTCCCGAACTCCTCCTGGTGCCACTGGTGGCGGCCGTGGTGGCCCGCATGGAGTCGTTGTGGGTCGCCTTCGCCGCCGCCGTCGGGCTGGGGGTGATGGAGGAACTGGTCCGCCTCAACATCTCCAAACAGTCGATCGAGACGCCGATCTTCCTGGTCGTCGTCCTGGCCGCCCTGCTGCTGCAACACCGCTCCAGCAGCCGGGCCGAAGCGGCTGACGAATCCTCGTGGACCGCCGGCAGTGCCGCCCGGGCCATCCCGGCCGCCCTGCGCGCCCTGCCCGAGGTGCGCGCCCTGCGGCTGAGCGGCCTGGTCGTCGTGGCCGCCGTCGCCCTGACGCTGCCCCTGCTCCTGCAGGCCTCGAACCTCGATGAGGTCAGCGTGGGCATCGTCTTCGGGCTGGGCGCAGTCTCGCTGGTCGTGCTGAGCGGGTGGGGCGGCACCATCAGCCTGGGCCAGCAGGCCCTGGTCGGGGTGGGGGCGGTGGCGGCGGGCAACCTGATCATGCACACCAACACCGACCTCTTCCTCTCGCTGGGTGCGGCCGGCCTGGCCGGGGCCGCCATCGCCCTGGTACTCGGGCTGCCGGCGCTGCGGGTGCGGGGGATGTACCTGGCCGTGACCACGATGGCTTTCGCCATCGCGGCGAACGACTTCTTCTTCAACCCGACCAACTTCCCCCGCTTCCTGCCCGCCAGCGTGCTGCGCCCGGCGCTGTGGAAACGGTTCAACCTCCACAACGAGAGTGACCTCTACTTCCTGTGCCTGGGTGTCCTGCTCTTCGTCATTGTGCTCACGCAGGGGATCCGTCAGGCGCGTGCGGGCCGGGCCGTGATCGCCACCCGGGACAACCTGCGCGCCGCCGAAGCGGCCGGCGTGCCGAGCACCCGGGTCCGCCTGGGCGCCTTCGCCCTGGCCGGCATGATCGCCGGGGTGGCCGGTGGCCTCTACGTGGTGATCCTGGGCGGGGTGGGCTACCAGACCTTCCCGCCGTCGGACAGCATCCTGGTCTTCTCTATGGCGGTCATCGGAGGCCTGGGCTCCATTTCGGGGGCCCTGTGCGGCGTGGCCCTGATCGAGTGGCTGGGCATCGCCTTCCCGGACGCCCAGCTGGTGCTCACCGGCCTGGGGATGGTCGTCCTGCTCATGTTCTTCCCGAGCGGGCTGGCCGGCGCCTTTGCCTGGGGGCGCGATCACGTGCTGAGCCTCATCGCCCGCCGGCGCGGCCTGCCCACCTCGGTCTGGGGTGACCGGGGATTCGAGGCGACGCCGGTGGTGGGCGGGGCGGCGGGGAGCACGACAGCGGCAGCTCCGGTGGCGGCGACCATGGCGACGGCGGTGGGGGACGACGTCCTGCTGAGATGCCATGACGTCAATGCGGCCTACGGATCGCTGCAGGTTCTCTTCGGCATCGACCTGACCATCCGCCGGGGCGAGATGGTCGCTCTCCTGGGCACCAACGGCGCGGGCAAGTCCAGCCTGCTCAAGACCATCACCGGGCTGCTGCCGGCCTCGTCGGGCCTGGTGCAGTTCGGCGGGACCGATATCACGGGGGCCAGCACCGAGTCGATCGCCCGCAGCGGGTTGACCATGATGCCCGGGGGCCGCGGCATCTTCCCCTCCCTCAGTGTCCACGACAACCTCCGGGTGGCCTCGTGGCCGATCCGCCGCCACCGGGCTGAGGCCGACGCCGCCCGGGCCCGGGCGCTCGAGCTGTTCCCGGTGCTGGTCGAGCGGTCCGAGGTGGCGGCCGGGAACCTCTCGGGCGGGGAGCAGCAGATGCTGTCCCTGGCCATGGCCTTCCTGGTCCGCCCCCAGCTGCTCTGCATTGACGAGCTCTCTCTCGGACTGGCCCCCACCGTGGTGGCCCGGCTCATCGACGCGGTGCGCGACATCCACCGGCAGGGCACCACCGTGCTGATCGTGGAGCAGTCGGTCAACGTGGCGCTCCTGGTGGCCGAGAAGGCCACCTTCTTGGAGAAGGGAACGGTCCGCTTCTCCGGGGCCAGCGCCGACCTCCTCGAGCGGCCCGACCTCCTCCGCGCCGTGTTCATCGGAGGCGACTACGGCGAGGGTGACGGCGGCCCGGCGAAAGCGGCGGCCGTCGCGGCGCCCGTGCCAGCGGTAGCCGTGCTGGAGGATCCGCCAGTGGTCCCGCCGGCACCGGCGCTCGAATGTCACGGCCTGACCAAGCGCTTCGGTGGGATCACCGCGGTGGACGGCGTCGACCTGGTCGTGCAGCCGCACGAGATCGTCGGCCTCATCGGCCACAACGGGGCGGGCAAGACGACCCTGTTCGACGTCATCTCGGGATTCCTGGTGCCCGACCGCGGGCAGCTTTTCGTCGGTGGCCGCCGGGTGACGGACCTCCCGCCGTACCGGCGGGCCGTGGCCGGCCTCGGTCGCTCCTTCCAAGAGGCACGGCTCTACCCGACGCTCTCGGTCACCGAGACGATCACGGTGGCCCTGGAACAACATCTGGCCAGCCGGGAGCCGTTCGCGGCGGCCTTTCGGTTGCCGGCCTCCACCGACGCCGAGGCGGCCGCGGCCGCCCTCGTCGCTGAGCTCATCGACCAGCTCGGGCTCGACAGCTACCGCCAGCGCGCCATCGGGGAGCTGTCGACCGGCACCCGTCGCATCGTCGAGCTGGCCTGCGTCATGGCCCAGCGTCCCGCCGTGCTCCTGCTCGATGAGCCATCGGGCGGCGTGGCCCAGGCCGAGACCGAGGCCCTCGGGCCACTGCTGCGACAGGTGGCCCAGGACACGGGCTGTGCCCTGCTGGTCATTGAACACGACATGACCCTGATGTCGAGCCTGTGTGATCGCCTCATCGCACTGGAGCTGGGTGCGGTCATTGCCGAGGGGGACCCCTCCACCGTGCTGGCCGACGCCCGCGTGGTCGCCAGTTACCTGGGCACCGACGAACAGACGGTGCACCGCTCCGGGCGCGCCACCGGCGAACGTCGCCCGAAGGCGGAGGCTGCGCTGCCCTCGTGAACGACCGGGCCCTCAGTCCGCCCACCGCCCCATTGAACGCTCGTTGGAGAGGCGTGTGCGGGCTCACGTGACGCCGCGAGATTTCGAGTTCATCTCCATGTCACACACGAGGTTTCGAAGTCGTGGCAACCGGGCATGCCTTAGCGGCATCCCTTAACAGGCGTTAACCATCGGATAGGGTGCGCACTGGCTATTTCGGCTGACGGAGGTCGCGCGTGAATTTGCTGAGCCCCTGGGTTGGCCGGGTGTGCGTCATGTCCGTGATGACCTTGGCTGGTGGCTGTATCTCCACGATCACGCCCAGCCCCGACCCCACCGTGCCCTTGGCGCCGGTGAGCGTGACGGCGACCGCTTCGACCACCTCGACCATGGTCACGGTCACCTGGACGCTGGCCTCCTCGGGTCCCGCGCCCGACCGGGCCATGCTCACCGCGTACCAGAGCGGCACCCAGGTGGGGCAGGAGACCTGCACCACACCGTTGTGCTCGACCATGTGGGTGCCCGGGCTGATGATCGGGGATGCCTACACCTTCACGGTGCAGGCGGGAACGGCGACCGGCTTTTCACCGGCCACCACCAGCAACGCCGTGACGGTGCAGTCGGGCTGCGCCGCGGCCAACGTGTGTCTGTCGGTGGACGGCAACGATCCGGGGACGGCGACCAACCACGTGGCCTCGGGCTTCCTGCTCGGCGTGCTGCCGACCACGCCAGCATCATTGGTCACACCCCTCAATCCCCAATCCTGGCGGACGGCGCTGGGTCCTCCCCTTTGTTCCTCGGGCGACTGCGTCGGCTACCAGGACTACGACCTGGTCAAGTCGGTCGCTCCGCAGGCATCGGTGACCGCGGTGTTGTCCGCCAACTGGTACGAAGAGACGTACCTGCCGTACCGCGAGTGCCCGAGCCTTTTCCTGTGCGGTCTGGAAAACGACGGCACTCCTTATGGGGGGGCCGAGACACCGTGGGCGAACTGGCCGCTGTACGACCAGTCCATCAGTGCGGCCGTGCAGACCGTCGAAGCCAGCGGGCGGACCGTCAACTACTGGGATCTGGTCAACGAGCCACCGGGAACGACGAATCAGAATGACACCTACTTCGACTACGACGACGCGGCGGCCATCACCCTGGCCGACGAGGAGCAGTGGCTGCTCCACACCTACAACGATGTCAAGGCAACTGACCCTCAGGCGCAGGTGGTCTGCCCCAGCCTCACCAGCTACGAGGACTACCCGGGCGAGACGGCCGTCAGCAACGAGTTGCTTGATTTCTCGACGTTCCTGGCCTTTGCCGCTGCCAACGGCATCGACTGCAACGCCTTCTCGTGGCACGAGATCATCGCTTCCGGGGCCGCGACCGACTTCAACGCACAGCCGCAGGACATTCAGGCCCACGTGGCCCGGTTCAGGGCGTTGCTGGCGCAGTACCCGCAGTTCAGCGGAGCCAAGATCTTCATCAATGAGTACGGCGGCTTCGTGCCCCCCACCGGTTCGGTCAACAACGAGGACCTGACCGGCTGGGTCGTCGGCGACATCGCCGCCCTGGAGGCGGCCGGGGTCGATCAGGCCGATCGTTCGTGTACGCCCAACCTCGGGTGCAACAACATGCTCGACGACCTCTTCGTGCAGTCGGGCTCGGCGCTGTCGCCGAGCGCCGTGTACTGGCCGTACCTCTACTACGCCCAGATGGAGGGCAACAGCGTTCCGGTGACCTCATCGGAAGAGCAGATCAGCGGGTTCGCCACGGCCAACTCGTCGACCCGCACGCTGATGATGCTGGTCGGGCGCCATGACATACAAGGCAAGCCCGGCAACCCGGCCGCCCAGAGCGTCGCGATGACGGTGGCGGTGCCCTCGTCGTGGGCCGCCTCATCGGTGAAGGTCTCCCTGGCGCTGTTCCCCGGGATCGGTGGCGCGGTCAGCCAGCCGGTACCAACCATCACGACGGTCCCCGTCATCAACGGCCAGGCCACCATCGTGATTCCTTCGTTCGGCTCGCAGAACGCGTACGGCGTCACCATCACGCCGGCCTCTTAGCGCCGATCACGGTCCGCCGATCGCGGTCCGCGCCCCGCGGTTAGGGCAGCGCGGCCGCCAGCGTCCAGGCTCGCAGTTCTGAGAAGACCTGCTCGACCAGCCGGGGATCGGCCGGCCGTTCGAGTTGCTGGAGCCCCACCAGCACGCTCATGGAAATGGTGGCCATCAGTCGGGCCCGGTCCGGGTCCAGTCCGGCGTCCCGGCCCGCCTGGATCAGGTGAGTCAGCCGGGCCTGGTCCACCTGGCGCTGGGTCGCCTCGACGGCCGCGTTGCTCCAACTCCACGCCCTGATGGCCGCTTCCGCCCCGTGCGGGAGGCCGACGGCGATCCCCAGCAGCACGTCGAAGCGCTCATGGGCGTCGGGCACCGAGGCGGAGAGCGCGATGAGATTGGTGGCGTGCTCGGCGGCCCAGTAGGCGAGCAACGCGTCGACGAACTCCGAGAAGTCCCTGAAGTGGTGGTAAAAGGACCCCTTGGTCACGCCGAGCCGTTGACCCAAGGCGGCAATGGTCAGGCCCCCGTGGCCCCGCTCGGCCAGGAGATCAAACGCGGCGCTGAAGTAGGCCTGCCGGGTCAGGCCCTCCGGGGGCACTACCCCGGGCGGATGGTGTAGTGGACCGGCAGTGTCTTGAGGCCGCCCACGAACACCGTGGCCGAGGAGGTGGGGGTCCCGGCCAGCTCAATGCTCTCGAGCCGGGGCAGGAGCTCGGCGAAGAGCGCCCGGGTCTCCAGGCGGGCCAGCTGGGCGCCCAGGCAGAAGTGGGGGCCGAAGCCGAAGGCCAGATGCTTGTTGGGCTGGCGGCCCACGTCGAAGCGGAACGGGTCGTCGAACACGTCCTCATCCCGGTTGGCTGAGAGGTAGGCCAGATACAGCGAGTCCCCGGCCGCGACCTGAGTGCCGCCCACCACGGCATCCTCGGACGCTGTGCGCATGAACTCCTTGACCGGGGTGACCCAGCGGATCATCTCCTCGACCGCGCTGGGCAGCAGTTCCAGGTCACCTTGCAGCCGGGCCAACTCGGCGGGGTGTTGCAGCAGGGCGTAGAGACCGCCCGCGATGGTCGAACTGGTGGTGTCGTGGCCGGCGGTGGCGATGATCACGTAGTACGACGCCAGATCCATGTCGGGTATGTAAGCCCCGTCGATGGTGGCGTTGGCCAGCGCCGAGGCCAGGTCCTCGGTCGGGTGCTCACGGCGGGAGGCGGTGAGCTCGGTGAAGTAGTTGAAGAAGTCGAGCAGCACGGTGAACTGCTCCTCCAGGTCGGTCGAGCGCTGCAGCTCGGGATCGTCCCCACCGAAGAGCTGCTGGGTCAGCATCAGCATGCGGTCGAAGTCGCTCTCGGGCAAGCCGAGCAAGGAGAGGATGACGTAGAGCGGGTAGTGCACGGCCACGTCGCGCACGAAGTCACAGTCCGAGCCGAGCTCGGCCATGCGGTCGACGAAGCGCACGGCCAGCTCGTTCATGCGCTCCTCCAACCGGCGCAGGCTGTTGGGCTGGAACCAGGTGGCCGCGACCGCCCGGTAGGCCTTGTGATCCGGCTCGTCCATGTGGATGAGGGTGCGCAGCACCTCGCCCTTCTCAATGGCGAGTTGCTCGGCCGCCTCAGTGGCCAGCAGCGGGCGGGGGGCGCTGAGGAAGCGGTGGTTGTCCCGCTCCACCTCCATGACGTCGGCGTGCCGGGTCAGGGCCCAGAACGGCCGGTAGCCCGGGCCTTGCACCCAGTGCACCGGTGATTCCCGGCGCAACAGGGTGGTCGCCTGGTGAAAACGGGCTTCGTCGGCGTAGGCCCCCGGGTCGATGAAGACGAGTCCGGCTTCACTCGTGCTCAGGCTGTCGGTCGATGTCATGGCCCCCACCTCTCGGTCGTTGTTACATACCCCAGGGTATGGAAGGACGCGGGCCGCGTCAACCGACTGGTGCGGGCGGCCATCGGGGAGCGGGCCGCCGGGGAGGTCCACCAGAGCGGGCGGTAGGGTCTGGGACCAGGGCCGGGGGGCCCGAGGGCGCCCGAGGGCGGGAGGCAATTGGTGTGAGTGAGCACGTGACCAGGTCGGCCGGCAGCGGCCGGCCCTACGTCGTGGTGTCGGCCGACATGCACGCGTCGCCCGACAGCCTGGACCACTTCCTGTCCTACGTCGACCCCGGCCAGCGCGAGGCGGTGGCGGCGTTCGGCGACATGTCGTCGCTGGCCATCTCCATGTTCGGGGGTTACGACCCGGGCGAAGTCGACGAATCCGACCCGGTCCGGGCCACGGCGGCCCGCCGCCTGGCCGGGATGGGGGTCGACACGGTCGCCGCCGAGCCGTGGCTGGCCCACTACGGGGCGGACTGGGTGGTGCCCGGTGACGGGGACGGTCGACGACTGGCGGTGCTCGAGGAGCAGGGCATCCACGCCGAGGTCACCCTGCCCGGGCCGGTCCTGGCCGGTGGGCTGTCCCCGGCCATGTACCTCGGCGGGCACGCCTCGAAGAACCTGGATGCGGTGTGGCCGGCCCTGCACGGGTACATGCGCTGGTTGGCCGAGTTCTGCGCCGCCGCCCCGGGGCGGCGGGCCGGCTGCATGCCGATCGACTTCCACGACATGGACCGGGCCGTCGAAGAGGTGGCCTGGGCTCGTGAACACGGAATCTTCGGAGGAGTCATGTTGCCCGCCATGTCGGTCACCTCGGGACTGCCCGGGTACGCCGACGAGTACTACGAGCCCTTCTGGAGCGCCTGCGAGGAGCACCAGATGGTGGTCAACCTGCACACCGGCGCCTCGGGGGCGGCCACCGACACCAAGTTCCTCTACGACGCCAAGCACGGCGGCATGCTCGGCCTCTACGAGGTCTTCGTCTTCACCCGCCGGCCGCTGTGGTTCATGATCTTCGGCGGCGTGTTCGATCGCCATCCCGACCTCCAGGTGGTGGTCACCGAGAACGGCGTGCAGTGGCTCCCCTCGCTGATCCGCGACATGGAGGGATTCTTCGACACCCACGGCGGGGCGCCGGTGCGGTCGTATCTCAACATGCGGCCCCGGGACTACTTCGAGCGCCACGTGCACCTCGGCGGCTCGCTCATGAAGCGCTACGAGGCTGAGATGCGCCACGAGGTCGGCCTGGATCGACTCATGTGGGGCGCCGACTATCCCCACCTGGAAGGGGCGGCGCCGGTGCATCGCCAGATCTTGGCGAACATCTTCGGCGGAATGCCCGAAGACGACATCCGCAAGATGCTGGGACTCAATGCCATCAAGCTCTGGGGCTTCGATGAGGCGCTCCTGCAGACCGTGGCCGATCGGGTCGGCCCGACGGTCGACGACCTGTCCACCCGGCTCGACGCCAGCGAGTTCGAGGACACGTTCAGCTGGAGCATGGCCCGCCCGGTGCCGCTGGTCTCGGCCCGGCCATAAGCCCCAGGGTCGGAAAGTGAGAGGTCAGGCCGCCGACTTCTCCAGGATGTGGACGCCGCAGGCCGAGCCCAGGCCGATGACGTGGGTCAGGCCGACCTTGGCCCCCTCAATCTGACGGTCGCCCGCCTCGCCGCGGAGGTGGGTGGCCACCTCCCAGACGTTGGCGATGCCGGTGGCGGCAATGGGGTGGCCCTTGGACTCGAGCCCGCCCGAGACGTTGACCGGGGTGGAGCCGGTGCGCCAGGTGGCGCCCGAGTTGAAGAAGTCGACCGCCCCGCCCTGCTCGCACAGCATCAGGTTGTCGTAGTGCACCAATTCGGCGGTGGCGAAGCAGTCGTGCAGCTCCACCAGGTCGAGGTCGGACGGCCCGACGCCGGCCTGCTCGTAGGCCTGGTTGGCCGCGTTGCGGGTGAGGGTGTTGACATCGGGCAGGATCTGGCAGGACTCCTCCCACGGGTCGGTGGTCAGGATGGAGGCGGAAATCTTGACCGCCCGCCGTTGCTGCTCCAACGAGAGCGTCTTGAGCTTGGACCCGCTCACCACCACGGCCGCCGCCGCCCCATCGCAGTTGGCCGAGCACATCGGCCGCGTGTTGGGGTAGGCGATCATGACGTCGCCCATGATCTGCTCCAGGCTCATGGCCTTGCTGTAGGCGGCCAGTGGGTTGAGCGTCGAGTGGGAGTGGTTCTTCTCGGAGATCTTGGCGAAGAGCTCAAAGCTGGTCCCGCCGTACTTGTGGCCGTACTCCATGCCGATCTGGGCGAAGACGCCGGGCATGATCTCGGTGCCGATGCGCCCGTCGACCGGGGCCACGGCGCCGTAACGGCCCGAGGGCTGCCAGGTGGTCGAATCGCTCTTGCGGCTACCGCCCGAGAGCAGGCCAGCCCCGGAGAGCTTCTCCACCCCGAAGGCCAGGCCCATGTCGCACTCGCCCGCCTTGACCGCCATCGCCGCCACTCGCAGGGCCGTCGCCCCGGTGGCGCAGGCGTTGGCCACGTTGTAGACGGGGATGCCGGTCTGGCCCAATTGCTTCTGCAATTGCTGGCCGATGCCGGCGTTGGCCGCCATCAGGTTGCCAGCTCCAATGACCCCCATGTCCTTCATGGTCACCCCGCCGTCAGCCAGCGCGCCCGAGACGGCCTCGGCGGCCAGGTCGACCAGGTCGAGGTCGGGGTGCTTGCCGAATTTCGTCATGTGGATGCCCAGGATCCACAGGTCGTCAGTTGCCATGGTTCAACCTCCCAAGGGTTCGAAGCCGAACCCGATCGCTTCGGTACCTTCGTCATCGGTCCCGATGACCTCGGTGGCCAGCCGGACTTTCATGCCCAGGGTCACGTGTTCGGGGTCGGGCTCGACGTTGATCAGGTTGGCCCGCACGCTGGTGCCGCCGCAGTCCACCAGGGCGGCCACATAGGGCACAGGGACGCCGGGGGCGGCGGGGGCGGCGAAGGCCACGATGGTGAAGGCCCGCACCTCGCCCGAGGTCGAGATGGCGACCGGGGTGAACCCGGTGCCCTCGCAGCTGGCGCAGGCGTTGCGGCGGTCGAAGAAGCGGGCGCCGCACGAGGTGCACTCGTGCGCCACCAGGTGCGGATCGTCGCCCAGGGCCAAGTAGTCGACCAGCGGTACCTGCTTCGCCATCAGAGTCCGTCCTTCGTAGAAAGTGGTGTGGCTACCGTATCCGTCGCCCCGGCGGGGGCCGCCAATTGGCTCGGGATGAAGCGCCGCCGCAGGGAGTCCAGCATGGGCTTCTCCACGTAGCGATAGATCAGGCAGGCGGCCACGCCGGCCGCCGCTCCCGTCACGATGGCCTCGGGTGCGAAGAGGTCGGATCCGCCCAGGCCGAGGTGCCGGAAGGCCAGGAAGGCCGCGGTGATGAATCCGAAATGGATGAGGTAGAGGGTGTACGACGCATCCCCGAGATACACCAACGGCCGCGGCGGCGCTCGGCGTGACCCGAGATCAGCTGCCGCGGCACCGAGCACCATGAGAACGGAGGGGATGGCGAAGAGGGCCACCGAGTTGTCCTGGAGGGGTACGAAGCCGTGCGCCAGCGAGGCGCTGAAGGCCAACCCGAGGAAGGCGGCCAGCCCGGCCAGGAGGAACAGGCGCGGTGCCGGCACCACCACCCGGCCGATCAGCCAGGCCACCAGACAGCCCAGGGCAAATTCCAGGTTGCGTTCGCTGAAGACAAAGGTGAACAAAAGATTCCCGGGCGGCTGCCACAGGTCGGTGAGTTTGAGGAAGAGGAACACCGCGCACGGCACGAGCCAGGCCACCCAGAGCAGCGCGATGAGTTGTGAGCGAAACCGGATGAGGAGCCAGAACATCAGATAGAAGAACATCTCGAAGCTGAGGGTCCACGCCACGTTGACCACCGGAAACTTTCCCGGGCTCTGCGGGAACAGGATCAGCGATTTGAGGATGACGGCCAGGTCGCGCTTTGAGCCGACTCCGTAGCCGGCCAGGTACACCGGCAGGGCTACCAGCGTGACGATCCAGTAGATCGGGTAGATGCGGATGATTCGCTTCTTGAGATACCGGCCCGCTCGGTTCGGGGACCCGATATCGGAACGGTGGATGGTGAAGATGATGAACCCGCTGAGGACGAAGAAGAGGTCGACGCCGGCGCCGCTCAAGTCGAAGATGCCCCCGAAGAACCCATGGCCGAGCAGGCTCTGGCCCCGGACCGTCAAGTGATAAGCCACCACCGAAAAGGCCGCAAACGCCCGCAACACCTGGAGTCGGGCCATCTTGTGACCGTCACCTGCGGCGCGGCCCTCGTTGGTGATCAGTTCGGGCATGGGCGACGCTCCGGCCAGGTCGAATCTTGCGGTGCGGGCGATACCTGCGTGCGCCACACGGGGGTTCAACCTAGCGCATGGGGTGTTCGACCGAGAGCGACGGCGCCGGGTCCCTGTAACGTCGTCGGTATGCACTACACCCACCTCGGACGTACCGGTCTCCGTGTCAGCCGCCTCTGCCTGGGCACCATGAATTTCGGGCCGGAGACCGATGAGCCGACCTCGTTTGAGATCATGGACAAGGCTCATGAGGAGGGCATCAACTTCTTCGACTCGGCCAACGTCTACGGCCGCTCCAAGGGGCGGGGGGCCACCGAGGAGATCGTGGGCCGCTGGTTCGCCCAGGGCGGAGAGCGGCGCGAGAAGACGGTCTTGGCCACCAAGCTCTACGGCGACATGGGGGAGTGGCCCAACGAGGGACGCCTGTCCGCCCTCAACATCCGCCGGGCCTGCGACGCCTCGCTGCGCCGGTTGCAGACGGACTACATCGACCTCTACCAGATGCACCACATCGACCGGGGCACCGGCTGGGATGAGATCTGGGAGGCCATGGAGGTCCTGCGCCACCAGGGCAAGATCCTCTACGTCGGGTCCTCGAACTTCGCCGGCTGGCACATCGCCCAGGCCCAGGCGGCGGCGGCCGAGCGCCACTTCATGGGGCTGGTCAGCGAGCAGTCGATCTACAACCTGCTAGCCCGCAAGGTCGAGATGGAGGTGCTGCCGGCCGCCGCGGCGTACGGGCTGGGGGTCATCCCGTGGTCACCGCTCAACGGCGGACTGCTCGGGGGCGTGGTGCGCAAGGAGCGCGACGGCAGTCGCCGCTACGCCGGTCGGGCAGCCGAGGAGATCGAGCGCCGCCGGCCCCAGCTCGAGCAGTACGAGGACCTGTGCGCCGAAGTGGGGGAGGAGCCGGCCACGGTGGCCCTGGCCTGGTTGCTCAGCCGGCCCGAGGTGACGGCGCCCATCATCGGGCCCCGATTGGCCGACCACTTCACCGGTGCCGTACGGGCGGTCGATCTCACCCTGGACGAGAAGGTGCTGGCCCGACTGGACGAGCTCTTCCCGGGTTACAAGACGTCGCCCGAGGCCTACGCCTGGTAACCCGCCGGACTAGGTGCTGGTCGCGTTGGCGCGCACCACAATGACGGCCGAGGTGATCCGGTAGCCCTCCATGCGCACGACCAGCGTGCCGAAGTGGTGGGGACTCACGTCAATGAGGTAGTCGTAGACGCCGGAGCGCTCGCCCCGGACGAGGGGCGACATCTGATGGCCCTTTCGGGCCAGCCGCTCGGCCAAGGTGGCCAGGTCGCGGTGGCGGAACAGGACCGTGTCTCCCTCGAGCACGGTGTCAGCGTCGCTGTCGAGGTTGAACTCGGTAGTGTGCACGGCGATGCCGCCGGGCACCAGGCAGTCCATGGCGCGCTCGACGAAGGCCAGACCGGCCTCAATGGATCCGAGATGCTCGAAGGCACAGGCCGACCAGACGAAGTCGAAGCCGACCAGGTCGCGGCCGATTTCGTTCATGTCGGTGGCCCGGACCGACACGTGCTCGGTGAGCGCCTGGTCGGAACAGACGGTCGGGTGGCGCAGCCCGTCCAGGCTCAACGAATGCTGGTTGGTCGAGGCCCACTTGGCCGCCCGGGGGTCCTCGACGGCCAGGTCGGTGGCCACCAGGTCGACCCCGCGGGCGGCGAACGCGGCCACCAGGGGCTCCTTGCCCACGGCGAAGCCCAGCCCCCGCTTGCCCTCGGCCAGCATGCCGGTCGCCTCCAGCGCCCGGCAGATGGCCGCGTGCTCCCACTCCTTGCGGGCCACCGTGCGAGGCTCGTCCAGGCGCTCGAGCCACTGCGCGTACTCCAGGCCGCAGTCGGCCTGCCGGCAGACCCGGGAGGACAGGGGGTCATCGGCGCAGGGCGCTGAGAAATCGGCCAGGGTGGTGTTGGCCAACGCATAGGCCAGGGCGGCCTGGTTGGCCACGAGATCGTCCACCCGGCGGTTGAGATCGTCCAGGGTCCCGAGCGCCCTGATGAGCTTGGCCCCGCGCCCTTTAGCCATGCGCACCCCTCGTGAGCCATGCGCACCCCTCGGTGAGCCATGCGCACCCCTCGGTGTCGTCTCGTGCCGCCCCATCGGGGTGCGACCCTACTTGGTCCCCTGGGCGCCCCCGGGCCTGACCGAAGGCGCCGCCCAAAGCGGAATGACTGGTTCCGCTTTCCCGCTAGAGTTGGGGCCGGGCGGTGCACGGCCGGCCCCGGAGCACGAAGGCGGAGCGGTCGATGGCGGTGGCAGAGAAGCGGGTGCACTACCAGGTGACCTTTGCCGTCCTGGCCCTGGCCGCCATGTCGTACAGCCTCCTGCAGTCGTTGGTCATCCCGGCCCTACCCGCGCTGGAGCACTCGCTGCACTCCTCAGCCAACGGCGTGGCCTGGTTGCTGACCGGCTACCTGCTCAGCGCGGCCATCGCCACCCCCATCCTGGGCCGGGTCGGCGACATGTTCGGCAAGGAGAAGGTGCTGCTGGCCGTCCTGGTGGTGCTCTCCGTCGGCACGCTGGTCAGCGCCCTGGCCACCACGCTGCCCGTCATGCTGCTGGGCCGGGTCATCCAGGGGGCGGGCGGGGCCACCTTCCCGCTGGCCTTCGGCATCGTGCGCGACGAGTTCCCGCGCCAGCGGGTGGTGGGAGCCATCGGCGTCCTCTCCGCCATTCTCGGGGTGGGCGCCGGATTGGGGATCGTGCTGTCCGGGCCGATCCTGACGCACCTCGACTACCACTGGCTCTTCTGGGCCCCGCTCGTGCTCTGCCTGGTCTCGGGCGTGGCCACGGTGAAGTTCATCCCCGAGTCACCCATCCGCACGCCCGGCCGCATCAACGCCGTGGGGGCGCTCCTCATGTCGGGCTGGCTGGTGGCCGGTCTGGTCGCCGTCTCCGAGGGCCCGGTCTACGGCTGGGGTGACATCCGGATCATCGGCCTCTTCGTCCTGGCCGTGGTGCTCATCGGGGCCTGGATGCGATCGGAGAGCCGTTCCCGCTCGCCCCTGGTCGACATGAAGATGATGCGGATCCCCGAGGTCTGGACGACCAACCTGGCCGCTCTCCTGTTCGGATTCGGCATGTACGTCATGTTCACCTCAGTGCCCCAATTCGTCGAGACGCCGCGGCACGACGGCTACGGCTTCGGGGCGTCGGTCACCCAGTCCGGTCTGGACCTCCTGCCCTTCGCCGTGGCCATGTTGCTGGTGGCCCCGCTGACCGGTCGCCTCTCGGGTCGCTTCGGGAGCCGGCGGGTGCTGCTGCTGGCCTGCTTCTTCTCGGCCGCGGCCTACGTCGAGCTGGCCATCTGGCACGGCCACACCTACGACGTGCTCATCTCCTCGGGGCTGCTGGGGATCGGCATCGCCATGGGCTTCGCCGCCATGGCCAACCTGGTGGTGGCGGCGGTCTCGCAGTCCCAGACCGGGATCGCCAGCGGCATGAACACCAACATCCGCAATATCGGCGCGGCCGTCGGCGCCGGCGTGGCCACCAGCGTCGTGGTGAGCACGCTGCTGGCCAACGGAGTGCCGGCCGAGCACGGCTACATCCTGGCCTTCGTGATTTCAGCGGCGGTCATGCTGGTGGCGGCCGGGACCACCCTGCTCATCCCGCACCACGTCGAGCGCGAGGAGCCGGTCGAAGCGGCGGCGGCCCTGGCCCTGGTCTCGGAGTGATGGCGGCCCGTACCGAGGCGCCGCTCCGCACCGAGGCGCCGGCCCGCCCTGAGGCGCCGGCCCGCCCGCTACGCCGTGACGCCGAGCTCAACCTCGAGCGCATCCTGGCCGCGGCCGAGGTGGTCTTCGCCGAAGGGGGCTTTGAGGCGTCCATGGAGCAGGTGGCCACCCGGGCCGGCGTCGGGGTGGGCACGCTCTACCGCCGCTTCCCGCACAAGGAGAGCCTGGTGCTGGCCATCGTCGAGACGGCCGGCGAGCGCTCCCAGCAACTGGCCAAGACGGTGCTGGCCGAGTGCGCGCCCGAGGAGGGGATCTTCGAGTTCATGCGGCGCTGCGCCCAGACCCCGTCGAACCTGCAGGCGCTGGTGGCCCGCTCGCCGCGGTTGGCCGAGCGCCACCGCACCATGGTGGCCATGGTGGCGCCTTCGGTGACCCGCCTGATCGCCAACGCCCGCGGCGTGGGAGCCATCCGGGCCGACGTGACCTTCAGCGACATCGCCCTGACCCTCATGTCGGTGCGCGCCCTGAGCGAGCGTTGCGGCGCCACCATCGGCCCCCAGCAGGCCGAGCGCCAGTTGGGCCTGCTGATCGACGGCTTGCGCGCCACCGACTCGGCCCTGCCGCAGCGACCCCTGACCCGGGGCCAGCTGGACGACCTCTTGGTTCGTTAGGGCGTCACCGACGCCAGCTCGGACTCGGGTTCGGGCTGGGGCGGGCGGGCCAGGGCCAGATCGTCGGCGTCCACCGACAACCGGGGCAGCATGCGGTCGAGCCGGTCCGGGAACCACCAGTTCGACTTGCCGAACAGCATCATCACCGAGGGCACGACGGCCATGCGGATGAAGACGGCGTCGACGAAGACGCCGCCGGCCAGGCCGATGCCGAACTCCTTGATCACCCGCTCACCGCCGAGGATGAACGATCCGAACACCAGGATCATGATGAGAGCGGCCGCGGTGATCGTCTTGCCGGTGGCAGCCAGGCCGTTGCGCACGGCCACGGAATTGCTCCCCGACTTGAGGTACTCCTCGTGCATCCGCGAGACCAGGAAGACCTGGTAGTCCATGGACAGACCGAAGAGGATGGCGAAGAGCATCACCGGCAGGAACGCCTCCACCGGGCTGGTGCCGCTCAGCCCGATGAGCGAGCCGGCGTAGCCCCACTGGAACACGGCGACCAGGATCCCGAAGGCCGCCCCGATGGACAGCAGGTTCATGACGGCGGCGGTCAAGGGGATGACGAAACTCCTAAAGACGATGGTCAAGAGGATGAAGGCCAGCAGGACCACCAGGCCGACGAAGAGCGGCAACTTGGCCGAGAGCACGTGGGCGAAGTCGACGAAGGTGGCCGTGGTGCCGCCCACCAGGACCCGCAAGCCGGTCGATCCCTCGGCCCGGGGGATGGTGTCGTTGCGCAGGTGGGTGATGAGGTTGGTGGTGGCGGCATCTTGCGGGGACGTGGTCGCGTACACCGTGAGGGTCGCAACGGTGACCCCGGGCTGGGTCGGGCTCGGGATGAAGTTCGGGCCGACCACCTTCTTGACCCCGCTCTGCTGGCCGATGTCGAGGGCCACGGTGTGCATGGCCTGCTTGGTCGAGGCGGAGTCGGTGGTGGCGACCAGCAGCAGCGGACCGCTGAAGCCGGGCCCGAAGCCCTTGGCCAGCATGTCGTAGGCCTGGCGGGTGGTGGTGCCGGCCGGGTCGGTGCCCTGGTCGGCCGAGCCGAGGCGCAGCGAGAAGAAGGGGATGGCCAGGATCACTATGACCAGGAGCGCCGAGACGGCCGGCAGGGAAGGGCGCTTCTGCACCAGGTCGGCCCAGCCCGGCCAGAAGCCCTTGTTGTCGGCGCCGACGATGCGGGGGCCATTCTTGGCCAGGTTGGACTTCTGCTTGCGGCTCATCACCTTGGGGCCGATGAAGCCGAGCAGGGCGGGCAGCAGGGTCAGGGCGGCGATCATGGTGAGCAGGACGCCGATGGCGGCGGCCACGGCCAGCCCGTACAGGAAGCTGACGCCGAGGGCGAACATGCCGAGCAGGGCGATGCAGACGATGATGCCGGCGAAGAGCACGGCCCGACCCGACGTGTTCACCGCATTGACGACCGAGCTCTCCACGTCGCGACCGGCCACCAGTCCCTGGCGATGTCTGGTCACGATGAAGAGGGCGTAGTCGACGCCCACCCCCAGCCCGATCAGCAGGACCAGCTCGGGCGCGAACTGCGCCATTTTCAGGACATGGCTCAGGGCCCCGATGAGGCCGATGGCGGTGCCCAGGGCGAAGAGCGCCGAGACGATGGGGAGGAGGGCGGCGAAGATGGAGCCGAAGACCAGCAGCAGCACGACCAGGGCCAGCAGCACACCCAGACCGGTGCTGCTGAAGGACTGGTTGTTGGCAAACTGGGCCAACTCGCCGGTGACGGCGATGTGCAGGCCCGAGGTGGATTGCCCGACCGCGGTGTGGACGAACAGCTTGGCTTCCGTGGCCGAGATGTTCTGGGCCTGCTTGTCGAAGGTCACCGGAATGAATCCCACGGTGTCGGTGGGTCGGTTGATGTCGGTGGTCGAGATCAGGTTCCCGCTGGCGTCATACGGGCTGACGATGGGGGACACGTGGGGCATGGCCTCGAGCTTCTTGACCATGGTGTTGATGCGCAGCCCGACGGCGGGGTCCGAGAGTTTGGCGCTGCCCGTGGTGCCGAAGACGACCTGCTCGGTGTCGCCCGACTGCTTGGGGGCGACCGACTGCAGCAGCTTGACGGCGTTGGCCGACTCGGTGTTGGGGAACGAGAACGAATTGGAGTACGACGAACCCACGCCGCTCACCAGGCCAATGGAGCCGATGAGCGCGATAAACCAGAAAAGGACGACGAGTCGGCGGTGGTTGAAGCACCACCCGGCCAGGGTGCGCATTGCAGCAGTTCTCCTAGGGACGGGACAGGCGGCGGAATGCCGGTCCAGGGGGCAGATCGTATCGGTTCACCAGGCGGCCTCCGGTGCACCAGCCCGCTCCATGTGGACCAGGGCCCGGTAGACGGGCAGGGCCAACCGGTCGGCCGAGGCAGCGGCGCGCGCCACCATGCGTCCGTGCAGGACGGGGTGGGTCCGGCGCAGCCCGAAGAACTGGCGTTGGGACAGGGAGAGCGCGCTCACCGGCGAGAGGGCGACCACGCTGATGGACGAGCGCTGCTGGCTGAGGAGCGAGTGCTCGCTCCACGATTCCCCCGGTCCCAGGAGACCGAGCGGCGTCCCGTCCCGCTCGACCCGGGCGTGGCCGCTGGTGATGACGTTCCACCAGCGCACCGGCGTGTCCTGGACCTCCAGGGCATGGCCGGGACGGACGGTCACCAGGTAGAAGAGGCGGGCCAGATCGCCCAGCTCCGACGGGCGTAGGCCGGCGAAGAGGTCGATCTTGGTCAGCTGGCTCAGCTTGGAGCCGGCCCGGTCGGCCGTGGCCGAGGTCAGCGAGATGGTGGGGAACATTGGCATGTCATGGCTCCAGTGAGTGATGGTGACGCCGCCCCATCCGGGTCCAGAAGTAGAGGGCGGCCACCACGAAGAGCAACCAGGTCAGGTGCAGGCCGTGGGCGAAGGTGAAGGTGGTGCTGGCCGCGACGGCTACGAAGGCCACGATCAGTAGGAAGGGGACCAGCCGGCGCCGGCGTGAGGGCGGTGGCGCCGGCCCGGCCGCCAATCGGGGCAGGTCATCGAAGAGCCCGTGCAGGTCGCCCCGGGTCTTGGCCCCCATGGCCTGATCGAGGCGCTCCTTGAACTCGGCCTGGTCCAGCCGGCCCTCGGCGAAGTGGCGGGAGAGCTTGTCGGCCACCTCGTTGCGTTCGGTGTCCGAGGCCCGCACGTCGGTGTCGACCGGCGGGCTCGGTCGGCGGCCGGCCAGGGGATAGCCGGGGTCCCAGCGGTAGCGCATGGCGTGTCCTCTCAAGTGGGTGAAGTAGTCGCGGTCGACGTCGATGGAGCGACGAGGCCCGGGGCGGGGCTCAGCGGGCTCGTTCACGGGCCAACAGGTCCTCGGCCACCGAGGCGTCTGCGCCCTCGGCGGGAATCAGCAGCCAACCGGCCAGGTACAGCGGCACGGCCAGGCCGCCCAGGAGGGTGAGGGCGACGAAGCCGATGCGGACCAGCGTGGGGTCGATGTCGAAGTACTCGGCCAGCCCGATGGCGACGCCGGCCAGCATGCGGCCGTCGCCCCCTCGCTGCAGGTGCTCGTCGGGCGGATGCGATGACGATGAGGGCGACGATGCCGGTTCGGCCTCGCGGTCCGACTCGCCCTGGGTGGTGGTGCTGGGTGCGGTGTCCATGGATCAAGCTTGCGGGACGGCGTCACCAGGGGGAATCCGGCACCACCCTGGTCGGACCCTGACCCGGGGGCTGCCGGCTCAGGGTTATCCCTGATGGTTCCGGCCGACGGGGCGCGCGAGCATGCAGGTATCGCTGACGCTCCCGATCCTTCCGCGCGCCCGTCCGACGGGGTGACCACCGAGGCCCGTCGGGGCCCGAGGCGGAGGTCGCGCCGTCCCGGGGGTGGGTGGTCGCACGCCCGGTGGGAGGCCACCGAGTGGCACCACCAGCATCGGGGCAATGAGCGGCGGCACCACCGCCACCTGCGCCTGCGGGGGATGCGGCGGGACCCTGACGCACGGGTGCTGGGTGGCGTCTGTGCCGGCATCTCCGAGGCCATCGGGATCGACGTCACCTTCGTCCGCATCGGCTTTGTCGTCCTCGGGTTCGTCAGCGGCGTGACGGTCCTGGTCTACGCGGTGGCCTGGCTGGTGCTGCCGCTGCAGGGGGAGACCAGCAACATCTTCTCCCGGGCCGTGGCCGATCGACGGGGCATCCGCCTGGTCATCGCCGTCGTGCCCGTATTGATCGTGGTGCAGATCGTCATCTCCAGCCTGCACTTCGGATTCATTGGTCTCGTCAGCTGGCCCGTGTTCATCGCAGCCGCCCTGGCCATTTTGATCTGGCGCAACACCAGCGAGCCCGAGAAGGCGTGGATCAACCAGGACGTGGTGCCGATGTTCCGGGCCGGGGTGGCGTCCACCTCACACCGGGCCCTCTTCCTGCGCATCGGGCTGGGCGTGCTCATGGGGGCGGGCGGGGTGGTGGTGCTCGTCCTCGGCCATACCACCGTGGCCGCCCTGCGCCCCCTCGGTGGTGCCCTCTTGGTCATCGCCGCCATCGTGGTGATCTTCGGCCCCTGGTGGCTGAGCCTGGTGCGCGACCTCATGTCGGAGCGCCAGGCCCGGGCCCTGGCCGAGGAGCGGGCACAGATGGCGGCCCACGTGCACGACTCGGTGCTGCAGACCCTGGCCCTCATTCAGCGGTCGTCGGACGACCCCCAGAATGTAGTGCGCCTGGCCCGGGCCCAGGAGCGCGAGCTGCGGGCCTGGCTCTTCGAGGGCAAGGCGCCGGGCACCATCGGCGACGAGGCCACCCGGTTGGCCGAAGGGGTCGGCGTCCTGCAGCGCCACGTGGAGGCGGACCACGGCATCACCGTGCAGGTGGTGCTGGTGGGGGACTGCGACCTCACCGACGGCCTGCGGGCCCTGCTCGATGCGGCCCGGGAAGCCACGGTCAACGCCGCCAAGTGGTCGGGGGCGGACCAGGTCTCGCTCTACGCCGAGGTCGAGGCGGGCACGGTCATGCTTTTCGTGCGTGACCGGGGCCAGGGCTTCGACCCCGCCCTGGTGCCCGAGGATCGCCAGGGCATCGCCCAATCCATCCGGGCCCGCATGGCTCGCTACGGTGGCACGGTGGTCATCCGGTCGTCCCCGGGCAACGGGGCCGAGGTCGAGCTGTCGATGCCGCTCGGCCAGGCGGTTCAGTGAACGAGGGCGGCGGCCGGCCCCGCATCTTCCTGGTCGAGGACCACGCGGTGTTCCGGGCCGGCGTGCGGGCCGAGCTCGGCAACGCCGTCGAGGTGGTCGGGGAGGCCGACGAGGTGGCGGCGGCCATTGAGCTCATTAATGAGCGGGTGCCTGACGTTGTCCTGCTCGACGTGCACCTGCCCGGCGGGGGCGGCCAGGCCGTCCTCTTGGGCGTCCTGCCGCACCATCCCGAGGTGCAATTCCTGGCCCTCTCGGTCTCCGACGCGCCCGAGGACGTGATCGCCGTCATCCGGGCCGGCGCTCGGGGGTACATCACCAAGACCATTTCGGGCGAGGAGCTGCTCCAGGCGGTGTACCGGGTCGGGGCGGGTGACGCCGTCTTCTCGCCCCGCCTGGCCGGCTTCGTGCTCGATGCCTTCGCCCAGGGCACCGCCACCTCCGGCGCCGGCGGCAGTGGCATGACCGCCGGCCTCGACCCCGAGCTGGACCAGCTCTCACCGCGCGAGCGTGAGGTGCTGCGCCTCATTGCCCGCGGCTACACCTATAAGGAGGTGGCGCGCGATCTCACTATCTCAGCCAAAACGGTGGAATCGCACGTGTCGTCGGTCCTGCGCAAGCTCCAACTCTCGACCCGTCATGAGCTGACCAGGTGGGCCACCGACCGACGGCTGGTCTAGACATAGGCGACTCAAGATCGGAAGGGACGTCGTGTCGTGGCTGCCGTGGAGGATCTGACTGCCGAGCATGCTGACGCGGCGACGCTGGCCGAAATGGCCGGTCGGGCCCTACTGGCCTTGCGAGCTGACCCCGCCGGGGCGGCCGGTGGTGGCGCCGGTGGCGTCCGGGCCGTCCGGGACGTAGGGGCGGCCGGGGACCGGTTGGCCCACCAGCTCTTGGTCAAGGAGCTGAACCGCCTCTACCCCGACGACGACGTGCGTTCCGAGGAGGGGCTCGAGCACGTGTCGGGCCACGGCCGCCTGTGGATCATCGACCCGCTCGATGGCACCCGTGAGTTCCGCCAATTGGATCGCTCGGACTGGGCCGTCCATGTGGCCATGGCGATCGGCGGCGTGGCCGTGGTCGGGGCTGTCGCCCTGCCTGCCCTGGGGCTCACCCTCTCGACCGGTGCGCCACCCGCCCTGCAGACACCCGACCCCGCCGCCCCACCCCGGCTGGTGGTCAGCCGCAGCCGGCCGCCCGAGGTGGCCTACGACGTGGCCGACGCCATCGGCGGCGTCATGATCCCCATGGGCTCGGCCGGCGCCAAAATCGCCGCCGTCATCCTGGGAGCGGCCGAGGTCTACGTGCACGCGGGCGGGCAGTACGAGTGGGACTCGTGTGCGCCGGTGGCGGTGGCCGAAGCGTGCGGGCTGCACGCCTCCCGCCTGAACGGCGATCCGCTGCGCTACGGGGCCCCCGACGCCTGGTTGCCCGACCTCGTGGTGTGCCGGCCCGAACTGGCCGAGGCGGTGCTGGCGGTGACCAAGGCCGACTTCCGGCCGTACTACTAGTCCTCACGCCGGCCTCGGCCCCGTCGCGTCCCCCGAAACCAGACAGGGCCCCGGCTCACGAGGAGCGGGACCCTGCGGTCTGGTTATCTGAATCGTTCTCGTTGCCGACCGGAGTCGGGCGATCCCGGATTAGTTAGATGGCGCGAACGTTTGCCGCCTGCAGCCCCTTGGGGCCTTGGTTCGTCTCGAACTCAACCTTCTGTCCTTCTTCGAGGTTGCGGTACCCCGTGCCGGAGATCGCGCTGAAATGCACGAATACGTCGGGGCCGCCACCGTCCTGAGTGATGAAGCCGAAGCCCTTCTCACCGTTAAACCACTTCACGGAACCAGTTGCCATTGAAAATCCACTCCTCTCGTGGCCAGATTTAACCCTGTTTGTCCAAGGTCACGGCCTGTGACTCTCTCGAGCCGGAGGGATTTCCAAATCTGTAATGGTGGTGCCCTCGAGAGGAAACAATAGCGCGCTGCGCTGCGCAAACGGGTTCGAACCCAACTGAGCTGGGATCGGGCCCAATTTGGACCGCCTCAGATCACCTGGAGATGGGCGATGACCTCCCTGGCCAGGGCATCTGTCTCGGCCAGGTCGGTCAGGTCGGTATCGGGCAGATTGCCGCTGAGCAGGAGGGTGGCCAGCCCGTGGACGGTGGACCAGCTGGCCAGGGCGGCCAGGCGGGCCCCTTCGGCGGTCCGGCCCCGCCGCCCGGCGGCCACGGGGTCGCGCAACGTGGCGAAGGCCCGCTCCTCGGCCCGCTGCAGGTCGGCATTCAGAGTGTCGAAGAGGTCGGGCCGGAACATCACCTCGAAGTAGCCCCGGTGGGCCAGGGCGAAATGGACGTAGTGCACCCCGGTCTCGAGGAAGTCGTGCTCACGGTCCCACACCGAGGTCAGCTCGTCGGCCAGGAGGTCGAACCCCTCGGTGGCCACGGCGGTGAACAGCCCGGCCTTGTCGCCGAAGTGGTGGACCGGGGCCGCGTGCGACACGCCGACGGTGGCGGCCAGGGCGCGCAGGCTGACGGCGGCCGTGCCCTCGGCGGCCACGGTGGCGACGGCCGCATCAATGAGGGCGCGGCGCAGATCGCCGTGGTGGTAGGGGACGGTCGTGGCCGGTCGGGCGGTCCGGGCACCAGGCATGCGAAGCATCGTAGCCGTGATGTAGGCATTGACAAGATCGTCAAGACGGCTTATCTTGGCAGTGACAAGTCCGGCCCGCACCGGGTCCTGACCGAGGAGGCCCTGCCCATGACCGCCACCGCCACCACCGCCGACGCCACCGTTGACCCCGTCGCCAACCCGTACCTGGAGGGCAACTTCGCCCCCGTGCACACCGAGGTGACGGCGACCGACCTCACGGTCACCGGGTCCATCCCGCCCGAGCTCGATGGGCGCTACCTGCGCAACGGTCCCAACCCCGCTGCGGCCCCGGAGCCCTCCACCTATCACTGGTTCCTGGGCGATGGCATGGTGCACGGCCTCCGTCTGCGCGACGGCCGGGCCGAGTGGTACCGCAACCGCTGGGTCCGTTCGGGGCCGGTGGCGGCTGCACTGGGCGAGTCGCCGCCGGCCGGGCTGGGCCAGGTGCACGGCGGCATGGATTTCGCCGCCAACACCAACGTCATCGGCCACGCCGGCCGCACCTTCGCCATCGTCGAGGCCGGCGCCCTGCCCTACGAGCTCACGGAGGAGCTGGACACGATCGGGCCGTGCGATTTCGGGGGCACCCTGTCGGGTGGGTACACGGCGCACCCCAAGCGGGACCCTCTGACCGGCGACCTCTACGCCGTCTCGTACTACTTCGGCTGGGGCAACGACGTCGAGGTGAGCGTCATCGGCGCCGACGCCCGGGTGCGCTCGGCCCGCCGGGTCACCATGGGCGGGCCGGTGAGCGTGCACGACTGCGCCATCACCCAGCGCTACATCGTCCTGTTCGACCTGCCCGTGCTCTTCAGCATGGAGATGGTCACGTCCGGCGCCAGTTTCCCCTACCGCTGGGACGACGACTACCCGGCCCGGGTCGGGCTGCTGCCCCGGGACGGCGACGAGACCGAGCCGGTCTGGCACGACGTCGAGCCTTGTTACGTGTTCCATCCGATGAACGCGTATGACGAGCCCGACGGCGACGGGATCGTGCTCGATGTGGCCCGTCATCCCGCCATGTTCCGCACCTCCCTGCTCGGCCCCAACGAAGGCCCGCCCACGCTGGAGCGCTGGCACCTCGACGGCCACGGCGGCCCGGTCAAAGAGGAGCGCCTGGACGACCAGGGCCAGGAGTTCCCCCGGGTCGACGAGCGCCGGGTGGGCCTGCCCCACCGCTACGGCTACAGCGTCACCTTCGGCCCCACCGGCGGCGTCCTCGGCTCGGACTCGGGCCTGCTCCGTCACGACGTGGTGGCCGGCACCAGCCAGCGCCGCAGCTTCGGCCCCGGCGCCACCCTGGGCGAGGCCGTCTTCGTGCCCCGCCACGAGAGCGCCGCCGAAGCCGACGGGTGGGTCATAACGCTGGTCCATCAGCGGGAGACCGACTCCTCCTCCCTCTACATCCTCAATGCGGAGGACCTCTGCGGTGAGCCCCAGGCCATCGTCCAGCTGCCCCAGCGGGTGCCCGATGGGTTCCACGGCAACTGGGTGCCCAGCTGACGCACCTGTCGCCCAGTAGGCCCAGCCGTTACAGTTGGCCCGTGGTCGTCTGGACCTGGGTCCGAGAGCATCGCTGGCTGACCGTGGCCGGCCTGGTCCTGCTGATTGTCAGCACGGCCGGCGGCACGGCCTGGGCTGTCTTCTTCCGCACGGTCGCCTCGCCGGTCAGCCTGCGGGCCGCCCTGCGCCTCTACCGCCACGACCAGGACTCGGGGTTCTCCGGCGTGGCCTCGCTGGGGAACCTGTCCCGTCTCCTGGCCGCCGGCGTCTATACCTACCGCACCTCGGGCGGCGAGAGCCTCAGCCTGCTGGGCCAGTCCCGCTCCTTCCCGGCCCGCACCGACATGGTGGTCAGTGACCGGCCGGGGTCCTGCTCCTCGGTCAGTTGGGTGCCCCTCACCCAGCACACCGAGGTGACGACCGCCTGCCCGGCGGCCGACCACGCCTTCTCGGTCAGCCAGCTGGTGACCGACGAGGTCATCAGCGGCACCTCGACCACCACCATCATCGACTGTCCCACCACCACCTACCTGGTGCCGCCCATCGCCTTCCCCGGCGTGCGTTGGACGGCCAGCTGCACGCAGTCGGGCCCCAGCGGCACCGTGGCCGTCGACGGCCTGGTGGTGGGGGAGGAGCCGGTCGAAGTGGCCGGGCAGTCGATCCCCACCCTGCACGTCCGCCTGACCCTGCGCTTCGCCGGCGTCGACGTTGGCACGTCGCCCACCGACTTCTGGATCTCGACCGCCCAGGGGCTGATCGTGCGGGAGCGTGAATCGACCACCGTGACCCAGCAGGGCGTGCACTACACCGAGCAGATGGACAGCACGCTGTCCTCGCTCACCCCGGCTAGCTGACGGGCTCGCTGGCCGACTGGGTGGCCTCCCATCGGGCCACCAGGCGCTTGGGGGCGGTCAGGCAGTAGCTCTCCATGATGAGCTCGGCCACCTCGTCCCAGTCCGGCAGCCCCCTCAGGTCGAGCCGGATCCCCACCCAGCCCTTGGGGCCGACGTACTTGGGCACGAAGAACCGCTCGGGGTCGGCCTGGACCAGGATCCCCTTGAGCGTCATGGACGAGCCATCTTCGGCGGTCATGACGAAGAGCTTGTCGCGGACCCGGTAGGCCGGCGCGGTGTGGCCGCCGAAGGGCTTCTCGACCGCCTCGGGCAGGGCCAGGCAGATCGCCCGTATCCGAGCGGCCGCGCCCTTGGTCACCCGGCGGCCATCTCCCGCGCGGTCTCCCGCGCGGTCGCCCGGTCCTCCGCCACGGCGTCGTAGGTGGCGTAGTCCGAGCCGGTGTCGTCGGCGAACTCGAACTCCATCAGTCCGAACTGGCCCCACTTCTCGCGCAGGTACCCGTGGTTGGCGTCGAGCAGGCCGAGCTTGCGCACGTTCGGGACCAGCTTGGCGAAGAACCCCCGGGCGAAGCCGCCGACCGGGTTGATCTTGGCCTCGGTCGCCGCCTCAATAATGAAGGGCAGCACCGCCTCCTCGCTCACGCCGACCCGTTCCCACACCTCGGGCGTGCCGGCCCGGGACCGCGAGTTCAACGTCGCGTCGAGCATGAAGTCCTGACGTTCTTTCAACTCGGCCGACGACATGTCGGCGTAGTACTCCGACAGAGTCAGCACGCCGAAGGCCACGTGC
Source organism: Acidimicrobiales bacterium (assembly GCA_035552095.1). Lineage (GTDB taxonomy): Bacteria > Actinomycetota > Acidimicrobiia > Acidimicrobiales > RAAP-2 > Bog-473. Next base: position 45,218 of record DASZMA010000017.1, on the reverse strand, counting down.
CGGGCCTCGTCCGACATCACATAACGAAGGAGCTTCTTCAACAAGGGCTCATTGGTCCGGCGCAACATGTCCCCGAAGGCGGCCAGGGCCAGCGACTCAATGACGATCTGCATCCCCAGATAGGCAATGTCCCACCGTGAATCCTCCAGCAACGCCCAGATCTGCGCCTTGAGGAAGGGCGACATCGGGTAGGCATCGCCGAGCTTCATCGACAGATACTTGGCGAACACCTCGGTGTGCCGGGCCTCGTCCATGGTCTGGGTCGAGGCGTAATACTTGGCGTCGATCCACGGCACCGTCTCGACGATCTTGGCCGCCGTCATCATGGCCCCCTGCTCGCCGTGCATGAACTGGCTGAGGTTGGCCTTGAAGAACTCAATGCCCAATTGCGAGTACTGCTTCTCCGACCACTTGGCCAGCGGCGAGCCCGGCATGGCGCCGACCAGGTGGGCCAGCTCCAGCACCGGACTCTGCTGCTCGGCCACCAGCTTCTCGGGATCCACATCGATCGACCAGTCGAGGTCGGTGACGCTGTTCCACTGCGACCCCATGGCCTTGTTGTAGAGGGTGACCAGCTGGCTCCGGTCCCGCCCGTACTCCCAGAGGAACAGGCGGTCGGCGTTGTCCGTGATCACCTCGATGGACTCCGCCATCTCCGCCTGACTCGGTGGACCCACCTCTTGCTCCATAGGACTCAGCTCCTCTGTTCAGCTCCGCCTGCCACCCATATTGGCATTCGGGGCCGCCTTGGCCACGAGATCGGGTACCACCCCGCCCAGCTCGGCCGGGTCCCAGCGGTCGCCCTTCGAGGCGCCCGGACCGGCCACCCAGCCCTCGGCCACCGAAATGTGGTCGCCCTGGACGTTGAAGACGCGCCCGGTGACCTCGGCCGACTCGCCGCTGCCCAGCCAGACGACCAGCGGGGCGATGTTGCCCGGGGCCAGCGGGTCGAACTCCTCGGGCTTGCGCTCGGACCCGCCCGCCCCCATGCCCAGGTTCTCGGTCATGCGGGTCAGCGCGGCCGGGGCGATGGCGTTGACCGTCACCCCGTAGCGGCCCAATTCCATGGCGGCAATGATGGTGAAGGCGGCGATGCCGGCCTTGGCGGCGCCGTAGTTGGTCTGGCCCACGTTGCCGTAAATCCCAGAAGGGGAGGTGGTGTTGATGACCCGGGCGTCGTTGCTCTCGCCCGCCTTGGAGCGGTTGCGCCAGTACTCCACGGCGTGCCGGGTCGGCGCGAAGGTGCCGCGCAGGTGCACCTTGATCACGGCGTCCCACTCCTCAATGGTCATGTTGACCAGCATGCGGTCGCGCAAAATACCGGCGTTGTTGACCAGCACGTCGAGCCCGCCGAAGTTGTCGATGGCGGCCTGAATGAGGCGCCCCGCCCCTTCGTAGTCCGAGACGTCATCCCCGTTGGCCACGGCCTCGCCGCCCATGCCGCGCACCTCGTCGACCACCTCGCCGGCCGGCCCGGCCGAGCTGCCCGAGCCGTCCACTTCGGCCCCGAGGTCGTTGACCACGATTTTGGCGCCCTGGCTGGCGAACTCGAGGGCGTGCTCACGCCCGATGCCCCGACCCGCTCCGGTAATGACGACGACCCGTCCGTCACAGATGCCCACGTGCTCTCTCCTTATTGTTTGGCGGATTGTTCGGCCGCTGCTCGATACTGATCGCGCAGCTTCCGCTTGAAGATCTTCCCCGTATCCTCGCGCGGCAGCTGCTCGGTGAAGTCAACCCGGCGCGGGCACTTGAAGTGGGCCAGGTGGGCCCGGCAGAACTCACGCAGCTCCTCGGCCAGCTCAGCGCTGCCCGCCACCCCCTCGGCCAGCTGCACCACGGCCAGCACCTGCTCGCCCCACTCCTCGTCGGGCACCCCGATGGTGGCCACGTCCGCCACGGCCGGGTGCTCGAGCAGCACGGCGTCGACCTCGGCCGGGTAGATGTTGACCCCGCCCGAGATGATCAGGTTGGCCGTGCGGTCGGTCAGGAACAGATACCCGTCGTCGTCCATGTAGCCCATGTCGCCCAGGGTGAAGTACTCGCCCCGGAAGGCGCCGGCGGTCTTCTCACGATCCCCGAAGTACTCGAACTTGGTCTCGGCCGGCGCCCGCAGCCACACCAACCCCACCTCGCCGGCCGCCACCTCGGCGCCGTCGTCATCGCCGATCTTGACCAGGCCGGCCACCATGGGCCGCCCCACCGTGCCCGGATGGGCCAGCCAGGTGGCTGAGTCGACCAGCGTGCCTAACCCCTCGGTGGCGGCGTAGTACTCGGTCACGATCGGCCCCACCCACTCGATCAGCCGGGCCTTGACGTTGACCGGGCACGGCGCGGCCCCGTGCAGGATGTAGCGCAACGACGTCAGGTCGTACTTGGATCGATCGGGCAGGGCCAGTAGCCGGTGGAACATGGTCGGCACCATGTGGGTGTGGGTGATGCCGTGCGCCTCGACCAGCCGCAGCGTCTCGGCCGGCTCCCACTGCTCCATCACGACGATGGGCACGCCGTAGATCATGGGAATGGCGACCGAGAAGGCCAGCGGCGCGGCATGGTAGAGCGGCCCGGTGCACAGGTGCGCATCGACGCTGCGGGGCCAGTCCTCGTCGTAGCCGCAGAAGTTGAGGGCGGCCAGCGCGCTGGGCGCCGCCCCCTCGCGGTGCACGCCTTTGGGCCGCCCGGTCGTCCCCGAGGTGTAGAGCATCTGGGTGCCCAGCACCGGGTCGCTTATGTCCGACCCCTCCTCGGCGGCGACCACCTCCTCGTACCGCTCGAAACCCGGCACTTCGCCGCCCACGGCCAGCCGCACCATCTCCCTGCCATCGCCGGTCGCCCCGACCAGCTTGTCCCCGAGCGCCGCCGCCCCGACGAGCGCCTTGGCCTCGCAATTGCGCACGATGTAGGCCGCTTCCTCACCGGTCAGGTGCCAGTTGATCGGCGTCAGGCGTAACCCCGCCCGCTGGGTCGCCCACAGCACCTCTAAGAATTCGGGCCGGTTGGTGCACATCAGCGCCACGCTGTCCCCGGCCGCCAATCCGCGCCGGCGCAGCGCCCGGACCAGCTGGTTGATGTTGGCGTTGAGCTCGCCGAAGGTGCGGTCCCCGAAGGCGGTATAGAGCGCCGGGCGATCGGGCCCCTGGGCCGCCCACCACGACGCCAGCATGCCGCTGGCCGCCGCCTCCCCTCTGTCCCCCCCATCACTCATCGTTGCCCCCTCCTTCAGGTTCCCGGCCCGCCGGTCGGCGTGAACTGGGGCAGTTGGCGCCCGTCGGACAGCCGTTCCCAGGTCAGCGTGACGGCCTGGCCCACCTTGACCTCGTCGGGCGGACAGCCGATCACGTTGGTCATCATGCGCACGCCCTCCTCCAGCTCGACCAGGGCCACCACGTAGGGCTCGCCGTGGGAGAAGCCGGCGGGTTTGTGCTCGACCGTGGCGGCGTGGACGGTGGCCCGCCCGCTGGCCGTGCGCCATTCCAGGCTGCCCCGGCCACTGCCGCAGATGGGGCAGAAGGAGCGCGGGTAGAAGATGCCCCGGTCGCACTCGGTGCACCACTGCACCAGCAGCCGGCCCTCCCGGGTGGCGTCCCAGAACGGCCCGCTGTCGGCACCGACGGGCGGCTCCATCATGCGGAGCTTCTCCGGCGCTGGCTGCTCCGGCGTGGTGGGGTCGGTCGGGCCGGCCATCAGAGCGTGGCCTCGGTGCCCAGGACGGCGGTCGACATGCAGGAGAGCACCATGCCCGAGCCGTGGGCCACCGCCACCTGGGCCCCGGGCACCTGGCGGGCCTCGCCCTGGCCGCGCAGCTGGCGCACCGCCTCGGTGATGAGGAACATGCCGTACATGCCCGGGTGGGTGAAGGAGAGCCCGCCGCCGTTGGTGTTCATCGGCAGCGAGCCGCCCGGGCCGAGCTTGCCGTCGGCGGCGAACGGGCCGCCCTCGCCCTTGGCGCAGAAGCCCAGGTCCTCCAGGTGCAGCAGCGCCGTGATGGTGAAGCTGTCGTAGCCCATGAGCACGTCGACGTCGGAGGGCGCCAGGCCGGCCATGGCGAAGGCCCGGGCCCCCGAGACCGCCCCCGGGGTGGTGGTCAGGTCGGGCATCTGGGTGATCATCATGTGGTCGTGGCAGGTGGAGGCCCCGAGCACATAAATGGGCGGCTGGCGCAGCGAGCGGGCCCGCTCGGCACTGGTCATGACGAAGGCGCCCGCGCCGTCGGTGATCAGGCAGCAGTCGAGCAGGTGCAGCGGGCTGGTCTGCATCGGCGAGGCCAGCACGTCCTCAATGGTCAGCGGGGTCTGGTAACGGGCCCGCGCGTTCAGCGCCGCCCACTCCCGGGTGCTCACGGCGATCTGGGCCAGCTGCTCGGAGGTGGTGCCGAACTCGTACATGTGGCGGGAGGCGGCCAGGGCGTAGGGACCCATGGGCATGCGCAGCCCGTAAGGCCACTCCCACTCGGCCATGGGGTTGGGCCCCGCCGGGAAGCGGCGCTCCACCCGTCGCTTCTGGGTCCGGTCGCTGCGGGGCGTGGCGGCGTAGACGCTGACCACCACGTCACAGACCCCGGCCGCGATGGCCGAGGCGGCGTGCTCCAGGTGGACCTCGAAGCTGGAGCCGCCGGTCATGGTGGAGTCGGTGAAGGTCGGGTGCACCCCCAGGTACTCGGCGAATCCCATGGACGACTCGGCGTGGCATACCCCGTCCACGTCGGCCAGGGTCAGGCCGGCGTCGTCCAAGGCGGCCAGGACCATGGCCACCTCGAGCTCGCGTCCGGTGCGCGACAGCTCACCGGTGGGGGAGACGTCGTCGGCCACCCCGACCAGGGCGGCCGCCCCCCGCAACGTCCGGTCAACTCGCGGCGCCATCAGGTCCCCACCAATCTGTCCTGATCAGAACAGATCAGGCGTTCTTGGGCAGCTCGGAGAAGGGCGTCACCCGATCGTTGTTGGGCTCCTTGGGCAGCCCGAGCACGCGCTCGCCAATGATGTTGCGCTGCACCTGGTCGGTGCCGCCGTAAATGGGCGGGGCCTGGGCGAAGAGGGCCATCTCGGTGACGCCGCCGGCAAAGGGGTCACCGGTGGCCTGGACCAGGCTGGCCTTGTCGTCGGCGTCGTAGGCGTGCAGCATGCCCGACGGCCCGCTGATCCGCAGCCCCAGGTCGCGGGTCAGCCGCACGATCTGGCTCATGGAGAGCTTGGCCACGTTGGGCATGCCCGGGATGTCGCCGCCCGCCTCCTTGACCGCCTTGACCCGGAGGCCGTTGAAGCGTCCCAGCTCACCCATGGTGTAGAGGCGGGCCAGGTCCTGGCGCACGCCGGCATCCTGGTTGACCCCCTTGGACTGGGCTAGGGCGATGAGCATGCCGGCCCCGCCCCGCATGGCCGTCAACGCACCCCCGCCCCCGCCCCCGCTCCGCTTGCTCTTCCCGTTCTTGTCCGGGGGGGCCACGATGTCGCCCACCCGCTTGCCCAGGGCGCCGAGCACGGTGCCCGGCTGGGCCAGGCCACCGCCGGCCGCGTTGCCGCCACCGGAGCCGAGGCCGGCCCGCTCGTTCATGAGCGTGGTGTTGGCAGCGGCCCACCCGTTGTTGAGGCCGCCGATGAGGGCCGAGTCCGCCACCCGGGCGTCGGTCAGGAAGACCTCGTTGAAGAGGGCGTGCCCGGTCATCTCCTTGAGCGGGCGCACGTCGACCCCGTCCTGGTGCATGTCGAAGGCGAAGTAGGAGATGCCCTGGTGCTTGGGCACCTCGGGATCGGTCCGGGCCAGCAACATGCCCAGGTCGGCGTACTGCCCACCCGAGGTCCAGACCTTCTGCCCGTTGATGATCCACTCGTCGCCGTCCTTGATGGCCCGGGTCTGCAGGCCGGCCAGGTCGGAGCCGGCCTGGGGCTCGCTGAACAGCTGGCACCACGCCTTCTGGCCGGTCACGATGTCCCGCACGTAGAGGTCGATCTGCTCCTGGGTGCCGTGGGTGGCGATGGTGGGCGCGGCCAGGAGGAGGCCGAGGCCGGCCGGGGCGCCCAGGGCGCCGAAGCTGGCGATCTCGTTGGCCACCAGCACCGTGTCGGTCCGGGCCATGCTCTTGCCGTAGGCGTTCTCGGGCAGCCCGGGGGCGGACCAGCCGGCCAGGCCGAGGCGCTCCCACCATTGGCCGACGGTCAGGTCGGCGTCCCAGTTCTCCTTGAGCCAGACCCGCAGGTCGCTCAGGAGCTCGTCGGTCATTGTGTCGGTCATCGGTCTCTGTCCTCCCTAGTGCGCTGTGAAACTACCGGGTGCGTCCGGGACGAGGCGACTCGACCAGCCGGTCGGCCTGGGCCAGCGAGGAGAGCAGGTCGTTGAGGTGGGTGCAGGTCGAGGTGCCCACCATCTCCTCCTTGACCATCGCCCGCAGCTCGGACACCCGCCGGCCCACCAGCCGGGCCGCGCTGGCCGAGGCGCCGGGGCACTCGGCCCAGGGCAGCACCCGGGGTATGGCCTGGCAGCTGACCACCACGGAGCCCCCGCCCTCACCCCCGCCCGGACCAGCCGGAGCGTCGGCCAGGGTGGCGGTGAGCGTGTACTCGTGCAGGACGGCCACCTGGCCGTCGGGGCGGGCATGGGTATCTCGGAACATGGCCCACACGTCGGGGCCGGAGCGCTCAATCAGGCGCTGGCGCCGCATGGAGCCGACCGCCAGCGTGGGCATGGGGTGCCACTCGCCCGCCTCCAGCACCGGGGCGAGCGGCCCCGCGGGGGTGGGCATGACCCGCTCGGTCCGGATCTGCACCATGAAGGAGGCCGGCGCCGCCCACCCGGCGCAGATGTCGACCGGGAAGCCGGCCAGCATGGCGTCGGGGATGCGATCGGGGAACTCACCCGTATACAAGGAGGCGTAGCCCGAGAGCAGGGCGGCCACGGGAAGCTCGGAGAGGAGGACCGACGCCAGCGTCCCCGGCTCGCTCACCTCGTCGACGGCGGCCCGGAAGCCGCGCCCGACCACCCGGCCGATCAACTGGTCGAACCGGTCGTCCTGGTCCGGGTCAAGGCTGAGCGAGGTCAGCGTCCGGTCCAGGCCCACCAGGGCCCGGCACGACGCAGCGACACCCGATTGGTGCGCCTCGCCCAGCAACTCGAGGGTGCCATCGGAACGCCGCACCATGTCGACGTGGCTGGTCCGGCGGACGGTCGTGGGCCGCCGCGCCGGTAGGTGGGCCAGAGGCTCGGCCAAAAAGTGATCGACAAGGGGCACCGGGCTAACGGTACCGTCAGGGCATGAGCGAGCGACTCGATACGGCTTTCGATGCCTGGACCGACGCCCAGCGGGCGGCGCTGGAGACCATGCGCCAGGCCCAGGGCGTGCCCCGCAGCGACGTCGACCAGGCCGAGGGGTACCGCTGGGTGACCCGGCTCTCCACGCTGGCGCTGGAGTGGCTGGTCGAGAAGTCGGACCCGCTCCATCCGGTGCTGTTCACCCTCCAGGATGAGTACCGGAAGCTCTTGGTCGACAACCCCGACGTGCACTACCTCTTCTGCGTCCTCGACGACACCCGGTCCTACCGCCTCCGGGGACTGCGGGGCGGGTGCGCCTATCTGGGCATGACCTTCGGCACGCCGTTCGGCCAGGGCGAGGTGGGAGGGCGGACGGGGACGCAGACGCAATGCCACATCGACGAGTTCGAGCTGGGGCCGAACGGCGAGGTCGACATCCTGATCGCCCCGGCCGCCGCCATGCCGTCGCCGCCGCCCCGCAACGCCGTGGTGCTCGAGCCCGGCACCGCCCAGCTGGCCATCCGGGAGACCCACTTCGAGCGCACGCCCGACGCCCTCTCCCGTCTGCGCATGGAGCTGGTCGGGCAGGCTGAGATCCCGCCCCCCGTGCTCTCCTCCGACGAGTTGGCCGGCAAGCTCGAGTTCGCCGCCATGTTCCTCGGGTTCGTGGGGCAGACGGCGGTGCAGATGTGGCATGACGCCGGGACCAACATGAACACCTTCGGCGGCACCGCCGGGTCGGCCCATGTGGCCGCCCAGGAGGACGAGGTGCGGACGCACTCCAACGCCGAGATGACCTACCACGGCGGTCGCTTCGCCCTCGAGCCCGGCCAGGCGCTGGTGGTGACCGTGCACGAGCCCGACCAACCCTTCCTCTACTGGGGCCTGACCCTGACCTCGCCCTGGATGGAGAGCTACGACTACCGCTACACCACGACAGCGCTGAACAACCGCACGGCGCAGCGCTCGCCCGACGGCTCGTGGCAACTGGTCATCGCGCCGACCGACCCCGGCCCGGGCGTCGCCAACTGGCTCGACACCGGCGGCCGCCTGGAGGGCTACATGCTGGTGCGCTGGGTCCTGGCTGACGCCCCTCCGCATCCGAGTGCCCGCCTGGTTTCGGTGGCGGACTTGACCAACTGACCTGCCTCACACCTCGGAGGGGATGCCGAAGCGGGCCTGGTAGGCGGCGACCTGGGCCCGGTGGGTGGGCAGGTCGAGGCCGGTGTCGGCGAAGGAGTAGTCGTGGCGGGGGCCCCGGTCGGTGTGGCGGGCGTCGAGGTAGGCGGCCAGGTTGGCCCGGAAGAGGTCGGTGAGCGGGAGGTCCCAGCCGGCGTAGAGCGCCTCGACCGTGGCGATGGGGTCGGCGACCAGGTCCCGGTAGAGGACGTCGCTGATCTGGCCGGCCGGCAGCGCCCCCGAGTCCCGCTCGGCCGTGACCTCGTCCATCTGCATCTCCAGCCCCATCGCCATGAACTCGACCAGCACGCCGTGGTCGACGTGGTCCGAGTGCATGTGGTGCAGGGTCGCCATCAGGTCGGCCAGCGAGCCCACCACCCGCAGGGGGTCGCGGTGGGTGATGACGACCTTGGCGTCGGGGTAGGTGGCGAACACCAGCGGCAGGGCCGAGAGGTGCGACGGCGCCTTGACCACCCAGCGGGTGGTCGGGGTGGGCCGGAGCCACTGCAGGGTCTGGAGCATGCGCCGGTGCCAGTCGTAAATGGGGGCCTGGTCCTGCCCGCTCCGCCAGATGGTGTACTGGCCCACGTTGTAGAGGCCGGTGTAGATGTCGCTCGAGAACTGGTGGGCGAAGGCGAAGATGCACTCGGTGGGCAGATGGCCGCCGTTCTCGTGCATGGCCGTGAAGGCCGGGACCATCGCATCCATGAGGGTGATCTCGTCGTCGCAGAGTTGGGCGGTGGCCGCGGCCCACGCCGCGTACCCCTCACCCAGCCGGTCGGCCGGGACGCTGTGGAGGAGTTCCCACAGCAGCGGCGGGCGGTTGTCGGGGTCACAGGCCAGCAGCTCGTGGAGGAGGGTGGTGCCCGAGCGCCCCAGGCCGGTGACGACGATGGGGGAGTGGATCCGCTCGGCCCCGATGGCCGGCTCCCGCTGCCACACGTCGACCAGGCGGAGCCGATTTTGGAGGATCAGCTGCAACTCGGCCCGGGTGCGCAGGCGGCCGGGCAGGTGGAGCCGGGCCTCCTCATCGAGCGAGGCGCAGAGCCGGGTGAAGGGCTCCTCCCACCAGCTGTCGCCGAAGTCGGCCAACCCGGTGCAGTCCCGGGCCGCTTGGCGCAGGTCGTCGGGGCGTAGCGAGATCATGGAGCGGCCGTCATCACCCAGACCGCGGCCCAACGCGATCAGCTTCTCGGTCCAGGGCGTACGGGGAGGGGGGGCCCAGGTCACGAGGTGACCGTAGTAGGCCGCCGCGTCGATGAGAGGGAAGAATGGCCCGGTGCTCCCGAATCTCAGCCTCGACGACATCGAGCGGCTGCTGGGCGAGGGCGCGCACCGCTTGGTCGACATCGGGGACGCCGGGTCAGCGCAGTTGCCACATTCGCATCTGGATCACGCGCTGCAGACGGCGGCCGTGTTGCGCGACCAGTTCCCTGAGGACGAGGCGCTGGCGGTGGCCGGGTTGGTGCACGACATCGGCCATCTGCTGCCCGGCGTCACCGACGCCCAGCACGCCCGGGCCGGGGCGGCGGCGGTGCGGGCGGCGCTGGGGGAGCGGGTGGCGGCGCTGGTGGGACTGCACGTGGCGGCCAAGCGGTATCTCGTGGCGCTGGACCCCGGCTACGGGGGTGTCCTGGCCGCCGACAGCGTCGCCTCCCTGGTCACCCAAGGTGGGCCGATGTCCCCCGACGAGCAGGTGGCGTTCCTGAGAGAGCCCTGGGCCGCCGACGCCCTGGTGTTGCGGCGGGCCGACGAGAGCGGCAAGGTCGAAGGTTTGGTGGTCGGGCGCCTGGGGGAGTGGATGGAGGTGGTCAGACGACTGGACGCACACGCGGCCTGATGGTTCGCTACTCTCTGGCCAGCGGGACTGGGGCAAACGTCCCGGTGCATGGTCCAGTGGGGGGTCTACGGGCGATGGTCAAGCGGGGCAGTCGATTGGGTGACACCCCCCGCATGATGACCCCCCAACGGTCGTTCTCCTGCTGATGGGCAAAGGGGGCAGCGAAGTGAGTTTGGCCACGCGGTTCCGGGAACGCCAGTACCGCCCGGTCACCGTGCGGATCGGGCTGGCCGCGGCGGTGGTGGCCGGGGTCTGCCTCTCCCAACTGTCCCCCTCGACCTCGGGCGCCGACACCTCCTTCGTGCCCGGCACGGCCAACGCCGCCGCCCAGGCCATTTCGGTGGCCCCGACGTCGGGCGGGCTCAACTACGCCATCACCCTGGCCACCTCCATCTCTGACTACCAGAACTCGCAGGCCCAGTCGCTCTCCCAGACCATCGACCTGGGGGCCATCGGCACCTCCCTGGAGGCCGAGGGTTGCAACAACGCCCCCCCGACCCTGCCCCAGAAGGACGTCCCGCCCCCGATCCAGGCCGAGTCGATCGACGGGAACCAGAACCTGACCAAGAACATCGTGGGCTCCGACAGCTCGCTCGGCGTCGGCGTCGGCATTGAGCAGGCCTCAGTAACCACCCAGCCGACCGCCACCTCGTCCACCATGACCGGCAACATCTCGGTGGCCGGCCTCCTCAGCATCGGCGGGCTGACCTCGACGTCGCATGTGGCCCTGGTCAACGGGAACACCCGCCAGGCCACCGCCACCTCGACCGTCGGCTCCATCTCGCTGGCCAACGGGCTGATCGTCCTGAGCGGGTTGCAGTGGACGGCCACGCAGATCAGCGGCGCCTCCACCTCCTCGACCGGCACCTTCACCCTGGGTTCGCTCAAGGTGGCCGGCACCACGGTGACCCTGCCCAGCGTGGCGCAGATCACGTCGCTGCTCACCATCATCAACACCGCCCTCTCGCCCCTCGGGCTCAATATCCAGTTTCCGGCCCAGACCACCACCAGCGACGGCACCGTCGGCATCACGCCGCTGGTCATCGGCATCGACAACAACGCGCTGGGCCAGGAGATCATCGGTACCAACCTGATCAAGGTGCAGCCGGTCCGCGAGGCCCTGGTCAACGCCATCCTCAACGCCGACTGCAACCTGGCCTCGGAGATCACGGTCAGTGATATCGGCCTCGGCGTGCTGGCCGGCGGGGGCAACCTGAACCTCAACCTCGGTGGCGCCACGGCGCACACGACTGACGCCGCCTCCGTCTCCCCGTTCGGCTCGGGCACCCTGCCCTCGGCGCTGGGGAACGACAACTCCACGCTGAGCCTGCCCTCTTCTCTCCCGTCGTCGACCTTCGGCCTGCCGGGCACCGCCGCCATCCCGCCCACCACCGGGACCACGGCCCCGGCCACCGGGAGCGGCGCGCCGCAGAAGGTCTCGCTCGGACCGACCGAGAAGACCACCAACTGCATCAGCCTGGGGCCGGCCGGCGGGTCCTGTACCTCGACCGACGCCGCCCTGCCCATCGGGTTGATCGGATTGGCCCTCGTGCTCGGGCTGGCCACGCTGGACTACCTACGACAACGCCGCCGGGCCCGGCTGAGCGGACAGGAGATGGGGACGTGAGCGATGCCAGCGTGACCAGCAAGTTGCGGCTGTCGGCGGGGCGAGGTGACCGGCGGCTCTTGAAGGGGTACGGCCCCCTGGCCGCCCTCTTGGTGGCCTTCGTCCTCATGGCCGCCCTGGTGCCCACCGTCGCCCCCACCCAGAACGTGGTCCACGAGACCTCGAGCGGCGGCAACGGCGCCTCATCGAACACGGGCGTCGGCACCGGTGCCGGCACCACGGGCACCGGCACCACCCCGGGCACCGCCGGGACCCCAGGCTCACCCGGCACCGCCGGGACCTCCGGGTCGACCGGCTCGGCCCCCAAGACCGGGGCCTCCACCACGCCGACGGGCAAGGCCAGCAGCTGCGGCACCCAGGCCCAGCAGGTGCCGGGCGACCCCTACTCGCCGCCCTGCATCGCCTTCACTGGCGGCAACGGCGGCGCCACCTCGCCCGGGGTCACCTCCAGCGCCATCAACGTCTCCTACCGGATCACGGCTGACTCGGAGAGCTTCCAGCAGACCCTGGCCTCGTTGGGGGGCGCCAACATCACCGACACCACGGCGGACATTGAGCGCACCATCAATGCGCTGGCCACCTACTTCGACAACCACTTCCAGTTCTATGGTCGCAAGCTGAACATCCAGTACTTCAACGGCCAGGGCAGCATCACCAACGAGCTCCTGGGCACCGGCCAGCAGCAGGCCGACGCCGACGCCGTCACGGTGGCCCAGTCGATGCACTCCTTCGCCGAGCTGAACGGGGCCAGCGAGCCCTACGACGTGGCGCTGGCAGCGCAGCACGTGATGTCTTTCGGTGCGCCCTACCTCTCGGCCAGCTTCATGGGCCAGTACGCGCCGTACATGTGGAGCGTCGACACCGAGGGCAACGACGTGGTCAGCGCGGTGGGTGACTTCTACCTCAAGTCGCTGGCCGGGGGGAACGCGCAGTACGCCGGGGGCGCCCTGCAGGGCAAGCCGCGCAAGACGGCCATCATCGCCCCCAGCAACCCGTGGTACCAGTCGTCGGCCGCCTCCGCGGTGGCCCAGGCGCAGGCGGGCGGTCACCCCTACGCCGACAACATCCAGTACCAGCTCAACCTGGCCACGCTGTCCAGCCAGGCCTCCAACATCATCAGCCAGCTCCAGAACGACGGGATCACCACCGTCATCTGCGGCTGCGACCCCATCACCCCGGTGTACCTGACCTCCAGGGCGGCCGAGCAGGGCTACACGCCCGAGTGGGTGGTGGCCGGCGTCGCCCTGACCGACACCGACATCGTGGGGCAGCTCTTCCAGCAGAGCGAGTGGTCGCACGCCTTCGGGGTGACCTTCGCCGGGCCGATCGAGCCCAAGCAGAACACCTTCGGCTACGCCGCCTACAAGTCCATCAACCCCAACACCGAGCCGGCCAACTCGGTCGACCTGATTTACGAGCAGATGTACGAGATGGCCATCGGGCTCGAGATGGCCGGCCCCAACCTCACGCCGCAGACCTTCGAAGCGGGCATGCGGGCCTATCCGGGTAGCCAGGCGGGGGCCTCGAACGCCTTGTACGGGACCTGGGCCTTCCCGACCGGGCACTACACGCCGCAGGTCGACGGGGCCATCATCTACTGGGACCCGAACAAGATCTCGCCTTACAACGGCAAGCAGGGCGCCTACGTGGTGTCCAACACTCGATACAAGGCGGGATCCTTCCCCAGTGGCGCCCCCCCGGTGCCGTCCAACTTCCCGATCACGCCCAGCGGCGGCTAGGGCACGCCGGTGCAGCTTCCCGACACCTTGGCCCGCTTCTCGCCGCGCACCCGGGGCATCGCCCTGTCGGTGGCCATCGCCGTCATCATGCTGCTGCTGGTGCCGCAGGTGTTCCACCACGGCGCGCCGCGGGGACAGGTCCTCAACGGGGCCGAGTTCGGCGCCGTCAACGGGTTGCTGGCCCTCGGCCTCGTCCTGACCTACCGCGCCTCCCGGGTCATCAACTTCTCCTACGGGGCCATGGGCGCCCTGTCGGCCACCGTCGGGGTGGAGATGAACCTGGGCGAGCACGTCAACTGGTTCATCTGCATCGCCGTGGCCCTGGTGGTGGGGGCGCTGCTCGGCCTCTTCGTGGACTTCATCATCCGGGTGCGCTTCTTCAACGCCCCCCGCCTGATCGTCATGGTGGTGACCATCGGCCTGGCCCAGCTGTTCGGCGGGATCCAGACCGAGTTCATACCCAAGTGGCTGCACGGGCCGGCCTACGTGGGCGGCGTGCCCACGCCACTCACCCCGCACCACGTCGACATCTTCCCGGTCCTCTTCAACGGCAACGACCTCCTCATCGTCATCGCCATCCCGGTCGTCCTGCTCGCCCTGGGCTGGTTCCTGCTCCGGACCGATGCCGGCACCGCCGTGCGCTCGGTGGCCGACAACTCGGACCGGGCCCGCCTGCTCGGCATCCCGGTGAAGCGGCTGTCCACCCTGGTCTGGGTCATCGCCGGCGTCCTGGCCGCCATGACCAGCATTCTGAGCGCGCCGTCCCAGGGCATCCCGATCTCGGCCGCCGCCGGGCCCGAGCTGATCCTGCCCGCGCTGGCCGCCGCCATCATCGCCAGCATGGAGAACCTGCCGCTGGCCTTCGGCGCCGGCGTCGGGCTCGGGGTGATCAGCGGGCTGCTCGAGTTCAACCTGCCCCGTTACGGCTCGGCCATGTCCGACGTGGTCAACCTGGTGGCCATCATCCTGGGCCTGCTCCTCTTCCGCAAGAAGACCGGACGGGCCGGGGACGCCGAGGAGACCTTCTCGGCCACCGGCATCCTCAAGCCGATCCCGGCCGTCCTGCGCAAGCTGCCCGAGGTGGTGGCCGGTCGCATCGCCTGGTTCGGCGTGATCGCCGTGGTGATCATCGTCATCCCCCTGGTGGCCGGTCCGGGGACGATCCTCGAGTACACCGCCGCCCTGATCTACGGGATGATCGCCCTCTCCCTGGTGGTGCTGACCGGGTGGTCGGGCAACGTCAGCCTGGGCCAGTTCGCCTTCGCCGGCGTGGGGGGTGTGCTGGCCGGCGAGCTCATCGAGAAACTGAACGTCGACTTCTTCTTCTGCCTGGTCGCCGCCGGCCTGGCCGGGGCCGTGCTGGCCCTGATCGTCGGCATCCCGGCCCTGCGCATCCCGGGGGCCTACCTGGCCGCCGTCACCCTGGCGCTGGGCGTGGCGGCCAACTCCTTCTTCCTCAACCCGACCTTCTTCCCCCAGCTCATCCCGCAGAACTTCCTGCGCCCGGTGCTCTGGAAGCGGTTCGACCTGGCCAGCAACCGGCCCTTCTACTTCCTCTGTCTCGGCTTTCTGCTGCTGACCATCCTGTTCATCCAGGGGCTGCGCAAGGCACGCTCGGGCCGAGTCCTGCTGGCCACCCGGGACAACCAGAAAGCGGTCGCGGCCATGGCGGTGCCGCCGGTGCGCACCAAGATCGCCAGTTTCGTCCTGGCCGGCGTCATCGCCGGCGTGGCCGGTGGTCTCTACGCCACCCTGCTCGGCGCCGTCTCCTTCAGCACCTTCGACCCCTCCTACGGGCTGGTCGTCTTCTCCATGGCGGTCATCGGCGGGCTGGGCTCCATCATGGGCGTCCTCATGGGGGTGGGGCTGATCGAGGTCCTGAGCTACGCCTTCCCCAAGTACCAGTTGCTCTTCACCGGCGTCGGACTGCTGGCCGTCCTGCTCTTCCTGCCCGGCGGCATAGGCGAGGGGATCCAATGGATCCGTGACCGCCTGCTGCGGGTCATCGCCCAGCGGCGCCAGATCCTGGTCCCGAGCCTGGTGGCCGACCGCCGGGTCGACCTGGTCGACCACGCCCCCGAGGAGGCGTCACTCCTCGAGCACGCCCTGAGCGACGACGACGACGACGACGACGCCGACGTCGATGGCGACGACGAGCGCTCCGGCAACGGGGTCCAACCCCATCCCGAGTTCTCGCCCCACCGGGTGGCCGCCGTGGCCGTGGCCGTGGCCGCCCAGCACGACACCGCCCCGGTCCAGGCGGTCCAGGGCGCCACTCCGCCCAACGGCACCGCGGCCGCCCCCAACGGCTCCCTCACTCCGGCCACGCCCGTCGTGCTGTCGTGCCAGAACGTCGAGGTCTCCTACGGGCCGGTCCAGATCCTCTTCGGGGTGGACCTCGATGTGCATGAGGGCGAGATCGTGGCTCTCCTCGGCACCAACGGCGCCGGCAAGTCGACCCTCCTCAAGGGAGCCAGCGGCCTGGTCAAGGTCGGCGGCGGTGCGGTGAAGCTGGCGGGGGCCAACATCGCCGGCGAGCCGGCCGAGGCCATCGCCCGCCTGGGCCTCTCCCTCATGCCGGGTGGGCGGGGCATCTTCCCGACGCTGACCGTCGACGAGAACCTCCGCCTCGGCACCTGGATGGTGCGCAAGGACCACGCCGCCGTCCGCGAGGCCAAAGAGCGGGTGGTCGAACTCTTCCCGATCCTGGCCCAGCGCTCAGGCCAGCAAGCCGGCAACCTGTCCGGCGGCGAGCAGCAGATGCTCTCGCTGGCCATGGCGCTCATGGTGACGCCCAAGGTGCTGATGATCGACGAGCTCTCGCTCGGCCTGGCCCCGACTGTGGTGGCCCAGCTGATCGACGT
The DNA here is from genome assembly GCA_035552095.1 of Acidimicrobiales bacterium. Lineage (GTDB taxonomy): Bacteria > Actinomycetota > Acidimicrobiia > Acidimicrobiales > RAAP-2 > Bog-473. The sequence goes on along the minus strand of DASZMA010000017.1, from coordinate 28,727 downwards.
GGTCAAGCTGCTGCACCGGGGCGGCACCACCATCGTGGTGGTGGAGCAGTCGGTCAACGTCGCCCTGCAGCTGGCCGAGCGGGCCGTCTTCTTGGAGAAGGGCGAAGTGCGCTTCAGCGGTCGCACCTCCGAGCTGTTGGAGCGTCCCGACATCCTGCGGTCGGTCTTCATAGCGGGGGCCACCTCTGTCGCGGGCGGACCGGTCGGCCGTGGGGACCCCTCGAGCATCCATGCCTCCGCCGCCGCGGCCCTGTCGGTGGGGGACCAGGTGCGCATCCCGCCCTCGGCCGAAGCGCCGCGCATCCTCGAGTGCAACGGGGTGCGGAAGAGCTTCGGCGGCATCGCCGCCATTCAGGACATCTCGCTCAGCCTGCGCGACGGTGAGATCCTGGGGCTCATCGGCCACAACGGTGCTGGCAAGACCACCTTCTTCGATTGTGTCTCGGGTTTCCTGACCACCGACGGGGGCCGCATCCGCCTAGGCGGCGTGGACATCGATGCCTGGCCGGCCCACGTGCGGGCCAACGCCGGGCTGGGCCGTACCTTCCAGGAGGCCCGGCTGTTCCCTTCACTGACCGTGGCCGAGACCATCGCGGTGGCCCGGGAGCGCCACCTGGCCTCGCGCGACATGATCGCGGCGGGCCTGCGCCTGCCGGCCTCCCTGGACTCCGAAGCCGACGTGGCCCAGGAGGCCGAAGAGCTGGTGCAGCTCATGGGGCTCGAGGCCTTCCGCGAGAAGCTGGTGGGGGAGCTCTCCACCGGGACCCGGCGCATCGTCGAGCTGGCCTGTGTCCTGGCCCAGGAGCCGGGCGTGCTCCTGCTCGATGAGCCTTCGGGCGGCGTGGCCCAGCGCGAGACCGAGGCCATGGGGCCACTCCTGATCCGGGTCCAGCAGCACACCGGCTGCTCCATCCTGGTGGTCGAGCACGACATGCCGCTCCTCAGTGCCATCTGCGACCGCATGATCGCCCTCGAGTTGGGTGAGGTGATTGCCGAAGGGACGCCGGCCGAGGTGCTCGAGCACGAAGCGGTGATCGAGTCCTATCTCGGCACCGACGAGTCCACCATCAACCGATCGGGCATCACGGTCTAGAGAGGCTTATGAAGGCGGCGGCGTTGAAGCGAAGAGGTGTGCTGGTCGGGTCCGTGCTCGGGGCCTGCTTCCTGCTGGCCGGCCTCATGACGGCGGTGGTGTTCCCGGGCGGTTCGGGCCCGGTGCGGCTGCCGGCCGCCGCCACCACCATCGCCGCCCAGAACACCAGCTCGACGTGCAACTCGCTGGAACTGGCGCTCGGCCTCTGTGGGTCGACCACGACGACCACCACCACCACCGGCGGCGGCGGCGTGACCACCACCACGGCCTGCAACGCGCTCCTCATGTTGCTCAACGACTGCCCGCCTGCGTCCACGACCACCACGACCACGACCCCGCCCACCACGACCACCACCACGACGATCCCCTCGACCACGACGACCACATCGGTTGGCTCGGGCTGCTCGACCATGACACCCCCGGTGGCGCCGCCCACCGGTGAGAGCGCCTGGACCTGTTCGTTCGATGACGAATTCAACGGGACCGCGCTCGATACGACCAAGTGGGTCCCTTTGACCACGGCCACGACCGACTACACCAACGGGTCGGCACCCGGCATCGTCTGTTACGTGAACAATCCGCAGACGATTTCAGAATCCGGTGGCACACTCAATCTCTCCGTGGTCCAGGTCCCCGCCATGTCGTGCCCGACCATCGGCGGCCTGGCCAATTTCTCCACCCAGTTCGAAGGTGGGGACGTGAACTCCAGTGGCCTCTTCAGCCAGGAGTACGGGTTCTTCGAGGCCTACGCGGAAATGCCGGCGTCCAAGGCCGAGGGACTGCAGGAGACGTTGTGGCTGTACCCGCTCAATCAGAGCCTCCATGACGTCAACGGTTCCAATGCCGGCTCGCGCAATGGTGAGATCGACTACGGCGAGTTCTACAGCGAGTACCCCCAGTACGACGTGCCGGCGGTGCATTACCCCGGTGCATCAAGCACCCAGGGTGCCACCAGTGACACCAACGCTTGCGCCGATCTCAATGGCGCCATGACGGCCGGGCAGTTCAACTACTACGGCCTCTCCTGGACGCCGACCACCATCACGGCCTACTTCAACGGGGTTCCCTGCATCACTGACACCTACGCCGCACGGGACACGCAGGAGACACCGCCGGCGCCCTTCGATCAGCCGTTCTTCTTGAACTTCACCGCGGCCCTCGGGCTCAACAACGGCACCGGCGACCAGTACACCGCCGGGGTGACCCAACTGCCGGCCACGACGCACGTCGACTGGATGCGCGTCTGGAAGTAGCTATCGGCGCGGCTTGGTCCAGAGTGGCGAAGGGTGCGAGGTCATCTCCCGGCCATCGGGGCTGACGAAGGTCAAGACACCGTTCGCGTTGCCGACCATCCGCCACCCTTGCTCATGAACGCGGGTGTGGTGGTACTCGCAAAGAGTGACCAAATTTTCGAGGTCGGTCAATCCGCCGTGTTCCCACCAGGTGATGTGATGGACGTCGGTGAAGATGTCGTTGGAGCAACCGGGGAAGCGACATCGTTTGTCCCGACGGAATGCTTCACGCCGTTGGGCGGGGGTGGGGAACCGCCGGGCCCTCCCTTCGAACATGGTGTGGCCCTCCGGGTCGTCGACCGCCAGGGCCAGGCGGGCGTCGCAGGCCAGTCTTCGAACCACCTCGCCACTGACCAGGCCGAGCCGTTCGAGTTCGGCTAGTCCGTCACCACCCATCAGCACCGAAAGTGGGGTGTGCGCCACGACCAGGTACCGGGGCCGACCGCCACTACTCGCCCCGTTCGTCCCGTTGGCCGTACGTTGAGGGTCCTGGGCGGCCAGGCGGCAGATCTGCACCAGCGCATCGGCCAGACGTTGATCCCAGCGAACCTGCTCGTCGGCCTGGTCCACCGCGGCGGCCGCCTTGGCCTCCCGGGAATTCTGCTTGGACTGCATGGTGATTGCGGCCCGGACCTCGGCGTAGAGGTCCTGGGGCAGCTGGGTCGTGATGGTGCGCCTGGCGTCGTTGAAGCGCAGATAGCGATCCTCGTACGAGTTCGCCGCGTCCTCGTTGGAGGGCGGCTGGGCCGCCTGGGCCAGGTCAGCCAGTTGGCGGACCGAGCACTCCTGGGCGGTTTCGAGCAGGTCGGCATCGGTCTCCGGCGTTGCCATGGTGGCCACGGTCCGCACCTTGTCGAAACTGACGGCGCCGTCGCGCAGGCCCTGAGAGAGGTGGGGCAGGTTCCCCAGCAGTTTGGCCACTCTGGCCCACAGCCGCCCGGTGCTCTCCGAAATGCCGCAGCGTTGGGCCAACCAGGCGCCCAGGGAGGTGGCGCCCTCGGTCCGGTAACCCTTGCGCTGGTCCAGCTCCTCCAGCACGTCCATCAAAGACCCCAACGTGGAGGCGATGGTGCCCGTCAGCTGCTCTGCCTCGTCCATGAGGTCGGCTGTCGAGGTCTTCTCGGCCAAAAGCTGCATGACAATGAACGGTCGCCGGCCCTCGCCGGGACGTGCCGATCAATTTAGAATTTGGGGCAGCTTGCCCCGACCGACCAGATGGCTCAGCTGGCTTGGCTGACCGAGCTCATGTTGAAGTCGGGGATCCGCAGCGGCGGCATGACGGCCCGGTTGAGGTACTCGCCCAGCTCGCGCCCGAGCGCTCGCATGCTGGTGCCCACCTCGGTGGCCCGGGCCAGCAGGTCGACCGGGCTCTCGTTGAAGCGGAAGTTGTTGGCCGCCCCCACTACCGCCCCGTCCTCAATCACGTAGACGCCGTCGCGGGTCAGCCCGGTCAGCAGCAGCGTGGCCGGGTCCACCTCGCGGATGTACCAGAGGCAGGTGAGCAGCAAGCCTCGCTCGGTGCGGGCCACCATCTCGTCGACGGTCCCACCACCACTGACCCCGCTCGCCGCCCCGCCCGAAGCTCCGCTAGCCCCGTCGCGCAGCACGAGATTGTCGATGTACGGCGCCGCCGCCACCCCCGAGCGGGCCGCCCCGGCCCGGTGATAGCGCAGGCGGGCCAGCCGCCCCTCCTCGATCCAGTTGGTGCGCGCCAGAGGCAGGCCGTTGTCGAAGACGGACGACTCGGCATCCGAGGCGCCGGCGGCGACGAAGGGCAGGCATTCGAGGTCAGGCTCGAAGGGGTCGCTGTAGAGGGTGAAGGGCACCGAGGAGAGCGACTCGCCCACCCGGGTGCCCCCGCCGGGGGCCGAGAAGACGGTGCGCCCGTCCTCAGCGTCCTGGCCGCCCATCCCGTAGAAGCACAGCGAGCCCATCAGGTCGGCCACACCCGAGGGCGGCAGGATGACCTCGTAGCGGCCCGCTTCCAGCGCCCGCGGCTGCTCGGCCCAGGCCAACCGTCGCCACAGTTCCTCCAGCATGCGGTCGAAGGAGACCTCTCCGATGCGCTCGGCCCCGGCGCCGGTCCAGGCCGAGCGGGCGCCATCGACCGAGCGCCCGACCAGGTTGATGGCGCCGGTGGGTTGGGCATAAGAGAGTCGTACGCCGGTCGAGCTGCCCAGGTAGATGGTCGACACCCCATATTCGGCGAACCCGGCCAGTACCAGCTCGTCCCGGCGGGCCCGCTCGAAGGCCCCGGCCAACGCCGAGAGCACGCCGCCGAGGACCGACAGGTCGGTCTCGAGCGGCGCCTGCCCGAAGGCCACGGCCGCGGCGGCCCCGCCCCCGTGGGCGGCGTCCAACCCATCGACCAGCGCGAAGGCGTCGTCGGCCGGCGCCGCCCCCCGGGCATCGCTCAAGGCCAAAGAAACCATCTGGGCCACGTCGACCACGCCGCTGCGCCGGGCCACCCCGACCGACCGGGCCACCATCACGATGACGGTGACCGAGCGGTCCCGCCGTACGCCGTTGGTCGTCGTGGTGTTCAGGGCGAAGCGCACGTCTGCGTGGCTGGTCTCGTCAACCAGCACCACGCAGCCGTCAGCCCCACCCCGGGCGGCCTGGGCCAGCGCGTCCTCAATCACGGCTTGGGCCTCAATCATCGGCCATCACCGGCCATCACCGGCCCGCTTCCTCCCGGGCGTTGAGCACCCGCACGCCGCGCACCAGCACCGAGGGGCACCCGTGGCTGACCGGGGCCACCTGACCCGGCTGGCCCTTGCCGCAGTTGAAGGCGCCGCCGAGGACCCAGGTGGACGAGCCCCCCACGGCCTCCATGGCGCCCCAGAACTCGGTCGTGGTGGCTTGATACGCCACGTCCTTCACCTGCCCCACCAGCCGCCCCCCCTCAATCCTGAAGAAGCGCTGCCCGGTGAACTGGAAGTTGTAGCGCTGCATATCGATGGACCAGCTCTTGTCACCGACGATGTAGAGGCCGCGCTCGACGCCGGCGATCAGCTCCTCGGTCGACGGCCCGGCCGCGCCCGAGTGACCGAGCGAGACGTTGGCCATGCGCTGAATGGGCACGTGCAGCGGCGAGTCGGCGAAGGCGCACCCGTTGGAACGGGCAAAACCGGTGGCGGCGGCGATGGCCCGGTCGAGCTGGTAGCCGACCAGGATGCCGTCGCGCACGAGGTCGAACGATTGGGCCGACACGCCCTCGCTGTCGATCGCCACGGTGGCCAGACCGTGCTCCACCGTGCGGTCACCGGTGATGTGCATAACGGGGGAGCCGTACACCAAGGAGTTCAGCTGGTCGAAGGTGGCAAAGGACGTGCCGGCGTAGGCCGCCTCGTAGCCCATGGCCCGGTCCAGTTCGGTGGCGTGCCCGATCGACTCGTGAATGGTCAGCCACAGGTTGGAGGGATCCACCACCAGGTCGTAGTCGCCCGCCTCGACCGTGGGCGCGGCCAGCTTCTCGGCCAGCAGCTCGGGGATCCGGGCCAGCTCGCCGTCCCAATCCCAACCGCCGCCGCCGCCTCCGCCGCCGGTCAGGTACTCCCAGCCCCGCCCGACCGGTGGGGCCAGCGTGCGCATCGTCTCGAAGCCACCCTCGCTCAGCGCCAGCGCTTCGAGTTGGGGGTGCAACCGCACCCGGTGCTGCATTGCCCGGGTCCCACCCAGGTCGGCCAGGTAGGTCTCCTCGCCCACGCTGAGCACCGAGGCGGTGGCGTGGGCGACGGCGGGGTGGGCCAGCAACCGCTGGCTCCACTCGGCCAACAGCGCCACCTTGTCGGCCAGCGGCACCGTCCCCGGGTCGATCTCGAAGGCGCTGGTCCAGGTCACCTCGCCGTGCGACGGCTCGGGAGCGAGTTCGACCCGCCCTCCGCCGGCCCGGGCCGTCACCCGCGCCGTCTCTATCGCCTGCGCCACCAGGGAGGCCGCCTCCTCGGGCCGCACGTCGACGGTGGCGGCGAACCCCATGGCCCCGTCGACCACCACCCGCACCCCCATGCCGAACTCGGTGTCATCGGAGGAGCCCTCGGGCGCCCCGTCGCGCAGGCGGACCTGCTGGGAGCGGATGCGCTCGACCCGCAGCTCGGCGGCGGCGCAGCCACTGGCCGCACTGAGGGCGGCGTCGGTCAGGGCGCTGAGCTCGTCGGCGGGCAGCGGCATCAGCTACGAACTCCCTCGGGTCGGTTGGCGGATGCCCAGACCGGCGGCCACGTAAATGCCGTCGATCAACTCCATGGTGCGGATGGCGTCGGTGGCCGTGGTGGGGAAGGGGGCGCCCTCCTCGACGGCGGCGGCGAACGCCTCGAGCTGGTAGTCGTAGGTGGTCCGGCGCGAGAACTTCTCCTTGCGGGTGCCCGACGCCGTCTCAATCCGGACCCGGTGGCCGAAGTGGGGGGCGAACGGGTTGAAGACGGTGAGCGTGCCCTCGCTGCCGGTCACCTTGGCGTGCAGGCGTAACAGGGAGGAGGAGAACATGGAGCAGCGCACCCGGGCCGTGCCACCCTCGGGCAGCGAGAAGCGGGCGTCCATGGCCCGGTCCACGCCCGGCGAGGAGAGCTTGGCCTTGGCGCCGATGACCCGGGGCCCGGCGGCCAGCAGGCGCAGCAGCGAAATGGGGTAGCAGCCCATGTCCATGGTGGCCCCGCCGGCCAGGTCGAGCTGGTAGCGGATGTCGCCCTTCTTGGCCAGGGGGGCGGAGAAGGAGATGTCGATCTCGGCGATGTTGCCGAGCTCGCCCGACTGCACAATCTCGACCAGCCGCTTGGTCATCGGGTGGTACTGGTAATGGAAGGCCTCCATCACCACCAGGCCAGGGTGGGCCGCCGCCGCCTCGGCCACCGTGCGCGCCTCGTCGGCGTTGGCCGTGAAGGGCTTCTCGCACAGGACGTGCTTGCCGGCACTCAGCGCGGCGATGGTCCAACGGCCGTGTAACCCGTTGGGCAGCGGGATGTAGACCGCAGTGATCTCGGGATCGGCCAGCAGCTCCTCGTAGGAGCCCAGGATGCGGGGGATCTTGTGCTTGTTGGCGAAGTCGTGCGCCTTGGCGGCGTCGCGCGCGGCCACGGCGACCACCTCGACCCGGTCGTTGTGCCGGGCCGGCTTGATGAGCGCGGCGGGGGCGATGCGGGCCGCGCCGAGGATGCCGATCTTGATCATGAGCGCCTCAAACTAGGCGCTGGCCGAGTGGTCGTCGGCGTGGTCGTCGGCGTGGTTGACGGCGCGGTCGTCGGAGGCAGTCAACAGACGGCCTTGGTCTTGGGGTCGGTCTTGGGGCCGACGGCCGAGACCCGGGCGGCGGTCGAGACCACCGTCGGGGCCGCGGTCACGGTGGCCGTCGGAGCCAGGGTGGGCGCGGCGGCGGCCGGGGTGGCCCGGAAGAAGGTCAGCGCATCGGCGATGTCGGTCACCAGCGCCTCGGCCATGTCGCGCGAGAGACCCTCGCGCACCACCACCCGCAGCACGGCGACCGACTCGGCGTTGGCCGCCATGCGGTAGGCCGGCACCACCCAGCCCCGGCGGCGCAGCCGCTCGGAGAGGTCGAAGACGGTGAAGGGCAACCCCTCGGAGAGACGCAGGCAGACGACGGGGAGGTCGGTCCCGCCCGCCATGACCACCACGTCGGGTAACTGGGCCAGCGCGGCGGCCACCCAGTGCGCCGTCTCGGCCAGGGCCAGCATGATCTCGCGGTAGCCGCGGTGACCGAGCCGGATGAGGTTGTAGTACTGGCCCACGATCTGCGAGGCGCCGCGTGAGAAGTTGAGCCCGAAGCTGTAGTGGGTCCCGCCCAGGTAGTCGACCTCGAAGACGAGCTCGCGGGGCAGGTCGGCCACCTGGCGCCAGATGATCCAGCCCACCCCGGGGTAGACCAGCCCGTACTTGTGGCCGCTCACGTTGATGGAGCGCACCCGATCCAGCCGGAAGTCCCACAGGAGCTCGGGGGCGAGAAAGGGGGCCACGAAGCCACCCGAGGCCGCATCGACGTGGATCGGCACGTCCCACACCCAGCGCTCCTTCTTACCCGTCGCATTGGCTTCGTTGCCGACGGCCTCGTTCTCGTGGGCAGCGTCGTTGGCGCGGGCGGCGTCGTCATCGTGGGCGGCCGCTCGGTTGCGCTCGTCGCACAAGGCGGTCAGCGCGGCGTCCAACGCCGCGATGGGCTCGTACTCGCCGGTGTAGGTCGACCCGAGGATCCCCACCACCCCGATGGTGTGCTCGTCGACCAGCGCCATGGCCTCGTCCACCCCGATGATGAAGCGATCCACTGTGAGCGGCACGTACCGCGGCTCGACGTCGAAGTAGCGGGCGAACTTCTCCCAGCACACCTGGACGTTGGCTCCCATGACGATGTTCGGGCGGTCGGCGGGGAGGCCCGCCGCCAGGCGTGCGGCGCGCCAGCGGAACTTCATGGCCAGGCCGCCCAGGTGGATGGCCTCGGAGCTGCCCACGGTCGCCGTGCCCACGGCGTCGTGGTGCTCGGCGGCGCCGAAGAGGCGGCTCAGCATGTTGACGCAGCGGTCCTGGAGGGCGACGGTCTGGGGGTACTCGTCCCAGTCGATGGCGTTCTTATTGAGGGTCTCGGCCATGAGGCGGTCGGCGGCGTCGTCCATGTAGGTGGTGACGAAGGTGGCCAGGTTGAGGGCCGGGTTGGCATCGAGGGCGAGCTCGTCGTGGATGAGTTGGTAGGCCGTGGTGGGGTCCATGGAGTCGGCCGGCAGCTCGTAGCGGGGGACGGGGTGGGTCAGGCCCCGGGAGGCGTAGGTAGGCGTGACGTGAGGCGGCGCCGCTTCGAGCGGTATCTTGCGGCTCAGCATGGACACGGACGCTAACGCAGGGAAGGCGATCGCGGTCCGTTCCCCCCTCGTGGAGGAGGGCGGCGGCGGAGGGCAACCGGGGCGGCCCCATCTGCGCCGCGTCGCCGGGCTCGATGGGATCCGAGCCATGGCGGTCCTCGCCGTCATCGCCTTCCATACCGGGCTCAGCTCGGTCCCCGGCGGCTTCTACGGGGTCGACGCCTTCTTCGTGCTCTCGGGCTACCTGATCACCACCCTGCTGGTGAGCGAGTGGGCCGCATCGGGCACCATCCGCCTGGGCCGCTTCTGGGCCGGGCGGGCCCGCCGGCTGCTCCCGGCGCTCTTCCTGCTGGTGGCGGCGATCGGGGTGGTGCTAGCGGTGGCGCCCCGCCTGTTAGCCACCCAGCACATCATCAGCGACGCCCTCTCGACCATCTTCTACGCCTCCAACTGGTACTCCATCCACGGCAACGTGAGCTACTTCTCGACGGTGGCCCAGCCCTCGCCGCTGGTGCACACCTGGTCGCTGGCCATTGAGGAGCAGTTCTACCTCCTCTGGCCGCTCATCGTGCTGGCCGTGCTGGGCGGGCGACGGTCGTCGCGGCGGCGGAATTCAGGCGGGACGAGCCGGCGGGGCCGTCCCCGGGGCCAGCGCGTCTGGACGGTGCGGGTCCTCGGCGGCAGCCATCTGATGATGTTCCCGGCGGAGACCGGGCCCGATCCCGCCTGGACCCGGCGGAGGCGGCTGCACCTCCTGTTCGCCCTGGCCGCCTTCGGCGCCCTGGCTTCGGCCCTGCTCATGGCCCGCCTGGCCCCGAGCGGCTACACCACCCGGGCCTACTACGGCACCGATACCCGGGCCCAGGCCCTGCTGGTGGGGGCGGCGCTGGCCACCGGGCTGGCCCTGTGGCGCACCGGCGCCGAGGCGCCCTGGTTCCGTCGGTTGGGCGGGACGCTGGGGCTAGCAGGAATCGTGGCCACCGGCGTGCTGTGGGCCACCGCCACCGAGAATTCCACCTTCGCCTTCAGCGGCGGCTTCCTGCTGGCCAGCCTGGCCTCGGCCCTGGTCATCTTGGGCGCCGTGGTGGCGCCCCGGGGCCCCGCCGTGCGCCTGCTCGAGATCCCGCCGCTGCCCGCCCTGGGCCGTATCTCGTACGGGGTCTACCTCTGGTACTGGCCCGTGCTGCTGGTGATGTCGGGCTCCCGCCTGCACTGGGGCGTCTATCCGTTGTTCGCGGCGCGGGTGGCGGTGACGGTGGCCATCGCCGCGCTGAGCGCCAAGCTGATCGAGGTGCCCATCCGGCGGGGCGCCCTGCCCCAGTGGCGTTCGCTGGTGGCCGCCCCGCTGGCCGCCGCCGGGGCCATCGGCCTGGTCCTGGTGAGCACGCTGGTCCCGGTGGGGGCGGCGCCGCTGGAGGGCACCGGCACCGTGGTCACCCTGCCGCTCGGGAGCACGACGACCACCACGACGGCGCCCGGTACGCCGGCCGACGGCGCCCCTTCGGCGCTCAGCCCGGCTCTGCCCGTTCGCTCGACCACCACGACCACCACCGGCGCGGCCGGGGGCGCCAGCACCAGCGGGAAGCCGGTCAAGGTGCTGCTGGTGGGCGACTCCATCGCCGGCACGCTCGGGGTGGGGCTGGCCACCTACGAGAGCAACAACAACGTGCAGATCGTCAATGAGGGGATCCCCGGCTGCTCCCTCTCCATGTCACAGGCGATCAAGGTGCTCTGGTACAACATCCCGCCCGACAAGCCCTGCGGGCCGGGCGACCAGCTGCTGGAGCAGTGGCAGAAGTGGGTCAACGCCTACAACCCCGACGTGGTCGTCTATCTGGCCCGGGGCGAGACCTTCGACCAGGAGCAGGACGGCCAGTGGCAGAACCTGGGCCAGAGCGCCTTCGACCAGTACGTGGAGGGCAGGTACCACCAGGCGCTGGGTGTGCTCGGCTCCCGGGGGGCCACGGTGGTGCTGATGACCACGCCCTACTACTCGAGCGGCACCCAGCCGGCCGGCACCATCTGGCCCGAGGACCAGCCGTCGCGGGTGGTGGTGGACAACCAGCTGATCCGCCAGGCGGCCGACTCGGTCACCACCGACGGGGGCCACCGGGTCTACGTGTTCAACCTGGGCGCCATGATGTCGCCGGGCAACCAGTACGCCCCGATCATCGCCGGGGTGCCGGTCCGCTGCGGCGACGGGGTGCACTTCACCCAACCCGGCGGCGTCTTCGTGGGGCTGCAGCTGCTACCCGACCTGGCCCAGCTCGGCCTGGCCCACCAGGCCGCCTCGCCTGGTGGCGCCTGGCCCGGACATCTGCCAGCATCGACGCCGAAATGGTTCCCCAAACTGCCCTGCTGAACGGCCCGACCAGGCCGACCAGTCCGACCAGGCCGTGACGACCTCGCCGGCGCCGATTGCGTCGCCTGCGATGACGGTGCGGCGGGCCACGTCAGCCGACGTGGAGCCCATGGCCGCCCAGTTGTGCCGCGCCTTCGCCGACGACCCGGTGATGGCGCACATCTTCCGCCACGAGGCCAGGCGGCCCGCCGCCATGCGGGCCTACTTCACCACCCAGATGCGCAAGGACTTCCTGGCGTTCGGGGGCTGCCTCACCACCGACGACCACATGGGGTCGGCCGTGTGGGCCCCGGCCGGCAAGCCCATGCTGACCGGGCTGGCCGGCCTCACCACCATGCTGGCCGTGCTGCCGTATGTGGCCTCGCACCTGGCCACCACGGTCAAGATGCTGAGCCTGGTCGAGTCGATGCACCCCCACGAGCCCCACTGGTATCTGGCCACCTTGGGCACCGACCCGGCCCGGCAGGGCCAGGGGGTGGGCTCGGCGCTCATGCGCCCCGTCCTCGAGCACTGCGACCGCAACGGGATCGGCGCCTACCTGGAGTCGTCGAAGGAGCGCAACGTGCCCTTCTACGCCCGCCACGGGTTCGCCGTGGTCAAGGAGGTACCGCTCCCGGGCGGGGGACCGACGATCTGGACCATGTGGCGGGAGCCCCGGGGGCCACAGGCCGCCTAATGGGTCAGGAGGGGTAGATCCCCTCGGGCATCGACAGGGGATCGCTGACCACCAGGCCGAGCACGTCCACCACCGCCCGGACCGGCGCCGAGGGCAGGCCGCGTCGGCGCTGGGCCACGCCCACCCGGCGCCGGGGGAGGCCCTGGACCGGCAGCACGGCGAACCGTCCGCGTAAGTGGCCGGGCACCGAGGTGGCCGGGAGGATGGCGGGGCCGTAGCCGTCGAAGGCCAGGGAGGCCAGCATGCGCACGCCGTCGAGCTCCATGGCCGGGCGTAGGACGATGCGGGCGGGCACCACCGCGCTGTCGATCTCGGCCCGCAGGGCGGTGCCCGGGGCGGGCAGCAGCAGTTCCAGCTCGGACAGCCGGTTGAGCGGGAAGGGGTTCACGTCGGCCAGGGGGTGCTCTTTGGGCACCACCAGCACCAGGTCCTCGTCGAAGAGCTGGGCCACCACCACCTCGTCACCGCCGAGCGGGAAGGTGACCACGGCCAGGTCCAGCAGGCCGGCGCTGAGCTGGAGCTCAAGTTGGGCGCTCGAACCCTCACCCACGTTGAGGTGGATGTGGGGGTGGACTACCCGCAGCAGGTCGAAGAGCTGGGGCACCAGCCAGCGCCCGGTGGTGCCGATCATGCCCAGGCGGACCGTGCCCACCACGGCCTGGCGCAGGGCGGTGACGTCGGCCACCATCGCATCGAGCTCGTTCATGACGGCGCGGGCCCGTCCCACCACAACCTCCCCCTCGTCGGTCAGCAACCCCGAGGAGCGGTCGACCAGCTGGACGTCCAGCTCCTTCTCCAGGCGGGCGATGTGGGCCGACACGTTCGATTGCACGGTGCCGATGGTGGTGGCGGCGGCCGAGAAACTCCCCGTGTCAGCGATGCCCAGGAGTGCTTGCAGGTGTTTCAGCTCCATTGAGCTGGCCCTTCCCCATGCGCTTGCATGTGTTGATGTTTCGATCAGATTAACAGATACTAAGTATCTGGTGAAGCTGGTTGACAGATTAAGGCCGGGGGACCAGAATGGACTTCAGACCACAGGGAGACGGAACCCCCCCTCCAGTCCCTGGTGAGTCTTGAGAAGGGATCGCCTCCCCCCCGGCGATCCCTTCTCGCTTTTTACGGACACTTTTTGGTGCCCTCCTCCCCGGTCCCGGCGGACCGTTCCCCGATGCGCAGCGCGCCTCCCCGCCCCGTTCGAGGCGATCCCAGTTGATCGGGCCGTGGCTGAGCGCGCCGGTCGCATCCGGCGCGAGACGGGCCTGCGCCTGCCCGATGCACTCATTGCCGCCACCGCCCTCGAGCGCGGCCTGACCCTCACCACGCGGAACCGGCGTCACTTCGAAGCGGTGCCCGGGCTGGGCGTGCGCGCTCCGACGTGAGGAAGGGGCCGGGGCGGCTGGGAACTGGCTGGTCAGAGGCGCAAGCGGGCCAGTAGGACAACGGAGGCGCATGCTTTAGGCTGAAGTGCCATGGCCAAGAGCGCCGTCTTCATCGACCTTGACCGCACGCTGCTGTGCCAGGCCTCGGGCCAGGCGCTCAACCAGGCCCTGATGGACGAGGGTGTCCTGCCCCAGGGCCGGTCCCTGCCGGGCGACAAGATCCTCTACGCCATCAACAACCGGTTGGGCGAGAACCTGCTCTCCATGGGGCTGGTGCGGGCCGCGGCCCGGGTGGCCAAGGGGTGGCGGGCGGATCAGGTCCGGGCGGCCGGCAAGCGCGCCGTCGCCGACCTGATCGAGATGGTGGCCCCCTTCGCCCCGCAGTACCTGGGTGCGTTCCGGGCCGACGGGCACCAGCTGGTGCTCTCGACCACCACGCCGGCCGACATGATCACCCCCTTCGCCGAAGCCATGGGATTCGACGACGTCATCGCCACCACCTATGAGGTCAAGGACGGCCGCTACACCGGCCGCCTCTACGAGGGCTTCGTGTGGGGGACAGGCAAGCTCAAGGCGGTCCGGGAGTGGGTCGACGAGGCGGACATCGATCTGGCCGACTGCCATGCCTGCAGCGACAGCGTCTTCGACACGCCGCTCCTCTCGAGTGTCGGCTCGCCGCACGCGGTCAACCCCGACCCCTCGCTGACCCTGATCGCGGCGGCCCGGCGCTGGCCCATTGAGCACTGGGACCGCCCGCCGGGCGTGCCCAGCGTGGTGGGGCTCGAGCCGTATCACATGATCCGGCCGTTCGTCCGGCCGCTGTCCTTCCCCTATGCCCGCTTCGACATCGCCGGCGTGGACCACGTGCCGCCGAGCGGCCCCGTCCTGCTGGCGGCCAACCACCGCAGCTACTTCGACGTCGCCGCCCTGGCCCTGGTGGCGGCGGCCATCGGCCGGCCGGTGCGCTTCCTGGGCAAGAAGGAGATCTTCGACGCCCCGGTCGTGGGCACCATCGCCCGGGCCATCGGGGGGATCCCGGTCGACCGGGGCAGTGGTTCGGACTCGCCGCTGCGGGCGGCCGAGGCGGCCCTGCGGGCGGGTGAAGTGGTGATTGTGCTGCCGCAGGGCACCATCCCGCGGGGCGACGCCTTCTTCGACGTCGAGCTCAAGGGCAAGACCGGGACGGCCCGACTGGCCGCGGCCACCGGGGCGACCGTGGTGCCGGTCGGGCTGTGGGGGACCGAGAAGGTCTGGGCCCGCTCGGCCCGCCTGCCGGACTTCACCCTGGTCCGCCACCCGCCCAAGGTGACCGTCCGGGTGGGCCAGCCGCTGACCCTCGGGCTCAGCGACGCGGTGGCCGACACCGGGGCGATCATGACGGCGATTTCGGCCCTGCTGCCCGAGGAGTCCCGGGTGCGGCACGAGCCGACCGACGAGGAGTTGGCCCGCACCAAGCCTCCTGCGTGACGGCCGCGACGGCAGCGACGGCAGCGTGGGTGGCGTGAGGTATCGCCTAGCCGTCCTCGCGACACGTGCCGTCAACGTGGCGTCGCGCCGGCTCGGCCGCGGGCAGGGCACCGTGGCCGGGGGCCGGGTCGGGCTCTCGGTGGACCCGCAGCTCCTGCAACACCTGACCAAGGGTCGCCAGGTGGCGTTGGTCACCGGCACCAACGGCAAGACGACCACCACCCGCCTGCTCAGCGTGGCCCTCGGGGCGGGCGGTGATCCGGTGCTCAGCAACGAGACGGGCTCGAACATGCCGCCGGGCCAGGTGGCCGCGTTGGTGGCCGACCGTCACCGGACCCGGACCCGCCCCCGGACCCGGGCCGTGCTCGAAGTGGACGAGATCTACCTGCCCCGCGTCGTGGCCGCCACCGCGGCGGCCACCGTGGTGCTGCTCAATCTGTCGCGGGACCAGCTGGACCGCACCAACGAGGTGCGCATGGTGGCCGGCCGCTGGCGGGCCGCCCTGGCTGCGGCTCCCCACACCACGGTGGTGGCCAACGCCGACGACCCGCTGGTGGTCTGGGCCGCCGGGGCGGCCTCCCAGGTGCGTTGGGTCGGGGCCGGACTGAGTTGGCAGCTCGATGCGGTGGGCTGCCCCTCCTGCGACGGGCGCATCGAATTCACGGCCGACGGCACGGCCTGGATTTGCCAGGCCGGCTGCGGCTTCACCCGACCCGAGCCGACGGCTCGCCTCGAGTCGGCCACCGACGGGACGTGGCGCGGCGTCTGGGCCGACGGGCGGACCCTGCCCTTCGCGCTGGCCCTGCCCGGACGGTTCAACCAGGCCAACGCCCTCATGGCCGCAGTGGCGGCCGAATCGCTCGGCGTCAATGCGGCCGACGCTCTGGCCGTCATGGCCGGGGTGGTCGAGGTAGCCGGCCGCTTCACCCGGCGCGACCTGGGCGGCGTGCCGGTGCGGCTCATGCTGGCCAAGAACCCGGCCGGATGGAGCGAGTTGTTGGACCTGGTGGCTGGCGACCCCGGGCCGATCGTGGTCAGCATCAACGCCCGCATCGCTGACGGCGCCGACCCGAGCTGGTTGTGGGACGTCCCTTTCGAACGGTTGGGTGCCCGCCCGGTGGTGGCCACCGGTGACCGCGCCCGCGACCTGTCGGTCCGCCTGCGCTACGCCGGGGTGACCCACCAGCTGGAGATCGACCCGCGCGCCGCCGTGGTGGCCGCCGCCCGGTCGATCCCGGTGACGGCCACCCAGTCGGTGGTCGACGTCATCGGGAACTACACCGCCTTCGACGAGCTGCTGCAGGCACCGCAATGACGGCAGCCCCGTTGCGCATCGCCGTCGTCTACCCCGATCTCCTGGGCACCTACGGCGACGGCGGCAACGGCTTGATCCTGGCCAAGCGGGCGCAATGGCGCGGCTACCCGGTGCAGTTGCTCGAGGCCGCCTCCGACGCCCCGCTGCCCGAAGCCGACCTGTACTGCCTGGGCGGGGGCGAGGACGGGCCCCAGGTGCGGGCGGCCCGTTCGCTCACCGAGGAGGGGACCCTGGCCCGGCGGGTGGCCGACGGCGCCGTGGTGCTGGCCGTCTGTGCGGGCTACCAGATCGTGGGGGCCAGCTTCCCGGGCGCCGACGGCGCGCTCCATGCGGGCGTCGGCCTGCTCGACATCACCACAGTCAAGGGCGAGGGTCCCCGCGCCGTGGGCGAGGTCAGGGCCGACCCCTTCGACCTCCCCGATCAGGCCACGCTGCCCACGCTGACCGGCTTCGAGAACCACGGCGGGGTGACGGCACTGGGGGCCGGCGCCGCCCCGCTGGCCCAGGTGCGCGTCGGGGTCGGCAACGGCGACGGTTCGGGCACCGAAGGGGCGGTGTCGGGGCGGGTGCTCGGAACCTACCTCCACGGCCCGGTACTGGCGCGCAACCCGGCACTGGCCGATCTCCTGCTCGGCTGGGCCATCGGCACCGACGCGCTGGCGCCACTCGACGATTCGGCCGAAGAGGCGCTGCGCCTGGAGCGGCTGGGCACCACCGCGCCGCGTCGCCGTCGGCTGGCCCGTTTCCGACGCGGCGGCCGGAAGGACACGTGAGCACCACCTGGATCACCCGCCGTCGCGGACTGCTGGCGTTGGCTTTGGTGGCCACCGCCTTGGTGGCCCCGTTGACCCTTCCCGGCGGCCTCGCCTCGGCGGCCAACCACCCGGTGTTGGCGCCGATGAACGGCTCCTACGTCTTCACCCTCACCTTCGACGGCCTGCACCGTGACTACCGGGTCCACGTCCCGCCGGCGGCCCAGTACGGGCAACCGCTGCCGATGGTGCTCAACCTGCACGGGGCCACCCAGAACGGCCAGTTGGAAGAGCTCACCTCGGACATGGACGCCAACGCCGACCAGCACGGCTACCTGGTGGTGTATCCCGACGGTACCCGTATCTCCAAGGTGCTCACCCCGGACCCGGTGGCCAAGAACGCCCAGTACGGCTGGAACGCCGGCGAGTGCTGCGGACTGCCCGTGACCAAGAAGGTCAACGATGTCGGGTTCTTGGAAAAGGTGATCGCCGATGTCGCCGCCCGCACGCCGGTCAACCTGCGCAGGGTGTACATGACGGGCATCTCCAACGGTGGGATGATGGCCTACGCCATGGCGGCGGAGGCGTCCGACCACGTCGCCGCCATCTCCTCGGTCTCCGGGCAGGTCGAGCTGCCGACCATCCACCCCACCCGGGCGGTGCCGACCATGGAGTTCCACAGCGTCAACGACCCGATTGCCAGGTTCGACGGCACCCCGAACCAGAACCCGCTCCTGGTGCTCTCGGTCATGCAGGGCATCAAGCAGTGGGCCAACGCGGACGGGTGCGCCACGACGCCGCACGACGGCACCGAGATCGTCGGCGCGGCGGGCTCCATCTCGGCCGGGGAGACGGCGACGCCGATCACCTACACCCACTGCCGGTCGGGGAGTGAGGTGGCGCTCTGGCGGTTCACCGGATCCGGCCACGTCTGGCCGGGGAGCCCGCTGAATATGGGGCCCAAGAAGAACTGGATCCTGGCCGGCGTGGGGCGCGGCATCATCATCGTCAACGCCAACGAGGTCATGTGGCAGTTCTTCTCCCACTACGAGCTGCCGGCCCGGGACATCGCCCCGACCTGACGCGGGCCCGACCTGATGCCGGCCGGGCGGGACCGTCGCCGGCGAACCTTGTCAGCGTGGCCTCGGGCGCTCATGTAGCATTTCGTGAGAGCCCAGGGTGGGGCGTCGAAGGGTAGCCAGCATGATGAGCGGACAGACGAATGCAATCGAGGGGACGCGCGTGAGCGTGGGCCCGGAGTTGACGGCTTTCCTCATCCCCGGCGTGGACGGAAAGCTGAACCATTGACCGGCGAGGGCTCCTCCCAGTCATAGGTCCGGGCCGGTCGATTCGTTCGGCCGTCCACGCCATCTCCAGCCGGTAAGCCGGCTCGCGGTCCTCCACGAGGGCCGCCCCAATCCTCTTCAATCCATGGTCCCGGCGGTTCGGGCTGGCAGGGCACGTGTGCCGCCAGCCCACCGGGGCACTCTTTTCGCAAGGAAGCAAGCCTGTTATGGCTGAACTCTCAGAATTTCCAACTGCCTCGGCCAAGGAGACGATTGCCTTCTGCTGGGACCAGGTCGAGGGCCAGAAGCGGCCGCTCGTCACGTCCTGGGTCGTGATGGTGCTGGCCGTCGTCATGGCCGACATCGCCTGCCCCCTCATTTTCGCGTCGATCCTGAGCCGGGTGGCTTCTCTGCCCCACCATGCCGTGGTCAGTGAATGGCACCGCTTCGGCTCATTGCTGCTGGCCTACGCCGGCGCCGGGCTCATCGCCATGGTGTTCTGGCGGATCGCGGGCTGGCTCGAGTGGGGCGCCTGCGTCCGCTCTTTCGCCACGGCCACCAACAACGGCTACCAGCACTTGCTCAAGTTGAGCTACCGCTGGCACATGGACCACCCGGCCGGCGAGGTCATCTCGGCGCTGGGCAACTTCTCGTGGGCCTTCGTCGAGCTGATCGACGTCGCCTCATGGGGGCTGCTGCCCGTCATGGTGGTCGTGGTGTCCGCCATCATCGTGCTGGCCGTAGTGGCCTGGCCGGCCGCCCTGGCCCTCCTGGTGATGGTGGCCCTGTTCGTGCTCGTGTTGTCCAAGCGCCTGCCGCAGGTGCGCTCGGCTTCCCAGGAGTTCGAGGACCATCACTCCAAGGCGACCGGCGTGGTGGCCGACACGGTCACCAACCTGATGGCGGTCCGCACCGCCGCGGCCGAGCCGCAGGAGCGCTTCCGGGTGGAGGACCTCATGCAGCAGTCGGTCAACGCCGACCTGCGGGCGCGTTCCATCTTCATGCGCACCCAGCTCCAGCTGGAGACCTCCATTGTGGTCGGCACCCTGCTGGCGCTGGTGGCCGGGACCATCCTGGCCGTGCACCACTGGTCGTCCACCGCCGCGCTCTACCTGATCCTCTACTACTCGGCCCAGGTGGCGTTGAGCATGCAGCAGTCCTTTGAACATCTGCGCTCGCTGGCCCGCTCCATGGGCCGAGCGGGGAAGTTCGCCGCCATCTCCTCGGTCGAAGTCGAGATCACCAACAGCCCGGAGGCCTACGAGCTCCGGGTCCCGAGCGGCCGGGTGGAGTTCGGCCATATCTCCTTCGGCTACCGGTCGAGCACCAGGCTCTTTGACGACCTGGCCCTGACCGTCAAGCCGGGCGAGCACGTGGCGCTGGTCGGGCCCTCGGGCTCGGGCAAGTCGACCCTGTCCAAGTTGCTGCTGCGCTTCATGGACGTGGACGGCGGGCAGATCCTCATTGACGGGCAGGATATTAAGGAAGTCACCTTGTCCTCACTGCGCAGTCGTATTTCGTACGTACCCCAGGACCCCCAGCTGTTGCACCGGACCATTGCCGAGAACATCTGTTACGGCCTGGGCACCGAGGGCAACGGCTGCGACGCCATGGCAGCGGTCGATTACGACATCGTGCACGCCGTCGGCAAGGCGGCCCACGTGGAGGAGTTCGTCTACGCCCTGCCCGACAAGTACGACACCATCGTCGGGGAGCGGGGGCTCAAGCTCTCGGGTGGGCAGCGCCAACGGGTGGCCATCGCCCAGGCCATGGCGAAGCACGCCCCCATCCTGGTGCTGGACGAGGCCACCTCGGCCCTCGACTCGGAGTCCGAGTCACTGGTCCAAGAGGCGCTGTGGCGGTTGATGGAACACTCCACCGCGCTGGTTATCGCCCACCGCCTCTCCACCATCGCCAACATGGACCGCATCGTGGTCTTCGACCAGGGCCAGATCGTCGAGGAGGGCACTCACCGCGAGCTCCTGCGCAACGGCGGGCTCGGCATGTACGGCCGGCTGTGGCAGCACCAGTCGGGCGGCTTCCTGGTGGAGTGACGGTCCCGGCCGCGGCGTGAGTCGGCGACCCGGCCGCCTATGCGGGCCGCCTATTCCGGCCAGCGCGTGCCGCGCCCACTCGAGGGCGGGGCATCGAGTGCCCACGCTCGCCGCCAGGCTGGGGCGTCCGGGCCACGGTGCGCCACGTCGGCGCCCGCCACCGGTTCGACCAAGCTCACGTCGCGCCGGGCCTGCCACCAGTCGCTGTGCACCTCACGGGCCAGGGTGGCCACCGCTGCCTCGACCCGGTCGGAGAAGCGGTGAGCGTTCTCGCCCTCGTCCGGCGTGAGCGGCGCGCCGAACAGCACCGAGATGGGGGAGCGGCGCAGGCGGCCGCCCCGGCGGGATTCGGTTCCCGAGCCACCGGGCGCCCGGGCGCCCGCTTCAGCCGTCTTGGGCAGGACGTGGCGGGTGCCGTGCAGGTAGACCGGCACCACCGGCCGGCCGGTGCGCCGGGCCAGGTAGGCGGCGCCGCCCCGGAACGGTTGGGTCCACCCGTCGGGGGAGCGGCCGCCTTCCGGGAAGATGACCAGGTTCCAGCCGTCCTCAAGGAGTTGTGCGGCTGTGTCGGCGGAGCGCCGGTTGACCTTGCTGCGCTCAATCGGGATGGCGGCCAGCGAGAACGACCACAGGATCGACTTCCAGGTGCGGTCGAAGAAGTAGTCCGACGCCGCCGCCACCACGGTGCGGTGCCGGAACTCGACCGGCAGCGTGGTGAGCAGCAGGGGCGTGTCGATGTGGCTGGCGTGGTTGGCCGCGAAGATGACGGGGCCCTCGATGTTGTGGAGATGCTCCAGGCCGCGCACGGTGGCCGGGGCCAGCAGGTGGGCGACCGGCCGGGCCAGGTTGTCCATGACCATGGCCCGGGCGAGCCGGACCGGGTAACGGCGCGACCACTCGTGGTCGTAGTCCAGCCCGACCTTGCGTTCGGGATCGGGACGCTCGACCGTAGCCGGCCACTCCGGCGCGGCCAGGGGGAAGCGCACCGAGCGGGCCCGGCCCAGGAGCCGCTGGGCCTGTCCGCCCATCAGTGCACGTCCGACATCATGAGCGGCGGCGTGTGCAGGTGAGTCAGCGTCGGATTCGGCCCCACGACGTCGCTGGCGATCTCCAGCGCGTCGTTCAGCGAGGAGGCCGGTGAGAAGCCCAGCCGGCGTACCGCTTTGGGGTCGCCGCCGATGATGATGACCCGGCCCAGGTGCTGCAGGGCGTGGGCGCACCAGTACCACATGTAGAAGGGATGGACGCCGTGGTAGGCGTGGCCGGTGCGGTAGAGATGCACGTACCAGGGGTCGGTAGCGAAGGACTCCTCGAACTCCTTGGACATGCGCACCGGGTCGATGGTCTGGGTCAGCACCTGCTCGTAGAAGTCGATGTAGCTCGGGTGGTGACCGGGGTGGAACTCGGGGCGGGTGGGATGGCGCAAAATCAGCACGCCGCCCTGGCGCACCAGCGGCCGCCCTCGGTACATGTTGAAGAAGTACCCCAGGCCCAGGCACGCAACCAGGATCGGGTTCATGATGGAGTTGACGTTGTATGGGCAGATGTAGGGCAGGCCCATGGTCAAGATGTCGGTCTGGCCCTCAACGTCGACACCCTGCTGCTGCCATACGTGCTGGGTGGTGAGGGCGTGGACGGCCTCGACCTCGCCGGCCTGCACCGAGGTCATGGCATGCGGCGACTTGATCGAGTGGAAGATCTGCCGGGCCATTCTGGACGGCACCTTGCCCAGGGCGGCCGACGTGCCGGCGTAGGTGGCCCGGTCGCGCAGGTTCCACTCCCACTCCCGCTTCTGCAGGAAGGCGAAGTTGGAAGGGAAGGTGTCGGTGTTGAGCGTGGTCTCAATCTGGAAGATCTTGACTCCGGCGTCGGCGATGAAGCGGCCCATGCGCCAGTTCGACGAGTGCAGCTCCGAGGCCGGCGCATCCATGAAGGAGCGTGAGTGCTGCATGGTGTGCGGGTTGTGGTGGTGCTTGAGGCTGCGATAGCTGGCCAGCCCGGTGGCCACGCTCTTGTGCCCGCCGTCCATGGCCACCAGGTTGATGTTGACGTAGACCAGCAGGTCCGAGGTGGCCGCCCGCTTGTTGATCTCAATGTCCTCGCCCTGATCGGTCTGGCCCAGATGGATGAGGTTGTCCGGGTCCTCGGCGTCGTGCTGGGTCAGCAGGCCGGGTGGGGCAAAGGCGTCGTAGACGCGATCGCCCAGCGCGTGCCGCAGCTCGTCCTCGGTCATGCGCCGGTGCAGGGCCAGCGCGGCGACCAGCTGCACGTCGTCCACCCCGGCGTCGGCGGCCAGGTCCAGCACGGTCTCAATGACCATCTGGCGGATGTCGGGCGATTCCATCGGGGGCAGCGGCAACGAAATGTCGTCGAAGCAGATGGTCAGCTTCATGCCGGCGAAGAGCAGCGCCGGCAGCGGGTCGCGGTCGCCCAACGGGTGCAGCAGGGCGTGGCGGATGGCGCCGTAGGGATCGTCGAGCGCCTTCATGGGCTCGGGCGCGTAGATCACCCGGCTGCCCTCGGGCAGCGTCTCCAGCGTGAAGCCCTCGCCGTTCCAGAACAGCGTCGGCGGCGTGGACTTGTCCACTTCGAGGACGAAACCGGGACGGCGGCTCATCGGGTGTGTCCTTTCGTGATGTCGAAGGCGATCTTGACGGCGCCGCGCCGGCCCGCCGCGCCGGCGTGGGCCACGGCCTCCTCGAAGCGGGTCAGCGGGTAGGTGGCGGAGACGAGGCAGCCGGTCTGCTGGGCCGCCACCA
Source organism: Acidimicrobiales bacterium (assembly GCA_035552095.1). Lineage (GTDB taxonomy): Bacteria > Actinomycetota > Acidimicrobiia > Acidimicrobiales > RAAP-2 > Bog-473. The sequence goes on along the minus strand of DASZMA010000017.1, from coordinate 5,489 downwards.
CCTCGAAGGCCAGTGCGAAGGTGGGTACCTCATCCGGCGGGGCCGCCTTCTTGGCGGAGGCGGCGCTCTTCTTGGCCCCCGTCGCCGCGGCCGGGACCGACTCGCTGCCGTAGGCGTAGGCCCCGGCCAGCCGGACCTCACGGTGCCACAAGGGCGCCAGGTCGACGGTCACCTTGCCGGGCATGCCGACCAGGGCGACGGCGCCCCGGGGGCGCACCATGGCCAATGACTGGGCGATCGACTCGGCGCTGCCCACGCAGTCGAGCACCACGTCGGCCCCGCCCGAGAGGGTGGCCGTCTCACCGGGGGCGCCGCCGTAGGAGAGGGAGTGGCTGTGCCGGCGCACGGCCCGGGCCAACTGGTCCGGCGGCAGCGCCTCGGTGGCCCCGAACTGGCGGGCCAGCCGCTGCTGGTGGGCGTACTTGGCTCCGATGAGCAACGCGGCCGGCTCGGGGCAGCGGCCGGTGGCGACCAGGTGGGAGAGGGCGGCCGTGACGGTGAGGCCCAGGGTGCCCGCCCCCACGATGGCCACCACGTCGCCAGCGGCGATGCCGGCGCCCAGCACGGCGTGCACGGCGCAGGCCACCGGCTCCACCGTGACCGCGTCGGCGTCGCTCAGCCCGTCGGGCACGGCAAACAGTTGGCTCGAGTGGGCCACCAACCCGGTGGAGGACCAGCCGCCACCGGTGTCGGCGCAGAAGCCGGTCTGGAGCCCGGGCCGGATGTGGCCGAAGGCGAGTTGGCCGCAGTTGCCCACGTGCCCGAAACCGCAGGCGGCGCACAGCGGCGAGAGCCCGCGGGCGGCGCAGCCCAGCACCGGTTGGAGGACGACCCGCGTGCCGGCCGCCAACGGCGTGCCGTCGGCGGCTTCGCCGTCGGCGGAGAGCCGCCCCATCACCTCGTGGCCGGGGACGAAGGGGAAGGAGACGATGTCCTCGAAGTAGCGCGAGCTGCGCCCGTCCAGGGTGGCCAGGTCCGAGCCGCAGATGCCCGACAGCACCGGGTCGACGTGGACCCAGCCCGGGCCGGGCAGCGCCGGTGCCTCCTGCTCGACCAGGCGCAGCGGACCCACGCCGGCGCCCCGGCCGGAGCCGAACACCGAGACCACCCGGGCCGCGGCGAAGCGGGGGAGCGAGCGTTCGAAGAGGAGCGTGCTCATCGGCTCATCGGCCCATGACCGCCTTGGGTGATTTCACGTCGAAGGGGCCGAGCGGCAGCGGCCGGTGGGAGCCGCCCTCGGCCTTGGACCAGTGCTCCACGTGCCAGCCCCGCCGGCGGGCGATGGCCGAGAGCCGGGCCTCGGGGTTGACGGCGACAGGGAAGCCCACTGCCTCGAGCATGGCCAGGTCGCTGGCCGAGTCGGCGTAGGCCACCGACTCCTCCAGGGACAGGTCGTGCTCCTCGGCGTAGTCGGTCAGGACCAGGGCCCGGGCCTCGCCGATGGGCGGGAGGTTGGAGAGACGGCCGGTCAGGAGGCCGTCCTTGGCCTCCATGGTGGCGCAGACGATGTCGTCGAAGAGGGGGCGCACCGGGGCGATGACGAAGTCGAGGGCGCCGGTGATCAGGAGGGTGCGGTGCCCCAGGGCGCGGTGGGCCCGCACCCGGGCGAAGCCCTCGGGGAAGGACTTGGTCAGCAGCTGCTGGTGGAAGAGCTCCCACGAATCCGCCTCGAGCTGGGCCAGCGGGGCGTCCTCGAAGCGCCGGTAGAACGAGCGCAGGAAATCGCCGCGGTCGCGCCGGTCCAAGGCCAGGAGCGCCGGGGCCTGGCGCAGCAGGTCGGCCACGAACTTGACCCGCCGGGCCGGGGTGAGGTGGCGGCTGGCCAGCCAGGCGTAGGTGTCGACCACGTTGGAGGCCATCAGGGTGTGCTCCAGGTCGAACACGGCCAGGTGGCGGTCGGGGGAGAGGATGGCCTTGCGGGCCCGCTCGGGCCGCTTCTCCACCACGGACTTGCCGGCTTTGGTGCGCACCCGGGTGTGCTCGAGCACCGAGGGCAGGTGGACGTGGTGCACGTAGTGGTCCCAGTCGATCACCCCGGGGTCGAAGCAGAATTCCTGATGGTCGGCCTCGTCGAAGGTGTCCCACAGCGCGATCAACCGGTCCACCCGGTAGCGGGCGTCGGTCTCGGTGTAGGCGCCGTAGAGCTCGACGTAGCCGAGGGCCCGCTTGGCCAGCGCGTGCTTGTCCTCAATGCGGGCGGCCAGCTCGGCCTGGCGGCCCCGGATGGGCAGCGCCGTGATGAGCCGCTCCACCACGGTCATGGCCTGGTCGGCCCGGCGCAGTTGGCGCTGCACCCGGCCCCGGCCCGGGAACGACCACTCGGGCACGTTGATGGGTTGGCCGCGTTCGTCGTAGAGCGGGTTGCGGCTGAAGAAGTCCTCGGTCAACTCGACCAGATGGCCGTAGGCGAAGGGGTTCCGCACGCCCGAGGCCACGTGGTACACCGACGGCGGGCCCGCCCCGGGCTGGTGCTCGGGACCGTGGGCGGCCACGCCGAGGATGGCTGCCACCACCAGGTCGACCGGGATCACATCGATGATGCCCTCGGGGACACCGGGGAACTCACGCAGCAGGCCGCGGGCGTAGGACACGATGATGGGCTCGGCCATGCGGAAGCCGCGGATCCAGCCCGGGCGGGGCTCGGACAGCGCCGACTCAATGATCGACGGCCGCACGAAGGTGATGGGCACGGTGTCGGCCCACTGCTGCACCAGGGCGCGCTCGCCCATGGCCTTGGTGAAGGGGTAGGCGTCGGGCCAGCCGAGCGAGTGGGCCCGGGCCGTGCCGGCGTCGACCAGCTGGGTGGTGACCCACTCCTCGCGTAACTTCTCGGCCCGGGTGGCGATGAGGTGCTCGCCGGCGCCGCCGATCTCGGCCCGGCCCTTCTTGGTGAAGTTGGACAGCATGGGCGGCTTGCGGGACTCCGCCTGGAGGTCGTCCCGCAGGCGACGGGCGGCCTTCACCTCGTCCTCCCACGCCACATCCAGGGTGAAGCGGTTCTCGGAGAGCAACTCCTCCTTGGCCTCGCCCTGGTGGGTGCTGGCCACGTAGGCGGTCGACACGGCGATCAGGTGGGCGCCCGAACCCGAGGCGGCGACGGCGGCGCCGACCCGGGAGGGCCCGAGCAGGTTGATCTCGACGGCCTGGGTCAGCGGGGCGTCGAAGGAGACGGTGGCGGCGGAGTGGATGACGATGTCGGCGGCGGCCAGCGCGGCGAGACCGGTCTCATCGAGCCCGAGGCCGTCCTGCCCGACGTCGCCCGGGACGGCGCGCACCCGGCGGGCCACCTCGTCGATGAAGCCCTCACCGAGCTCGGCCCGCAGGCGGTCGAAGCAGTCGTTCTTGATCACCTCGCGGGCCAACCGGGCGGCCGCGTCGGCCCGGCGGCCGGGGCGCACCAGCACGGTGATCTCGGCTTCGGGAATGCAGCGCAGGATGCGTTCGACCAGCGCAGTGCCCAGAAATCCGGTGGCACCGGTGATGAAGAAGCGCTTGCCACGAAGGTCCCGACCGATCGGCACCGGGAATGTTTAGCATCCGAGCCACAATCTGTCTACCATTTGGTAAGTGCCACCCGCCTCGACGGCCACCGAGGGCCCGCCCCTCACCACGAGCGACCGCATCCTCGATGCCGCCCTGGCCTCCTTCGCCAGCCGGGGCTACGAGGCCACCTCGCTCGACGCCCTGGCCAAGAGCCTGGAGCTGACCAAGCAGTCGATCCTCTACTGGTTCCCCTCCAAGGATGCCGTGCTCGAAGCGGTCATCGCCCGCAGCGCCCTCGACCTCTCCACCGCGCTGGAAACGGCGCTGGCCGGCGCCGGGGCGGGCTGGGTGCGGGTCGAAGCGGTGGTGCGCTCGGTCTTCCGGCTGGCGGCGCGGCAACCTGAACTGTTGGGACTGTTGCGGGAAGTATCGAGATTGGGCCCCCCGGCCGCCACCCAGATGACAGTGGCCCTCGAGCCCCTGGTGCGGCGGGCGTCGTCCTTCTTGGAGGCTGAGATGGACGCCGGCACCATGCGCCGGCATGACCCACGGCTTCTCCTACTGGCCATCTACTCCACCGTCATCGGCATGGTGACCGAGGTGGAGGTCCTGCGCGCCTTGGGCGAGGAGCCGACCGCCCGTTCGCTGGTGCGCCGGCGCACCGATGTGCTGCAGTTGCTGCGCTCGGCGCTGGTGATTGAGTAATTACTCGACGGGTTTGGCGATCTTCTTCCGGGTGGGCGCCTTGGGCGTGTAGCGCTTGTTGGGCGTGGGCGCCTTGTAGCCCGACGGCTTGGCCGGCGCACTGGCCGCCGCCTTGCGGTCGCGGCGGGGCGGTCGGGCGCGGGCTTCCCGGGCGATCATCTTGGAGTTGGCCGTGCCGTAACGCTGGAGCCGGTAGGCCCGCAGCATGAGCCAGCCGCCCAGCAGGATCAGGGCGAAACCGAGGGGGGCGAAGATGAGGGTGAAAGCGAACCCGGTGACGAAGAAGCTGAAGGCGACCAGGGAGCGCTTGCGCCGGCGCAGCGCGATGAAGCCCAGGGCGCAGAAGAGCAGCACCACGGCGCCGAGGAGGAGCCAGGTCCCCGAGATGGGCACCAGACCCTTGACCTTCTTGCCGTGCACAATGATGGTCTCTTTGCGGGTGGGGTGCGACGCGCTCAAGTACAGGGTGAGCAGAATCCCCATGATGGTGGCCAGGATCATGCCGCCCTTGGCCCACTTGAGCTCCATCGCATCTAGCCCGGACATGGCCGCTTTGCGCTCGTCCCCCTCCATGATGCGGTCGGTGACGGGAGCCGGGGCCGGGTTAGAACTGGGCTTGGACGGGCGCAGAAAAGTCTGCGACAGGCGCTCGCTCAGCTTCGGCGGCTTGTCGCCGCCACCATCCAATCCACCATTCAATAAGGAGGCCATGAGTGCTCCAGCGTACCTGGCCCCCAAACCACCCCCAAATCCCTGGGCTATCCTCGATCGTTCCGGGTCAGGAAACGTGCCTGACCTCCATGATCCGGGCGCTTAGCTCAGCTGGTTAGAGCGCAGCCTTCACACGGCTGAGGTCGTGGGTTCGAGTCCCGCAGCGCCCACCAAACCAAAAGACCAGGTCAAGGCACTTTACAGGCCGATCCAGCTCTCCGGCCAAATGGACTTGTCCGGCAACTGACCGCCGATGGCGACTCCGTGGGGTGAGATCCCGAGGGACATCCGTAGGACATCGGCGGTCAGTCCTATGTCCTACAAATACCGTCGTGTCGTTTGTGATGGTCTGACTACGCGTTGCACTTGCGTTGATCGCATCGAGCTCATCGCGAAGGGACGGAGGTGATTCGGGGGTGGGCATGGTCTTCCCCTACTCATGAGGATCCTTGGATTTCAAAAAAGCATGTCCTCTCGATCGTCGCACCCGCTTCTTGAAGCCGATCCACGGCCGTGGCTTTGAAATCCGCTCCGGCGCGGGATGTCCTTGACATCTCTCAAGGGGAATCGTCGTCAACTCAAACCGTCGC
>DASZMA010000016.1:0-4654 GCA_035552095.1 Acidimicrobiales bacterium | reverse complement strand
ATGCGGTCGCCGTGCCGGATGGCCGCCAGGGAGACGGCCGCCCCCATGGTCCCGTATCGATCAAGGGCTTGATACATGGCGTACAGCCGGTCCGGGCGCTCGGGGCCGAGCATCCCGGCGTTGATGATGGTGACCAGCGCCTGGGCCTCCGTGGGCAAGCGGAGGAGCATCTTGGTCAGGCTGGTCAGTTCTCCGATCGGATCAGGCAAGGTGCCCCCAGATAGTCGCCAGGTGATTCAGGCGGATCACAGCGTAAAGGGCCCTCATGTCTTCCGCTCAACCGCCGATCTGGTAGTGGCAGTGCTGGGCCGTATACGCGATCACCTGGTTGCCGGCCGACTGCACCTTGGGATCGAAGAGGAGACCGGCCGCGCCGGACTTGAGATTGGCGGCGTTTAGGCCGGCCGCGTCGAGGGCGCCCAGCACCTGGGCCATGCTGCCGAGATACCGGGCGGCCGGTGAGGCGATGTTGGACGGGGCCGCCGAGATGACTCGAGGGGCAAAACGGACGGCATCGCTGACGATCTGTTCCCGCACCTTGAGGTTGGCCGCGGCACTGAGCTCAGCCAGATGCTGGTAGTCGGCGACGATCAGGGTGCAGAAGTTCGCCACGCTGGCGGTACCGTCCGTCGTCGGGGGCGCCCAACGATCGCTGGTGACGAGCGTGGTGGTCGGTCCGCCCGAGCCCGCCGCGTGGTGTCCTCCACAGGCGGACATCAGCATGACACCCGCCACGGCCGCCAGGACTCCCCGGCGGACCGGCCGTCTAGCCGTTCGACGGGATGTGGATGGCAAATTTGCCCGGGGCGTAGAACGTGTTGTGCCCCGCTGGTGACGGGAGTCCGATCAGTATGTTGAACAGCGACGCCACCGTCGGCGTGCACAGGGTGCTCGGTGCGACGGTGTTGGCTCCCGGAGCGTCAGGGCTCGGGGGCATGTTCGGATCGATCTTGCCGACCGGGAAGTTGATGCTGACCAGCGCGGCCTGGGCGTTGGTGATGTTGCCGGTCACGGGCTGGCCGTGGGCGGTCTTCAGTATCTGGCCGGTGGCGGGATCGACCAGATTGCTGCTGCCGGTCGTCAGGATCACCGGAGAGGTCGCCTCTGGCAGGGTGAGCCCCGTCACCGACGTCAGGTCTGCGGCCGGGATGCCGGCCTGGCGGAGGTCACCGATGGTGAGGGTGCATTCGCCGCCGGCGTGCGAGTTGAGCGCCAGCACCTGATTCACCAGGCCTTGCACCGTGGCGCCGAGTGCGCCGAGATCCTGAAGGAGTGTGCTCAGCAGGGTGCCGCCGGGGGCGATCAGGTTCACCAGGGCCAGCGGATCGAGGATCGACGTGGCCTTGGAGGCGCCGGCAAAGTCGACATTGATGCCCCCGTTGGCGGCGGGCGTCTTTTCGAATGCCGCGCCCAGCGATCCGTCGGCGGACCCGTAGCCCGACAGTACCGGGAGGGAGACGCCGGGTGCCAAGGTGAGGGAGATGGCAATGGGGATCGGGTTCTGGAACTGGAAGTTGTTGTTGTAGCGGTCGGCGTTGTTGTTCCCTGCTGCCCCATACGGGTTGCCGCTGATGGAGCCGGTTTCGTTGGGCAGATAGACGAGCCCGCAGGCATTGGCCCTGACGGCCCCGGTCATGGTGCCGTCCGGTTGCGGCACGGTCGGCCCTCCGAGGGTGACGGTCAGGGTGGGCCCCACGATCTGCAGATACCCTCCGGCCAGCGCAGCGGTGAAGGGGATGCCGTAGGGGGCGGATCCCGGGGGCGCCTGACCGTTGGCGAGCGTTCGAGGCGTGCCGGCGGCCGGGAAGCTTTCGCTTTGACAGTTGGTGGGCGGTTGCTGAGCGGAGGCCAGTGTCATCGGGCCGGCGACCGGTAGGACGGCCATCGTCAGGATGGCCGCGGCCGGGCCCGCCAACCGGCGCCGCAGAGACCGTCGTCGCATCAGTGCGCCGGCCATGGGCAGTTCTTGTTCAGCCCCGAGAAGGCAGCCGGGTTGTTGGTGCCCTCGAGTTCGAAGTCGAAGCAGAAGGGGGCGATGAAGGACGCTGACCCCACTGGTGCCGGCAGGCCGAGGAGCTTATTGAATGTGGCCGCGATCGGCGGCGGGCAGAGGGAGTCGGGCGACGCCGGGTCGGTGGAACCCACGACGGCGGGCACAGCGAAGTTATCGCTCACCACCTCGGCCTGGCCCGACTTGGTCGGCCCGGTCACCGGCTGGCCTTGCAGCGGTCCACTCTGCCGCGTGGTGAAGTTGGCGTCGAGAGTGATGGAACAGGACATGCCGAGGTTGTTGACGGCGGCAACCGTCTGGCCGGTCAGCTTGGCGTCGAGCCCGCCGTTGCTGGCGGGCTGCTGGTAGAGGGTGGCGACCAGGTTGCCGAACTTCACCGATGCGGGGATCGCCTCCAGGGCTTTGAAGCCCGACGTGCCGGGGACACCGGCACCGACGTAGATGTTCGGCGTGGCCAGGTTGATATCCGAGGCGGGCACCAATCCCACGAGGGAAGGGAGAGTCACCGTCCCGCAGACGGACGCGAACAGGTGCGGGACCAGGACCGACGGGGTGTTGGGGTTTCGTCCTCCGAGCGTGATTTGACCGCCATAGATGATGGCCTTGAACGGCACCTCGTACGGAATAGGCCCGTGATAGGGCGGACCGGTGTAGCCGGCCGGTGGGGTGGGCTGCCCGGGCGTCGGGTTGAAATAACCGGCGGGGGGGAACTGGGCCGGCGGGCAGTTGGTCGGGAAGTTCGGCGGGGCGCTGGCATCGGCGAAGGCATGTTCCGGTCCGATGGTCGACAGACCGGCCAGGGCGAGGAGGAGAACACCCGTCCCCGCCCACCGCCGCCGGTGGCGCATCTTGGTCATCACGCTGGGGGTGATTCGACGCGCCCGCTTCATCGATTCCCCGGTTGCAACATGAGGCCATAAAGCTACCGCTCGTAAGCGCCGGCTCGCCACCTGACTCACCACCTTCGGGAGGGCGTTCATGACGTTATGGGCGGACGAATTGGCAGGTTGGCGGAGAGGTCATAGTGACACTGTCCATTCACGTAGCTCTCCACCGCTGCGGACGCGTCGGCCACCTTGGAGTCGCTCGCCGCCTTGAGCTGGGGCGATGGTATGGCGAAGTAGTTGTAGCTGTGCGCCGCCAGCAGGGACAGCAGCCTCTGCAGACCGGACAGGTAGGTCGTGGCCGCCGGGGCGATGGCAGGCGGGGCCGCGCCCTGGAGTCCGGGCAGCATTTGCATGTATTCGGTCGTGGCGGCCGGCAGGGGCTCGGGGTGGGTGCCTCCCTGTAGCGCCTTCAAGTGTTCGTAGTCGTCGATGACCAGGGCACAAAAGCGGGCGGTCGTGGCCGGTCCGGTGGCGACGGAGGGCGGGGGCGGCCACTGGTAGGGGATACCACCCGGGCCCGTCAAGGTGTGGGCGCCGGAGCGGGTCCCTCCGCAGCCGGCCGTCAGCACGCCGAGCAGGACCGCGGCGATCGCCATGTCCTTGACCGAAGGCACTTCAGCTGGTCTGGATGGCGAAGGTGGTCGGCTGGGTCACGATCACCTTGCCGGCTGCATAGGGAAGGCCCAGGTCCTGGTTGAGGATGTCGGCGACCGGGTAGTCGCCGTTCGATTCGGGACCGCAGTTGCTGTCGATGACTTGTTTCGACACGGTGGGAGGCGTACCGCCTGCGGGAGGCAGGTCGCCGAAGATCTGGCCCACGGCCGAGTCGATGGACACCACATCAGCTTCGCCCGCGGTCGGCGGCCCGGTCACCGGTCGGCCCACTTCGACCTCACCGTCCGGACCGACGCTCCTGTTGGACGTGAAGGGGATGGGGGTGAAGAGAGGAAAGTGCCTGGGATCCGAGGCGTACTTCGACTGCATGGTGGCGAAGTCACCGGAGGAAACCCCGAGTCCCTGTGCTCTGGCGTTACCAGTGATCAGCGTGCAGGCGGCCAGAGAGGGAAGCGTCGAGGACGGGATCCCCAGGGTGGCCAGAAGGCTGTAGAGGTTCACGCCGAGGACGCTGGGGTTCAGGATGAAGGTGACTTTGAAGGTGACGGCCTCCGTGGCGAAGATGCCACCGTTCGGGGCCGGGTGGCGGGAGAGGGTGGCGATGGTCGTGCCCGACACCTGGGCGTACACGCCGGCGATGTCCAAACCACCGACGAAGACACCGACGGGGACCGGCCCGTCGATGTGAATGTCGTTGGACGTGATCGTGCCCACCAACGAGGGCAGGGCGGCCAGCCCGCACGCTTCGCCGGTTATGGGCCCAACCTTGACGTCCAGGGGCAGGCCACCGAGGGCGGTGGCGTGAGCCTCGATCTGGCCGTTGTACAGGTGGGCGACGATGGGGATCCCGTACGGGCGCGAACCGGTGTACGTCGGACCGCGATAGGAGGAGGGCGGGGTGGGCTGGTTCGGCGTCGGGTTGAAGTACTGCTGGGGCGGGTACTGCTCGCTCGGACATACCAGCGCTGGCGTTTGGGCCCCGGCCACCCCGCCGGCCAGAGGGGCGCCGGCGGCAGGGAGCCCGGCCACCGCCAGGAGCAGCGCCATCGTCGCAACGGCTGACCGGACCAGCCTCCGTCGTCTCATGGCCAGGGGCACAGGGCGGATCGGGGGGCGGTGAACCTGCCGTTCAGCTCGAAGT
>DASZMA010000015.1:0-69406 GCA_035552095.1 Acidimicrobiales bacterium | reverse complement strand
CGGCGTTGGGTCTGAGCTCCAAGTCGTTGGGCATCACGACGACCTCGTCGTCGGCCACCATCGCCGGGCTGGCCTCGACCTGCATCACGGTGAGCGGGCACGGCCAGGGCGGCAAGTACTGCGTGACCAAGCAGGGCCTGCTGTCGTACTCGGGCGCCACGCCGACCAGCTACTTCGAGTTGACCAGCTACACCAGGTCCCCATCCGGGCGCCTCTTCGCCCTGCCGGCCGGCGCCACCATGGTGACGTTGCCCGGCGGCGCCACCCCGTAGCCGGCCAGTCCCCGCGTGCCCCGCAACCGCTGGATGAGCGATGACGTCCCCCGTGGGGCCGACTACGACCGCCGCTTCGAGCGGCTGGCCGCCCAGGGCCAGGACATGCACGGCGAGGCCACCCTGGTCGACTCCTACGGTCGGGGCTCAGTGCTCGATGCCGGCTGTGGCACCGGCCGGGTGGCCATTGAGCTCAGCCGGCGGGGCCACGCCGTGGTCGGGGTCGACCAGGACCCGGCCATGCTGGCGGTGGCCCGGCAGAAGGTGCCCCGGCTCACCTGGGTCGAGGGCGACCTGGCCGATCCGGCCCTTTCGTTGGGTGGGCCCTTCGACGTGGTGCTGCTGGCCGGCAACGTCCTGATCTTCGTGGCGCCCGGCACCGAGGGCGCGGTGCTGTCCAACCTGGCCGGCCATCTGGCCGAGGACGGCCTGCTCATCGCCGGCTACTCGCTCCAGGCTGGCGGCTTCACGCTGGCCCGGCACGACGAACTGGCCGCCGCCGCCGGGCTCGCCCTGGTCGACCGCTGGTCCACCTGGGACCGCCAGCCGTTCACCCCGCCCGGGACCTACGCCGTGTCGGTGCACCGGCGGCTGAGTGCGGCCAGTAGCTGAGTGCGGCCATTGGGTGAAACGGGACTCACCTCACCGGGGTGGGGCAGAACAGCGATGAATCGTCGCCGCTGGTGTGCGTCCACCGATCAGTCAATCAACGAACGGATCTGCTTTATCGCCAGATCATCGTGCATCGACTTCAACTGCTTGCGTAGCTCCAGTGTGGCATTGATGGCGGAGGTAAACCGGGCAACTTCAATCTCCTCCGGCTGGAGCCGGCCAAGCCACAGAGCAACATCTGACCAACGCCACAGGCGAACCCGCTGCATCGCATGGGAGATCGGAGAGGGAAATCCGCCAGGACCCCTTCGACCAGCGACGAGCAGTCTGACGCTCTCTCGGGTGCGATCCAATCTTTCAGCGATGTCAGACATCGTCACAATGTCATCGGGTTCGATTCGCAGAACTCGAAGGCCATTGACCATCTCAACCTGAGAGATAGCCTCCAACACGCCATCAGCAAACGAAGAGGCTCCACGATCGAAATCCCCGTAGCCCATTCCGTCAACGACTCCGAAGGTCGCATCATCGCAACCAACTTCGAAGAGGGCGCGAGCGGTCCCTTCATCTACGAGATCCCCTTCGATCATGAGCGTAAATTGGTACTCACTCATCGTCACCTTCCTTCTCGTTGCATCTATAGACCGCTCTCCGAATTTGACGAGCGTGATTGCCCTCATTTCTCGGGGTCGACCAGATCCACACCAGGCAGTCATGCCCTTCGCGTCCACAGGTCGCCTTCCCCCACGGATGACCGGGGCGAGGGGCCTCAACGATCCACGCGTGGCTCTCGGCGAACTCGAGGGAGTCCTCGACGTCCTTCTTGGGATGCCTAGGTCGATCCGGAACGATTTACAGATTACAGCAGAGTGTTGCCATGTGTCAACACTTCCAGCGTTGGTTCACTGGCTCGCACGCCCGGACCTAACCTACAGGCGGTATACAGTACACACCATGGACTTCGAGGTAGACAGCTCCGCCCTGGTTGATTTCGCCCAGTCGCTGGCGCGCACGCCGAGCGAGTCGGGCACAGAACAGGCGGCCGTCGAGTTGGCGACGGAGCGCTTCCGTGCCCTCGGCTTCGACCAGGTGGAGATCGATGAGGTTGGGAACGCCATCGGCATCATGGGGTCAGGCGACGGGCCCCGACTGCTCATCGATGGGCATATCGACTCCATCCCGCTGCACTCAGTCGATCGCTGGACGGTGGACCCGTTCGGAGGGGAGATCATCGCCGGCAGCCTCTACGGCCTGGGCATCTGCGACCAGAAGGCGTCCATCGCCGCTGCCGCCCACGGCATTGCTGCGGCACGCCGACTCACTGGCCCTTTCACCGGCACGGTGGCCCTGGTTGGCAGCGTCTGCGAGGAGGCGATTGAAGGAGCCGCGCTGGCCCCGTTCGTCCAACGGTTCCAACCTGATTTCGCGGTGACCAGCGAGCCGAGCGATACCAAGATGTGCATCGGCCAGCGAGGTCGGGCGAAAGTGGAGCTGCGCATCCGGGGCCGTGCCTGCCACGCCGGGTTCGCCCAGGAGGGCCTGAACGCGGCGGAGGCGCTCGCACTCGTCATCGCCGAGGTGCGAAAGATGGAACACCCGGTCCACGATCGCCTCGGGAAACGGGACATCACCTGCATCGATATCGCGTCGTGGCCCTACCCGTCGGTGTCAACCGTGCCGGGTGAGGCCTTAGGTCGTTTCGACTGCCGGTTCCTGCCGGGCGAGACGCCGGTATCCCTCCACGACCAACTCCGTAGCTGTGTTGACCGGGCCTTAGCCACGTGGACCGAGAAGCCCGAGGTAACCATCGGATTGGTCCAGGCGGAGTTCGCCACCTGGACCGGTGCCGAATTTTCACTCGAGGAGTTCGAACCGGCGTGGTGGACGGACGAGGGGTCACCTCTGGTGCAGGGCGCGACGGCCGGCCTGGTCTCGGTCGGCCTCGACCCCACGCCCACCCATTACTCCTTCTGCACCAACGGTTCGTACCTCGCCGGCGAGGCGGGCATCCCGACCATCGGCTTCGGGGTGGGCTACGAGCACATGGCCCATCAAGTCGACGAGTACGTCACCCTCGACTCCCTCTTTCGCGGTGCCCAGGGGTTTGCCGGCCTGGTCACCGAACTCATCGCCCGAGGATGAACCCGGTGTGCCAGTTAGCGCCCGGGTCCGTCGCCGGGACGCTCCGTCCGGGCCCTGGCCCCGGCCCGCGCCACCGCCTCGGCCTCCCGGCAGTGGCGATCCGCGGCCGCCCTCGCTCGCTCAACGTTGCCGCTGGCGATCGCTTCGAGGAGTTCGAGATGTTGCGCCACAATCGGCTCGTCCGGCCCGTCAGCGGTGTAGGAGAGCTCGCTGGCGATGTCGACCAGGCCCAGCATCCGGTCGCCGAGCATCTGCGCGACCACCGGGGTGAAGGCAATCTGGTAGATGGAACTGTGCACGGCTTCATGGGCCTGGCTGAACTCGTAGGAGGAGACCCCGAAACCCTCCATGGCGGGCCCCAATCCGGCAATAGCGAGGCTGACCTGCCGCCAGTCGTCCGCACCGCCCCGTTGGCAGGCCAACGCCGCCGCCAACCGGTCGAGTTCGCCGCGCACCGCGAAGATGTCCTCAATATCGAGCGCGGTCAGTCCGACGACCTCGAGCCCGCCGTTGCCGGTGCGGATCAAGAGCCCATCGCTCTCCAGTCGACGGAGGGCGTCCCGAACCGGGGTCCGGCTGACGTGCAGCTGCTCGGCCAGCGCAGATTCGACCGCCCGGGTGCCCGGAGCCATCGAGCGGGAGGCAATGGCATGGCGCAGCAGCCGGTAGACGTGGTCGTAGGCGTGGACCGTGACGATCTGCGGCAATGAGCCAAAAGGTCCTGAGGCGGGACCGGGCTGCTCGCCGGTCGGCGTTCCGTCGGAAGCGGCTCGCGTCGTCAAATTCTCGTCCCCTTCTCCTCAGCGCCGCGCTTCGGGTTCTCCGATGACTGCTGCTCCGGCCACCTCGGGCTCCAATTGTCCACGGTATACCGTGAACCGAGACAGCGCGGTGCTCGTCGGGGCCACGCGCCATCTACCCGGATGGAGGCGCCGTGGTTGACCATGAAGATGGCTCGCCGGTTGTCCTCGGAGTGCACGGCCTCAAGGGTGCCGCCTTTCTGGCCGTGTGCGACGGAGCGGAGCTCCTGGTGGAGGAAGCGATATGGCATCGGATCAAGTCGGCCGAGCTGACCTTTGAGGCACTTCTTCGGGCCGGGGCCGCGGTGTACGGCGTCACCACCGCCTACGGCGCGGCCAGCGGTCGTCAGATTCTCCCCGCAGAGCAAACGGACTTTCAGATGGCCACCATTCGCAGCCATGCCTGCGGCACGGGCCCGTCACTGGCCCGGCCCTGGGCCAGGGGGGTCTGGCTGGCCAAGATTCTCAGCATCTCCACCGGCCTGACCGGTGCTCGGGTCGCAGTCGTCGAGAGCATGGTCGCCCTCCTGAACGCAGGGTTCGCCCCGGTCGTCCCCCGTACGGGATCGTTGGGCGCCAGCGGTGATCTCGTCCCGTCTGGCCATGCTGCCCTGGCGTTGCTCGGAGAGGGTCAGGTACTCCGCCGAGACGGAAGCACCATCGCCGCGTCCGCGGCGCTGGAGGAGGCACGGGTCTCCGTCGTCGAACTCGGCCCGCGCGACGGACTCAGCCTCGTGAACGGGACAGCGGTCACGGCTTCCCTGGCGGCCCACGTCTGTGCCGAAACGGCACAGCTGCTGGTGGCCAGCGAGTGGGTGGCCATGGGGGGCCTGGAGGCCCTCGGTGGTCACGTCGAAGCGTTTGGACCGACCATTGTGGGCGCCCGAGCGCACCCTGGTGCGGTGGCCACCGCGGCAAGCCTCCGTCATGCGCTGGCCGGCGTGGGGCCGGCGAGGCTCGGGAGGCAGGGTCTGCACGATCCCTACTGCTGGCGCTGCATACCCCAGGTTCACGGGGCGGCCCGTGACGCCTACGGCTGGGCCTGGTCGACCTGCGAGATCGAATTGGCGAGCTGCACGGACAACCCCCTCGTCACTGACGACGGTGCAGTGGCCTCGGGCGGAAACTTCCACGGGGCGCCGCTCGGCCTCACGGCGGACACGCTCCGGTTGGCGGTGGGCGAGGTGGCCGCGCTCAGTCGTCAGCGCACGGCCCACCTGACCGCCGCGCTGGCCCGGGGCGGAGGGGACGAACCGGTTGAAGGGGTGGGCCTCACCATGGTGCTGACCACCGCCACGGCGTCCCTGATGGAGATCGCGTCGACCGGCATCGGGACCGGGCACTGGTTGCCGGTGGATTCGGTCGAGGATCACGTCCCCAATGCGACCATCGCCGCCTTGCACGCACTTGACGTACTGGCGCACGCCCGGGCCGTCCTGGCCGCCGAGGCGGTGGCCACCGCCGTCCTCTTGCAGCGCGGCGGCGCCACGCCGACTTCGGCCGGAGGCAAATGGCTCTTGGGTCTGGCCGGGGGGAGCATCGGCACCCTCCGTCTGGATCAGCCCCTGTCCCACGTCCTCGAGGGCCTGGCAGCGGCCCTGGCTGCGTCCGATCTCCCGGCCCCTCAGTAGGCCACCGGCTCAGCAGGCAACCGGCGGCCTCGGCCGATGTAGTTCATCCGCCCGAAACAAACCGGACGCAAGGGAGCAACAAGGGTCGATCATTGTTCTGTGTACAGCATGCAGGATACCGAGCACCATTGAGCGAGCTCACCCAACCGAAGCCGATCGTCGTGGATCAGGCCGTGCTCGTTCTCGTCGACGTCCAACGCGACTGGGCCGTGTCGCCCGAGCACGGCGGTATTGAGGATCCCCGAGAGGTCCCCCGGACGATCGAGCGTATTGAGCAGGTCGTGGCGGCGGCCCGAACCGCCCGGATCCCCATCGTGTTCTGCCAGGAGATCCACCGTCCTTCGGGCATCGATTACGGCAGGGAGATCGATCAGGTGGAGGCGCTGCGTTGCGTCGACGGGGCTGAGTCGACCGAGCTGTGGCCATCCCTCACGCCGATCGAAGGCGAATGCCGCGTCGTCAAGCGACGATGCTCGTGCTTCTTCGCATCCGAACTCGACCTGATGCTCCGCTCCCTGCATGCCACGACGGTGATCCTGGCCGGTGGGCTGACTGATATCTGCGTCCACTACACCTTCGTCGACGCCTTCCAGCGTGATCTCTACGTGCGGGTCGTCGAGGACGCGGTCATCGGCTCCACGCCCGCACGTCACCAGGCCGCCCTCGATGCCATGGAGCACCTGCACCATGGCGCCCGCCGCACCGCCGATGAAGTGTGTCTCGCCTTCGCATCATCCGTTTCCGTGCCGATCGCTCCCCGCTAGGAGATTCATTACATGACTTCCCGTTCGTCCCTCCAGAAGGTGGGGTACTGCCTGCTCGCTGCCCTCAGCGTCAGCGTGGGCGTCCTCATGTTCAGCACGACCACCGCGGTGGCCGCCCCCTCGTTTCCGACGAGCCACACGCTTGATCTGTCCTTCCTCCAGGACCCTGGTCAGCCGCCCGACCCCGACGTGTTCTATGGCGGGGAAGGGCTCATTTTGACGCGAGACATCTACCAGGGCCTGGTCCAGTACGCACCAAACACGACATCGGGCAAGATCATCCCGCAATTGGCCACGAGCTGGAAGGTCAGTTCCGACAAGTTGACGTACACCTTCCAACTACGCCACGGCGTGGTGTTCCACGATGGCACGCCCTTTACGTCTGCGGCCATTGCGCCGTCCTTTGCCCGCCGCACCGCGGTCGACGGCGGCCCGGCCTACATGGTCGCCGATGTGACCGCGGTCACTACGCCTGACCCGTACACCGCCGTCATCACGCTCAAGCAGCCCAACTCCGCCTTCCTCGACTTCCTGGCCTCGGCCTGGGGACCCGTCATGGAGAGCCCGCCCGCGTTGGTCAAGTACGCCGGAACCGATCACGACCAGACCTACCTCGATACGCACGACATCGGAACTGGACCGTACGTCCTGACCCAAGCCAAAGTCGGCGTCAGCTACCAGATGAAGTTCTTCCCTCAGTATTGGGGCAAGAAGCCGTACTACACGACGGTCAATCTGCCGGTGATCGACAACCTCTCCAATCAGGAGATCCAGTTCAACAGCGGCCAGATCGCCGCCATGCTGCACGATCTCACCACGTCCGCCTTAGCCCAGTACCGCACCAAGGCGAACGTGAAGCTCTACACGATCCCCATTCCCGAGTCGCAGACCGTGTTCGTCAACGAGAACCTGGGGTTCCTTACCTCACAGGTCGACCGGGTGGCCTTGCTGGAGGCCATCAACCGGCAAGCGATCGTGGACGGCGTATTCCCGGGCCGGGCCACGGTGCCGACCCAGGCGGGTCCCGCCCACCTGCTCCCGCTCCAGAACGGGAAACAGGGCATCGCCTATAACCCCGCCCCGCTCAAGCGCATTGTGGCCAAGCTGCCCTCCACTGAGCGCACCCTCACCATTGGCTACGACACCGGCCTTCCCGACGACGAATTGATGGCCGAAGACATTGGGGCCCAGCTCCAGAGCGACGGCCTCACCGTCAAGGTGGTGGGATATCAGACCTCGCAGATTTACGGCTGGGTCGGCTCGGTCCAGGACTCCAAGACGCAATCGCCGAACCTCCTGGTGAACTACTTCACACCGGACGCGGACAATCCCTACACCTGGACCCACATCGAATACGACCCCCTCGGTGGGTTGCAGTTCTTGAACTGCAACGTTCCCGGTATCGCGGCGTTGGACGCCCAAGCCGTCGCCGCCGGGTCAGACGCGCTCTACAACAAGGTGATTGAGAAAGCGGTGGCCAGTGGCTGCTGGCTGAATGTGGCCGACGTGGATGACGCGATAGTCGCCCAACCGTGGCTGAAGGGGATACCGCAATCGCACATCTTCGCGGCGCCCGAGACGCTGGACGTCGCCACCCTGTATCCGGGCTGAGCGCGCGTAGCGCACCGGCGGCCGGACTAGCCGGCGATGGGCAGGCTGCCCTCGCTGGCTCGCACCGATCCGGTCAGCGCCTCGAGCTGTCGGTCGGCCCGCTGGCGGGCCGCCGCCATGCTGGCCGATCGGATGTGGGCGTAGCCGTGGACGTTGTTGGCCAGGTCGACCAGCGCCTCCACCGCGCCCGCACTGACCGGCGTCAGGTGACCCAGCGCCGTCTCCACCACCTCGAGGTAATCGTCGAGGAACTGGCGCTCGGCCCGGCGCTCGGCTGACCAGCCGAAGACGTCGAGCGGCGTGCCCCGCAGGTGTCGGGCCGTCCGCAGCAGGGTGAAGGCCGGCCGGGCCGACCGGGTCAGCTTGATCTTGCCCTTGAGGCCGAGGGCGGCCAGCAGCGGTGGCTTGAGCAGGTAGACCCGGCGCGCCCCCGGGAAGGCCCGGGCGAAGGCTTCCTGCTCCTCGGGCAGCAGGTGCAGCCGGGCCACCTCGTACTCGTCCTTGCTGGCCATGAGCGCGAAGAGGCCACGGGCGAAGGCCTGGGTCACCGGCCGGAGCGGGTCGTCGGTGGCCTGGAACTCGCGCTCGGCCACCCGGCGCACCCGCTGGAGGTAGTCCCGGGCCAGCCGGGCGCTCTGGAAGGCGATGAGCTCGGCGGTGCGGATCTCGACCGATTGGCGCAGCGCTTCGGGCCATGACCCGTCCGGCGTGAAGTCGGCCGGTAGCGGGTGCGGCGGGCGGTGGTCTGGCCGGGCCTCGGGGGGAGCCAGGGCGTCGGCCACCAGTGACGGCTGGGCCACGGCGGCCCGGCCCCAGGCGAGGGCGGCCTGGCTGGCCTCCACGTTGACCCCGTTCAGTGCGATGGCCTCGGCCAACTCGGCCGCGCCCACGGGCAGCCACCCGGCTTGGAAGGCGGCCCCGATCAGCACCAGATTGGCCGCCAGGTGGTCGCCCGTCAGTTGCTCGGCGATGGCCTGGGCGTCCAGGCACACCATCTCGTCGGCCCGGGTAGCTCGGGCGATGCGGGCGCGGAGGCCGGCGGCCAGCGGGAAGGCCGTGCCCTGATGGCGGAGCATGGCGGCGGTGGGCACCTCGGCCAGGTTGAGCACGGCCACCGTGCGCTGGGGCGACGCCGACGCGAGTGCGCTGTCGTCGGCCGCACCGAGGAGGTCGAAGCCGAGCAGCAGGTCGGCCCCGCCCCGGCCGGCGTGCACGTCACCGCTGATCGGGTTGCGGGCCAGGCGGACGTCGGAGGTGACCGGGCCACCCTTCTGGGCCAGGCCGGTCTGGTCGATGCTGGCGGCGTGGAGCCCGCCCAGGTGCGCCGCCATCTGCACAATGCGGGAGGCCGACACCACCCCGGTCCCGCCGATGCCCGGCATGCGGATCACCGTCTCGCCGGACCAGGCCCGCGTGGTCGGCGCCGGCAGTGACGTCGGCGGGGCGGGGAACGAGCGGGTCGACTCGGTGGCGCCGCTGGCGCCGTCGGGCCCGTGGCGGGCGATGACGAAGGAGGGGCACTCCCCCTTGACGCACGTCCGGTCGAGGTTGCAGCTGCCCTGGTGCACCGACATCTTCTGGCCGAACTCGGTGTCGACGTGCACCAGAGACATGCAGGTCGACTGTTCGGCGCAGTCGCCGCAGCCCTCGCAGACCCGGCGGTTGATCCAGACCGATTCGGTCAGGGCCGGCCGCTGGCCCCGGTTGCGCAGCCGACGTTCCTCCGCCGCGCAGGGGTCGTGGTGGATGAGGGCGGTCACCCCCTCGGTGGCGGCCAGCTGGCGCAGCGCCTCAGGCATCTGGTCGCGGTGCACCACGGTGGCGATGGGGTGGACGTCGGCTCCGTCGAACTGGCGGGGCTCCGGTGTGGTGACCACGACCCGGCGCACCCCTTCCATGGCCAGCCAGTGCGTGAGCTCGGGCACGCCGACCTGGCCGATCGGCGTCTGGCCCCCGGTCATGGCCACGGCGTCGTTGTAGAGGATCTTGTAGGTCATGGTCACCCCGGACGCCACCGCGGCCCGCACGGCCAGCGAGCCGGAGTGGAAGAAGGTGCCATCGCCGATGTTCTGGGCGTAGTGGCGGTCTTCGGTGAACGGGGCCATGCCGATCCACTGCGCCCCCTCGCCCCCCATCTGGGTCATGCCCACCTGGTGGCCCCGGCCCTCGCCGTCGAAGGCGGCCATGATGTGGCAGCCGATGCCCAACCCCACCAGCTGGTCGTCGTCGGCCCGGGTCGAGATGTTGTGGGGGCAGCCCGAGCAGAAGTAGGGGGTGCGCGGGGCCGGCTCGGGCGAGCCCGACGCCGCCGCCAGGCTGATGCGGATCGGCTCGGGGTGGTTGCGCTGGTCGACGGCGGCGCGGACGGGCGGCGGGAGCGGGGCGTCGCGCCACATCTGGGCCAGGGCCACGGCCACGATCTCGGTGGTGACGGCGCCGTACCGGGGGATGAGCGGCTGCTCGGCCGCGTCCGCCTTGCCCAGGACGCGCGGTTGGTGGGGCTGGCGGTAGAGGGCGGACTTGAGTTGCTCCTCGACCACCGGCGCCTTGTCCTCGACCACCAGGACCTCGTCCGCCCGGTGCACCATGGCCCGCAGGGCGAAGGGGCTGAGCGGCCAGGGCAGGTCGATCTTGACCAGGCGCACGCCGAGGTCGTCCTGATCGTGGTCGCGCAGACCCAGGTCGCCGAGCGCGCGCACCGTGGCGGCATAGGCCAGGCCCGAGGCCAGGATGGCCAGGCGGGGCCGGGTCGGCTCGCTGGTGATGCGGTTGAGCCCGGCCATCTCGGTGTACTCGAAGGTGCGCGGGATGCGCACGCGCACGAAGTCCTCCTCGGCCTCCAGGGCGCCCGGGCCGATCAGGGCGCGCGGGTGCCACAGCCTGGACTGGTCGGGCGCGGGGATGCCGATGGTGGCTAGGGGCGGGATGGTGACCGTGGCGCTGGCGTCGGCGATGTCGGCCACAATTTTGAGCGCGGTCCACAGCCCGGCGTAGCGGGACAGGGCGACGGCGTGCAGGCCCAACGTGAGGATGTCGCTCACCGAGGACGGCGCCAGCAGCGGCGTGCCGAGTGCCCGCGCCATCTGCTCGCACGAGCTGGGCAGGGTGGAGGACTTCGACATGGGGTCGTCGCCCACCAGGGCGACCGCGCCGCCCAGGGGCGAGGTGCCCGAGACGCTGGCGTGGCGGATGGCGTCGGCCGCCCGGTCCAGCCCGGGGTTCTTGCCGTACCAGAAGCCCACCACGCCGTCGACCCGCCGGCCCGGCAACTCGCCGGTTAGCTGGGTGCCGCCCACCGCGGTGGCCGCCAGCTCCTCGTTGATGCCCGGGGTGAAGACGATGCCGGCCTGGCTGAGCAGGTCGTGGGCCCGCAACAGTTGCTGGTCGAGCCCACCCAGGGGTGAGCCCTCGTAGCCGCTGATGAACAGCCCGGTGGAGAGGTGGCGCCGCTCATCGAGCCGGCGCTGGGTCAGGAAGAGCCGGACGATGGCTTCCATGCCCGACAGCAAGACGGTGCCCTCGGTGGCCTCGTACCTGTCGCTCAGTGTGACCGTGCGCACCGGGGCGTCCGTTCTCAGTCGGGAATGGTCACGGTTCTACCCAGACGGAGCGAGGCCCAACCCTCGGCCACCTCCAGTGGGAGGGAGCCGTCCCGGCTGGACTGCTCCAACAGGTCGGTCGTGCGTTGCCCGATGGCCTCGAGCGCCTCCCGCAGGCGGACGTCGTGCCACCC
This sequence comes from Acidimicrobiales bacterium, assembly GCA_035552095.1. Classification (GTDB taxonomy): domain Bacteria; phylum Actinomycetota; class Acidimicrobiia; order Acidimicrobiales; family RAAP-2; genus Bog-473. The sequence continues at coordinate 57,841 of DASZMA010000015.1, read as the reverse complement.
CGTTCGCTCGGCGTGGATCTGGATCACCCCGCCGGCGTTGGAGAGGAAGTCGGGCACGTACACGATGCCGCGGTCGGCCAACGCTTGGGCGCCGGCCCGTTCGGCCAGCACGTCGTTGGCGGCGCCCACCACCAGCGGGCAGCGCAGTTCGTCAATGGCCGGCCCGTGCAGCACCCGGGCCGAGGCACAGGGGGCGAACACGTCGGCCGCTTTGGCGTGCGCCAACGCCGGGTCGACCACGGTCCCACCGACCTGCCGGGCCACCGCGGCGGCGCGAGCGGGGTCGACATCGGCCAGGGTCACCACCGCACCCCGGGCGGCCAGGAGCGCGGCCAGAGCGGCACCCACGTGCCCGGCGCCCTGCACCGTCACGGCCACGCCGGAAAGGTCGCGGCGCAGCGTGTGCGCGACGGCGGCGGCGATGGAATGGAAGACGCCCAGTGCGGTAGCGGGGGAGGGGTCCTGGTGGTGGCAGCTCACCCAGGGCGTGACGGTGGCCATGACGGCCAGATCGGCCACCGAGGTCCCCATGTCGACACCGGGGACGTAGGCGCCGCCGAGGCGGGCCACGGCGTGGCCGAACGCCACCAGCTGGGCCCTGCGGCGGGCCGGATCACCGGCCCGGTCGTCATCGGGGTCGCGTTGCATGACCGACTTGGCCCCGCCGTAGGGGATGTCGGCCAGGGCGTTCTTGAGCGTCATGACCCGCGACAGCCGGCAGGCCTCCTCGACGGCGGCGTCGAAGGACGGGTAGGGCAACCAACGCACACCACCGAGCCCCGGTCCGAGCGTCGTGTCGTCCACCGCGATGGCCGCGTTGAGCCCGCTGGCCCGGTCGTGGCAGAGCAGGAGGTCCTCGCCCAACGGGGCCGTGGTGCCCGGCACCAGCACCGACGGGTCGGCGCTGGTCGCGGTGGCGGTCGCGGTCGCGGTCGCGGCGGTGGCCAGGAGGCTGACCCCTCGGGTGCTGCTGGGGCTGAGGGTGGACGGCGGGCCGAGGGTGCTGCCGGCGCCGGCGTTGCTGACCCTGGATCGACCGGCCGGACGGGGAGACGCCGTCGCAGCGGCGTTCTCACCCCGAGAAGGGCGTTTCGCAGTGGATCGTTGCGTCGTGGCAGCCATGGGTACACTCAACACCCCGGGCGGGATCAACGGGGAAATTACAGGGTGTTGTGCCATATGACGCAACGAAACAAGGGGATAGAGGCCAATCAGCGCACCGAATGCGCAGCCAGTTCCGCTTTGATTAGGATATTGCTATGAGCGCCGTGGAGCTCGATCCGACTGACCATCTGATCATTGAGTTGCTGTCGCAGAACGCCCGGCGCACCATGGCCGACATCGGCGAGAAGGTGTCGCTCTCGGCGTCGGCGGTGACCCGGCGCATTGAGCGGCTGGAGCGATCCGGGGTCATCGCCGGCTACACCGTGGTGGTCGATCACCGCAAGGCCGGCCGGCCCATACAGGCCTTCACCGAGGTGCGCTTCGCCGGCACAGCGGATCTCAACGAGATCAAGGAGACGGCGGCGCTGCTGCCCGAGGTGCAGGCCGTGTTCACCACGGCCGGTGATCCCGACGCCCTGGTCTGGTTGCAGGTGCCCGACGTCGAGCGGTTGGGGCAGGTGATTGAGCAGTTGCGCCGGCGGGGGCGGGTGACCGGGACCAAGACCCTCATTGTGCTCAACACGTGGTCGCGCCATCGGGCCTTCGAGGGCGACGGCCCGCCGCCGCCCCGCACCTAGTGCGGGCCGCCGGTCGTCTGGCCGTGCTCATGGCCGTCGCCGGGCTGACCCTGGCCGCCTGTTCCAGTCCCAGCCCGTCCCTCAAGAACGGCAGTCTCAGCATCGACACCACGACGGTGCCGCCGACCACGCCGACCACCACCGCCCCCACCACGACGGTCCCGCTCCCGCCCGCCGGCGCCTGGTCCAAGGCGATCAGCCTGGCCCCCGGCGTCGACCTCTCGGTGGTGTCCTGCCCGACCGCCGGCTTCTGCGTGGCCGGCTCGGCCACCGGCCAGTCGTACCGCCTCACCGGTGGGAAGCCCAGCACCATCGGGCCGGTGGTCAGCGCGCCGTCGCCGCAGGGCGCCTCGTTCCTTTCGTGCACCACGGCCACCTTCTGTGCCGCCGTGCCCAACCTCAACCAGGCGGCGCTGTTCAACGGCACCTCGTGGTCGGCCCCGACCACGATCCCCGGGGCCCAGGGTTTCACGGCCATCGGTTGCGTGGGCACGACCTTCTGCGTCTCCATCGACGGCGAGGGCAACTCGTTCATCTACAACGGCTCCCGGTGGTCGGGCAACGTCGGGGCCTGGGGTGCGGCCAACCAGATCTCGTGCGTCAACCCGTCGTTCTGCATCGCGGTGGAGGGCGGCCCGTCGGTGTGGAACGGCCACGCCTGGAGCCAGCCCAACGATGCCGACCCGCAGGGGCAGCTCAACTCGGTCTCGTGTGTCAGCCCCACGTTCTGCGTCGCCGTCGACAGTTCCGGCGCCGCCCTCACGTGGAACGGGACGGCCTTCTCCGCCCCCGCCGTCGTGGCTACCGAGCCACCGCTCACCGGCACCAACGCCTCGGGGCTGACCAGCGTGTCGTGCGCCAGCCCGACGTTCTGCCGGGCGGTTGACTCCATCGGGCGGGTCTTCTCGTTCAACGGCGCCAGCTGGAGCGCCGGGACGCTGATCGACCAGGGCGGGGCGCTGACCAGCGTCTCGTGCCCCTCGACCAGTTATTGCGTGGCGGTGGACCGGCACGGGCAGGCTTACGTCTCGAGCGGCGCCCCGAACTCGTAGCGCACGTTCTCGCTGATCGGGGCGTACCCCAGCGCTCGATACACCGCGTTCGACGTCGCGTTGCCCAGCTGCGTGTACAGCACGCAGCTGTGGCCGGCCTGCAGCAGCCCCGCCGAGAGGTGGCCGACACAGGCCGCGGCGTAGCCGTGGCGCCGGTGCGCCGGCGGGGTGTACACCGGCCCGATCCGGGCCACCCCGGCCACCGGGTCGGTGCGCCCGGCCAGGGCGACCACCTCCCCGTCCAGGTCCCACAGCGAGATCTGGCCGGCCTGGGCCCGCCGGTCGACCAGGTCGGCCGGGAGCGCCGGCTCCCCCACCTCGAGAGCGAAGGCGGCGAACCACTCCCGGACCCGGCGCCGGTCCTTCTCGCCGGCCGGGCGTGACCGACCGGCCACCCCCTCGGGCAGGATCAGCGCACCCAGGCGGTACAGGCGGGTACCGAGCACCGGGCGCGCCCCGGTGCGGCAGACCTGGCTCCAGTGGCCGGCGAAGGCCGCCGCGCCGGCCGCCTCGCCCTCGACGCCGGGCAGGGCGATGCCGGCCCCGGCCACCGCTTCGACCGCCGCCCGGGCCGCTTCCGCTGGCATCGGGGTGAGGGCGGCCCGGAACCAGAGGGGGGACTGCAGGACCAGGCCCACCGGGTCGCCGTCGTGGCGGACCACCCAGTAGCGGCCGTCCTCCCCGGTGCGCGCCCGCTGGTGCAGCAGGGAGAGGATGAGGTTGTGCTCGGCCGGGCGGCGCTCCAGGAACCCGGCCGCGGCGGTCAGCACCTCGAGCGGGTCGTCGTGCTGGTCGACGGTGGTGGCCACCGCGCCCTACCAGGGCTCCAACGGCGGGGCGGGCCCCCGGCCGAGGATCCAGGCCAGCAGCGCCGCCGGATCGGTGCGGCTGGCCAGCGCCGGCAGCTCCCGGGGCAGCCAGGCCGCCACCAGGGCCGGCGGGAGTGGCACCGGGCCGGGGCGCAGACCCAGATCGCCGTGGTGCACCGCCACCTCGCGCCAGCGGGAGAAGACCACCGCCCGGCAGTCCTCCTCTATGCCCCGCACGGTGCGCGACGGAGCGTCCCAGGCGGCCGCCGGCCGGGCGGCCATCTGCTCCATCTCCTCCTCCACCGCGGCCGCCGTCATCCGCACGTCCGCCACCAGCTCGGCCACCGGGCGGCCGGCGCCGGCCTCGATCTCGTGGCGACGCCCCTCCAGCCCGCCTTCGTACTGGTCGAGGACCTGCCCGGCCCGCGCCCCCTGCAGGCGCCGGACCACGCTGTCGGCGTTGCGGGCCAGGTGGGTCAGCAGGTGGCCGACGGTCCAGCCGGGGAGCGCGCTGGGCCGTCGCGCCTCGTCCTCGGTCAGCCCGTCCAGGTCGGAGAGGAGGGCGGCGTGGGCAGCGGTGCACCCGGCGATCCAGGTGGTGGGGATGCCGTCGGGCTCACTAGCACGCGCACCCATGGCCCATCGTACCCAGCCGGTGCGGTCCCTTCAGGCAGCCGGGATCGTCGACTGCGAGTCGAGCATGTCGGCCATGACGAGGCGGATGAACTCGTCCGCTTCGTCGGTCATGCCCCCGGCCACCCCGCCGTAGATCGCACCCGAACGGGGCGCCTCGGCCGCGTGCCCCTTGGCGTAGTCCACCGCGTCGGCCAGGTCGGTGGCGAAGGTGGCGGCCACGTCGGGCTGGGTCTGGGGCCGGGTCACCGCCATGTGCAGCGCGTTGGGGTACTGCTGGCCGTTGAAGCGCCAGCCCCTCGTCCGCATGAAATCGTTGATGTGGTACACGTCGAAGTCGTCCGAGGTGAAGGAGAAGAGGAAGGTGGGGTTCCCCATCATCTTGAGCTCGGGATGGGTGTGCACCGCCTCTTGCATGGCCGTGGAGGTCTCGAAGATCGCCTTGGCGTAGTTCAGGTAGCCGGCATGCCCGATCTGCACCATGGCGGCCCAGGTGGCGGCGATGATGCCACCCGAGCGTGAGCCGTCCATCCCCGGCGAGGTGTACTTCCCGCCGCTCCAGTCGGTCAGGTAGAAGTACTGCGAGTTGCGCAGCTCCTTGGTCCGGAAGCTGACCACCGACGACCCCTTGAAGGCGTAGCCGTACTTGTGGGTGTCAGCTGAAATGGAGGTGACGCCGGGCACCCGGTAGTCGAAGACCGGGATGTCGTAGCCCAGCTCCTCGCCGAAGGGGAGAATGAGGCCGCCCAGGCAGCCGTCGACGTGGAGGCCGGTCCCGCGCTCGAGGGCCAGATCGCTCAACTCAGTGATGGGGTCGACCGTGCCGTAGCCGTAATTACAGGCCGAGCCGATGAGGGCCACCGTCTGGTCGTCCATGTGGTCGCGCACCCAGTCCACGTCGACCTGCGTCGTGTCGGGGTGGACTGGCGCCTTGCGCAGCTCCACCCCGAACAGGTGGCACGCCTTGTCGAAGGCGGGATGGGCCGTCTCGGGCTTGATCACGTTGGGCCGGGTGATGCCCCGGGTCTGCGCCGCGTGCTCCCGGTAGGCCAGGATGGCGTGGGCGATGCTGCCGGTGCCGCCGCTGGTGACCAGTCCGCACGGGTCGTCACCGGTCGCCACCGCCGCCTCGCCGTGGTGCAGGTTCACCACCATGGAGATGATCTCGGCCTCGAACTTGGTGGCGCTGGGGCAGATGTCGCGCTGGAGGACGTTGACGTGGGCGAACAGGCCGAAGGCCTCGTTCATGAAGTGGTAGTGGTCGTGGTCGCCGCAGTACATGGTGCCCGAGACCTTGCCGCCCTCCCAGAAGACGTCCTCCTCCTTGGCCATGGTGTGCAGCTGGTCGAGGACCTCCTCACGGCTCATTCCGGTCTCGGGTAGGGCTCGGTGGATCTCGAACCGGTCGGCGTAGGGGTAGTCGCTCATGTCTGGAGACTATTTCAAGCGAGGGTCACCACAGGCGGCCCGGTCGGTTGAGCGATGATGGCACCGTGACCGGACCGTGACAGGAGCTCCGGCCGGGGCGGGGGCCGGCGCCCACCATCGCCTCGCCGTGCCCGTCCTCACCTCGCTGCGGGGCTACCGCCGTCCCTGGGCCACCGCTGACCTGCTGGCCGGGGTCACGCTGCTGGTCATCGCCGTACCCGAACAGCTGGCCACGTCCCGCTTGGCCGGCATGCCACCGATCACCGGGTTCTACGCCTTCATCGCCGGCACCGTGCTCTTCGCCCTCCTCGGATCCAGCCCCCAGATGTCGGTGGGGGCCGACTCGACCATCGCGCCGCTCTTCGCCGTGGGGATCGGCCACCTGGCCGGCACCGGCACCACCAACTACGTGGACCTGGTGGGGATCCTGGCCGTCATGGTGGGAGCCATCGTGGCCCTGGTCGGCCTGCTGCGCCTGGGTTGGATCGCCGAGTTCCTCTCCGCCCCGATCATCACCGGCTTCATGGCCGGAGTGGCCATCATCATCGTGGTGCACCAGCTGCCGGACTTCTTCGGCCTGGCCGGGGTGACCGGCTCCAATCTGCATCGAGTGGGCACCGTGCTCACCCACCTGGGCCAGACCAACGGCTGGACCCTCGGCCTCGGGGCGGCCGTGCTGGCCATCGTGTTCACGGCCGAGCGGATCAACCGGAAGCTGCCGGGCGCGCTGGTGGGGCTGATCGGCTCCACCGCGCTGGTGGGTGCACTCGGGCTGGAGGCGCACGGCGTGAGCATCGTCGGCACCGTCGCCCACGGCGCGCCGCATCTGGGCCTCTCGGGGCTGTCGTGGACGGCGCTGGGCAGCGTGGCCCCGGTGGCCGGGGTGGTCGCCCTGGTGGTGGTCAGCCAGACCGCCGCCACCACCCGGGCCTTCGCCGATCAGGGCCACTACGACGTGGACGTCGGCCGGGACTTCGTGGGCGTCGGCGCCGGGAACATCCTGGCCGGCCTGGTCGGGTCCTTCCCGGTCAACGCCAGCCCGGCCCGCACCGGCGCCATCGCGTCGGCGGGCGGGCGCACCCAGGTCGCCGCCCTCGGCGCGGCGGCGGTGGTGATCCTGATCATCCCGGCCGCCGGCCTGCTCAAGGATGTGCCCCTGGCCACGCTGGCCGCCGTGCTCATCTTCGTGGCCACCCGCATCTTCAAGGTGGCCGACCTCAAGGCCATCGCCCGCTTCGACCGCTTCGAGTTCGGGCTGGCCCTGGTGACCATGCTCGCCGTCGCCCTGATCGGGGTGGAGCAGGGCATCGCGGTGGCCGTGGCGCTGGCTATCGTCGACCGCACCCGGCTGACCGCCCGCCCGAAACTGCACGTGCTGGGCCGGGTGGGCGACTCCACCAGCTGGACGCCCCTGGGCGCCGACCCCGACGCGGCTCAGGTACCGTCCGTTCTGGTCGTGCTGTTCTCGACCCCGCTCTGGTACGCCAACGCGACCCACTTCCACGCCGAAGTCCTGGCCTCGCTGTCCCGGGCGGTCGGGACGCCCCGCGTCTTCGTCCTCGACACCATCGGCATGACCGACCTCGACTTCACCGGTTCGCGCGCGCTGTCCCAGGTGCTCGATGAGTTCGACCGCCGCCACATCGCCTTCGGGGTGGCCCGGGGCGGCGACCACCTCTGCGAGAGCCTGCGCCGCAGCGGCCTGCTCGCCCGCATCGGCGCCGACCACTTCTACGACACGGCCGACGAAGCGGTAACCGCGCTCGGGCCGCCGGCAGCCGCGCCCGGCTGAGGGGGGATGCCCTCGATCAGGTCCTCCGCTGGACCGGGCTCCGACCGTTCTTGTGGTGCCGGGCGCCATGGCCCAAATCCGTAACCGGATCCAGCCCGCTGGGTACCGGTACCGCCTCCGGGGCATGGCCCGGGTAGTTATTTACTTTTTACTCAAATGGTCCACTTTCCCATTAAGTGGTTTACATTTTTACTCAAATGACTATAATTTATCCGGTTGAGTAAAAAAGTAAATAGAAAATGTGGAGCAGCACTGTTCCGTATGTCAAGAGGTATCCATCGATGAGCAAGACGGAAAGTGTTCCCGAGGTCATACAGCGGCTCTTCGCCGCCCGGACCTACATCAGCTCGTCCGAGGTGGCTTCCGCCGCCGGCGTCACGCGCCAGGCCGCCCACTATCACCTCAAAAAGATGGTCCAGAGCGGGTTGCTCGTCCCAGAAGGCGCTCGCCGCTCAAGCCGCTATCGGCTCAAAGCGCAGCACTCCAGCTCATATGCACTCGAGGGGCTGAGCGAGAACGAGGTCTGGGGCAACGAGCGCATTGCTCTCGGGCGGATTGACCCGGACATCTTGGAAACACCGAATCTGTTCCGGATCCTGAACTTCGCCTTCACCGAGATGGTCAACAACGCGATCGACCATTCGAAAGGAAACACCATTGATGTCAGGTGGTTTGTCGGCCCAGAGCGGATTGACTTCGAAGTCGAGGACGACGGTGTGGGGGCGTTCGCCTCAATCCGCCAGTCCCGGGGATTGGATGATGACTACCAGGCGGTTGGGGAGCTCTCCAAGGGGAAGCAGACGACGGATCCCGCCCACCACAGCGGTCTGGGCATCTTCTTTACCTCTCGGATGGTCGACCGCTTCGCCATTTCAGCGAACCAGCTCGTTTGGACCGTAAACAGCGAGATCGACGACTTCGCAATCGGCTGGTTGGACCGGCCCCGCACTGGAACGCTGGTGCACTGCGAGATCCGACGCGACACCCCCATCACCCCCAAGGATGTCTACGCCGATGTATCGGACCCGGTGTCTGGTCGCTTCAACAAGACCACGATCCACGTCGAATTGTTCCGGGAAGGTGATTTTGTGTCGCGCACGGAAGCCAAGCTGATCGGCGCGCGCCTTGAGAGTTTCGAGGTGATCGAGTTGGACTTTTCCGGCATCGATCAGATCGGACAGGGCTTCGCAGACGAACTCTTTCGAGTGTGGGTCAGCGATCATCGCACCTCCCGCCTGGTCCCGATCAACGCAAATCCAGCCATCATGGCGATGATCGCAGCGATTCAGGGCTAGACGCGCCAATTCAGCCTGCTCTCGAACTCAGGGCAGTGCGAGCACGGCCCGCACCGGGCGGTGGTCCGAACCGGCGTCGGGCAGCACCTCACCCGAGACGATCTCGATGGCGCCGCGCACGAGGATGTGGTCGATCTGGCTGTGGGGATTCCAGGTGGGCCAGGTGCGCCCCTTGACCGCCCGGTGCCACTCGGGCAGGAAGGCCCGTACCGGTGGCCCCCACAGGTTCATGTCCCCGAGCAGGACGGCGTCGGCCCGCGCTTCGGTGCGCAACCGATCCTTGAGCGCCCGGTAGTGGCGGTGCGACCCCATGTGGAGGTGCGACATGTGGGTCCCGACCACCGACAGCGGCCGCCCTGCGACGGAGAGATCCACCACAATGGCCGCCCGGCGTACCCGATCACGGCCCAGGGTAGGCAGGGAGAGGGTCCTTGTCGCTTCAACGGTGAGGGGGTGGCGCACCAGGACAGCGATGCCCCACGAGCCCGGTTCGGCCTCCTGGAAGCGGGGCGAGGTCGTCACCGACGCCGGCAAGGGGCGTTGGCTTTCCATGAAGAGGGCATTGCTGCCGCTGCCGTAGCCGAGGCGGGGCATCCAATGGTCGGTCGCCTCGGGGTTCGGTCGGGCCCGCCGGCCCTCGGCCAGCGTGCAGGTCACGGCGGCGTACCCCAGCGCGTCGGCGATCTGCTCGGCCTGGCCGGCCCCAGTCTCGCCCGTCCAGGCCTCTTCGAGCACCAGGACATCGGCGTCCAGCGTCCGGCAGACAGCGACGGGGTCGAATGGTCGGCCCCACCCGTCGACCCCGGCGTGCATGTTGAAGTTGGCCACAGTGAGCACGGTCCGGGCTGACGATAGGGCACCGATACCATTCGGCGCGTGTCGCGTCCGGTGCACCAGGTCCTGGCCAAACGGCTGGCCCCCTTCACCACCACCATCTTCTCGGAGATGTCCGAGCTGGCCGCCGCCACCGGCTCTCTCAACCTGGGCCAGGGCTTTCCCGATACGGACGGGCCGGGCGAGCTGGCCCGGATCGCGGCCGACGCCATCCTGGCCGGGCGCAACCAGTACCCGCCCAGTCCGGGCATCCCCGAGCTGCGGGACGCCGTGGCCGCCCATCAACTGGCGTGGTACCAGCTCTCGTACGACCCCGAAACCGAGGTGCTGGTGACCACCGGGGCCACCGAGGCGATCGCCGCCTCCCTTTTGGCCCTGTGCGAGCCCGGTGACGAGGTGGTGATGTTCGAGCCGTCCTACGACTCCTACGCCGCCTGCGCCTCCATGGCCGGGGCGATCCCGCGGCTGGTCCGACTCCACCCGCCCGACTGGAGGTTCGACCCCGACGAGTTGGCCGCGGCCATCGGCCCCCGCACCCGGATGATCCTGCTCAACACCCCGCACAACCCGACCGGGAAGGTGTTCGGCCCGACCGAGCTGGCCCAGATCGCCGAGCTCTGCGTGGACCACGACCTCCTGGCCCTGACCGACGAGGTGTACGAGCACCTGGTCTTCGAGGGGACCCACGTCCCACTGGCCGGTCTCCCCGGCATGCGGGAGCGCACGGTGGCCATCTCGTCGGGCGGCAAGACGTTCTCCTTCACCGGGTGGAAGGTGGGCTGGGTCACCGCCCCGGCGCCGCTGGTGGCCGCCGTGCGGGCGGCCAAGCAGTTCCTCACCTACACCAGCGGAGCCCCGTACCAGCTGGCCATCGCCCATGGCCTCGGGTCCCCGCCGGCCACCATCGCCACCTTCGGGCAGCTGCTCCAGGCCAAGCGTGACCTGTTCTGTGACGGCCTGGCCGCACTCGGCTTCACGGTGTACCGCCCGGCGGCCACCTACTTCGCCACCACTGACATCGCCGCCGTGGCGCCCGGGCTGAGCGCCCACGACTTCTGCCGGGCCCTGCCCGAGCGCTGCGGCGTGGTGGCCATACCCAGCACCGTGTTCTACGGCGTCAACGGCACCGAGCCCGACGATCCGGCCGCCGGGCGCACCCTGGTCCGCTGGGCCTTCTGCAAGCAGGATGACGTGCTGAAAGAGGCGCTCGCCCGCTTAGAATTGTGGGCACAATGACCGTCAAACTGAGCTGGGTCGATGCGTTCACCGACCAACCCTTCACCGGGAACCCCGCCGCCGTCTGCCTCCTGAGCGAGCCGCTGGCCGAGGACCACATGCAGTCGCTCGCCTTCGAGCTCGGCATTTCCGAGACGGCCTACGTCAGCCCGGGGGCCGGCCCCAACGCCTTCGACCTGCGCTGGTTCTCCCCGACGGTCGAGATCGACCTCTGCGGCCACGCCACCCTGGCGTCGGCCCACACCCTGCGCGAGCGCGGGGTGGTCGACGGCAGCACGCCGGTGACCTTCCACACCCGCAGCGGGGCCCTCATCGCCATCTTCGACGGCGAGCGCATCGTGCTCGACTTCCCGGCCGACCCCATGACGCCGGCGCCGTTGCCCTTGGCGCTGGCCGGGCAGTGGAGCCCCGACCTGGTCGTCGGCGCCGCCACCACCTCCTTCTTCTCCATCGTGGTCCTGGCCAACGAGGCGGCGGTGCGCCAGTACCGGCCCGATCTGAACGCGCTGGGCGCGGTGGACAGTAAGGCCATCCTGATCACCGCTCCGGCCGAGCCGGGGTCCGACGCTGACTACGTGCTGCGGGTCTTCGGACCCCGGGTGGGCATCTCCGAGGACCCCGCCACCGGGTCGGCCCAGTGCTCCATCGGTCCCTACTGGTCCGCCGCCATCGGCCGTCCCTCGCTGGTGGCGCACCAGGCCTCACCCCGCGGGGCCGTGCTCTACGTGCGTCCTGACGGCGACCGGGTGCACATCGCCGGCCACGCCGTCACGGTGATCTCGGGTCGCCTGTGCTAAGTCTGGCGGACATGGTCACCCCGACGGTCTCCCTCCGGGCGCTGGTGACCGGTTATATGGCCACCTCGCCGCGCCAGGTTGAGGCACGGGCCCGCTTCCTGGTCGAGCTGGACCGCCTGCCCGATCCCTGCAACGAACATGCCGACCTGACCCATGTCACCGCGTCGGCCATCGTCGTGGGTAGCCGGGGCACCGTCCTGCACCTGCACAAACGCCTCGGCCGCTGGATGCAGCCCGGTGGCCACATCGATCCCGGCGAGAGCCCGCCGGTGGCCGCCCAGCGCGAGGCCACCGAGGAGCTCGGGCTGGCCGTGGCGCATCCGGCGGGTGGCCCGCGCCTGATCGACCTCGACGTCCACGAGGCCGCCCTCGGCCACACCCATCTCGACCTGCGCTATCTCCTGCTCGGCAGCGACGCCGACCCCGACCCCCCGCCCGGAGAGAGCCCTGAAGCCCGCTGGTACAGCTGGGCCGAGGCCGAGGCGGTGGCCGACGCGGCCCTGGTCGGCGCGTTGGCCGTGGCCCGGGCCCAGTGGGATGCGCTCGCCTCCGGCGGCGCGGCATGAGCGGGCCGACATGACGGACGGTCCCCTGGAGCGCCTGCTGGCCGTGCAGGATCTCGACACGACGATCACCCAACTCGAGCACCGCCGGGTCGCCCTGGCCGAGCGGACCGGTCTGAACGCCACCGAGAGCGAGTTGCGCTCCCTGGCCATCGAACAGGTCGCGGCCGAGGCCGGCCGCGGTGAACTGGTGGCCACCCAGAAGGACCTGGAGGGCCAGATCGCCACCATCAGCGACCGGCGCTCGGGCATTGAGCAGCGGATGTACGCCGCCCGCGGCTCCTCCACCCGGGACCTCCAGGCCATGGACGAAGAGGTGCGCCACCTGACCCAACGCCAGTCTGAGTTGGAGGATCTGGAGCTGATGGCCATGGTCGACCAGGAGCCGATCGACGCCGAATTGGCCGCGCTGGGTCTCCGCCGCCAGCCGGTCGAGGAACGGGCGGTCGCCCTGCGGGCCGAGGTGGCCCAGGGGCAGCAGGAGATCGACGCCGAACTGGCCACGGCCCAGGTGGCCCGGGCCGCCGCCGCCGCCGTGTTGCCCGCCGATCTGGCCGAGCGGTACGAGAAGCTGCGGACGCGCCTGAAGGGCACCGGGGCCGCCCGCCTGATCGGCCACCACTGCGACGGCTGTCACCTTGAACTCGCCGCGGTCGAGGTGGAGCGGATCCGGGCGCTGCCCGTGGACACCCTGGTCACCTGCGACCAGTGCGGGCGCATTCTGGTCCCCACCTGAGCCGGGCGGCGCCCCCGTGCTGATCCTGGTCCGCCACGGCGAGTCCACCGCCAACGCCCAGGGGTTGCTGCTGGGTCGGACCGATGCCGCCCTGACCGACAAGGGGAGGAGGCAGGCCGCCTCGGTGCGCCAGCTGCTCTCCGCCCCGGTCAGCGGCGTGCGCACCAGCCCCCTCGGACGGGCCCGTGACACGGCCGCCTTGCTCGACCTGGGAGTGCCGATCGAGGTGGACGATCGCTGGCTGGAGGTCGACTATGGCGAATTCGAGTGCCAGCCGCTGCGCGACATCCCGGCCGCCATCTGGCAGGAGTGGCGGCGCGACCCGTCCTTTCGGCCCGCCGGAGGCGAGTCCCTGGCCGAGGTCGACACCCGCATCGCGGCCGCCTGTGCCGAGCTCTTCGCCGTCGACGGGGCCGGGGCCCGCGGGGACCAGGGTGACGTAGTGGTGGTGAGCCACGTCACCCCCATAAAGGCGGCCGTGGCCTGGGCGCTGGGGGCCGATGCCGGCCTCTCCTGGCGCCTGCATCTGCAGACGGCCTCGGTGACCCGGATCGGCTGGGGCAACGGGGCGCCCGTCCTGCACAGCTTCAACGAGGTGGCGCCCGACCGCGACGGCACGCCACAATCACCGGGTGCCTGACCCCACCCTGACCCTTGCCGCGCTTCGCCCAGCCGCTGGGTCGGCGGAGATGCCGGTGCACCAGCGCACCATCGACCTGCAGGTCTTCGAGCGTGACGATCACCTCGTCGTCATCGGCACCCTGCATGACCAACGCCCCTGGGCCAGCGGCGAAATCGGGCCCCGGGACCTGCACCAGATGGAGCTGGCCATTGTGGTCCGCCGGTCCGACCTGGTCATCGTCGACGCCGAGGCGACCATGCGCACCTTCCCCCATGCCGAGTGCGCCACCATTGAGGACGCCTTCGGTGACCTGGTCGGGTTGTCGGTGTCCCGGGGCTACACCAGCGCGGTGCAGGACCGGTTCGGCCGCCAGCGCGGCTGCAGCCACCTGGAGTTTCTGGCCCGCGCCCTCGGCCCGGTGGTCATTCAGGCCATCACCTCGACGGCCGCCTACCGGATCGAGTACGGCGACGGCCAGGAGTCCTTTGGCGCCGGCGGCATCGGCTGGCTGACCAACACCTGCCACATCTGGGCCGAAGACGGGGTCGGCCCCCAGAAGATCGAAACCGGTTGGCGGCCCGGCAAGGCCGAGTATCCCGCCCCGTCCCTGGTGGAGATCCGGCGGCGCCAGTCGGCCGGCTGAGCGCCGAACCCTGAGTCCTGCCCCCCGGCCGCCCTCCCCTCGGCCGCCCTGGTCGCTCTGATGGTACTTTCGGGCTTAGCGGGGCGAGAGCGGGGAGCGCGATGAAGCTGGCGGGCCGGGCCGTACTGAGCGCCGGCATGGCGCTGCTGGTGTTGCTCGGCCTGACCGGGCCGGGGTCCTGGCGCGCCACCCGGGCGGCCTCGGCCGCGCCGGCCGCGCCGGCCGCGCCGGCGTCCCGGGTCCTACTCGTCGGCTCCTACCACGGGGTTCCGGGCCAGTACGCCACCATTCAGGGTGCCGTCGATGCGGCCAAACCGGGGGACTGGGTCCTGGTCGGGCCGGGTGACTACAAGACCACGTCGAGTTCCAGCCCGAAGGGAGCCGACGACACGCCGGCGGCGGTGCTCATCACCACGTCCGGCCTGCACCTGCGGGGCATGGATCGCAATGCCGTCGTCGTCGATGGCACCAAGCCCGGGACGCCGCGTTGCAGCGCCAATGGCGCCGACCAGAATTTCGGGCCCAAGGTGTCGGGAGCGGGGGAGGGGCTCAACGGGATCGTCGTGTGGAAGGCGGACAACGTGTGGGTGCAGAACCTCACCGCCTGCAACTTCCTGGGGGGCTCGGGTGGTGACGGCCAGACGGGCAACGAGATCTGGTGGAACGGCGGGGCTGACTCCGCCAAGATCGGCGGGTGGGGTTTCATCGGGTCGTACCTGAGCGCCACCAGCGATTTCTACGGGGGCGAGAGCACAGCCGCCCAGTACGGGATCTTCTCGAGCGACTGGAGCGGTGGCACCTGGGACGAGACCTACGCCAGCAACTTCAACGATTCGGGCTACTACATCGGGGCCTGCCAGCAGGTGTGCGACCAGGTGGTCAACCGGGCCTGGGCCCAGTACAACGCGCTGGGCTACTCGGGCTCCAATTCGGGCGGCAACCTGGTGGTGGCCCATTCCGAGTTCGACCACAACGAAGACGGCTTCGACACCAACAGCCAGAACGGCGACAACCCGCCCCCGCAGAACGGGGCCTGCCCGGGGGGCGGCATCAGCCCGATCACCCATACCCATTCCTGCTGGGTCTTCATCGACAACTATGTGCACGACAACAACAACCCCGACGTGCCCGCCGCCGGTTCGGCGGCTGCCGGCCCGGTGGGGACCGGCCTTTCGATCTCGGGTGGGCGCAACGACACCGTCATGGACAATGTGTTTGCGAACAACGGGGCGTGGGGCACCATCTTCGTGCCCTACCCCGACAGCGGCAGCCCCTGTACCGGCGGGCTGTCGACGCCCGTGCTGTGCCTCTTCGACGAGTCCGGCGACGCACTGATCGGCAACACCTATGCCCACAACGGGTTCTTCGGGAATCCGACCAACGCCGACTTCGGGGCGGTCAACCTCGAGTTGAGTCGAACGGACTGCTTCGGTGGCAATGTCGAGCAGGGAGGAGGCGCGCCGTCGAGCAGCCCGCCCGATCTCCAAGCGCTCTACCCCAACTGCACCGCCACCACCGTGCCGCCCGATTTGAACGCCCTGTTCCTGGCCGAGGTGGCCTGCGATTCCGAGTCCGTCTCCATCGGTCCGTTGAGCGGGAAGAGCACGTGCCTGCCGGGGACCCACTATCCGCGGGCCACTGAGGTGGTCATGCACCCGCTCCCGGCCGACCTGCCGTCCATGCCCGATCCCTGTGCCGGCGTGCCGGCCAATCCGTGGTGCCCGGCGGGCCAGCCCGCTTAGGGCGCGCCGCCGGGTGACGCCAGCAGGGCGGCCAGGGTACGGGTCATGACGGCGCTGGCGTCCACGACGGTGAGGGCGGAGCTGTGGCGCAGACGTTCCCACGTCTCCCATGACGAGGCCGCGTCCAGAGCGGCCAGCAGCTCGGTGCCCTCGGTCACCGGGCCGACGGCGAGCTCGGGGGCGAAGGCGGCCGAGAGGTTCTGCTTCAAAATGGTGTTGCTCGAGGCGATGGCCGCCACGACCTCAGCCGAGCCGGGCGAGCGCCGGACGGCCGCCCGGCGCACCGGTGAGATCTCCTCATAGAGGACGCGGCGATGGCGCACGGTGTCCTCAATCCGGACCGGTTGGGGCAGGGCCGCGGCGACGTCGGGGAGCGCTCCCTGCACGTGTTCGAGCTGCAGGGCGAAGACGGTGCGGTAGAGGTCGTCCATGTCGGAGAAGTGGTGGAAGACCAGGCGGAGCGAGACGCCGGCCCGCTCGGCAATGACCTTGGCCGTGGGGTCGGGGTCGCCCTCGCCCAGCAAGGTGATGAGCGACTCGGCCACCCGCCGCCGGGTGCGCTGGCCCCGGGCCACCCGGCCGTCGGTGGAGGTGGCGTCGAGCAGGAGTGAATCCGTCGCCGCCCCGGGGGCGGCACTCACCGTCGGTGGCTGCACATTGGGAGAAGCGGCGATGGCGCCAGTTCTTGCGAGATTGCAGCCTTCAGGCGGCCGGGCGGTCACCGTTGGTGACCAGGTTCAGCTCACGACGCGGCCGGCTTCCAGGGTGACGATGGTCCCGCAGCGGGCCGCCTCGGCGGGCCGGTGGGTGATAAGCAGCACGCTGCGCCCACCGGCGGCGGCCAGCACGTCGTCGATGAGCTGGTCGGCCAGCGGGGTGTCGAGCCCGGCCGTCGGCTCGTCGAGCACCAGCACCGGGCCACCGGCCAGCAGCGCCCGGGCCACGGCCAGGCGCCGTCGCTCGCCGCCCGACACCGCCACGCCCTCGGTCCCGACCGGCGTCTCCAACCCGGCCGGCAGCGTGGCCACCCACGCGGTGAGTTGCGCCGCGGCCAGGGCGGCCACCACCTCGTCGTCGTCGGCCTCGGGCCGGCCCAGGGTGACATTGGAGCGCAGGGTGCCGGCGAACAGCTGGGCCCGCTGGTCCACCAGCGCGCAGGCGGCGCGTGCCTCGGCCTGAGCCAAGTGCTCGACCGTCACCCCGCCCAGTCGCAGCGTGCCGTCCTCCAAGGGCCAGAAGCGGAGGAGTGCGTTGACCAGGCTTGACTTGCCGGCCCCACTGGAGCCGGTGACGGCGACCCGCGTCCCCGGCGCCACCGACAGTGTCACCCCGTCGAGGGCCCGTGGCAGTCCGGGCGCGTAGCGCAGGGAGGCCCGGGTGAAGGAGACCTCGGGGGTGCCGTCGGCCAGGGCAACGGGGTCTTCGGGATCGGTGACCGGGACGGGGACGGCGGCCAAGGCCAGCAGGCGGCGGGCGGACGCGTTGACGGCGTGGGCCCGGGCCACGGCTTGGGCCACCCCGGCCATGGGTTCGAAGGTGGCCAGGGCGGCCAGGGGGAGGACGGCCACCATGACCGGCTCGAGTTGGTGGACGTGGACGGCCCGGACCGACAGTGCCAGCACCGCCGCCACGGCGATGCCCAGGCAGAGCTGCGTGGTGCCGGTGGCCCACGCGCCGCGGCGCGCCTGGCGCCACTCCAGTTCGTCGGCCCGTCGGCGCAACGACGCCACCTGGTCCAGCATGGCGCCATCGGCCCCGAAGGCCAGCAGGTCGGGCGCCCCGTGCACGGCATCGACCACCTGGGCCGAGAGGATGCCGGCCAGCGCCGCCGCCTCCTCCTGATCGGCGCCCCGCCCGACCAGGAGCGGGGGCACGGTGCCGGCTACCAGCAGCGGCACGCCCAGGGCCACGGCGCCCAGCGGGAGGGAGAGGCCGACCACCACCAGGCCCAAGGCGGCGGTGCCGACGGCGATGGCCAGTGGCAACAGGGTGCGTAGGTAGAGGTCCTGCAGGTTGTCGACGTCATCGATGACCCGCACCAGCAGGTCGCCGCTGCGCCATCCGGCCAACCCCGCCGGCACCCGGGGGGTGAGGGCGTCATAGAGCCACACCCGCCAGTGGGCCAGCGCCCGCAGCGCGGCATCGTGACCGACCAGCCGCTCGGCGTAGCGCAACGGGCCGCGCAGGAAGGCCAGCACCTCCACCGCCGCCAGCAGGCCGACGAGGGAGTCGAGCCCCGGCCGCAGGGCCGCCCGCCCGATCAAGTAGCCCGACCCGGCCAGCAGGCCGACGGTGGCCGCGGCCGAGGCCAGGCCGAGCAGACCGGCCAGGGCCAACCGGGCGTAGGGGGTGCCGGGCTGGGCCAGCACGCGACGGAGCGGTTTCACGGCGTGGCCACCGTCCGCCGGTCCGCCACGTTGAGCACCAGGTCGAAGCGGTCCAGCAGGACAGGCTCGTGGGCGGCCACGATGACCGTGCGCCCGGCCAGCCACGGCGCAATGGCTCCGGCCAGGCGCGTGACGGTGGGGGCGTCGAGCGAGGCGGTGGGCTCGTCCAGCAGCAAAATGGGCGCGGGGCACAGCAGGGCGCGGGCCAGGGCCACCCGTTGCCGTTCGCCCGCACTCAGGGTCAGGCCGTCCTGCCCGAGCCGGGTGCCGAGGCCGTAGGGGAGGTGCGAGACCAGCGGTCCCAGACCGACCGCATCCAACAGCGAAGCCAGCTCGTCGTCGGTGGCGTCGGGCGCCCCGAGGCGCACGTTGTCAGCCAGTGAGGAGGTGAAGAGGTACGGGCGCTGGGGAACCCAGGAGAATCGGGTCCGCCACGACGTCAGGTCGACCGCGGTGGCGGCGAGGCCGTCGACCGTCATGGTGCCCCCGGTGGGGACGACGAAGCCGAGCAGGGCGGCCAGCACCGATGACTTCCCCGAGCCCGACGGACCGACCAGGGCGACCCAGGCTCCGACCGGCGCGGCCAGGGAGAAGCCCGACACCGCCGGCACCGAGCGGTTGTCGTAGTCGATCCGCAGGTCGGCGATCTCCAGCGCGCCCGGCGCCCGGCTTCTGGCGCCGGCCGGAGTGCGGTCCGGCATCGCTGGCCCCGATGGGGCGGTCTCGGCCGGTGCGACCGGTGCCAGTGCCAGCACCTCGAGGACACGGGCGGCCGCGGCTTGACCCTCCGTGCTGGCATGGAACTCGGCGCCGGCCCGCCGGAGGGGCACGAAGATCTCCGGCGCTACCAGGAGGACGGCCATGGCAGTCTGCAGCGAAAGCTCGCCCCAGAGCAGGCGCAGCCCCAGGACCATGGCGACGAAGCCCACCCCGAACCCGGCGATCAGGTCCATGGATAGGGCCGAGAGGAAGGCCACCCGCAAGGTGCGCATGGTGGCCACCCGCACCCCTTCGGTCGATTCGGCCACCTCGCGCCGCCCCTGGGCGTCGCGCCCGAACGCCCGCAGCGTGGGCAGCCCCTCAATGAGCTGGAGGAACCGGCCGGCCAGCGACCCGAGCCGGCGCCATTGGCGCTGCGTGCGCCGGGTGGCTTCCCGGCCGAAATAGATCATGGTCACCGGGACGGCGATCACCAGGCCGACCACGACCACCAGCGAGAGCCAGTCCTGGGTGGCCACCCAGGCCAGCAGCATGACCGGGACAACGGCGGCCAGGGCGGCCTGGGGCAGATAGCGGGCGAAGTAGGTGTGCAGCGAACGCAGGCCTCGGGTGGCGATGAGGGAGAGCTCCCCGGGTCGCTCGCCGGCCAGCCAGCTCGGGCCCAGGGTGAACACGTGGCGCAGCAGCTGCCCCTGCAGCGCGGCCACGACGGACTCGGCGGTGCGCTGGGCGGCCACCTCGCCGATCAGGGCCAGGGCGGCGCGCCCGGCCACCGCGACGGCGACCGCGACGAGCTGCGGCTCGACGGCGGACAGCGGGTCGTGGTGCAGGAGGGACCGGTCGATCGCCGTGGCCAGGGCGACGGCCTGGACGACGATGGCCACCGCGGTGAGGGCGCCGATGACCAGCGCCGAAGCGGCGGCCGGCTTGATGTTCGGTACCCGGGCCGCCAGCGCGGGGTCGACCAGGCGGGGACGGATGGAGCGGGCGGGGCTCACAACGTGAACGTGGTGTGCTCGAGGTGCACCGGGCGGCCGATGAGCGTCTCGGTGAAGCAGTGGCGGGCGATCGACTCATCTTCGCAGGTAGCGGCCGTGCGGCTTCGGTCGGCCCGCTCGGCCACAATGGCGGTTCGGACGGGCCGCAGCGGGTCCTCGGCGTCATAGGTCACGGTGTAGGAGACCACGGTGGCCGGGCCCGGCCCGTGATCCGGATCGGCCACCGGACGGGTGGCGGTGGCCGCGGCCGCCTCGTCGGCCAGGTCCGCCAACAGGGTGCCCTGCGCCGACGGAGGCGGGGTGCACGACCAGACGGCCAGTCCCGGTTTGGACAACATGCCCGACACGGTGGTGACCAGACCGAGCTGGGCGGGCTCGGTCCGCAACCGTTGTACGACGGCGGCGGTGGACTGGAGCACGTAGTTGTTGAACGGTCCGCCGGCGAAGGCCATGCCGCCGGTGAGTGTCGGCGTGCCATCGAGATCGAGTTGCAGGGCGCGTTGCTGCACCCGGACGGCGGCGGGAAAGCACGAGTAGACCTCGGCCACTTCGATCTCGCGCAGTGGACGGCCCAGATGGGCGGCGGCGGCTCGCCCGAGGACCCGCATGGCCGGCCACTCGAAGAGGTTGGCCCGGGCGGTCAGGGTGATGGCCTGGGAGGCGTGCAGCGCCACCCGGGGGAAGACCCAACGATCCCTCGGTATCCCGGTCGCCGCCGCTCGCTCGGCTGAACAGAAGAGGAGGGCGGCCGCTTGGTCGACCGTCCACTGGGTGGAGTGCCACAGGTTGTACGGGTGGGCCAATGGTCGGTTCTTGACTGCCGGGGTGGCGATGAACTCGGCCGTCCGGGGCGTTGGGAAGGCCGCCAATGGATTGCCTTGGGCCACCTCGTTGAAGCGGGCCCACAAGGCGGCCACCTCACCGAGATGCGCGTCGGGAGCACGGTGCTCGTGCGCAGCCAGCGCGTTCTCAATCAACGCGTACTGCTGCACCACCGGCCAGACGATCCCCGCCGCGCTCTCAATGGGGGCAATGAAGTCAGGTGGCCGGGTCACGGTGACGTCAGGCGGATCGGTCGTGCCCTCGTCCTCCTGACCGCCACTGCGGGCGTAGGCGCGCGCCTCACCGCCGACCACCAGCGCCACCTCAATGTCGCCGCGCCCGATGGCCGCCAGCACCTCATCGATCATCTCCTGTTGCGATACCCCGATCTCGTAGAGGAACGTCTGAGCGTGGGGGGCGCCGATCCGCCGGGCCAGGGTCCGGGCGGGGTCGCGCTCGGACCAGGTGCCTTGCGGGGTGGCGATGCGGTCCACGGCGCGCAGCAGCTCCGGGGCGCCGGCATCGGCGCCGGCGACGAGGGTGGCCTGGGCCATCAACTCGCCGACCGGGCCGCCCTCGGCGGCGGTGCCCACACCGACCAGCACGGGGGCGCGCCGGGTGGGGGTGGTACTCGGAGAATGCACAAATGGCGATGCTACGGTCCAAAGATGGCGAAGAGCGATGTGAAGGAGTGGGACGCCGCGCTGGAGGGCTTCACCAAGGAGACCTTCGAGGCGGACGGGAAGCGGCGCGACCTCTACCGGGCCGGCAGCGGGCCGGCGGTGATCGTGATGTCCGAGATGCCCGGTATCACCCCGCTGGTGGCCGAGTTCGGGCGCCGGGTAGTGGCCGCCGGGTGCACCGCGGTCATGCCGCATCTCTTCGGCGATCCGGGACGCCCCATCTCAGGCGGCTACCTGGCCAAGTCCTTCGGCCCGGCCTGCATCTCGCGGGAGTTCACCGCCTTCGCACTCAAGAAGACCAGCCCGATCACGGTGTGGCTACGGGCGCTGGCCAAGGCCGAGCATGAGCGCTGCGGCGGCCCTGGGGTGGGCGCGGTGGGCATGTGCTTCACCGGCGGCTTCGCCCTGGCCATGATGGTCGACGACATCATGCTGGCCCCGGTACTCAGCCAGCCCTCCATGCCCTTCCCGCTGTCCAAGAAGTTCAAGGCCGACATCGGGATCTCGGACGGCGACCTGGCCCGGGTGAAGGAGCGCACGGCCGAGGGCGCCTGCCTGCTCGGGCTGCGATTCACCAACGACCCCTTCGTCTTCGAGGCGCGCTTCGACACCCTGCGGCGCGAGCTGGGTGACGCGTTCATCGCGGTGGAGATCGACTCGGCGCCGGGCAACCCGCACGGCCACCCCAAGGCGGCCCACTCCGTGCTGACCGAACACCTGCAGGACCGGGAGGGCACGCCGACCCGCGCTGCGCTCGACCAGACCTTGACCTTCTTCCGGGAGAAGTTGGGCGTGGGCACTGGCCCGGGTCCCCGACCCGGGGAGTAAAGCGGCGTTGCCTCAGCGGGCCAGCTGCAGGATCTCCTCGCTCACCCGCTCGCCCGAGCGCACGGCGCCGTCCATGGCGCCGTAGGAGACCGACGCCGTCTCCGTCCCGGCCCAGTGCAGCCGGCCGACCGGCTCTCGGAGCAAATGCCCGTACTGGGTCAGCGTCCCGGCGGCGAAGTGCGCCATGGAGCAGCCCCTCGTCCACTGCTCTTCCACCCAGTTCTGCTCGAGGATGTCGATGGGCTGGGCCGCCTTGGGCCCGAGCCTGGTGGTCAGCATGTTGAGCAGGACGGCGCGGCGGTCCTCCGAACTCATCCGGGAGAGGGTGCGGGCCCGCGGGCCGGCGCTGTAGGTGGCCATCACACCTTGCGGGTGACCGGGCTGCGTCGTATCCAGCGAGATCTCAATGTCGTCATCGGTGGCCACGGTGTTGCCCGACAGTCCGTCGTGGCGCCAGAAGGGCTCCTCGTAGACGGCCACCATCTTGAGCTCGGTGCCCGCCGGGACCTGGTGGATGAGTAGGGCGTGGTCGGCCGGCAGGGGCGGATCGAACTGGATCCCGGCCGTCAGGGCCCGGGGGAGCGCGAGCACCAGGTGGCGGGCCGTCACCGCGGCCCGGCCGCTCATGACTTCGACGGTCTCTTTGGTCTGGCTGACCGCCCGGACCGGTGAGTCGAGGATGACCGACTCCCCGAGCTCGGCCGCCATGGCGCTGGGGACGGCCTGGACGCCACCCTCGAACTGCTCGTGCTGGTAGCCCCCCTCAATGTTCATGAGCGACTCGAGCCCGTTGGCCGAGCGGACCAGGAAGAGCCAGTTCAGCCACGAGACTTCCGAGAGCTCGCTGGCGAAGCAGGCCCGGATGGTGGCCGCGATGAGGTCCCGGGCCAGCTTGGTCGGGACGTGGGTCGGCGTGAGCCAGGAGCGGCACGACTGCGCGTCCCACTCGAGCGCCTTCCGGGCCGCCCAGGGCGCGTCGACGTCGAGTGTCTTGGCCATGGCGTTCATGCGGCTGATGGCCTGCGCCGCGCTGAGCAGCGCCACCGGGCTGATACGGGGGATGTCCCCCTTGTAGCGCTGGACCTTGCCGCCGGTGGCCAGGACGTTGTGGCCGGTGACGTGGGTGGGGAAGACCGAGACGCCCATCTCCTTGGTGAGGGCGTGCATGCGGTCGTGAGCGGGCCCGATGAAGCACGCCCCCATGTCGACCGGCACCCCGCTGGCACTGAGGCGGGTCCACAGCCGCCCGCCTACGCGGTCGCGGGCTTCGAGGACCACCACGGACTGCCCGGCCTGGGTTAACCGCCGCGCCGCGGTGAGCCCGGCCAGGCCGGCCCCCACGACGCAGACATCGGCCTCCATCGGCGTGCTCGACATGGTGTCCCCCTCTTCGTTATCGGTAAGGTAACATGCGTGCTGCCCGCATGTAAATGGCGAAGGCCAATGGAGGTCGGATGACGACGACGGAGCGCCAGCCGAGAGCGACCCAGGTGGAGCGATCGGCCCGGACCAGGGGCGCCCTGTTGGTGGCGGCCCGGGCGCTCTTCGCCGAGAACGGGTTCGCCCGGACCGGCCGGGAGGAGATTGCCCGGCGAGCCGGGGTGACCCGGGGCGCGCTCTACCACCACTTCGCTTCGAAGGCCGAGGTGGCGGCGGCCGTGGTGGACGAGCTCACCGGCGAACTGGTCGATCTGGTGGTGGCGGCCGCCCTGCGGGGCCACGGGGTGCGCGAGCAGCTGCACCGGGGCTGCCGGGCCTACCTGGACGCCTGCGCCGACCCCACCGTGGCCCGGATACTGGCCGATGCCCCCGCCGTCTTGGGCCTAGCCGCCTGCCGTGCCCTCGACGCGGCGTCGTGCGTGCCGCTCCTCGAAGAGGTCTTCGCCCGGGCCGCCGCCGAGGGCATTGAGGTGCCGGGGGATCCGTCCATCGCGGCCAACCTGCTGCTGGGCCTGCTCAACGAGGGCGCGCTGATGATCGCCGCTGCGCCGGGGGACGGGGATCTGCGCCAGCGGGTCATCGGGACGGTGGACGCCTTCCTGACCAAGCTGTTCGACTGAGGTCCGGCCGACTGGCTCGACGCACTGGCTCCCGATTGAGTGGGGACGGCAGTTCTGGGAAGATGGCGGGCAGAGTCCAATCCGACTTCCCCGCGCTGACGATCCCGTCAGGCGCGAGCGACCCATGGGAGCACCATGACCGACTTCGTGATGACCGTTGCTGGAGACACCATTCCAACCGGGGAGACCTTCGGTGTCCGCAATCCCGCCACCGGCGAGGTCTTCGCCCAGGCGCCCGAGTGCAGCAAGGAACAGCTCGACGCCGCCTTCGACGCTGCCGCCAAAGCGGCCCGGGACTGGAAGTCCGACGAGGCAGCCCGGCGGGCCGCGTTGCTGAAGGTGGCCGACGTGCTGCTGGCCTCCACCGGTGAGCTGGCCCCCGTGTTGACGTCCGAGCAGGGCAAGCCATTGGGTGACGCCAACATCGAGGTCTTCGCCGCCGCTATCTGGTGCCAGTACTTCGCCAATCTCGAGACGCCACCGCAGATTATCCAGGACGACGACACGGCCTTCGTTGAAGTGGTCCGGCGCCCGCTCGGCGTGGTCGCGGCCATCACGCCGTGGAACTTCCCGCTGACCCTGGCCTTCTGGAAGATCGCCCCGGCCCTCCTGGCCGGCAACACCATGGTGCTCAAGCCTTCGCCCTTCACGCCGCTCTCCACCCTCAAGGTGGGCGAGCTGCTGCGTGACGTGCTGCCCCCGGGCGTCCTCAACGTGGTCAGCGGCGGCGACGATCTGGGCGCCTGGATGACCAGCCACCCCGTCCCGCGCAAGATCAGCTTCACCGGTTCCATCGAGACGGGAAAGAAGGTGGCGATGTCTGCCGCGCCTGACCTCAAGCGGGTCACCCTCGAGTTGGGTGGCAACGACCCGGCCATCGTGCTGGACGACGCTGACCCGGCCACCGTGGCCACCGCCATCTTCGCCGGCGCCTTCAACAACAACGGGCAGGTCTGCTCGGCCATCAAGCGGGTGTACGTGCCTGAGGCCATGTACGACGACGTGGTGGAGGCCCTGGCCGTGCACGCCAGGGCGATCAAGGTGGGCGATGGCACCGAGCCGGACTCCAAGCTCGGGCCGATCAACAACGCGCCGCAGTTCGAGCGGGTCAAGGAGCTGGTGGCTGACGCGCTCTCCCAGGGCGCCCGAGCGGTCTCGGGTGGCCACGCCATGGAACGCCCCGGTTACTTCTTCGAGCCGACGATCCTGGCTGGCCTCTCCGACGGCACCCGCATCGTCGACGAGGAGCAGTTCGGCCCGGCCCTGCCCGTCATCTCCTACCGCAACGAGGGCGATGCCATCGACCGGGCCAACGCCACCCACTTCGGGCTCTCGGGCTCGGTCTGGAGTGCCGACGGTGATCGGGCCGCCGCCGTGGCGGCGCAACTCGAGTGCGGCACGGCCTGGGTCAACACCCACCTGGCCCTCTCGCCGCAGCAGCCGTTCGGCGGTTTCAAGTGGAGCGGCGTGGGCGTCGAGAACGGCCCGTGGGGGCTGGCCGAGTTCACCGAGTTCCAGGCCATGCACCGCTCCAAGGCGGCCAACGGCCTCAACATGAACACCGCCAGTCTGGTCTCGTAGACGGGCCGCCTACGAGGTGGTCGGCGTTGTCGGCGTGGCGGAGGGCTTCACGTCGTCCCGGATCTGATGCACGTCGGCTCGTCCCACTTTGACGTCGTGGCCGGCTCCCGCCAGCGAGGCGCGAGCCGAGGACAGCAGGCTGTGGTCGCTATTCCACTGCGCCGGCGTGTCGGCCAGGACCGTGGCGGCCAGACCTGAGGTGGCGCCGGTGGCTGCGCTGATCTCATCGTTCAGGTTGGCGATGAGGGGCGCCAACGCGGCCTGGTTGGCTGCGGTCACGTGAGCCTGCGCGTCAGCCGAGTCGGCGCTGAGGTTCGGCACCGACCCGTGCGCAACGCTGTCGCTGCTGGCGGCCAGGCGGGTGGCGGGCAGCACCAGGGCCAGCACGCGGAAGTTGGTGAAGATGGTGGCCGCGTCGGCTTGGGCCGTCGTCACATTGGTGTCGGCCGCGATCTTCTGTCCGAGCGCCTGCAGCGGCGCCAGATCGCGCTGCAGGTACCCGTCCAGAGTGGCGGCATCGTCCGCCAGGTGCTTGGCCGTGTTGACCCTCGACACCGCGGCATTGAGATCGTTCAGCCGTAGGGTGATGGCTGCCGCCGCCTTGGCCTGCACGGCCGGCAAGGTGGGCGGGGTGGCCGAACTGTTGGCCGCACCCGCCGCACCCGCCGCACTGGCGCCACCGCTCAGCAGGGCGGCTGAGGTCAACGCCCCGGTGGCCCAACGCAATCGGATCTTCGACACAGGTCTCCTCCTCTCGGGGTCGCTCCAGGCGCGCCCGCGGTCCATCCCCACATGCTGGGACCTCCCGGTCATGGAGCTGTGGGGCAAACATGAGGGTTCTGTTATGGCTGCCCGATCTGAGCGGCATTTGGGCCGGCAGGTGCCAGGCTGTGCAGGGTGAGCACGGCGGCGGGCACGATCATCGTCATTGAGGACGACCCGCATATCGCCGATCTGGTCGACCTGTACCTCCGCCGCGATGGTTTCCGGGTTCTGCTGGCGCGGGACGGGGACCACGGTCTGGCCCTGATTGAAGCGGAGGATCCGGCGTTTGTCATCCTCGACGTCGGCCTGCCCGGCGGACGCGACGGGTTCGACGTCTGCCGGGACATCCGGGCCAATGGCAATGTCCCCGTGCTCTTCTTGACGGCCCGGGACGACGAGCTGGATCGCATCCTCGGACTCGAATTGGGTGCCGATGACTATCTGGTCAAGCCCTTCTCGCCTCGTGAGCTGGTGGCCCGGGTCCGGGCCATCCTCCGGCGCTCGCGGGACGCGCCGCCACCGGTCGAGGTGGTGACGGTCGGGGACCTCGAGGTGGACCACCGGCGCCGGGAAGCCCGCATGGCCGGCCAGGTCGTGGCCTTGACCACCCGGGAGTTCGACCTCCTGGCTTTCCTGGCCCACAACGTCGGCCTCGCCCTTTCCCGCCAGCAGCTCCTCAACGGTGTGTGGGGTGCCGACTGGTACGGCGACGAGCGGACAGTCGATGTCCACGTGGCCCAGCTGCGCAAGAAGTTGGGCCATGAGCTTCCCCTGGCCACGGTGTGGGGCGTCGGCTACCGGTTCGGCTGAGCAGACACCACGGGACAGATGGGGAGGTGAGCACGTGCGACGTCGCTTGATGGTGGCCCTGGTCGGGCTGGTTGCCGTGGTGCTGGTCATCGCCGGCGCCGGCAGTCTGGTCCTGACCCGAAATGCGCAGCGGCATCAAGCCACCCAGCAGCTGATCACCGAAGCGCAGTCGCTCACCAGTGGCGCGCACGCCACGCAGTCGCGGCAGGAGTTGCGGGTGGTGCGCCGGGTCCTCCAGCTCGAAGACGCCCAAGTCATCAGGGTCAGTATCCGTGGCGTGGTGCTGACCGCGCTACCGAAAGGGATCTCCGTGACCGATCTGGACCCGGGTGCGCTCCTGTCCGGACAGGCGGTGTCGGGTCGCGACAACAACCTGGTGTTCGCCGCCGCACCGGTCCAGCTGAGCCCGGTCGAGCGCCAACGCCTGAAGGTGGCCGGTGCCTTCGCCGTTGTGCTGACCCGCCCGGTGGGTGATCTCGGGCCCAGTTGGACTTACTTCATCCTGGCCGGCGGTGTGGCGCTCCTCATCGCCGCCTTGGTGGCGTGGCAGATGAGCCGGCGTATGGCGCGCCCGTTGATCGAGGTGATGGAAGTGACGGGCCGCATCGCGGCGGGCGATCTGGAGAGCCGGGTCCCCGTGCGGTCGGGCGAGTACTCCGAGTTCTCCTCGCTTGGCCGTTCCGTCAATGAGATGGCCCAGAGCCTGGAGGACAGCCGCAGCCGGGAACGCCATCTCCTGCTGTCCATCTCGCACGACCTGCGCACCCCGCTCACCTCCATACGCGGTTTCGCCGAAGCCATCACCGACGGCGCGCTGGAGGACAGCGCCCACGCCGCCGACGTCATCATCGCCGAGTCACAGCGCCTGGAACGGCTGGTCGAAGACCTGCTCAACTTGACCAAGCTCGAGGCGCGGCAGCTGTCCATCCGGGTCAGGCCGACCGATATGGCCGAAGTGGTAGGCACCACCATCGAGGGGTTCCGGCCGGTGGCCGAGAAGAGCGGCCTCACTCTGGTGCTCGCCGAACCCGCTGATGACGTCTTGCCGGTGGCCACCGACCCCGACCGCATGGCCCAGCTGTTGGCCAATCTGATTGAGAACGCGCTCACGTTCGCCCGCACGACGGTGACCATCTCGTTGCGCAAGGGTGGCGAGGCCGAGCATCCGGGGAGCCAGACCGTCACCGTGCAGGACGACGGGCCCGGCATCGCGCCGGGTGACCTGCCCCGCGTCTTTGAGCGCTTCTACCAAGCCGACCGCGGCCCGAACCGCCAGATCGGCTCGGGGCTCGGCCTGGCCATCGTGGCCGAACTGGCCGACGCCCTGGGCGCAACGGTGCGGGCCGAGTCGCCGTTGCAGGCTGACGGCGGCTCGCGGTTCGTAGTGACGGTGGCCGGCCCGGCGGGCTAACTAAAGCGGTGTGGTCAGAGCAGTGTGGTGAGCGTGGCGAACTACAAGCCGAACTTGCGCAGGAAACGTCCGGTCAGCCGGTTGGTCGAGCGGTAGACCTTGCGGCGAGCGACCCGTCGACCATACGAGGCCGGGCCCTTCTCCGCCGCTGCGACATTGCCGAGGTCGCGGGCAGCCCGGTAGAGCTGGGAGCGCAACGACTTCCGGCGGGCCATGGGCCCACATCATGGCAGAAATGGGCAGCCGCCCCGGCGCTGTCACACTCGCCGTGGTCCGTGATTGCTACTGAGGGTGCCAACCGGCGTTGCCAATTGAGGTTGTCGAACGGCCGCCAGATCCGGCTGATGTTCGGCTACTGATGTTGCCGCAACTCGCAAGACACCACCCGTATTTGTACGTACACTGACGCCCGACTGAAAGGGCGGTGGCATGCACAACAGCATCAAGTCACGGGTGGGTCAGAAGTATCGGGTGTACCTGGTCAGGGCGGCGGCAGTCAGTCTGCTCTCCGTGGTCGGTGTGCCCTTCCTCGCCACGCAGACGTCAGGTGCGGCGCAGCCGACCCTCCTCACATTGACGGCAAGCCCGAACCCGGCCGCGGCCGGCGCGGGGGTTGACTTCAGCGCCACGTTGAGCGGAGGGCTCGGCAGCCCTAACCAGCCGACGGGCGACATCTCAATGGGGGCCTACACCTCGCCAACCTGCTCGGACCCCACACCGGCCTTCACGCTGGACAACAGCAGTGTCAACGGCAACGGCACCTATGACCTGGGCACAACGGTTCCCCCGGGGCCTGGCACCTACTACGGCGGTGCCTTCTTCGCCGACACTGACACCTTCAACGACAGCTCCAGTACCGGTTCCTGCATGCCCATCGTGGTGGTCGACGCCCAGATGACCTCGCTCACCATGACCGCCAGTCCGAACCCGGCCGCCGCGGGCGCTCCGGTTGACTTCTCCGCCACCCTGAGTGGTGGACTGGCCAGCCCCGACGAGCCGGTGGGTTCGATCTCCATGGGTGCCTACACCACCCCAAACTGTTCGAACACGGCATCCTTCACTCTGGCTGCCAACGTCGACGGCAATGGCACCTACGACCTGGGCTCGACCACGCCGCCGGCCCCAGGTACCTACTACGGCAGCGCGTTCTTCGCGGACACCGACGGCTTCAACACCAATGCCAGCACCGGCAGCTGTTCCCAGATTCTGGTGGTGCTCGGGCAGCAGACCACTACCACCATGACGGTGACGCCCAACCCAGCTGTCTACGGCCAAAGCGTGGACTTCTCCGCCACCCTGAGCGGCGGACTGGCCAGCCCCGATGAGCCGGTGGGTTCGATCTCCATGGGTGCCTACTCCACCTCAAACTGTTCGAACACGGCATCCTTCACGCTGGCCAACAACAGCGTCGATGGCAACGGCACCTATGACCTCGGATCGACGGTCCCGCCGGCCGTCGGCAACTACTACGGCGAAGCGTTCTTCGCTGATACCGACGGGTTCAACCTGAGCAGCAGCTCGGGGAGTTGCGATCTGATCTTCACGGTCACGCCGGCCCCGTTGACGGTCACGGCGCCGACTCTGACCACCCCCTTCGGCACTATCCCGGTGCTCACCCCGACCTACGCCACCTTCGTCAACGGTGACACGGTGGCCTCACTGACCACGCCGGCCTCCTGCACCACCACCGCTACCACCCACTCGAGCCCGGGTTCGTACCCGATCACGTGTAGCGGCGCGGTTGACCCGAACTACACGTTCACCTACGTGGGCGGCACCCTCAAGATTGTCAAAGCTTCGACCTCGTTCAAGGTGACGGACTTTCTCACGGTGGGCAAGCACGGGACCACCGCCGTGCTCGGTGAGGTCGGGCTGCCGGCCAACGCGCAGGGCTTCGTCTTCTTCCAGGGTCCGAGCAACGGGTGCACCATCTACCTGACGGGCCGGCCCGGCGAGGCCACCACCTGCTTCGCCAACTTCGGCACCAATGTCCCCTACGTCATCAAGGGGATCTTCTTTGACACCGACGGGAACTACAACTCGTCGACCTCGACCAACATCTTGACCCCCCACGGCTTCTAAGGTGGCGGCCGACTCCCCTGCGTCATCGTGACGCAGGGGAGACCGAACTAAGTTCCGTTTATGGCAGACCACAGAGCCCGGCGGGCTTCTCCGCGCTGGAGTAGGTCCGTTCGGGTTTGGCTCGGGATCGGGGTCTTCGTCGTCGTCGTGGTCGCCGTGGGGATCGTCGTCCTGATGGGCTCGACGACCCCGGCCAACGATGGCAGCAATGGCGGCAGCCCACCCGGGACATCGGGCGTCATCACGGTGCCCGCTCCTACCCATACCGGGAGCGGCTCCACGACACCCTCCTCCTCTAACCCGGCCCAGGGTCTCCCCACCATCACGCTCGGAGGAACGTGGACGGGAAGGGAGCCTTCGACCATCGGGTTCTCGGGCGATGCGGGCAACGTCGTGACGAACATCGCGTGGGCCTCGTGGACCGATGCCGGCGCCATCGGTCATGGCACATGGGAATCGGAGTCGTGTGTGCCCGATTGCGCCACCGGATCGACGGTGCCCTATCCGGCCACCATCACCCTGTCGCACCTGACGGGCGGACAGTTCACTGCTCTGGTCGAGCAGACGCACGGCATGTCGCAGTCCTACGCCTTGCCGGGCACCACGGTCGGACCGTGGGGGAGTTGATCGCGCTCCTGTCACACGGGCGCACTTCATCCAACGTTCGTTGGCTCATTTGGTCCATTTCCCTGCCGACAGCCCCTATGCAAAAGCAGTGCAACTACGTATGATGCGGACATGACCCGTAAAACCCGCATTGCCGCTGCTCTGTCCGCTCCGATCATCGGAAGCCTTGCCTTCATTGGCCTGGCGGTCGTTCCGGCCGCGCCGGCCGGCGCGGCTTCGCCCATCACGATCACGAGTCACAGCATCGTGATCAACCTTCCGCCGATCTACATCGCGATCAACAACATCTAATTCGCGCCGGGGCAGGGCCGCGGCCCGAATCGGCCCGCGGCGCGGCGTAAATGGGTGATGGCGGTCGGCCCCGGGGTGGGACGACGCGTTGCCCTCTCAATCAACCCGACGGTGACCCGGTGGGTCGCGCCCGCGGGAAGCGACCCTCGGCCGGAGGGCGGCGCACTGGTGACGGTGAGTCGGCCGTAAGCGGGATTCTGTCAAGCCCTTGCGGGCCTGGGTGACCATCCATCTAAGCGGCCTACCTGGGGAGCCTCTCTCTCAAGAGGCGGGCGAGCAGCCCTTCTCCCACGCTTGGCCTTGCTCCGGGTGGGGTTTACCGAGCCGGTCAGGTCACCCTGACCGCTGGTGCGCTCTTACCGCACCGTTTCACCCTTACCTGTGCGGACCCGGGGGCCCGCCATCGGCGGTCTACTTTCTGTGGCACTTTCCTGCGAGTCACCCCGACTGGCTGTTAGCCAGCACCCTGCTCTGCGGAGTCCCGACTTTCCTCAACACGATCCCGCCGAGGCGGTCCGGGCTGCGGCCACCTGGCCGACTCACCGTCGCCTCCAGTCTGTCACCTGGGCGAGGTCATGGTGCAGGACTACCCATCGGTAGGGTGTCGAGGATGTCGAGTAGCGCCCACCAGCTTTTTGATCCCGAAGCCCCACCCGGGGCCGAGGTGTCGGGGCCGGCCGAGGATGGCGGCCATCCCAACGTGCTCTCGATCGGCGCCCTGTACGACCAGGTGGATGCGGCGCTGACCTCGGCCTTTCCCCGGCAACGCCAACTCTGGGTGCGGGGCGAGGTCCACAGCTTCTCGGATCAGTCGAGCCGGTCCGGCCACTGCTATCTGGACCTGGTCGACCCGGATGAGGACGGGGGTGGTTCGGCCGCCCGGGGCCGGGGCGCGCCGGCCCTGAAGGTCAAGTGCTGGAAGGGCACCTGGGTTCCCTTGCGGTCGGCCCTGGCCAAGGAGGGGGTCACCCTGGCCGAGGGCATGGTCGTCGTGCTGCGGGGCACGCTCGATCTCTACCGGCCCAAGGGCGAGGTCGGCTTCATCCTCTCCGAGCTCGACGTCACCGCGTTGCTGGGCCGGTTGGCCGCCCAACGGGCCCAGCTGCTGCGCACGCTCGACGCCGAGGGACTGCTCCGCCGCAACGCCGGGGTGCCGGTGCCCGAGGTGCCCCTGCGGGTCGGTCTGGTGGCCAGCCCGGGTACCGAGGGCTGCCGGGACTTCCTCGGGCAACTGACCGGTTCGCCGTTCGGGTTCGCCGTCTCGGTCGCTCCGGTGGTCGTCCAGGGGGGCGAGGCGCCGGCCGCGGTGGCCAAGGCGATCACCCGCTTGGGGCGCACGGACTGTGACGTGGTGATCCTGGTGCGGGGCGGAGGCTCAAAGGTCGATCTGGCCGCGTTCGACAGCGAGGTGGTGGCCCGGTCCATCGCCACCTGCACCAAGCCGGTATGGACCGGCATTGGGCACACCAGCGACGAGTCGGTGGCCGACCTGGTGGCCAACCGAGCCTGCATCACCCCCACCGAGTGCGGCCATCAACTCGTGCTGCGGGTCGGGCAGTGGTGGGAGGAGCACGTGGGCGGCCCGGCGGCGGTCCTGAGCCGGCGCGTTCCCGCACTCCTGAGCGAGGCGCAAGGGCGCGACACGCAGGCCCGGCAACGCCTCATCCACGCCGCCCGCAGCCAGCTACGGGTACACCGTGAACGGGTGGCGGTGCGCTCGCGCGCCGTGGCCCGTCGGGCCCCGGAGGGCTTGCGCTCGCGGCAGGGCGGTGTGCGCACGCAGGCGGCGCGCCTGGGACCCTTGGCGCTCGGCCACCTGTCGCGGGAAACCGAACGGGTGCGGTCATGGCGGCGGCTCCTCACCGCCTACGACGTGGAGCGCCAACTGGAGCGCGGCTACTCGTTGACCCTCACCACGGGGGGTCAATTGGTGCGCAGCGTGGCTGACGTGGCGCTGGGGACCGAGCTGGTGACCCGGCTGGCCGACGGTACGGTGCACTCCCGGGTGGAGCGTAAGGACGATCACCGCAAAGAGAAGGATGAGGAGAAGCGATAATGGTGGACACCACAGAGCCGGCTCCGGTGGAACAGCTGAGCTACACCGAAGCCAGCCGGGAACTCGATGCCATCGTCGGGTTCTTCGAACAACGTGAGGTCGATGTGGATGTGCTGGTGGCGCGCCTGGAGCGGGCCACCGCCCTGATCGACGAACTCGACCGGCGCCTGCGGCACACCCGGGCCCAAGTGGAGGACCTGGTGCCCCGGCTCGACGCCCTGGCCGCCGACGTCGAAACCGACGAGGAGGACGACGACGATGACTGACGGGGCGAGCGGGGTCGACGACCGGCTGTACTTCCGCCAGCTCCTCTCGGGCCGGGACTTCGCCCGGGACGACCAGATGGCCCGGCAGATGGTGAACTTCGTCTACCTGATCGGCGACCGCTCGACCGGCGAGGCGCTCGTGGTCGACCCCGCCTACGCCGTGCAGGACCTGCTCGACATCGTGGCCTCCGACGGCATGACACTGACCGGCGCACTGGCCACGCACTACCACCCCGACCATGTGGGGGGACAGATGGGTGGCTGGTCCCTCGAAGGCATCAGCGCCCTCCTGGAGAAGGTGCAGGTGCCGGTGCACCTGCAGAGGGAGGAGCTGCCCTGGGTGGAGCGCACCACCGGTGTCGGTGGGGCTGACCTGGTAGGGCACGACAGTGGTGACGTGGTCCGGGTGGGCGCGGTCGAGGTGGAGCTCATCCACACGCCCGGGCACACGCCGGGCAGCCAGTGCTTCCTGGTCGACGGGCGGCTGGTGGCCGGCGACACGCTGTTCCTCGACGGCTGCGGCCGGACCGACCTGCCCGGGGCGGACCCGGTGGCCATGTACGAATCGATCAACACCCGGCTGGCCCGGGTACCCGACGATGCCGTCCTCTTCCCGGGCCACCTCTACTCCGCGGAGCCTTCGCAGAGCATGGGCGAGACCCGCAAGTGGAACTACGTCTTCCGTCCTCGCTCCCTGGAGGAGTGGATGGCGATGTTCGGGGCGTGACGGCGAGCTCCGGGCTATCCCCGGACGGCGCCGTGGTGGTGGTGGGCGCCTCGTTGGCCGGCTGGCGGGCCGTCGAGACGCTCCGCACGGAGGGGTACACCGGCGCCATCACGCTGGTGGGGGAGGAGCTGCACCTGCCCTATGACCGTCCCCCCCTCTCCAAGCAGATCCTGGCCGGGACCTGGCCGGCTGAGAAGGCCGTGCTGGCTGATCGCCAACGGTCGAGTGAGCTGCGGATCACCGAGGTGCTGGGGCACCGTGCCGTGGGCTTGGACGTCGAGGGACGAAAGGTGGAGATCGACGACGGCACCGTGCTGGCCGGCGACGCCATCGTGGTAGCCACCGGTGCCCATCCCCGCCCCCTGCCCGGGACCGAGGACCTGAACCAGCGCGACGGCCTCTTCACCTTGCGCACGCTCGACGACTCGCTGGCCCTGCGGGCCGCCCTCACCGCGACCGAGCACAGCCAGGTAGTGGTGATCGGGGCCGGCTTCATCGGCGCTGAAGTGGCCTCGACCTGCGCCACCCTGGGCTGCCGGGTCACCGTGCTCGAGGCCTTGGAGATCCCACTGGTCAATGTGCTGGGCCCGCTCATCGGGGCCCACTGCGGCTCGCTGCACGGCGCCCACGGCGTCGAGCTGCGCACCGGGGTGGCGGTCGAGGGCGTCCGCCGTAGTGGGGACCCATCGGGTGGCCTGGTGGTCGAGCTGGCCGGGGGCGAGGTGCTCCCGGCTGACGTGGTGGTGGTGGGCATCGGGGTAGTGCCTTCCACCGACTGGCTCGCCGGTTCGGGCCTCATGGTGGACAACGGCGTGGTGTGCGACGACCGCCTCTTCGCGGCCGATGGCATCGTGGCCGCCGGCGATCTGGCCCGCTGGAGCTGGCGGCACGACGGAGCGGAGGAGCTGATCCGCATTGAGCACTGGCAGCTGGCCGCCGAGGCGGGGGTAGCGGCCGCCCGCAGTCTCCTGGCCGGCCGGCCGCAGGCCGCCTCCTTCACGCCCATCCCGTACTTCTGGTCGGACCAGTACGGCATCCGCTTCCAGGTGCTCGGTAATCCCTCCGGTACCGACGAGGTGGAGATCGTCGACGGCTCGCTGGACGAAGGCAAGTTCGTGGCCCTTTTCGGTCGGGCCGGACGGCTGCGGGCCGTGATGGCCATCGGCAAGCCCCGCCAGTTGATGGGCTTTCGCCCCCTGCTCGAAGCCGGGACCAGCTGGGACGACGCCTTGGCCCACGCCGCCGGCTGACCCGACCTTCCGGTTACGCCGCGCCCCCGGCCAGCAGGCGGGCCAGCACAGCGGGGGAGGCGCCCGCGACGTCGAGAACCTTGTTGCGGCTGCGGGCGCCGGACAGCACCGTGACGTCCTTCCGCTTGACGCCGAACGCGCCCGCGACGGCGTCGGCCACGGCGCGGTTGGCCCGGCCCTCGGTGGCGGGAGCGGTGACCCGAACCACCAGTACCGGAGGGTCCGCCGTCCCGTAGCGACCGCCCACCTGGGGCCGGGGCGATCCCGGGTGCACCCGCACGCTCACCCGCATCGGGGGCCCGGCCGGGGTCAGAAGGAGATGCCCGAGAGCTCGGGGATGGTGGCTTCAGCTTTGCCCCGGGCGGCCAGCCAGCGCTCCCGGCGCTGGGTCCGGGTGGCGTCATCGGTGCGGGGCTCGACGGTGCGCCGGGGCGAGAAGGTCGCCGCGATCTCGTCGGTAGAGGTGTAGGTGCCGATGGCCAGCCCGGCCAACAGGCCCGCGCCCAAGGTGGTCGCCTCAAGGACGGGGGAGACCTCAACGGGGCGCCCGATGGCGTCGGCCAGGGCGGTGACGAAGACCTCGTTGTCGGACATCCCGCCGTCAATGCGCAGTGCGGCAATGCCGTAGCCGCTGTCGGTCTCAGCCGCCTCCACCAGATCGGCCCCCCGGTGCGCGATGCCCTCGAGCACGGCCCGCACCAGTTCGGGTCGTCCCGATCCCCGGGTCAGCCCGACAAGGGTGCCGCGCGCCCCGAAGTCCCACACCGGCGTGCCGAGGCCGAGGAGGGCGGGGACGAACCACACATCCCCGGTGGTCTCGCACTCCGCCGCCACGGCGGCGGACTCTTCGGCGCTGGCCAGCAGGCCCAGATCG
This sequence comes from Acidimicrobiales bacterium, assembly GCA_035552095.1. Classification (GTDB taxonomy): domain Bacteria; phylum Actinomycetota; class Acidimicrobiia; order Acidimicrobiales; family RAAP-2; genus Bog-473. The sequence goes on along the minus strand of DASZMA010000015.1, from coordinate 20,679 downwards.
TCGCGGAGCCACTCGACACAGCTCCCGGCCGAGAGCATCACCGCCTCGACGCCCCAGGTGGCCACCCCGCCCACCCGGTAGGCCACGATGGGGAAGGTGCCGCCGTCGCCCCGCCCGGCGTGCTGGGGCGGTCGACCCACCCCGGTGCACTGGTCCAGCATCCCGCCGGTGCCGAAGGTGGCCTTGGCCAATCCCGGCCGGGTGCACCCTTGCCCGACCAGGGAGGCCTGCTGATCCCCGGCGATACCGCAGATGACCGGGGCGCCGGCCAGGGCGTGGCTGGGGCCGATGGCGCCCGAGGAGTCGACGATGCGGGGCAGCAGGGCGTTCGGGATGCGCAGCCGCTCGAGCAGCGGCTCGTCCCAGGTGATGGTGGCCGGGTCCACCAGCCCGGTAACGGCGGCGTTGGTGGCGTCGGTCACGTGGAGGGCGTCGCGGCCCGCCTGGGCGCCACCCGAGAGGATCCAGGCCACCCAGGAGTCCACGGTGCCGAAGCAGAGCTCACCGGCCTCGGCCCGGACCCGGTCGGGGTCGACCGCATCGAGGATGGCCATCAACTTGGTGGCCGACGCGTTGGGCGCCAACCGGATGCCCTCGGCCTGCAGGACGAGGCAGGTGCCGACGGTGCGCAGGTCCTGCCATCCGATGCCGGGCGCCAGCGGTTGGCCGGTGGTCCGATCCCACACAATGGTCGAGGCCCGCTGATCGGCGATGCCCACCGCGGCCACCGGCCCGGAGTCCTTCAGGGCGGCCTGGGCCACTCCGAGCACGGCGTCGGCCATCAGGGCGGCGTCGAACTCCACCAGCCCCGGGGCCGGCGAGTCGGGCAGGACCGGGGCGTAGTGGGCGTGGGCCACGGTGGCGTCGGGCCTTACCACGGCGGCCCGCACCCCCGAGGTGCCGACGTCGACCACCAGGACGCTGCCCCCCGGGCCGCTCATGACCAGGGTGAGGTGCCGAAAGGCGAAGGGAGCCCGAGCTTGCCCGGATTGAGGATCCCGGCCGGATCGAAGGTGGCCTTCAGCCCGACCAGGACGTCGAACCCGGTACCCAGGGCCCGGGGCAGGAAGCGCGACCGGTTGAGCCCGATGCCGTGGTGGTGGCTGATGGCAGCGCCGTGGGCCATGGTGGCCTCGGTGACCGTGTCCCAGGCCTGGCGGTAGTAGCGCTCCCGCCACTCGTCGTCACCCTCGGGCCCGCGGCCGGCGAAGGTGAAGTAGAGGCAGGCGCCGTCGGTGTAGGCGTGGGACTGGTGGGCCGACGCGGCCATGGTCCCGTCGATGGCCTTGAGCGCACCCACCACTTCGTCGAAGAGTCCGGGCAGTGCCGCCCACGGTCCGGAGATCTCGGCGGTGTCCACCACGATGCCGGCCCGCCACAGGGGAGCCAGGGCGGACACGTCGTTGCGGTGGCCCAGCCACCGCTCGACCAGGGCCACGTCCATCGGCTGCGCGCCGGCCGCCGCGGCGCACTCGTCGTCCACCACGGCGATGGTGGCGGCCAGCAGGGCCGGATCGGTCTCGTCGAGCACGATGAGGACGTTGGTGGCGGGCGCGTCGAAGTTGCGGGCCGACTCGGCCTGGTCGTACAGGCGGAGCACGGCCGGGGTGGCGCCCCGGCGCAGGATCTTGCGGCAGGCCTCCAGGCCGGCGGCGAAGGTGGTGAACCCGTAGGCGCGCCGCTCCTGAGCGGGAGGGAGGGGGTGGATGCGGAAGCGGGCTTGCGTGATCACGCCCAGGGTGCCTTCGCTGCCGACGAAGAGCTGGGTCAGGTTGGGCCCGGTGGCGGCCCGGGGGCCGTGGCCCTCGGTGTGCACAATGCGGCCGTCGGCCAGGACCACTTCGAGCCCGAGCACCATGTCCTCGATCTTCCCGTAGCGGGTCGAGTACTGGCCGGCCCCGCGGCAGGCCAACCACCCGCCGACGGTCGAGAGATCCATGGATTGCGGCCAGTGGCCCAGGGTGTAGCCGCGGCCCACCGCGCCGAGCGCGTCTTCGAGGTCGGGCCCGAACATGCCGGCACGCACGTCGGCCGTCAGCGAGGTCTCGTCCACGCCCACCAGCCCGTCCAGTCCGGTCAGGTCGAGGGCCACCCCGCCGAAGACCGGGATGGAGCCCCCGCAGACGCCGCTGCGCCCGGCCATCGGGGTGACCGGGACCACGGCGGCATGGCAGGTGGAGAGCACGGCGGCCACCTGGGCCGTGGTGGTGGGCCGCACGACGACGGCGGGGCGCTGGGGCACGGCACCCTCGGCGGCCCAGCCGATGGCCAGCGGCCACCAGTCCCGGCCGGCTTCGGCCCGGGTGGCGTCGTCGGCCAGGACGGCGGCGCCGGTGGCGACCAGCTGTTCGATCAGCTCGGGCGGCAGCGTCGCCGGCAAGGCGGCGAGACGATCGGTCACGGCCTCTGGCGCGGCGTCAATGGGGGTGACCGGCGTTGGCGCGGTCATGGCAGGTCGAGGCCGGCCGTGAGCAGCTCCTTCTGGCACGTCTCAATGAAGTGGATGGCCTGGTCGGCCGCCTCCTGCTCGCTCCAGCCCAGGTCCGGCGCGATCAGGGTGGCCGCGGCCAGCGCGGCGGCCATGGTGGGCTGGGCCCGCTGAATCATGGCCCGGGTGCGCCGGGCCAACACGTCATCGAGCGTCTGGGCCATCTCCTCGCGGGCGGCGTAGACCAGCTCGGCCCCGGTGTAGGGCAGGTCTTCGATCACCGGCTGCAGCAGTTCGGGCCGGTCCTCGGCCAGGGCCAGCACGGCGGCGGCTTCGCTGCCGTAGCGGCCGGGCAGGTGGGCGTGGGGTTGGGGCTGGCTGCCCGGGTCCCAGCTGGCTTTCGTGGCCTTGGTGGCGCTAGTGGCCCCGATGAGGCGCAGCGACTTGGTCACGCACTTGCGTTGCTTGGGCGACTCGCCGAGTTGATGGAGCACGGCGTCGACGGTGTCCTCGGCCATCTTGCGGTACGTGGTGAGCTTGCCGCCGGTCACCGTCACCACGCCGTGGTCCGAGGTGCGCACCGTGTGCCGGCGGGAGAGGTCGGCCGTGCGCTCGGAGACGTGCCCCCCCTGGTCCGGGGGTGCCAGGAGCGGTCGGAGTCCGGCCCACACGCCCGTCACATCGGCCCGGGTCAACTTCGATGTGGTGACGTTGTTGGCCGCCTCCAGCAGGTAGTCGACATCCTCGGGGGTGCAGGCGGGATCCTCCAACGGGCCCTGGTAGTCGGTGTCGGTGGTGCCCAGGTAGACCAGGTCGGTCTCGGGCCACGAGACGACGAAGATGGAGCGACGGTCCTTGGGAACCGGGATCACGGCGGCGATGTCGCAGGGCAGCCGCCGCGAGGGCACGCTCACATGCACGCCCTTGGCCGGCCGGATGGACCGGGGATGGGACCCCTCGTCCATGGCCCGCACCTCGTCGGCCCATACGCCGGTGGCGTTGACCACCACCCGGGCCTGGACGGCGAACTCGCTCGCTTCGTCGGCCGGATCGGGGCGCACCACGGCGCCGGTGGTCTTCCCGTTCTCATCGCTGGTCAGGCGGACCACCGAGGTGTAGTTGGCCACCACGGCGCCGTGCTGGAGGGCGGCGGTGCGGGCCAGCGTGAGGGTGAGGCGGGCGTCGTCGGCCCGGGCGTCGAAGTAGAGGAACCCGGCGACCAGGTGCTCGGTGTTCAAGGTCGGTAAGTGGGAAAGGGCCCGGTCCTTGGTGACCCGCTTGTGGCGGGCCCCGATGCGCAGCCCACCCGTGATGTCGTAGAGCCACAAGGCAAGGGAGTAGGACCGGGCCACCGTCTTGGAGACCACGCCGTCGCGCCCGAAGAGCGGGATCAGGAAGGGGAGCGGTGACACCAGGTGGGGGGCGTTGTTGAGCAGACGTTGGCGCTCGGCCAGGTTCTCGTAGACCAGGCGGAACTCCCGCTGCTGCAGGTAGCGCAGCCCGCCGTGGACCATCTTGGAGGACTTGGAGGAGGTGCCCGAGGCGAAGTCCTCCTTCTCGACCAGGGCGGTCTTCAGGCCCCGGCTGGCCGCGTCGAGCGCGACACCGGCGCCGGTGATGCCGCCACCGATGACCAGGACGTCGAACTGCTCATCGGCCAGGCGGCGCAATGAGTCCTGGCGACGAAAGCGGTGCATGGGCCAAGCCTGCCACATCGGGCCAACGCCACTTCTGGGCCTGGCGGGGGCAGCTGGGCGTGCCGCGTCACCTCCGCGTCACCTCAGACCGGGGCCAGGGCGTCCCGGTCTCGAGCAGGGTCTTCAAGCCGGAGAGGACGGCCGGCCAGCCCTCCGAGATGCCCTGGCGCACGTCACTCCAGGGTTCGAAGCCGTCGTGGACGACCGTGAGCTTGACCACACCGGCACCGGTGTCCTCCAGGTCGAAGGCGACCCTGGAGCGGGGCTCGGTCCGCCAGGCGTCAGCAGTGCTTTGGTCCAGGCCGACCTGGGCGGCCCACTCCGGCGTGAACGTGTGCCAGGTGTAGGCCAACCGGCGGCAGGGGTCGGACTCGAGGATCACCTGGTCGGCGTCGGACACGACGAGCCCCACCTCGTCGTGCGCCAGGTCGTAGGTCGAGCCCTTCCGCCAGTCCGTACGGAAGGTCTTCTCGCCCGCTCTCTGGTGGCGCCAGTAGCGCTTCGTCTGCGCCGGGTCGGTGAGGCCCCGCCAGACCCGCTCGGGCGTGGCGTGGATGTAGATGGTGTAGGTGAAGCTCGTCATCGCCTCAATCGGTGTTGTCATGGTGTCGCCTCCGAGGCCACGGCCAGTGCGACGTCGGGCGCCGCCGGGATCGAAATTCGGTCGGGACGCTCCGTGCGGCCGATGAGCAGCATGGCCGCGGGAACGGCGAGCAGACCGGTCAGTCCGCACACCCACAGGGCCAGATGGAGACCACTGGTGAGCGCGACCGCGGTGGCATGACCGTGGTGTACCAGGCCGTGCAGGCGCGAGGCGGCGATGGACGAGGCGACGGCCACGCCGATGACACCGCCCAGGTTCTGCGCGGTGTTGAGCAGCCCGGAAGCGACGCCGGCGTCACGTTCGGTCACGCCGGTGAGCGCGCCGATGGAGATCGGAATGAAGGCGAACGCGGTGCCGATGCCGGCGACGAAGAACGGCCCGGCCAGGTCGGGCCAGAAGCTCCCGTGGGGCGGGGCCTGGGCCGCCCACAACATCCCGGCTCCGATGAGGGTCATGCCGAAGGCCATGACCACCTTGGGCGAGGTTCGGGTCACGATCTTCTGGGAGAGACCGGCGCAGGCCAAGGAGGTGACCGACGCGGTCATCCAGGCCGCTCCGGTCGCCAGGGCGGAGAAGCCGAGCACCTGTTGCATATAGAGGGTACCCAAGAAGACGAAAGTGAAGAAGCTCGTCCCGAGCAGGAAGCCGACCGCGTTCGAGCCGGCCACGCTGCGCAGTCGCAACAGTGGCACTGGCAGGAGCGGCGCCTCGACCTTCGTCTCAACGACGAAGAACAGCACGACCAACGCCGCCCCGGCCACGAGCATGGCCACCGTCTGGGTGCTGGCCCAACCGACCTGGGGTGCCTCCGAAATGGCGTAGACGAAGACCAGCAGGGCGGCGGTGATGGATCCGGCGCCGAAGGGGTCGTAGCGCCGCCGGGTCAGGCCGGCCCGGCTCTCGGGCACCACCCTGGGAGCCAGTACCAGCGCGGCGAGGCCGACGGGGACGTTGAAGAAGAAGATGTACTGCCAACCGACGTAGGTGGTGAGGATGCCGCCGGCCAACAGGCCGACTGTCCCGCCCAGCGCGCCGACCCCGCCCCAGATGCCGAGCGCCTGGTTGCGCTCGGCTCCCTCGGAGAACATGTTCATCACGATCGACAGCGCCGCCGGCAGGACCAGCGCCGCCCCGAACCCCTGGATCCCCCGCATCACGATCAGGAACGTGTCCGAGCTGGCCAGGCCGCCACCGAGCGACGCGCCGGTGAAGACGACCAGACCAACCATGAGCAGGCGGCGCCGGCCGAGCAGATCGGCCGCCCGGCCGCCCAGCAGCAGGAAGCCGGCGAAGGTCAGCCCATAGGCGGTGACCAACCACTGCAGGTCGGCTTCGGGAAAGTGGAGTCGCCGGCCGATGGTCGGTAGGGCGACGTTGACGATCGTGAAGTCCACGATGGTGATGAAGTAGGCCACCACGAGCAGGGCGAAGGCCCGCCAGCGCCGGTCCGGCGAGAGCGGACGCGGGCTCGACCCGGACGCGGTGGCGGGGCCACTGGCCCCTTCCTGGCACTGCACGTTCTCCATTTCCAACTCCTCCTTTTGAATGTGCAACCAAAGGTAGCATGTACGCCAGGAATGTGCAACAAAAAGTTGCACATGGGGAATTGACGTGCTACTATGGGTTGCAGTTCGTAAGTGGAGCAGCACCTAAGGGAAGGAAGCGAAACTGATGGCAGGCCTAGTGATAGAGCGGGACATTGTGATTGAGGCTCCGATCGACGTGGTCTGGCGCACGGTCACCGAGCCCGACCAGATGAGCCAGTGGTTCGCCGACCAGGTGGATCTGGTTGTCGAGCCGGGCGCGCACGGCTACATGGGCTTCGGGGACCAGGGTGGCCCCGTCGTGGTGGAGACGGTTGACCCACCGACGCGCTTCTCATTCCGTTGGAACCATCCCCGCGAGGAGGAGCCAGTGGTCGGCAACTCCATGCTGGTCGAGTTCACACTCTCGTCTGAGGGCGACGAGCGGACCCGTCTGGTGGTCGCTGAGAGCGGTCACGAAGGGCGCGACTGGCCCGACGAAGAGAAGCAGCGCTACGCCGATGAGCACCGGGAAGGCTGGGGCGTGTTCCTGGACCGCCTCACCAAGGTGCTCGCGGTGAGCCGATAGGGATGACGGAACAGGCGGACGACGAGCTGTGGTCGGCCATCGGCGACCCGTCCCGTCTCCGGGTGCTCGACCTGCTGGTCAGCCACGGCGAAGTCAGCGCCAGCTGGTTGGCCGGGCGGGTGCCCTTCTCCCGCCAGATGGTCTCCAAACATCTGGTCGTGCTCGAACAGGCCGGGTTGGTCAGCCGGCGCAAAGTTGGCCGAGAGGTCCTCTACCGGGTGGAAGCCGGCCGGCTCGACCAGGCCACCCGGGCCATGGCCGACCGGGCGGCGCAGTGGGACCGTCGGCTGGCCGCCATCAAGCGCCTGGCCGAAGCGGCGCACGAGGAAGCCAAGAAGAAACGACGGTGAGGGCTACGGCAACGTCTGGGCCCACTCGGTCAGGACCTGGGTGAAGAGGGCGGGGTCCTGGCCGTGCATGGAGTGGCCCATCTCGGGGAAGGACCGGTAGACGAAGGGCTGGCCCGTGGCCGTGACCAACTCAATGACCCGCGCCCCCTGTTCCTCGGAGGCGGCGCCCATCTCATCGCCGGATTCGGGGTCGGTCCCCCGGAAGTGGTGGGTGAAGAACACCGGCACGTTGACCTGGCGCAGCATCGAGTCGTGGTTGCAGCTGGTGCTGATGGTGCCTTCCCAGCAGGCGGTGGCCCACTCGGGGTCGTACTCCTTCAGGTTCTGCGGGAGGCCGCCGGCGAACATGGCGGCGAAGGGGGCCATCCAGGGGGACACTTCGCTGGCGAAGCCCGCCGCCATCCCTTCCCAATCGCCGACGGTCCACTGGTTGCCGAGATACTTCGACGAGACGGCGAACATGCGCCCGATGCCGCGGTCGATGCCCTGGCCCACCGAGGGGTGCGCCTCGCAGTGGAAGAGCGGTGGGTCCTCGTAGTGGGCGCCCCGCACCTGGCCCGGCTTGGCGTAGGCCGACAGCCAGGCCGAGAGGACGCCGCCCGAGGACAGCCCGCTGACCACCGTCGGTCGGCCGATGACCTGGTCGATGAACCGGACCAGGTCGTTGCCCATGTTGTCGAAGGTGTAGCGGCCCGGGGTCCACGACGTGCGACCCTGGCCCCGCAGGTCAATGGCGTACGCCTGAAAATGGTCCTTGAGGAGCCGCAGCGCCAACTCGTAGCCCCACCACGACTCGGTCTGGCCGGGGATGAGGAGGAGCGCCGGCAGGCTGGGGTCGCCGACGGTGGCGTAGTTCATCCGGACCTCGCCCAGGTCGACCAGGTGCTCCGCGGTCGAATGGGCCACGAAGGTCTCGGCCCGGTCCGCTGCTTCGTACCCCTTGCTCATGGTGCGGTGCCTCCTGATTGTCGGTTCTAGTGTGCCAGTCAGGAGCTCAGAAGCTCCACCAAGAGTGACTGCGTTCGGCGGTCAATCTCATCGATGATGGGCCGTACTTCTTCGATTGACTTCCCGGCGGGGTCGTCCAGCTCCCAGTCCAGGTAGCGCTGGCCCGGGTACGCCGGGCAGGTATCGCCGCAGCCCATGGTGATGATGAGGTCAGCCGCCCGGGCTGCTTCGTCGCTGAGCGGCTTGGGGAACTCCTGGCCCGGGTCCAGCCCCCGCTCCCGCAGGAGCGCCACCACGGAGAGGTTGAGCTCATCGGCCGGCTCGGTCCCGGCGGAGCGGACATCGATCCGGCCCTCGGCGTAGTGGGCCAGCAGCACCCGGGCGGCCAGGCTGCGCCCGGCGTTGTGCGTGCACAGGAACAGGACGACCGGCACGTCGCTCACGCCGAGCCCTGAGTCGTCGTGGTCGGGGCCGTCGGGGCCGTCGGGGCCGTCTGGGCGTGGGGCACGATCACGTTCGCCGCGTCGCCCCTGGTCACTCCCGGGTAGAGGGTCTTGATCACGGCGAACGCGCCGAGGCCGCCCAGGATCTGGGCGGCGATGAAGCCCGGAGCCGAAGCCGGCGCGATGCCGGCAAACGAGTTCGAGAACATGCGGCCGAGCGTGATGGCCGGGTTGGCGAAACTGGTCGAGCTGGTGAAGAAGTAGGCCGCGCCGATGTAGGCCCCGACGGCGGCTGGTGCGCGGTGGCTCCGGCCGCTGCGGGCCAGGGCGAAAATGACCACGATGAGCCCGAGGGTGGCCACCACTTCGGACAGGAAATGGGCCGCGGAGGCCCGATGATGGGTGGAGAGGCTGACGGCCGCCCGGGAGAACATGAGGTTGGCCACCACCGCCCCGCCGACACACCCGCCCACCTGGGCCGGCAGGTAGGCCGCGGCGTCCCGCCAGGACAGGCCGCCGAAGGCCGCGTCGACGAAGGACACCACCGGGTTGAAGTGGGCCCCCGAGACGGGCCCCACCATCAAGATGAGGGCGTAGAGCCCGGCGGCGGTCGCCGCCGCGTTCTCCAGGAGTTCCAGGCCGACGGCACCCGGCGACAGGGCTTGGGCGGCCAGGCCCGACCCGATGACCACCATGGCCAGGAAGGCCGACCCGATGCACTCCGCCGCCAGGCGTCGCCACAGGACCACGTTGTTCACCGTCATCGACGGTTCGCCCTTGACCGACGACTCAGCAGCAGGCAGCTGCGGCGGCACCGGCACCGGCGGCACCGGTTGCGCACCCTTGGGTCCCGCAGCCCAGGTCGGGCTGATCGGAGGCATCGGCCAGCACGGTGTAGTACTCCCACGGTGCGCCGTCGGGGTCGTGGGCCCAGACCTTGTCCTGCACGGCGAAGCAGCAGGTGGTCGACTCCTGGACCTCGAGGTCCAGCCCGTCGTGAGAGAGCCGGCCGATGGCCGCTTGCACCGCCTCGGGTGTCGCCACCTCGACGCCCAGGTGGTTGAGCGCGCCCGTCACCCCGCTGCCCCGGGCCTCGGCGTTCTCAATCAACACCAGCTTGAGCGGCGGGTCGGTGACGGCGAAGTTGGCGTAGCCGGGCTGGCGCTTGGCCGGCTCAGTGGCGAAGAGCTTCGTGTAGAACGCCACCGCCGCATCGAGATCGGAGACGTTGAGGGCGAGTTGCACACGGGACACGGGAGAGCCTCCTGTAGTATTGACGAACGTCGATGCATAGAGAATGCTCGATACATTCACCATTGTCAATGGGAGGATCGCCATGTCGAAGCGGAGCGCCACGCTGGAGGCCACGCCGGCGGACCAATCGACCTGCTGTCCCTCGGTGCTGGCCTCACCGCTGAGCGCGGCCGATGCGGCGCAGCTGGCCCTCGGCTTCACCGCCCTGGCCGACCCGGTGCGCCTGCAGGTGCTGAGCATGCTGGCGGCGGCGACCGACGGCGAGGTCTGTGTCTGCGAGTTCGTCGAACCGCTGGGCAAGAGCCAGCCGACGGTGTCGCATCACCTCAAAGTCCTAGCCGACGCCGGTCTGGTGCACGGCGAGCGGCGCAGCAAGTGGGTGTACTACACGTTGGACCGGGTTCGTCTGGCCGGGCTCCGGGCCGCCATCGACACCTGATTCCCGGCCGACTTCTGGTCAGCGCACGGCCAGGTAGGTGGTGTAGCCGGCCAGGGCGATGAGCACGACCGCCGTGACCTTGCGGATGGTCGAGACGTTCACGAACCGCATGAGGGTCTGGCCGCCGATGACGGCGATCCCCGCCACCGCCCACAGGGCCAGGGTGGCACCGACCCCGACCGATAGGGCGGAGTGGTACCGGGCGGCCAGGTTGACGGTAAGGATCTGGGTCAGGTCGCCCCATTCGGCCAGGAAGATGACCAGGAACGACGTCAGCACCACGCCGTGCGTCGAGCTCTCCTTCTCGGCCAGCTCCTCCTCGTCCTTGGCGCCCTCCCGCCAGGCGAAGAAGGCGCCGACGAGGAACATGGCCGCCACCAGCCCGTCCACGGCGCGATGCGGCAGGATGGCGAAGATGGCCACCCCGATGGTCGTGGCGATCACCACATGGACCAGGAAGGCGCCGGCCGCCCCCAGCCACACCTGAAGGGGGCTGCCCCTCGTGGCCATGACCAGGCTGGCGAACATGGTCTTGTCGGGTAGCTCGCCCAGGAAGATGACCGGGAAGACGGCCAGCGCGATGAGCGGGTCCATGACCCGCTTCACCGTAGTGGTCCCCTGTTGGACGGCTGGCTCGCCGCCGGCGTGGATCGGGGCATAGTCCCAGGCAGACGAGCCGCCGGCGTGGAACGATGCGACGGTGCAGACCGACGCCTGGGAGGAGGCCGGCCTCTACTGCCCCGATGCTCCGGAGGCGGACGAGCGCCGGGCCCTGCTCGAATACCTGACCGATCGCGGCGCCACCATCGAGCAGATGGTGGAGGCCCACCGACTGGGCAGCCTCCCCGCCGTGGCGGGCGACCTGGTGGTCGGGCCGACGGCGGCGTCCCTCTCGGTCGAGGAGGTGGCCGCGCTCGGCGGGGTTCCGGTCGAGCGGGTGCAGCGGGTGCTGCTGGCGGCGGGCCTGCCGTTGGCGCCCGACGGCAGGCTGCCCGAGGACCTCGAGTCGATCCTGGCCGCGTTCGAACAGGGGGCGGTCCTCCTGGGCGAGGAGGCCATTCTCGCCTTCACCCGGGTGCTGGGGGCGGCGGCCACCAACATCGCCGAAGCCGCCGTCGCCCTCTTCTATTCGGAGCTCGGTCCGGGCACCCTGCGGGAGGGAGCCGATGAATTGGAGCGGGCCATGGTGGCGGAGCGGGCGACCTTGGCCTTCACCACCGTTCCTGAGGCGCTGTCCCGCCTCCTGCTGGCCCAGTTCAACCGGGCCACCCGCCGGGCCGTGGAGGCCCGGGGCTGGTCGGCCTCCTCGCCTGAGGGTCCACCGGAGGGTGAGGGTGACCCTGACGGGGACGCCGGCGGTGAAGTGGTGGCCCTGGGCTTCGTCGACCTGGTCGGCTCCACGCCGTGGGCCGAGGGGCTGAGCCTGCGCGACCAGAGTCTGGCCCTGTCCCGGTTCGAGTCGGCCGCCTGGTCCAGTGCCGTGTTGGCCGGGGGGCGCGTGGTCAAGATGATCGGCGACGAGGTGTTCTTTGCCGCGCCCTCGGGTGAGACGGCCTGCCGGATCGGGATCGAGGTGTGCCAAGCCGTGGCGGCGGATCCCCTGCTCCCGCCAGCTCGGGGGGCGGTGGGCTACGGGCGGGTGACCGCCCGCGAGGGCGATTACTTCGGCCCGTTGGTCAACTTGGTCTCACGGTTGGTCAAGGCGGCGGCGCCCAACGAGGTGGTGGTGACGGCGGAGGTCGCAGCCGCCCTACCGGCCGACCGATGGAGCGTGCGCGAACTCGAGCCGCAGCTGTTGCGGGGGGTCGAGCATCTGGTCCCGGCCTTCGCCGTCGCGCTGACTCCGGCGCCACACGGCTGACCCAAGGCGGCCACCTACCATGGCCGGCCATGGCCGAGATCTGCACGTGCTGCTCGACGTCGGTCGATTGGTGGGTCCGGCTGCGGTCGCATCCCGACCAGCCGATCTGCCACGACTGCCTGGGTGGGCTGAACGGGCAGCGAGACGGGCAACTGGAGCTCATGAGCGACTCATGGCTGGTCAGGGGATTCGAGCCCATCTTCAAGGTGGCCGACGTGCCACGCTCAGTCGCCTGGTTTGAGCGGGCCGGCTTCGAGGTGTCCTGGCACGACGACACCTACGCCTTCGCGCACCGGGATCGGGACCTCACCATCCACCTGGCCCAAGCGGTGGGCGACGACCTTCCGGGCCACGGTGCCCTGTACCTCCATTGCCAGGACGCCGACCGGGTGGCCGAGGAGTGGCGCGCGGCGGCCATCGACGTCGATGGGCCTCGCGACGAGGACTACGGCAAGCGAGAAGGCTCTGTCACCGACCCCGACGGCAATGTGATCCGCTTCGGCAGTCCACTTCGCTGAGGCTGCCGGGAGTTTCGGCGGCCGGCACGCCTCACGGATCGAGCATGAAACGCAGAGCCCGATCAATCGAATCCATCGATTCAGCCGAAGCTTGGCCGAGGAGGCCGCGCAGACGGCGGCTTGAGAGCAACCGAAGTTGGTCGCACCGAGCGTACGAATCGTGATCCAGTCCGGTCGGGTCAGATTGAAGCTCGACATGACTGCGCAGTCCATAGTCCCGTGACGTGATCGGGACCACACCGACCAATGCACCAGAACCATTGTTGATGAGGTCCGCTGAGACAATCAGTCCCGGGCGAACATCGGCCGGCTCGTGCCCGACCGGCGCTCCGAGGTCCACCTCATAAATCTCGGCCCGCCAGATCAAGTTAATGGATCCCATTCAATATGCTCAGCCAGGAGAGCCTCCCTGTCCTTGGGACCCATGAGCCGGTAGTCCTCATTGAGCCCTCGCATGAACTCCTGGCGCTCCAACGCGTCGAGCGCGGTGTGCACCACTTCCACGACCGTGGTGTGTCGACTCTTGGCGAGCGCCGACAGCCGCTCGGAGTCTGGACGTCGAACCCGGACGGTGGTGGTGTCAGTGGAGGCCATTGCCCTATTGTAGACGAAATGTAGATTTTCTAGTTCGCGCCCGACGCGCGTCATGGCGATTTTGACAATGGTTGTCAGAATCTGCCGGGGCCGGTAGGGTGGCGTTGCCATGCAGTCCCCCGACGCGTTGACCGATCTCTTCCGGGCCCACGGGCGCAAAATCACGGCGCAGCGCCAGTGCATCTTCCGGGCCCTGGAGGGCGACGTCACCCACCCCTCGGCCGAGCGGGTGTACGAGAAGGTGCGCCGGGAGATGCCCAACGTCTCCCTCAAGACCGTCTACCAGACCCTCAACGACCTGACCGAGCTGGGCGAGATCACCTCGCTCGACCTGGGCACGGGCGCCGCCCGCTTCGACCCCAACGTCGAGGCCACCCACCACCATCTGGTCTGCCGGCAGTGCGGGAAGGTCCGGGACGTGGAGGCCGACTTCCCCGGGTTGGCCGTCCCCTCGGGGGCGGCCCAGGGCTTCGAGGTGCTGAGCGCCGAGGTGGTCTTCCGCGGGATGTGTGACGAGTGTCGAATCAATCAGCCGTAACCAGCGCAACAGAGAAAGGGTACGAACAGCCATGCCAGCACTGAAGGGGTCCCAGACCGAGGCCAATCTGAAGGAAGCGTTCGCCGGCGAGAGCCAGGCCAACCGCCGCTACCTCTACTTCGCCCAGAAGGCCGACGTCGAGGGCTACCCCGACGTGGCGGCGCTGTTCCGCTCCGTCGCCGAGGGCGAGACCGGCCACGCCTTCGGGCACTTCGACTTCCTACGCGAAGTCGGGGACCCGGTGACCGGGGTGCCGGTGGGCGCCACCGAGGACAACCTCAAGTCGGCCATTGAGGGCGAGACCTACGAGTACACCGAGATGTACCCCGGCTTCGCCAAGACGGCGCGTGACGAGGGCTTCGAGGAGATCGGCGAGTGGCTGGAGACGTTGGCCAAGGCCGAGAAGTCCCACGCCGGCCGTTTCACCCAGGGGCTCGAGTCCGTCTCGTAGTCAGGCGGGCCGGTGACCGCCACCTACGATCCCACTGATCCGCAGTACTTCGACCCGGGCGCCCTGCGCCAGGAGCTGGACCGCGTCTTCGATCTGTGCCACGGCTGCCGCCTCTGCTTCAACCTGTGCCCGTCGTTCCCGACCTTGTTCGACTTCATTGACGCCAAGGACGGGGACGTCGGGGCGCTGACCGCAGCCGAACACGACCAGGTGGTCGACGAGTGCTACCAGTGCAAGCTCTGCTACGTGAAGTGCCCCTACGTGCCCCCGCACGAGTGGGAGCTCGACTTCCCGCGCCTCATGAGCCGGGTCCACGCCGTGCGCCATGAGCAGGGCGTGGGGGTCAAGGCGCGCCTGACCGACCAGTTCCTGGGCCGCACCGACGCGCTGGGCCGCGTCTCGGTGGTGGCGGCGCCGGTGGTGAACTGGGCCACCGGGACCCCCGGATCGTTTACGCGGCGAGCCATGGAGAAGACGGTGGGCCTGGCCTCGCAGCGGCTGCTGCCGCCCTACGCCCGGCAGCGCTTCTCCACCTGGTTCAAGAAGAGGAGGGGTCCGGCCGCCGCCTCGGTGGAGCTCGGAGCCGTCTCGGTGTTCCCCACCTGCTTCGTGGAGTACATGGACCCCGAGGTCGGCCAGGCCATGGTCCAGGTCTACGAGCACAACGGGGTGGCCTGCTCGCTGCCCGAGGGGACCAAGTGCTGCGGCGCCCCGTGGCTGCACACTGGGAACCTGAAGCAGTTCACCGAGGCGGCCCGGCGCAACGTGACGGCGCTGGCGGCCGAGGTGCGGGCCGGGCGCGACGTGGTGGTGGCCCAGCCCACCTGCGCCTACGTCATCAAGCGGGACTACCCGATGTATGTCGCCGGTCCCGACGCCGACCTGGTGGCCGCCCACACCTACGACCCGGCCGAGTACCTCATGAAGCGCCACAAGGATGCCGCGGACCCCTTCGCCCTGCGCGCTGAGTTCCCCGGGCGCGATGACGGCCGCGTGCCTGAGCGGGTGACCTACCACGTGGCCTGCCACCTGCAGGCCCAGAACGCCGGGCTGAAGAGCCGGGACCTGCTGAAGGTGGCCGGGGTCAGGTGCGACCTGGTCCAGCGTTGCTCGGGCATCGACGGGACCTGGGGCTACCGGGCCGAAAACTACGAGCTGGCCCGCCAGGTGGCGGCGCCGCTGGCTCGTGAGGTCACGGCGGCCGGCAACGAGGTGGTCTGCGGCGACTGCCATCTGGCCAACGGGGCCATCCTGCAGGAGACCGGTCAGCGGGCGCTCCACCCGATGCAGGTGATGGCCCAGGCCTACGGGGTGTCGGAGTGACGGCGGCGCTGACGCTGGACGATGTGCTGGACCTGCGGGCGTACGAGCGGGTGCGCGAGTCGTATCGAGCACAGGTGATCGCCCGCAAGCGCCGGCGTCGGGTCGCGTTGGGCCCGATCATGACCCTGGCCTTCGAGTGCGTCGACACCGTGCGTTTCCAGGTCCAGGAGATGGCCCGGGTGGAGAAGATCCTGAGCGATGAGGCTGTCCAGGTCGAGCTGGACATCTACAACCGCCTCCTACCCGAGGTGGGCGAACTGTCGGCCACCCTGTTCATTGAGCTGACCTCGGACGGCTCCATGCGGGACTGGCTGCCCCGGCTGGTGGGCATCGAGTCGGCCCTCGGGGTCGAGGTGGAGGTCGGGGGCAAGGGCGAGCGCCAGGTGGTGCGGAGCGTGCCCGAGGCGGCCCACGCCGCCGCCCTGGTCCGCGAGCACGTGACCCCGGCCGTGCACTACCTCCGGTTCGCCTTCACGCCGGCCCAGGTCGAGGCCTTCGCCGGCCCGGGCGAGGTGGCCCTGGTGGCCGAGCATCCCGAGTACGCCGCCCGGACGGTTCTGCCCCCCGACGTGCGGGAAGAGCTCCTGGGTGACCTCCGCGGCACAACAAAGCCGCTTCCTATCGGCTGACCTGGGAGAATTCTGTGTGTAGCTCTTTACAGGCCCACCGGGCGTAAGCCATACTCTTCGTTCGCCGGAATTCGGTGCCGGCGCCGTCGGGTTTCCCCTGGCTGTGCCCCCGACCAGGGCGAATTCTGCCCGTATCCGACTTTTGCGAGGAAGTGTTTCCCATGAGTGCCACCACGTGGCGCAAGCTGGCCGCCTGCCGGGGCCTCGATGTTGAGGCGTTCTACCCGATATCAGAGGACGAGGCCGACGCGGCCGAAGCCAAGGCCATCTGCTCCGACTGCCCGGTTCGTCAGGCTTGCCTCGAGCACGCCCTGGCCCACCGCGAGCGTGAAGGCGTATGGGGCGGCACGACGGAGCGGGAGCGGCGGCGCATTGTGCGCCAGCGCCGCAAGTCGGCCTAAGGCGGCCTCGCTCGGCCTTTTTACTTCGCCTTCGACTTGTCGGAGGTCGACGTCGTGACTCCGGCCGATGTCTTGGCCGTGGCCGTCTTGGACGGGACCTTGGTCGTCGTCGTCGTCGTCGTGGGGCTCGCCCCCAGCGTGCACGGGACCGGGTTCCATGGCTCGGACTGCTGGTTGGTGTAGACGTCGCCCGGGATCGTGGTCGGGGTGGTGGTCGAGCCCGGGGTGGTCGTCGTGGTGGTGGTGGTCGTGGTCGTGGTCACGGTGAGGGCGGCGCTGCCCAGGAAGAGCGCCACGGTGTTGCCGCTCAGGCTGGGGTCGGCCACGTACTTGATGGTGCCGGTCAGCGCCGCGCCCAGCGAGTGCGCCGCCTCCAGCCCGGTCGAGCTGTACCAGATCTGGTCCGGGGTGCCGGCGGTCAGCGGGTTCGGCGCGTCGCCGACCTCGACCACGTTGAAGCCGTCGGCGGTCAGCGCGGTGGCGGTGGCGTGGGCCTCGCCGCTCGCCGCGCCGGCGTTGAAGACCTGGACGTCGACCAGATTGTGGGCCAGCGGGGGCACCACTTTTTTCGGCTTGGGCTTGGGTAGGCCGAGCTGGTTGAAGGCGGCGATCATCTGGCTGGCGTAGGGCTTGGCCTCTAAGAGGACGTCGGCGCCCCCACTGGTGACATAGCTGGTGGTGGGGAGCGTCTCGGTGATCAGGTGCGACGAGGCCAGTCCCCGGAACTCGGTGGCCAGGTGGAACAGGTCGCTCTTGGACAGGGTGTCGTCGATGGTCAGGTTGCCCACGGCGGCCGAGATGAAGCCGTTGATGGCCAGGGGGTTGGTGATGGAGGTGTTGACCTTGGCCAGCACGGCCCGGAAGAACGCGTCCTGGCGCTGAATACGGCTGAAGTCCGACAGCCCGTCGCTCTCCCAGTAGCCCTTGGCGTTCTTGTACTCCAGATGGCGGCTGCGCACGAGTTGCAGTGACTGGGTGCCGTTGATGACCTGGCAGCCCAGGGTGGTCACGTCGAGCCCGGTGTAGGCATCCTTGACCTCGGTGGGGAAGCTCATGGTGACGCCGCCCAGCGCGTCGACCATGCCCAGGAAGCCCGGGAAGCCGACCGCCATGTAGTGGTTGACCGAGATGTGCAGGTCGGCCTCGATCGTCTGCACCAGCAGGTCGGGGCCGGAGTCGTAGGCGGCGTTGATCCGGTTCATGCCCACGATGTCGCTGCTGTTGGCCGGGATGTCGACCCACAGGTCGCGGGGGATGGACAGGATGGTCACCGATTTCGTGGCGGGCACGAAGCGGGCGATCATGGTGACGTCGCTGCGCTGACCGCCGGCGTTGGCCTGGTCGCCGAAGGCCTTTATCTGCGTGCTGTTGTTGACGAAGGCTCGGGAGTCCGAGCCAACCAGGAGCATGTCGAAGGGCTTGCCGGTCACGGCCGCCTTGACCAGATGCTTGGCGTGGACCTTCTTAATCTGGTCGAAGCGGTAGGTGGCGTAGAAGTAGAGGCCGCCGGCTGAGAGGGCACCAAGGAGGACGATGGCGGAGAGGGAGTAGAGGAGGCGACGGCGCCAGCGATGGCGATGGCGCTCTTCCTTTTTCTTCTCTTTTCGCAGCTCGGCCTGTACGTCGGCGCGGGACGGCAGAACTTCCTCGGAGGGCAAGACGCAGAAATTACATGTTGGGGCTGTCCGATAGCCTTCGCCGGTGGATTTTGACCTTCCCCCCGAACTGGCCGAGTTGCAGGAGTCGGTCCGCCGCCTGGCTCAGGACAAGGTCAAGCCCCGGGCCCGGGCCATCGACCAGAGCGGTGAGTACCCCCAGGACATCTTCGAGGCCTTCCGCGACGCCGGCCTGCTCGGCTTGTGCCTGCCGGTCGAGTACGGGGGCTCGGGAGCCGGCATCCTGGGCCTGGCCATCGCCATTGAGGAGGTGGCCAAGTACTCCAACGCCGCCGCCCTCATGCTGCTGCTCACCCGGCTGCCGACCGGCCCGGTCATGATCGCCGGCACCGAGGCCCAGAAGCAGAAGTACCTGCCCGGCATTGCCGAGGGGACGTTGCGGGCCGCCTTCGGCCTTTCCGAGCCCCAGGCGGGCAGCGACGTCATGGGCATGCGCACCCGGGGCGTGCGCGATGTGGGCAGCAGCGACGACGGCTGGGTCCTCAACGGCACCAAGTGCTGGATGTCAGGCGTGCGCGAGGCCGACTGGTACACCGTCTTCGCCAAGACCAGTGATCCGACCAGCCGGGCTCATGACTCGATCACCGCCTTCATTGTCGAGCGGAAGTGGGACGGGGTCGAGGTCGGCCGGACCGACCACAAAATGGGCGTCAAGGGGGTCGACACCGGCGAGCTGGTGCTGAGCGACGTCCACGTGCCGGCCGAGAACGTGATCGGCGAGGTCGGCGGGTTCCGCCTGGCCATGCTCGGTCTCAACGCCATGCGGCCGATCGTGGCCGCCCGCGGCCTCGGCCTGGCCGAGGGGGCCCTCATGTACGCCACGCAGTACGTGCAGGGCCGGGCCGCCTTCAACAAGACCATCGCCGACTTCCAGGGCATTCAGTGGGAGATCGCCAAGTGCGCCGTCGAGATTGAGGCGGCCCGCCTGCTCACCTACCGTTCGGCCGTCCTGGCCGATGCGGGCAAGTTCACCAAGGAGTACGTGCCGTTCCTGTCCATGGCCAAGTACCACGCCACCGAAATGGCGGTGCGGGCCTCCTCGCTCGCCGTCCAGCTCCTGGGAGCGGCCGGCTACATGGAGGACCACCCGACCGAGCAGTGGTACCGCGACGCCAAGCAGCTGACCATCGTCGAGGGCACCTCGCAGGTGCAGCTCGGCCTGATCGCCCGGGGCGTCTTGGACCGGGATCTGTGGTGGGACTGACGGCCTGGCCCGATGTGCTGCGCCGGCTCAGCGCGGGGGAGTCGCTGACTGAGAACGAAGCCGAGGCCACCTTGGGCTCGGTGCTGGCCGGGGAGGCGACGCCGGCCCAGATCGGGGCCTTCCTGGCCCTGCTCCACGCCAAGGGGGAGACGGTCGGCGAGGTGACCGGCCTGGCCCGGGCCATGGTGGAGGCGGCGGTGCCCGTCACCCTCAGCGGGACCGGGATGGTGGTGGACCTGGTCGGGACGGGCGGCGACCACCTGAGCAGCATCAATGTGACGACCCTGGCCGCGCTGATCGTGGCCGGGTGCGGCGTGGCCGTCTGCAAGCACGGCGGGCGGTCGGCCTCGTCCTCGGTCGGCTCGGCTGATGTGCTGGAGGCGCTCGGCGTGGCCATTGAGATCGGGCCGGTGGGCGTGGCCCGCTGCGTGGCCGAGGCCGGGATGGGCTTCTGCTTCGCCCAGCGCTTCCATCCCGCCATGCGCTACGTGGCCCCCATCCGTCGCGAGCTCGGGGTGCCCACCGTCTTCAACGTCCTCGGCCCGCTGACCAACCCGTCCCGCACGCGCCACCAGCTGGTCGGGGTCAACGATCCGGCCATGGCCTCGACCATGGCGGCCGTGCTCGGGGCCACCGGGAGCCGGCGGGCCATGATCATTTACGGCGACGACGGCCTGGACGAGCTCAGCGTCACCGCACCCTCCACCGTGCTGGAGCTCAACGGCGACGGCGCCGGCTCCTACGAGCTGATCGAGTGGCGGGTGGACCCGGCCGCGTTGGGCTTCGCCCCGGCGACCATGGCCGACCTGCGCGGTGGGGACGCCGCCTTCAACGCCCGGGCCATCCGCTCGGTGCTGGCCGGTGTCAGCGGGGCCAACCGTGACATCGGCCTGCTCAACGCGGCCGCCGCCCTGATGGTGGCCGGCCGGGCCCATGACCTGGCCGGCGGGGTGGCGCTGGCCACCGAAGCCGTTGAGGGCGGGCGGGCCGAGGCGGTGCTCGACGCCCTGGTCGCTACGTCACAAGCAGCGCTGCTCCTGGGGACGGACTGACCCTCCAGGCCCGGCGGGGCGCGTGGGTGGCCGGGTCGAGGGCGGGTGAATCGGGTTGGCACAGCGCGATGACGCAGCCGCCGAACCCGCCGCCGGTCATGCGGGCTCCGTAGACGCCCGGCAGGCCGACGAGGTGATCGACCAGCTGGTCGATCAC
>DASZMA010000014.1:0-3273 GCA_035552095.1 Acidimicrobiales bacterium | reverse complement strand
GGGGTAGAGGTGAGGGTAGGCCGGTGGCGCACGATTGCCTTCGTCGGCGTACTCGACGGAGGCGAGCTTGTGAAGCGTCCCACCCTTTCTGACGTCCTTCCCCACGAACGCAGGCAATCTCGGGGAGGTCGCCGATGAACCTCCCCAGGAAGAATCCGTCCTCGGGGAGGTGTTCGGGGAGGTCCTCGGGGAGGCCGGTGTCCGAGCATCAGGACATGGTCGAACCGAGGAACCGCGATCTGACGACGGGCGCCTCTCCATCCACCCAGCCGGTGCCCCACTCCAGGCTCACACTCCGGGTCGAGGAGGCAGCGGTCCTGCTCGGCATCTCCCGAGGGCTCGCCTATGAGCTGATCAACCGAGGCGAGCTGCCAGCTCTGCGACTCGGGCGACGCATCGTGGTGCCCAGGGCGGCACTCGAAGCCTTCGTGGCGGGGGCAGGCGACGCCGTCCCAGGTGCTGAGCCGAGCACGAACGGCAACGCCAAGGAGGCAGCTACCGATGAGTCGCGGTCGTCGAAACGACGTCGCTCACCGACTCGCATCCTGAACGAGGTAGCCGGACAACTACCGCTCAACGGCTTCCACAGTCGCGAGGACTGATCAACTTTGTCCTTCCAACCTTCGACCGGTAGGTCTTCTTGTGATCGGACAGACACTTGCCACCCCTGCGGGGTAGGCGCGGGCGGCCCGTCGCCGGCGGGCTCGGTGGGGCCCGCAAGCGCTCGCCTCGATGCGAGAAGGACGTCGGTGTCGTGCTGAGCCTGGTCAAGCTGCACGACGCCGAGTACGTGCTGTCGCAGATCGCCAACGGACTCGAGGAGTACTACGTCTCGGGCCGAGAGGCACCCGGGGTGTGGGCCGGTCGTTGGTCCGAGCGCCTCGAGCTGTCTGGCGTGGTCGAAGCCGAGGCGCTCCGGAGGCTGGTGAAGGGCGTTGACCCGAGAACAGGGACGGCGTTCCTGGAAGGCCCGGCGCGCAAGGTCAACGCCTTCGACGCCACCTTCTCCGCCCCCAAGTCGGCCTCGCTGGCGTGGGCCTTGGGCGGCCCCGAGGTGGAGAGCGCAGTCTCCCTGGCTCACGTCGAGGCGGTCAGCACAGCGGTGTCGTTCCTCGAGTCCCACATGGCCGTTGCCCGCCAGCAGAAGGAGGGGGTGCGAACGCGGGTCCCGACGGATGGACTTGCCGTGGCCACCTTCGTGCATCGAACCTCGCGCGCCGGTGATCCTCAGCTCCACACCCACTGCGTGGTCCCCAACCTGGTGCGACGGCCCGACGGGAGCCATGTGGCCCTCGACGCCGGCCCCCTCTACGAGTGGGCCCGCGCCGCGGGCTGTGTCTACCAGGAGGAGCTGCGACGCAGGCTCACCGCCCAGCTCGGCGTCGAATGGGGGCCCGACCGCAACGGCTGCCGAGAGATGGTCGGCTTTGAGGAGTCCCAGCTCCGCACCTTCTCCAAGCGCACCACCCAGATCGAGGCCTGGCTGGAGGCCCACGGCTCCTCGGCCCCACAGAGCCCGGCCGAGCGCATGGCCGCCGACGAGGCCGCCAGCTTGGCCACCCGGACGGCCAAGGACGAAGCCGTTGCGCCCGAGGCGCTTGCTGGCCGGTGGGCAGAGGAGGCCGCCGCCGTGGGCCTCGGCAGCCCCAAGGAAGTAGCGCAGCGGGTGTGCGGGCGAAGCGGTGTGCGGCCAGCCCCGAGCGCCGAGGTGATCTTCGCCCATCTGGTCGATCCCGAAGCGGGACTGTGCTCGCGTCGGGCCCGCTTCGGCCAGGCTCAGGTGGCCGCCGCCATCGCCTCCCACGGTGGTGGCACCCTGGACGCGCAGCGGGTGGAGGAGCTGAGCGCCGAGTTCCTGGCCTCGGCCCACGTGGTGCGCCTGGCTCCTGATCCGGCGGTGGCGAGGCGTCGCCCGCCGCAGTGGTCCCTCGTCACCCACCGGGCCCTCGAGGATCGCGTGCTGTCCCACCTCCACGCACTCCAGAACAGGGCCGATCCCGGGTTGGGCCTCCCATGGGCGGCAAGGCAGAGACTGATTGGCGACGGGCTGGGTCGCGACCAGGCCCAAGCGGTGACTGCCCTAGGCGCGCCAGGACCCGCACTTCGCGCCCTGCTCTCCCCGGCCGGCCACGGCAAGACCACCACCCTGGCCGCCGCCGGCCAGCTGGTCATGGCTAGCGGTCGGGACATCATCGGCCTGGCGGCCACCAACCAGGCCGTGGCCGAGCTCGAGGGAGCTGGCGTTCCTGCCGTCACTATCGCCCGGCTGCAGAGAGAGGCGCGGACCTTGCGTCCGGGCACCGTGGTGATCCTGGACGAGGTCTCCCAAGTGGCCACGGCCGATGCCGAGATCGTCACCTCGGCGGTCACCGCCACGCCGGGGGCAGCACTGTGGTGTGCGGGCGACGCCGCCCAGGCCCAGTCGGTGCGCGCCGGGGGACTGGCCGTCGAGGTGGAGAGACTGGGCCGGGCGGGCACCGTCCCCGCGCCGCGCCTCACCCACAACCGCCGCCAGGTCGACGAGACTGAGCGGGCCGCCCTGACGGAGTTCCGGGCCGGCCACGTTGAGACCAGCCAGAGGTTGCGGGCGGAGGGGGGACTGGAGCATGAGCTTGACTCGCCGTCGGCCACCAAGGCCGCCATGGCCGACGCCGTGGTGGGCGACGTCCACATTCGCGGAGCCCAGACCGTGGCGGCCCTGTGTGTTACCCATGGCGATGCCGAGGAGCTGGCCGATCGCATCCGGGCCCAGCTGGGCGAAGTTGGCCGTATCAACGGGCCAGTCATGTGGGGACCGGGCTGGACCACCGCACGGGCCTACGCCCGAGGAGACCGCGTGCTGCTGCACGCGCCGTTCGGCACGGGAGACGCACGCTTGCACAACAACACCACGGCCACGGTGATGAGCGTCGGTCGGCACGGACTGACCATCCGCACTGACGACGGACGTGCGACGACCCTCGATCCCGGCTTCGTGGCCGGGGGGCGCCCAGACGGCAGGCCCAACCTGTCCCACGGCTGGGCCCGCACCGTCGAGGGCGCCCAGGGCGGCACCTGGGATCAAGTCCACCTGCTGGGCAACGCCGCCCTGGGTCAAGAGAAGGGCTACGTGGGCCAAAGCCGTGGACGGCGTCCCACCCACACCTGGAACGTGCGCCGGGTGCCCGAGACTGACTATGGGGGACACCGGGTCCAAGCCCCTACAGCGGCACACGAGGTGCGGGCGGCTCTGGAACGAGAGGATCGTCAGGTCTTCGCCGCCACCGAGGATCC
>DASZMA010000013.1:0-10850 GCA_035552095.1 Acidimicrobiales bacterium | reverse complement strand
GCTGCCCCCGTCTTCCCCGATTCGGCCGACACGCTGCCCGGTACCCCGGTGAGCGACTTCCCCGACGAGGCCCGCGACCTGTCGTTCGTGATCACTCAGTTGTTGGCCGGCAAGGCCAGCCCCTTCATCACCGTCGATCCGCACCGAATCGCCGCCGCCGGCCATTCCGACGGGGGTACCGACGTGGCCATGCTGGCCCTCAACCCGGCCTTCGGAGACCCGCGCATCAAGGCCTATCTGTCGCTGTCGAGCCAGATCCCCGATGGGGTGGACGGGCCGTGGGGGACACTGGTGGCGGGCTCGCTGCTGGTGGCCGTGGGCACCGATGACGAGTACGGCCTGTTGCCCGACTCGACCCAGGTGTACCAGACCGCCGACATGGTCAAGGCCCTCCTCACCGTGACCGGCGGCGACCATCTGGACACGTTCGAGGCCGACACCCCCCAGGCTGCCGCCGTTCGGGGGGAGACGGTCCGGTTCCTCCAGGCCGCCCTCAGCTCGAGCTCTGCCCCGGTGACCCCGACGACGCTGAACGCCGCGTTGTCGCCCGCTCCCGACCCGTCGATAGCCGTCCAGGTGGGCTCGGGCTGAGTCGCTGCGTTGGCCGCCCGGCTCGTGGCCTGGCCCGGCCGGGCCAGCCGGGCGGGCCAGCTGTCGTGCTGTCAGGAGATCCGCCGGACGTCGGGTACGACGCAGTTATAGTGACTGACCACTCCAAGCACCTTTAAACTCACTGTAAACTGATATTTAGTCACCCAGCTAAATTTAAGTATTGGCGCAGTGTTGGATAAAACCTCCGTAAAGTGATATGACGAACACGATACGTAGTGGTAACTTATCGGTCGTGAGATGAAGGGGACGGGGACGTCGGTAGGAAGCCGAGTCCGTGTCTCGTGGTTGGGCCGGGTTCCCAATCGGATCGGGCCAGCGGTGCTGGTTGGGCCGAGCGGCCAAGCCAGTGGACGACGACCGTGGTGCGCTGTGCTCCGGTCGGCAAGCGGACGCAACAGGAGCGAACTGCGCAGACCGATGTGCGGGACCCTCCGAGGAGAGCTTCAAACGTGACGAGAGCAGCGCACACGGATATCGGCCGGAACCGGGGCTCCTGGTTGTCACGGCGCCTGGTCACCACGAGTGCCGTTGTGGCCATGGTGTTCGGCCTGGCCGTGCCGGTGGCGGTCGCCTCGTCGGCCGGGGCGGCCATCGCACCGGCGGCGCCAGCCGCCCCTGCACCGACCTCGACTGCCGGCTCGGTCCCCGACACCGTCTTCAGCTTCAAGCAGATGGGGCTGCCCCAGAGCTTCACCTTCGCCAGCGGCGGCACCACCGTGGGCGTCCAGCTGCCCGTGCCGGACCGACTGCACCCCGCCGAGCTGTGGGGGAAGCTGGTCATCCCCCCCGACTTCGGGACCGGGTCTATCGTCATCAACGCCGGGACGCAGTACATCGGCGCCATCAACCTCCCGTCCAGCTCCAGCCAGCAGCAGATCGTGCCCTTTGCCACCACGATCGCCGATGCGCCGGTGTCCGGGAGCTACGAGACGTTCAACATGGTGCTCGAGCAGTCCGACGGTGGCGGCGCCATCCGGTCGAGTACCTGCGGGGGCGCCCTTCCTCTCGAGCTGATCGATCCCACTGCCGTCTATACCGGCTCGTTCGCCACCCCTGACTCGGTAGCCACCTTCTTCCCCCCCATCCTCCATCAGCTGGTCATCTACGTTCCGTCGGTCCCGACGCCAGCGGAGGAGTCGGCGGCCCTCACCATCGCCGCCGGCGCCGCCTCCGCCTACCAGCTGGTACCGGTGTCGGTCACCGTCGATACCTGGGACGGCACCACCCTGCCCTCCCTGCCCGCCGGAAGCCTGGTCCGGGGTATCGCCATCCACCAGGGTGGGAACGCGGGCGTCCAGTTGACGTCGGCACCGAACGGGAACGCCCTCTTGTCGGTGACCGGCTCGGCCGCCACCTTGCCCGAACAGGGGACCCTGCTCAGCTCGACCATGGCCAAGCTGGTGCAGACGACCAGTGCGGCCGTACTCAAGCCCCTGCTGGCCCCGACAGTGCAGCTGAACCCGGTCACCTTCAACCAGCTGGGCCTCAGCGGGGCGTCCACCTTCAGTGGTCAACAACAGCTGTCCTTCGCCATAGACGAGACTCGCCTGGGCGGGGTGGCCACGTCCATGGCCGTGGTGTTGAAGGCGGCGTACAGCCCGGTGGAGACGGGGGCCAAGGCCACGGCCCAGGTCAGCGTGGGCGGGGTGACCCTGGCCACCCAACAGCTCGACGGGTCGGGGACCCTCAGCCTCCCGTTCACCATTCCCGCCCCGGTGATCCGGCGCTCTACCGTCGTCCTCCTCACGGTGACCTACTTCCCGGCCGGGTTCAGTTGCCACAGCGCCGGGCGCACCATGAACTTCACGGTGGATCCTCGCTCCACCATTCAGGTCACCAACACGCCCGGCGGCACCGGCGGGTTCCCCGGGCTGCCCCAGTCCCTGATCCCCAACTTCCAGGTGGCCTTCGACACCTCCGGCGCCGACCGGCTGGCCAGCGCCGTCCAGACGGTGTGTGGTCTGCAGCGGCTCTCATCGGTACTGCTGCGGCCCACGGTGGTGCCCCTCGCCGAGGCCGAGCAGAACCAGCTGCCACTGTTGCTGGTGTCGGCCGACGATCACGTGCCCACGGCCATGGGCGCACCGCTGCAGTACCGGGGCGACTCGGTCTTCCGGGTGGACAACCGGTCGCAAGGCGCGTTCGCCATGTCGTCGCGGCTGGCCTCGATCCAGGTGTTCAACCAGGCAGACCGGAACCGCACGGTCGTCCTGGCCAGTACCTCGGAGAACTGGTCGCTCATGAGCCGGCTGTTCGCCGCCCTGGGCAACACCTCACAGGGCTGGTCCGCCCTCTCCGGTGATGTGGTGGCCATAGGGCCCACAGGCACCCTGGTCAACCTGACCGTGAAGACGGGCGGGGCCCCCGAGTTCACCGCCACCGCCCACAGCAAGACCAGCCTCTACGCCGGGATCGGTGTGCTGTTCGGATTGATCCTGTTGGTGCTGGCCATCTGGGCCGTGGTCCGGTACCGCCGCCGGTCAGCCGACGCCGCCGATGATGCCGCCCGGCGAGATGGCGGCCACGACGACGATACCGATCCCAGCACCACCGACCCGATGGGCAACGCGTCGACCGGTGGTGACGCCGGTGGCGGTCCCAGCGGAACCACCGCCAACGACGATGGTTGACCTCCTCGCCCCGCCTAATCGGGCTGGGGAGGCGGGCGGAATTGTGGAGGCGGGGGCCCCGCCGGCGCGGGATGAGCCGGCGACGCCGAGCCCCTCCCCTTCGTGGTGGCGAAAGCGGCCATACCCGTTGCTCGGACGGTGGCTGGTGCTGGTCATCGCGGTGGGCCTGGCCTTTCACCAGACGCTGGTCTCGGTGGCCGTGCAGTCCACCAACGGAGACCCGCTGGCCTACCTGCTCCTGCTGCCGGCTTGGGGGGCCCTGCTCCTCTTCGGCACCCAACTGCGACGGGGGAGGGACCTCGACATCCACGACCGGCAGGTCGACTGGGTCCTTGCTGCGGGGCTGGCCGGATTCATCCTCATGCTCGACGAGCTGCTCCGGCCGCGACTGGGGGACACCGCCGGCCTGGTGCGGATCGACATCCTGGCCCTGGTGTTGTTCGTCATGCTGGCCAGCATTCTGCTCTTCGGGACCCGCGCCACCGGGCAGTCCTGGGCGGCGTGGTGCTTCCTCCTGGCCTGCTGGCCCCTGCCCTACCGGCTCATCGGAGCTGCGCTGGGGGGGACGACCCATACCTACGGGCTGTTGAACGTGGTGCTGAGCACCGTCGCTGTGGTGGTGGCCTCAGGCCGACCGCTCGGTCGTCGCCTGACCAACGGGGCACTCACCCTCGCCGTCGGCGGCGTGGCCTTTGCCGCCCTGTCCATCTCGCTGCCCCCGATGGCCGTCGAGGTGGTGCCCTCGTTGGTTGCCCTGTCGGTGGTGGTGGCCGTCGATGTGCGCCGGCACCGGGGAACGCGCCGGATGCCTGCACCGTCGGCCGGCCCTCGTAGCGTGGTGAAGAAGCCCATCGCCGCCATGGTCTCACTGCTGTTGCTGGGCGGAGCGTTGGGCCTGTTCGCCCAATTCGCGCCGGAGGCGATTAGCCCCCGATCCCTGCCCGTCACCGGGCCGGGCTGGACCAGCACCGCCGTAGTTCCTGCGGGATGGGCTACGGAGGGTCGCCAAACGGAGAGCTGGGCCAGCCGCTACTTCGGGACCGGCTCGAGCTGGTACCGCTACCGGTTCGCCTCCGGCTCGGGGTCAAACCGCCAGCACGTCATGGTCGACGCCCTGACCGCCTCCACCGTCGGACCGCTGTCGGTGTACCCGGCCATCTCCTGCTACCACCTCTTCGTCCCCTACGTGCAGTCGGCCACGCCCGTCCCGCTCGGCCACGGGGTGGTGGGCACCGTCATCTACGCCAACGCCTACTCGGCTCCCTCGCCGCTGCAGGCCCAGTGGGCCCTGATCACCTGGACGTGGAAGATCCCCGGTCCGGCCACGACCGCCTACCAACGGGTGACCGTGCTCACCCTGGAGGACGCCACCAGCGTGGCCGGCTTCCCTTCTCCCGCCGCACCGGGGGCCAACAACAGCGTTCGGACCACGTTCACCGACATTCTGCGGGGCGTGTCGACCACGGCCAGTCCTGCGCCGACGGCACCGACCATGAATCGCCTGATCGCCTTCTCCAAGCAGGTCGTGGCCCAACAGTCGGCGAGCTCGACATGACCGCCTCCGACGATGTCCGGCTGTCGGCGGCCGAAGCCGGAGCATTGCATCAGAGCGTGCACGGCCTGTTCGAGGGCCAACCGAACATGTCGGCCGCGGTCACGGTGACCCGGGGCCAGCGCGTCGCCCTCCTCGGGGCGCTGGCCGTGGTGGTGGCGGCCCTGGTGCTGTGGCCCCGGCAGGCCGGGGTCACCCTAGTGGCCCTGGCCATGGTCATGTACCTCTCCAACCTGACCGATCGGGTCATGCTCTTCTCCCGTGGCGTGGGCAGTGCTCCCGAGATCGCCGTGACCGACGACGAGGCCCGCGCCATTGCCGATGACGACCTTCCCCTCTACACCGTGTTCGTCCCGGCCTTCGACGAGCCCGAAGTGGTGACCCGGCTGATCCACAGCCTGGGTGCCCTCGACTATCCCGACGACAAGCTCGATGTCCAGCTGCTGCTCGAGGCCGACGACGACAAGACCGTGTCCCTGGCCTACGAGGGGCTCCGCTCCGGGGTGCTGCGCGCCAATATCGTCCTGGTGCCTGCGGCGGATCCCCGGACCAAGCCCAAGGCCTGTAACTACGGGCTGCAGTTCGCCCGGGGGGCCTTTGCCACCATCTACGACGCCGAGGACCTGCCCGAGCCGCTGCAGCTGCGCCGGGCCGTCGTCGCCTTCGGCCGGTTGCCCCATCAGGTGGCCTGTATCCAGGCCAAGCTCTCGTACCACAACGACCGGCAGAACCTCCTGACCCGGTGGTTCACCTCCGAGTACAACCAGTGGTTCGGATACATCCTGCCCGGCCTCATGACCACTGATTCCCCCATCCCCCTCGGGGGTACGTCCAACCACATCCGCACTGACGTCCTTCAGGGGGTCGGTGGATGGGACCCCTACAACGTGACCGAGGATGCCGATCTGGGCATACGGTTGGCCCGGGCCGGCTACCGCACCGCGGTGCTCGAGTCGGTGACCCTGGAGGAGGCGAACAGCGACCCGATCAACTGGTTGCGTCAGCGCTCCCGCTGGTACAAGGGCTACCTGCAGACGTTCCTAGTCCACACCCGCCAACCCCGACGGGTGTGGAAGGAGCTCGGCCCTCGGGGCTTCCTCCGCTTTTGCAGCATCACCGCCGGGACGCCGATCATCTCGGTGGTCAACACCTTCTTCTGGGGTCTGACGCTGGCCTGGGAGCTGGGCGAGCCCAGTTTCATCCGGGTCCTGTTCCCTCCGTGGCTGTTCTACCCGGCCATGATGTCCCTGTTCTTCGGGAACGCGGCCATGATCTACTGCGGCTTGGTGGCGGCGCGGATGGATCGCAATCCCCGGTTGCTCGGTGCCTGCCTGCTGGTCCCGGCGTACTGGGTGCTGATGAGCGTGGCCGCCATCAAGGCGTTCGTGCAGCTGGTCTTCCAGCCTTCGTATTGGGAGAAGACGGTGCACGGTCTCGATGGTCGAGCCGATGACGACGAGCTGGTGGGTTCGGGCATCGTCGTGAGCCCATGACCATCGCCCCGGCGCCCCCCGCCGCGCCCCCGGTTCTCGCCCCACCCCGTCCGGCGGTCGACCCTCGGCCCGCCCGGCAGCCCAGTCCCTGGGAGACGGGGGACGGCTCCAGTCCCAAGCGACGACTCGAGCCGCTCCATGGGTCCCGCTCGGGTGACCGAGGGCGGCACCAGTCCTCGGGTGCCGGGCTCTACTTCGTCATGCTCACCGCCTATGCCGCGGTGGGCATGGTCCTGTCGCTGCACTTCAACCTGGTGGACTCGGACGCGCCGAGCCGCGTGGCCAATGCCGGCTACGTCCTGTTCAGCCGGGACCCCCACCTCGGAGCCATCGGCTTCGTCTGGAACCCGATCCCCAGCCTGGCCGAGATCCCGCTGCTCCTCCTCAGCCACCTGTGGCCACCGTTGTTGAGCCAGGGTCAGGCGGGAACCTTCATGGCCGCCGCCTTCATGGCCGGTGCCGTGTGGCAGGTGCGGGGGATCACGATGGATCGCGGCGTGCCCACCCTGTGGCGGTGGGTCATCATCGCCGGCTTCGCACTCAACCCGATGATCTTCCTCTATGGCGGCAACGGGATGAGCGAGGCGCCCTACGTCTTCTTCACCCTGTGGGCCGTGCGGCGGCTGCTCCGATGGGTGCGCAGCGACCAGGTCAACGACCTCGTGGTCGCCGGGATCGCCCTCGGGCTCGACTACCTGACCCGCTACGAGGCGGCGATGGCGGCGGCGGCGGCCACGGCGGTGGTGATCGGCGTGGCCATGCTCCGAAGCTCGGCCACCAGCAGGCGGGAGCGGGCGAAGCTTGCTGCCGTGGACGGCACTGTCGTGGCCTTTCCGTTCATCGTCTGCTTCATGGGATGGACGCTGGCCAGTTGGATCACCACCGGCGTGGCCTTCTCGCAATTCTCCTCGCAGTACGGGAACTCGTCACAGGTGGCCAACGCGTCGATGGGGGTCGCATCATTCCAGCGGCTGGCCGGCGGTCCCATCACCATCGTGGTGCGCGACATCCTGTACCTGGAGCCCCTGTTGCCCCTGCTCGTCATCGTGGTCCTGGTGCTGGCTGTACGGCGAACCGAGGTCGACAGCCTCGTGCCCATCGCCGTGTTCGGCGGTGTGCTGGTGTTCGAGGCCTACGCCCAGTTCTCGGGCCAGACGTTCGCCTGGTTCCGGTTCTTCCTGATGGCCGTGCCGTTGATGGTGGTGCTGGCCACGTTGCTGTGGCCCTACCGGGGCGAACCCGAGCGGCCCGGAGCCGGCACCGCCGGTGGCCGGGGTGCGCTGTACCGGCGGTTGCAGGCCTTCGAGCGCAGGCCCGGTGTGGACCGCCTGGCGCGACACCTGGCTCCGGTCGTCGCCTCGAGGAGGAACCGCGTCGTCGTCGGCGGCTTTGTCATCGCCGTCCTGCTCCTGTCTTCGATCCCGGCCACGTGGGCGGGGATGATGAACCCGGTGGTGGGCACACAAAGCGAGCAGACCGGGCTGCATGCCGTGGTCGACTCGGGCTTTCGCTCCCCGGCACCGTCGGACTTGCGTAACAACGGCTATGTGGCCAACTACCTGGACCAGCTGCACTTGCCCGACGGTTCGGTGCTCATGGACACCTTCATCGGGTGGGACGTCTGGCTGCAGTCCGAGCACCGGAAGCAATTCGTGATCACCAGCGACTACGACTTCGCCGCCTTCCTCAACGCGCCCTACCAGAGCGGTATCCGCTACATCCTGGTCTCCGACCCGGTCCAGGACGGACGGGCCGACGCCATCAACCAGCGCTATCCCACCATCTATCGGGACGGAGCCGGCATCGGCTCACTGGTCATGACCGTCCCGGCCACGGGGGACGACCAGACCTGGCGCCTCTACCGCGTCAATCCTCTTTGAGGTAAGCCCGTCGTCGATCGCGACTTGGCCACGGCCCACGTCCGTTCACGGACATCTCCGGCCATCACCGTGAGGCCGATCACATATCCGGCGATCACGGTCGAGATGAGTATCCCCAACAACATTGACCAAGGCATCGTTCCAACCACCCCTCATCAGCCAGGCCGAGACGCCTACCAGATGAGTAGGAGATCGGCTGCTGGCCCCAATCATAAGTCCCTTTTGGGTCCGGAACTGTCGTCGGCCGGTTTGGGGGGCACCGGGCGTCTCGTATCCCTCTCCAAGAGCGAATGATCGGGCGTTCGCTGTGGGAAGGACATGAGAGTCGACGAGGTTCGTGACGGGTGCAGAATTGGCTTTCTTCCCCGAACCGGTCCGATCATGTAACACTCGGTTCGTCGAGGGGGTAACGGCCAATGGAAGCTGTCGGCACGTCATCTGGCTGTCACCCGCCCACGGTGAGACCGCGGCGAGGGCGGGTGCGGCCGGGAATGGCAGCGGTAGCCCTTTTTACCTGCATGTTCTTGCCCTCGGCGGTGGCACCCACGACGGCAGCCTCCGCAGCGATGCCCGTGCTGTCCGTCAGTGGTGGTGCGCTGCTGGTCAACGGACAGCCTGCCAACCTCGTGGGCGTGAACGCCCGGGGCCTGGCGTCAGAAGCCGGAGCGACATCGACATGCTCCCCTTCCCGCAGGGATTCGCAAGTCACAGAAGTCATCGATTCGCTGCCCCCAGGAGCCGTGCTGCGCTTCGAGGCCTTCCAGGGTGGCTACGCAACCAATCCCACCAGCAGTTCCCTCGACTTTGCCGGCATCGATCGTGTGTTTGCTGACGCGCAGGCCCATGGTGTGCTGGTCATCCCGGTCCTGGCCAACGAGTGGGGCCAGTGCGACGACGGTCAGCAAAAGGGCCTCGATTGGTTCGGTGGGGGATTTGCCGCCGACTCTCCTCCGTCCTTGGCCAGTGCCGCCGGGCTCCCCACGCCCACGCTCTCCTACCAGTCCTACGTCCAGGCATTTGTCGAGCGGTACCGGAGCTCACCGGCACTGGCCATGTACGAGCCCATCGGCGAGCCGGATGCATCCACGTGCACCGGGTCCGCCACCCTCGACGGGTGTTCAGCTCCGTGGGTGTGCGACGAGCCGGCGGCGACTGCCGCCCTCCGCTCCTTTTACGACACCATCGGCGCGGATATCGAGACGCTGGACCCCGCCCACCTCGTCGAGGCCGGGTTCGGATCGAACAGCGCGTGTGGCCTCGAGGGTGCGGATCTCACAACCGTGGCTGCCAGCTCGGGGATCGACGTGTTGTCCTTCCATGACTACAACGGCGCCGTACCCCTCGACACCCAACCAGCGGGATCGAGCCCGGCCGACGAGATCAGCCGAGCAGTCGACATCGGAAAACCCATTATCGATGCCGAGGTGGGTATCCAGGCTTCCAGCACCGATGCCAGCTGCGTCACCCCGGCCCTTCGGGCTGATGAGCTCCGCCACAAGGAGCAGGCTCAGTTCGCCGCCGGCGTGAGCGGTTTTCTGGTGTGGAACGAGGAGTCAGCCTTCTCGGGCACCACATGCGACGAGACCGTCGCGCCAACTGACCCGGCACTGGCGGCGGCGGTCACCAATCCACCAGCCGCGCCGCCATCGCCGGCATCGGCCACCGACGTCGCCAATCGCACGGTGGCGGGCCTGAATTTCTCCGGGGCGGACCTCGTCGGCGTCAACCTCGCCGGCTACGACCTGAGCCATGCGAACTTCACCGGGGCTGATCTCACCAGCGCCGATCTTGACGGGGCCACGGTGACGGGTGCGGACTTCAACGGGGCCACGCTCACGTCGGTGCACGCAGCCAGTCTCGTCGGATCAGGAACATTCCCATCGGGTTGGTCAGTTGTCGGTGGCGATCTCTTTGGCCCCGCTGCGTCGTTGACCGGGGACGATCTCACCGGCTTCGATCTGCGGGGATTGTCACTCACCGGGGCCGACATGGACAGCGCCATCCTGAATGGGGCCGACCTCACGGGGGTCGACCTGTCCGGCACCTCGTTGAACGGGATGATGGGGCAAGGGGTCATCGGGAACCCACAACTATCGGTGGGATGGGCCCAGCTGGGCGGCTTTCTCCTCGGACCTGGCGCCAACCTCACCAACGCCACCCTTCCAGGGGGCACCATCGCCAACGTCAACCTGTACGGAGCCAACCTGTCCGGCGCCGACCTCAGCGCGGCGCAGCTGGTGCATGTGGCATCCGGCAGCGTGGTGAGCTATTGGCCCGCGCAACTTCCTGATGGTTGGACCCTTGTCGGAGGCTTTCTTCTCGGTCCCTCGGCCGACCTCACCGATGCCACCCTCACCGGTCTCGACCTCGACGGGGTGGACCTGACCCAAGCCACGTTGTCCGGTGTGAATGGTCGCGGACTGACGGGAGCCCCCCAACTGCCTGCTTCGTGGGTCATCCGGGCCGGAACCCTCCTCGGCCCGGGCTCCGACCTGGTCGGTGCCAACCTGTCGGGGTCCGATCTCACCGGAGTCGACCTGTCCGGGGCCAACCTCACCGACGTGGGGCTCGAGGGCGCCACCGTGACCGGCGCAGACCTGACCGGTGCCACCTTGACCGGGGCTGTGGCTCAGGACCTCCATGGGTGCCCGACCCTCGGTACCGGTTGGGTGTGCGGCGGCGG
>DASZMA010000012.1:0-17944 GCA_035552095.1 Acidimicrobiales bacterium | reverse complement strand
GGTTGAAGGTCTGTCGGATCCGAATGATCAGATTCGGTGGTGGGGTGTGCAGCTCATCGATCATTGCTGTGACGTTCGTTCCAATGCGGCGATCATCCCGCTCTTGAATGATGTCGTCCCACGTATTCGCGGTATGGCGGCGCACACTCTGGGCTGTCTAATTGGTAAGCCAGTTTGGGCCGGAGAACTGCCACTCGGCCCCCTGGAGAGGCTCACGGAGACGGCGGACTCGGGGCCGGGCCGCTCAGCCGGCGGTGCACCCCATGGCGGCGTCACCACTGCAGTGAGGCTCGGCCAGGTCCAGCGCGGCGGGCAGGCATTCCCCGCGGAAGAGCCCGGCCGCCGGCGTCGTGCTCGAGAGCGCGTCCGCCGCCAGCACCATGGCCCCGAAGGTGTACGTCGTCCGCTCGTTCTCGGGGAAGGTGACGTTCTCGGGATAGACCATGCCGGTCCAGTACGAACCATCGGCCAGCCGGAGATTCTGACCGGCCACGAAGAGTTCGCGGGCGTGACGGCCCATGCCCAGGGCGTCGAGGGCCAGCACGCACTCGGCCGTCTCGGCGGCCGTGACCCAGTCACCGGTGGAGACGCAGCGCACCCCGAGCCCTTCCATGACGAAGGTGGACCAACCCTCGGCCAGGCGGCGCCGCCCGGCCTCGCCCTCGAGCGCCCCCGAGAGCATGGGGTAGTACCAGTCCATGGCGAACTCCACCTTGGGTGCGAAGGCGTTGGGGTGGTGGGCCACGGCGTGACCGAGCCGGCCGGCGGCCAGCTCCCAGTCCGGGCGGTCCTTGGCCAGGCATTCGGCCACGGCCACGGCGCAGCGCATGGAGTGGTAGATCGACGAGGAGCCGGTCAACAGGGCGTAGCCCTCGGCCCGGCCAGCCGAGTCCAGCGACCACAGCACCGAGCCGTCGGGCTGCTGCCAGCGCAGAATGAAGTCGATACCCCGCTCAATGGTGGGCCAGAGCTCACCGAGGAACTCGACGTCGCCGGTGATCAGGTGGTGATGCCAGGCGCCCGCGGCCAGGTAGGCACAGACGTTGGTGTCGAGCCGCTGGTCCTTGACGCCGGCCCCCTGGTAGTAGTTGAACCAGCTGCCGTCGGGGAGCTGGCGCTCGGCCAGCCAGCGGTAGGCCGCCCGGGCCTCGCCGTAGAGACCGCAGACCGAGAGGGCCATGGCCCCCTCCACGTGGTTCCAGGGATCGCAGTGGCCCCCGTCGAACCACGGGATCATCCCGTCGCCTCGCTGCACGTTGGCGATGGCGTGGGCCGTGGCCAGGACGTCGGAGGCGGCCAGGACGTCGGGCACTTCGGGGATCGCCCCCTGTTGGGAGCGGAGGTGTTCAGTGGTCATGCGGCGGCACCTTGTTTCGGAGTGGTCGGCCCGCGGCGCCCGGGGACGCCTCGCGGCACATTCGGCTTGGCCTCGGGAACGCCCGCCACGGCGCTCTGCGGCTTGGTCAGGTACACCACGAGGCTCTTGCCGATCAGCGGGCTGAGCACCCGATCAGCCGTCCGCGTGACGAACGGCGCCTTGACGATGTCCCATACCAGCACCTTGTGGTACGCCTCGACGGCCGGGTGCGAGTCGTTGCTCGGCCCGACCAGGCAGCGCAGCCACCAGTACGGGGAGTGCAGGCCGTGGGCGTGATGGAACCCGATGGGCTGCAGCCCGGCCGACTCGAGCCGCCGCTCCAGGGTGGAGCGCCGGTAGATGCGGACGTGCCCGCCCGGCGTGTCGTGGTACTCGTCGGAGAGGGCCCAGTTGATGGCTTCCGGGCCGCACCGCGGCACCGTGACCGCCATCGTCCCGCCGGGGCGCAGGACCCGGGACAGCTCGCGCATGGCGGCGACGTCGTCGGGGATGTGCTCGAGCACTTCGGATGCGATGACCCGATCGAACGTGCCGTCGGGGAAGGGCAGCGCCAGCGCGTCGCCCTGCACGGCCGTGGCCGGGTGGTCCGGGGCCAACTCCCCCGCCTCGACCATGGCCCCCAAGGTGCCACGCACCTGGGCCACTTCTTCGGGTCCGGCATCGAGCGCCACCACGGACGCCCCGCGGCGGGCCGCCTCGAAGGCGTGGCGGCCGAAGCCGCAGCCCAGATCCAACAGGCGGTCGCCGCGTTGCACCCCGAGCTTGTCGTAGTCCACCGTCAGCATGCGACCTCACCATCGGGCTCGGTGGCGGGCGCGGCCAGCGACCCCGCCACGGGGGCGCCCGGGAGCGGCTCGCCCGCCAGGAGTGCTTCGTAACAGGCGGCCGTGCCGGCCGCGGTGACCTGCCAGGTGAACCTTCTGACCACGCGGGCGCGCCCGGCCGCCCCCAGGCGTGACCGCAGGTCCGGGTCGTCGAGCAGGCGGGCGATGGCCCCGGCCAGGGCGCCGGGGTCGTTGGGCTCGACCAGGAGGCCGGTCTGGCCGTCGCGGCCGACCACTTCGGGCAGGGCGCCGCCGGTGGTGGCCACCACCGCCACGCCGCACGACATGGCCTCAATGGCGGGCAGGGAGAAGCCCTCGTAGAGCGACGGCACCACGGCCACTTCGGCCTGGCCGTACATGCGGGCCAGCTCGTGGTCGCTGATCCCGCTCACGCAGTGCACGTAATCGGCCAGACCGAGCCGGGCGATGGCCTTCTCCACCCGGCCGCCCTTGTTGGGCCGCCCGATGACCGTGAGCTCGACGTCGCGCTCGGTGCGCAACTTGGCCACGGCTTCGAGAAGAGGCACCAGACCCTTCATCGGGACATCGCTGCTCGAGGTGACCATGATCCGGCCCGAAATGGGCGACACGTCGTCGAAGGGTCGGAACACGGTGTGGTCGACCCCGACCGGGACGACCGTCATGCGCTCGGGGCGCACCTGCATCTGCGCCGCGATGTCCTTCTGCGACGACTTGGAGACGGTGACCACGGCCGGCAGGGCCCGGGCCACCTTGACCTGCATGCTGAGAAAGCCGAACCAGCGCTTCGTCGTCACGCGCTGCCAGGGATTGGTGGTGTGCGACAACGCCAGCTCGCGGTCCACCGTGATCGGGTGGTGCAAGGTGGTCAGGAGGGGCCAGCCGTCTTCGACCATGCCGAGCATGCCGGTGCCCAGGCACTGGTTGTCGTGGACGACGTCGAAGTCCGCCCGGCGGTCCGAGAGCAGGCGGCGGGCCCGCTGTGAATAGGCCAGCGGCTCGCCGAACCCGGCCGTGCACATGATGCCGAACTCGATCCAGTCCTGGCGGCTGGTGAACTCCCGGCGATGCGGCACCCGGAAGGGGTCGGGGTCACGGTAGAGGTCGAGGCCGGGGACCGGGGTGAAGCCCACCCCAGGGTCGAGCTCGGGCCAGGGCGGGCCGGCGAACACCTCGACCGAGTGCCCCAGGGCGACCAGCTCGCGGGTCAGGTGCCGGGTGTAGACGCCCTGACCGCCGCACCGCGGGTTGCCCCGGTAGATGAGGAAAGCCACCCGCAACCCACCCGGCTGGGGGGGTGCGGCCGGGACCGTCGGCGGGATCACGATGTGGCGCGACCGCTCCCAGGACTCCTTGGTCTCGATCCACTTCTGGCGGGGCGATTTAGGCACAATTTGTTCCGACACGTCCAGCCATGGCCGCATAGCCTCCCCGAACCCCCTGCTCCGGCGCAAACGACGCCCTCATCCGTGCCCAGGCCCGGGGTCAAGCCAGACCAAACCAGCCCAGGACGGTCAGGAGGACATAGACCGAGGCCACGGCCGCAACGGCCATGATGGAGAGGCCACCGAGCCAGCGGGCCCACGGCCCATTGGCGGCCGGACCGAGCAGCGAGCGGCGGTTGGCCAGGACCAGGATGAGGATCAGCGTCATGGGGGTGATCACTCCCTCGAGGACCTGGGTATTCAGGATCAGGGTGATCAGATTGCCCGGCACCAGCACCACGGCCGCGCCCAGGATGATCTGCGCCGTGAACAGGCCCAGGAAGAGGGGGGCCTGGCGAAAGCTGGAGGAGACCGAGCGTTCCACCCCGATGGCCTCCGCCACGGCGTAGGAGGTGGAGAGCGGGACCACGGCGGCCGCCAGGGCCGAGGCGCCCAGGAGGCCCAGCCCGAAGAGGACCACGGCGGCCGGACCGGCTACCGGGCGCAGGGCGTGGGCGGCGTGCGAGGCCGACGTCAACGGGCCGGAGCCGCCGATGGTGGCGCCGGTGGCCACAATGATCGACATGGCGACGAAGGCGGCCAGTACCGCGCCCATGATGGCGTCGAAGCGCTGGAAGTGGTAGTCCTCGGGCTTGACGCCCTTGTCGACCACCGCCCCGGCTTCGTACAGCTGGATGTAGGGCGTGATGGTGGTCCCGATGAGCGCCACCGCCAGTAAGAGGAACGACTTGCTGGCGATGAAGTGCGGCCACACCGTGTTCACCGCCACGTTGTGCCAGTTCGGGTGGCCCAGCACGGCCGCGATGGGGTAGGCGATGAAGACGACGGTCAAGAGCAGGAACACCCGCTCGGCGTAGCGGTAGGAGCCGAACAGCACCAGCGACCAGATGGCCACCGCGGCGATAGGCACGGAGAGATAGCGCGAGACACCGAAGAGATCGAAGGCGGTGGCGATACCACCGAACTCGGTGACCATCAGCCCGATGTTGGCCACGGCGAAGGCGGTGATGGCAAACGCCGTCATGCGGAGGGGGAACTCCTCCCGGATGAGGGCGGCCAACCCCTTGCCGGTGTGCACGGCCAACCGGGCCACCATCTCCTGGACCACGATGTAGGCCACCGTGATCAGCACCATCAGGAAGAGGGTGCGGTAGATGAAGTCCGATCCGGCCGAGGAATAGGTGACGACGCCACCGGCATCGTTGCCGGCGGCGGCGGCAATCAGGCCCGGTCCGGCCGCGGCGAGGTAGATCAGCCCCTTGCGCGGGGCCGGGCGCTTCATGACAACAGTCGAGGGAAGTGGAACCGACCCCGGGTGGGCACCAGGGCGTCGAGCACGTCGTCGGCCAGGATCCGACCGATCGGTCGGCCCTCGTCGTCCACCACGACCAGGGAGAGCCGGCGGGCCTCGACCAGCTGATCCGCCACCTCGGAGGCCGAGGCGTTGGGGGCCACCGTGACCACGTCCTCGTCGCCCAGCAGTGAGGAGATCCGGGTGTCGGGCGAGGTGCGCATGGTCAGGAGGATCTTGAGCAGGGTGACGTCGCCCACCAGGCGACCCTCCTTGTTCACCACGGCCACGGCGTCGAGGTCGATGTCGTGGCCCCTGGCCTCGGCCAGGCGGTCGACCACCTCGCTCAGGCTGTGGTTGGTGGTGGCGGTGACGAGGGCGGAGGTCATGATGCCGCCGGCCTCATCCTCGGGGTAGCCCAGCAGTTCG
This sequence comes from Acidimicrobiales bacterium, assembly GCA_035552095.1. Classification (GTDB taxonomy): domain Bacteria; phylum Actinomycetota; class Acidimicrobiia; order Acidimicrobiales; family RAAP-2; genus Bog-473. The sequence goes on along the minus strand of DASZMA010000012.1, from coordinate 12,598 downwards.
CGCAGGGCCAGCGCGGCCGTCGGTGGCATCAGGCGCAACAGCTCACCGCGGGTGGAGGCCGGGAGGTCGCGCAGCGCGTCGACCGCCTCGTCGGGCTCCATGGCCGCCAGCAGGCGAGCCGCCTCATCGGGGTCGGCCTCGCGCAGCAGCTGCTCGAGGTCGTCCGGCTGCATCTCCTCCAGGGCGTCCGCCGCCTCGTCGGCGCTGAGCGCGGCCAGCAGCTCCTGGCGCTCGTCACGCCGGAGGTCTTCGAGCAGGTCGGCCAGCTCGCCGGGGCGCAGACGGTGCAGGCCCTCGTGGGTGGTGCGCAGGCGGACCTGGGTGGCGCCGTCGACCGAGTCCAGCGAGTCGGGGTCGCCGAAGGGTTGGATCGCCGCCCAGTCGATCACCCGGTCGGGCGTGGGCAACGGGCGCCAGCGACGCGGTCCCAACCGCCGCAGCAAGGTTGAGGTCGAGACGTCGGCGCCCACCAGGCGAATCCGGCCCAGGACCTCGGCCAGGTACAGGTCGGCCGCCCGGATGACCTGCACGCCATCGACATCAACCAGCTGGTGGTCCAGGACGTCCTTGGCCAGCAGCACCTCACCGGGGCGTCGGATGACGTCGCGCAGGTCGAGCCGGGCGGAGCGCAGCAGCACCTCAGCATGGGCGATGCGATCGATGGCCGAGGCCGGCACGAAGGCCAAGCGCCGGCCGACCCGGATGACCAGTCCGCTGACCGGCGGATAGGTCTGGCCGTCGGACCAGCGGGCCACCACATCGTGGAGCCGACCGATCTCCTGCCCGGTCTGGTTCGTGACGGGTCGGCCGAGAATGCCGGCCAGCGAGACGATGGAGTCGAACACCCCCTCTGAAGCCAGGATGCGGCGGGTGCGGCGGCGGCGCTGGTGCGCCGGGCGTTCCAGCGCGTCACGCCGGCCGGGAAGGGCCAGTCCGGTACGGGGCGAGCTGGTCGCCGGTGGTGTGGCCATGGGCTTACCTCCTGTGCGGCGCCTCAGGGGCGGTCAGGTCGGGACGTTCGGGGCGTTCAGGGCGTTCGGGCGGATGGGTGCGCAGAGGCGCGGCTGCGACACCAGAGAGGGCTGGGCCAGCAGGGTCCCCGCCGGTGGTCCCCCGCGGCCTGGCAACAGATCGAACTGTGGAAGACCAGCAGCTCAGCCAGCGTGGGGGTGGCGAGGTGTGCCGGCGGTGCTACTGGGGGGTTCGTCCCTTCGCATGGCCACACCTCCTTCCACTCGGGCCCGGTGCCGGGCTCCCTACGCCGGAGCGCTTGATCGCGCGTGCATCCTACCCAGGCGAGGCCGGGCGAACCCACCTGGGTTGCCCGAACGCTCCCCCTCAACGGTGCGGGTACCGTGATCGATATGGATCTGACGTACCCCCCCGAAGCAGAGGAGTTCCGCGGCGTCATCAGCGGATGGTTGAAGGAGAACCTGCCCCCGGGCTGGGGTGAGCCCGGCTTCTCCATGACACCCGACGAGCGCAAGGCGTTCAACGAGGAGTGGACCAAGAAGCTCTACGGCGGTGGTTGGATCTGCGCCAGCTGGCCCCCCGAATACGGCGGCAAGGGGCTGACCCTCCTGCAGCAGGTGGTCTTGAACGAGGAGTTCGCCCGCGCCGGCGCGCCGCTGCGGGCCGACTTCTTCGGCGACACGCTGGTCGGTCCCACCATTCTGCAGTGGGGCACCGAAGAGCAGAAGCAGCAGTTCATCCCGGGGATCCTGAAGGGCGAGATCGCCTGGTGCCAGGGATTCAGCGAGCCCGACGCCGGATCCGACCTGGCCGGCTTGACGACCAGGGCCGAGCTGGACGGTGATGAATGGGTCGTCAACGGGCAGAAGGTGTGGACGACCCAGGCGCAGTACGCCGACTACATCTTCCTGCTGGCCCGGACCGACCCCGATGCGCCTAAGCACGCCGGCATCTCCTACCTGCTCGTCCCCATGAAGCAGGCCGGCGTCGAGGTGCGACCCATTCGCCAGATCGACGGCTCGGCCGAGTTCAACGAAGTGTTCTTCACCAATGTGCGCTGCCCGAAGGAGAATGTCATCGGCGGGGTCAACAACGGGTGGAAGGTGGCCATGACCACCCTCGGTTTCGAGCGCGGCACCTCATCGACCACCGGCCACCGGCGCTTCTTGAAGGAGTTCGACGAGATACTGCGGCTGGCTCAGGAGAGCGGGGCCAGCCGTGATCCGCTCACCCGGCAACGACTGGCCCGGTCCTGGTCGAAGATCAAGATCATGCAGATCAACGGCTACCGGACCTTGACCGACGTCCTCCAGGACACGCACACCACCGCCGCGCTCAGCGCGTGCAACAAGATGTTCTGGTCCGAGGCGCATCAGGAGACGCTGCAGTTGGCCATGGACATCCTGGGCCTCAACAGCCAGCTCCTACTGGGCCAGGACGATGGCGAGGACACGCTGCTGCCCGGGGCGCGGGTGGCCAGCGCCGACTACCCGGTCAACAACCTGCAGTCGCTGTTCTTCTTCTCGCGCTCTGAGACCATCTGGGGCGGCACGGCAGAGATTCAGCGCAACATCGTCGGTGAGCGCGTGCTCGGCCTGCCCAAAGAGCCCAAGCCGATCAGCGCGAGCGGCCGGTGACCAACGTCGTCTCGTAGCGCACCGGGACCTGACCACCGACCTCGTCAATCCGGCGGCGTAGCGACGCCAGCAGAGCCTCCAGCTGCTCGGGCGGCAGGGCGCGGTGGTCGCTGTGGGTCCCGGCCAGCTCCAGCCACATTTCAGTCGGGTACACCTGGTCGTGTCCGAACATCTCGAGGGTGACCTCGGTGAAGCCGCCGTCGGCCCGGAAGGCCTCGGCGATCGACTCGTAAATGGAGACGTCGCGCTGCCCCAGCAGCACGGACTGCCGGCCCAAGTCGGGCGCATGGCGCTCATAGGCCCGCTCCACGGCCACCAGGGCCTCGCCCTGAGGCTGCGCCTGGTTCCAGAAGAGGCCGAAGCGACCGCCGGGACGCAGGACGATGGCGGCCTTGGCCGCGCCGACAATCGGATCGACCCAGTGCCACGACTGGCCGGCGGTCAGCAGGTCGAAACGACGGTCGCCGGCCGACCACTCCTCAATGGAGCCGTCCTCGACCGGCACGCCGCGGCGGCGGGCCACGGCCGCCATACGCGGGTCGGGTTCGAGGCCCAGTACCTCACACCCTCGAGCCATGAAGAGACGGGCGGCGATCCCGGTGCCGCAGCCGACATCGAGCACGGTGCGGGGCGCGTCGCTCAGCAGCCGGTCGATCAGCTCGGCCGGGTACGGCGGCCGGATCCGGTCGTACTGCTCGGCGTCCTCACCGAAGGAGCCGGCCCGGTTCCGGTCGTGGTGCAGCCGCGGCGCGTCTTCGCTCATGGCGCGCGTCAGCCCAGGCGGCGCTGTACCTGCGCCGATCTGACGCCGGGCACCGGCAGGGTCACGACCTCGGCACTCTCCTCGGCCACGGACTCCTGGTCGCCGAGCACGGTCGCCACTTCGGCCCGCCGGGCGTTGCGGGCGTGCAACACCAGGGGAATGCTGGCCAGCAAGGTGGCCACGCCCCCCACCGTGAAGGCCACCCGAGGGCTGCTCACATCGCTGATCCACCCGAGCAGGGGTGCGCCGATCGGGGTGCTGCCGAGGAAGGCGATGGCGTTGAGCGACATGACCCGGCCCCGCATGGACGGCTCGGACCGCAGCTGCAAAATGGCGTTGTTGGTGGCGATGAACGAGATGCTGGCCGCACCCATGGGGATCAACAGGATGATGGCCACCGTTGTGGTGGGCGCCAGGGCGACCGCCAGGATCAACGCGCCGAAGATGAAGCCGATGACGGCCAGCAGCTTCTGCGAGGGCCGGCTGCGGTGGGCGGTGAACAGGCCGCCCACGACCGCTCCACCACCCATGGCGGCCAGGAAGGTGCTGTAGAGGCCGGCGCCACCGTGGAAGGAGAACTTGGCCAGCAACGGGAGGGTCACCGTGAAGTTGAAGGCGAATATCCCCACCACGACCATGGAGAGCAGCGGGTTCCTCAAGTCCGGCGTGGCCCAGGCGTAGCGCAGGCCCTGGCGCACCTGGCCCTTCCCCCGCACCACCGCTTGGGCCGGGTGCAGCTCGGCGGTCCGCATCAGCGACAGGGCCACCAACACGGCCACGTAGGACGCCGCGTTGATCATGAAGCAGGTCGAGACGCCCAGGGTCAGGATGAGCACGCCGCCGATGCCCGGGCCGATGACCCGGGCGCCGTTCATGACCACGCTGTTGAGGCTGACCGCATTGGGCAGGAGGGTGCGCCCCACCATTTCGGAAACGAAGGTCTGGCGGGCCGGGTTGTCGAAGAGGTTCACCACGCCGAGCAGGGCTGCCAGCAGAAAGACGTCGTCGAGCCGGATGGCGTTGGTCACCACCAGTAGGCCGAAGGCCAGCGCCAGCGCGCCGGCGGAGGCCTGGGTGGCGTAGAGCAGCTTGCGCTTGTCCAGACGGTCGGCGATGAGCCCGCCGAAGGTCCCGAAGAGGAGCATGGGCAGGAACTGCAGGCCGGTAGCGATGGCCACGTCGACCCCGGTGCCGTGCAGTCGGAACAGGATGAGGTAGGTCTGGGCCACCATCTGCATCCAGGTGCCCGAGACCGAGATGACCTGGCCGGTGAAGTACAGGCGGTAGTTGCGCACCGAGAGGGCGGCAAAGGTCTTGCGGGTCACGCCACGCAGGCGGGTCACGGCTCGACCAGGAGATGCTCGAGCAGCTCCACCAGTTCGGTCGCCCCCGCCCGCTGGTCTGGCGTGAGCTCGGCCAGCCGGCGGGTGAGGAAGGCGTTCTTCAGGGTGCGGATGCGCTCCAGGGAGCGCTTGCCCGCCGGTGTGATGCTCACCCGAGCGCTGCGCCGGTCGACGGCGTCGGTGATGCGGGTGACCATGCCCGCCTCGGCCAGCGAGGCCACAATCCGGGTCATGGAGGGTGGTTGGACCTGCTCCAGAGCGGCCAGCTCACCGAGCGTGGGGCTGCCCAGCCGGTTGACGGCGCCCAGCGCCGAGGCCTGGGCCGGCGACAGCCCGGCCAGCGACTCCTGGCGCAGGCGGCGGTGCAGGCGGTTGATGGAGAGGCGGAGACGGCTGGCCAGCTCTTCGGAGATCGGGACCAGTTCCTTGGTGGTCTCCGGGCTCAGGGGCATACGCCCATTATAGTTAGTTGTGCTAACTAATGAGACGCGCCGCCCGACCCGGATAGCAACTGCGGCGTTTCGGCCCGGTCCCTCCCGGGCGTGTGGCCCCTCAGGGATAGGAAAAGGCGATCGCGTTCGAGATGCCGCTGGACGTCGTGATGGTGACGTGCGCCGAAGTCGCCCCCGCCGGCGCCGGCGGGACGGTCACCGTGCACACGTCCTCCGACGAGCAACTCGTGGCTGTGACCTGCCCGTTGAAGGAGGCGACGATGCTGCCATTGGAGCTGAGGAAGTTTGAACCGGTGGCGGTGATGGTCTGGCCCGGGCTGGCCGAGGCGGGGGTAAGCGACGAGATGTGCGGTGGAGCGCCGGGCGTGGACGGAGCGGAGGTCGTGCTCGTCGCCGGCGATCCAGCCCGGCCGGGCTGGGTGGTGGGGGCGGCGCTCGGAGGTGGCCCGCCCGTCCCTCGGGTGGAGGACACAGCCAGGGCGACTCCCGACGCTACGACGAGGACGGCCACGATGACGACGGTCGCCGGGAGCCAGCGCGGAGGTTCCCTCCCGGCCCTCTCGTCGTAGACCCCCGGCTGACGAGAACGGTTCGATCGCATCGCAGCAGGTGGGCGGGGTGCGCTCGATCCGGGCGATCCCGGAGTGCCCCGGTTGGCCCGGGCCTTTGGCGTGGCGCTCCCCGTCGGGCCAAGGGCGCGCTGCCCCGGCTCCGTATGGCGTGGCCCATCTGGTTGATCTGGGGTCATGGCTACCCTCCCCGGGAATACTGCCCAACCTTGGGCTCCCACGAACCACGCCGGCGTCAGACTCACCGGAACAATGCCAGGTCTCCCTCCACCTCGAATCCAGAAACGACTCATTGAATGCTGCCCTTAAGGGTGCAACAGTGGTGAGGCGGGCCAAGCAAAGGAGCGCCGATGATCGCTGTCTATGTCAGTCCGGTCGCATTGGATCAAGATACCTACGAGAGGGTCAGTCGACGTCTCGAAGAATCCAGGGCGCCAATGGCGGGCCGTAGCCACCATTCGTGCTTCGGCGAGCCGGGCAACCTCATGGTCTACGAAGTCTGGGAGACCCAGGAGGCGTACGAGGCTTTCGCAGCCGTCCTACTGCCGATATTGGCCGAAGAGGGCGTGACATCGAACCGTCCCCCGGACATCATGCCGGTGGTCAACCTCTCGCAGTGAGCGGCTTCGACCACCAGGATCGACCCTGTCGGTCAATCCGGAGGTAGTGACCCCACTGTGCAGTCACACGGGCGCCCCGTCGACCGGCCTCCCGGGAACTGATCTCGCGTCAGAAGTTAGGGACGTAGCCGCCGCTGCCGAGCGACGCGCTCTCGTCGGCGCTCATGGAGTCGTCCAGCCCGCCGATGACGTCGGTGACCCAGGGCAGGCGGTCGCGCAGGATGCGCTCGACGCCGCCCGAGAGGGTGGCGGAACTGATGGCGCAGGAGCTGCAGGCGCCCTGGAGCTGCACCTCGACCACGCCCGTCTCCACGTCAGCCCGGATCAGCACCAGGTCGCCCCCGTCAGCCTGCACCGCCGGGCGCATGAGGTCGATGATGCCGTGGAGCTTGGTCAGGCGCTCGGCCCGCTCAGCGTCGCTCAGCTCGGTCTGGGTCTCGGTCACGCCCTCCATTCTGCCGTGCCGGGAGGCGGCCGTGACCCCGGGGGTCTTACCCGAGCCCGAGGGGCTCGGGATCCGGGCCCGCCACCACCGGGTTGCGCAGCTCGCCGATCCCTTCAATTTCGATGCGCACCACGTCGCCCGGGTCCAGGAAACGGGGCGGGTTGAAGCCGGCTCCCACCCCGGCCGGCGTCCCGGTGGCGATGACGGTGCCCGGCTCCAGGGGAAAGGCCGTGCTCAGGTACTCAATCAGGGCGGAACAGCCGAAGATGAGGTCGGCCGTGCTCGAGTCCTGTCGCAACTCGTCATTGACCCAGGTCCGGATGGGCAGCTGACCCGGATCGCCCACCTCGTCGCCGGTGACCAGCCACGGTCCACAGGGCGCGAAGGAGTCGAAGGACTTGCCCACGGTGAAGGTCGGGGTGCGCCACTGCCAATCGCGGGCGCTCACATCGTTGATGACGGTGAACCCGGCTACCACCTCCATGGCCCGGGCCGCCGGCACGTTCTGGCAACGCCGGCCGACCACCAGGGCCAGCTCGCCCTCATAGTCGACCATGGAGGAGACGGCGGGCAGGACGATCGGGTCGCCCGGACCGGCGATGGACGTCCGCTGCTTGTTGAACCAGTACTGGTACTCGGGGGGCTCCCGGCCCATCTCGGCCACATGGGCCCGGTAATTCATCCCGATGGCCAGGATGGCGGGTGGGTTGGGGACCGGTGCGTGCCGCCGCACCGAGTCGAGCGGGTAGCGGGCGGCCTTCCCCGAAGGGGCCCGGCCGGCTGCCGCCAGCGCGGCGGGACCGAGGGCCAGTAGTTGGCCCATGTCGGCGGGCAGCCCCACGGCGGGGTCGCTCAGGTCGACCACCTCGTCGCCCACCACCACGCCGGGGCGGGGGTGGCCGGCGGACGGACCGGTGTCGGTGTCGGTGTTGGCAGAGAAGCTGATCAGCCGCATGCGTCGTCGCTCATTCGTCCGTCAACGGGTACGCCATGGCTCCTCCTGGGCGAGTCGGTGGGCGGGCACGCAAGGCCTTCGGTGGCGAGCGTACCGCCGGCGCCGCGGACGCGTCTCAGACGAGGGCGTGCTGGAGCGCACTCACGGCGCGTGGTCCCCAGCTCAGACCGACGTCGCGCCAACGGTCGGGGTGCTCGGCAACGTCGTCAGCCTCCTGCCACAGCTCGTCCTCGACCGGGCCGAGCACGGCCCGCACGGCCCCGAGGGCGGCGGGGTCGGACTCGACGAGCTGGCGCAAGGCGTCCGCCGACCGCCACATGGCCTCAGTGGAGAGCTCGAAGGGCACGAAGGGCGGCGGCCCGGCCACCGTGAAGGGGAACGCCGGCACGAAGATGCTGGCGCACGGGCTCCCCAGCGCCACATAGGCCCGCAACGGGGCGCCGGCCAGAAGTTCGGTGGGGAGCACGGCGATCAGGGAGGCCGCAGTGACGCTGCGCGCGGCCACGTGCATGCAGACACTGATGCCGGTGACGTCGGGCGGCACCCCGGCCGGCGGCAGGTGAGGGAGGGCGGACGCGGTGGTGGGCCCGGTGGTGGGCCCGGTGGTGGGCGCGGCGCCGGAGCCCGTGCCGGGGGCGCCCCAGGGGCCGTGGCCGTGGTCGCGCAGGTGGGCCGCGGTGGCGGCCGGCGTGAGCTGACCGTCGCCGTGCGCCTGCAGGAAGCGGCGGCTGGCGTCCAGGCGGACGTCGGCGGAGCCGGTGCGGGCGTCGGCATCCCGGAAGCGGTCGAAGTCCTCGCCCGCCTCCAGATCGGGCGAGCCGAGGGTCCAGTCGGTGCGGAGGCTGAGCCGGTTGCTGATGGCGGTGCCGTCGGGGAAGGGGGCGGCGGCGTAGTGGCGGCCCGACGTATCGAGCACGAAGGCGCCGGCCGGGTCGGCGATGAGGAACGACGAGTCGTACGCCTCGCCGTGCACCGCGTCGGCGATACCGCCCTGGCCATGCGTGCTCAGCAGCTCGGTCATGATGTGGAGCGCCTCGTCGGCGCTACGGGCACGCTCGAGCCCGAGGCGGACCAGGTCCATACCGATGAGGGACGGGCGGGCCGCCGCCACCGCGTGCACGGTGCTGACCCGCTCGTTGCCGATGGCCACGCCGTACTCGTTGACCCCGTGCTCGGCCCCCCAGAGCCAGGTGGGGCAGGAGAGGAAGGTGGCATGCGCCCCGGTGTCGCCGATCCTGAGGTACTGGGTACGCAGCGTGCACCCCGCGGTGGGGCGGCGGCCGAAGGGCGCGGCCAGCTGCACCTCGCCCACCGGACGGTCCGAATTCTTGGCGAACACCAGGCCGTCGGGACCCCGGCCACAGAGCGTGTCGCACATAGTCGCAGTGTAGAGAGCATGAGTAGGGTGAGAAGCCGTGGAACCGCGTGAAGTGCTGACCCTCGACCAGATCGACCTGTCGGACATTGAGTTCTGGGCCCGGCCCTGGGAGGAGCGTGAGGGCGCCTTCCAGCTGCTGCGCCGGGACAGCCCGACGCACCATTTCGACGACCCCGAGATCCCGCCCGAGATGGCGTTCCTGGTGCCCACCGCCGGCAAGGGGTACACCGCGCTGACCAAGCACGCCCACATATCCGAGGCCAGCCGGCACCCCGAGATCTTTCAGTCGGCCCAGGGCGCCACCTCCATGATCGATCTACCCGAGGAGATGCTCGAGTTCTTCGGCTCCATGATCAACATGGACAACCCACGGCACGCCCGCCTGCGCCGCATTGTGTCGGCCGCCTTCAACCCGCGCATGATCAAGAGCATTGAGGACCGCATTGAGCATGTGGCCGACGACGTCATCAACCGGGTGGCCGCCTCGGGCGGGTGCGACTTCGTGGTCGAGGTGGCGGCCCGCCTCCCACTCGAGATCATCTGCGACATGATGGGCATCGGGGCGGCCGACTACGACACCGTGTTCAACGCGTCCAACGTGATCCTGAGTTCGGGCGACCCCGAGTACATCCCCGAAGGGGCGGACGCCATGTTGGCCTTCATGACGGCGGCCCAGCAGCTCAACCTGCTGATGACCGAGCTGTCCGAGTTCCGGAAGGGCAACCCGACGGACGATGTGACCTCGGCCCTGGTCAATACCAACGTCGACGGCGAGGCGCTCACCGCATCGGAGATCGCCTCGTTCTTCATTCTGCTGGTGGTGGCCGGGAACGAGACGACGCGCAACGCCATCAGCCACGGCTTGCTGGCCATGACGCAGCACCCCGACCAGCGGGCACTGTGGCAGGCCGACCCGGCCGGCATCGCGGCGACCGGGGTCGATGAGATCGTCCGCTGGGGCTCCCCGGTTATCTGGATGCGCCGCACCGTCGGCCAGGACACCGTGCTCGGTGAGCAGGAACTGTCGGCCGGCGATCGGGTCATCCTCTTCTACAACTCGGCCAACCGGGACGAGGAGGTCTTCGCGGACCCCTACACCTTCGACGTCCGGCGCCACCCCAACCCCCACATCGGGTTCGGGGCGGCCGGCCCCCACTTCTGCCTCGGCGCACACCTGGCCCGCCAGGAGATCGACGTGATGTTCCGTCAGCTCTTCGAGCGCCTGCCCGACATTGAGAGCGTCGGCGAGCCGGACCGCCTGCGCTCGCCCTTCATCAACGGGATCAAGCACCTCGACTGCACGTTCACCCCGGCGGCCGTCGCACGCTGACGCGGTGGCGACGCCTCCTGCGGCGTCTCGACCAGCTGCAGCGCTCCACCCGACCGACGGCGGTCGCCGTCGCCGTGGTCAAGAAGTACAGCGACGACCGGGGCGGGTCGCTGGCCGCCCTCGTCACCTACTACGGCTTCCTGTCGGTCTTCCCGCTATTACTCCTGCTGGTCACCGTGGCCGGGTTGGTGGTGGGTGCCCACACCCACGCCGAGCACGTGATCGTCAACTCCGCCCTCTCGCAGTTCCCGGTGGTCGGTAAGGACCTGGGCTCGAGCATCACGGCCCTTCACAAGGCCACCCCGCTGGCCTTCGTGGTCAGCGCGTTGGGACTGCTGTGGGGCTCGCTGGGCGTGACCAACAACCTGCAACGGGTGAGCGAGACGATGTGGGGCGTGCCGCGGCAGAAGGAGGCCGACCTAATGCGCCGGGTGCTGCGCGGCTTGATGCTGCTGGGGACGATCGGCGCCGCCGTGCTCGGCAGCGCCGTGCTGGCGGGCATCTCCACCATCGGCGGCGGCAAGCTCAGTTCGTCCCCCGTGGCCTACTGGATCTACACGCTGGTGGGCGCGGCGGCGGTCAACCTGCTGGCCTACCTGCTGGTCCTGCACATCCTGGCCCCGGGCGGCACCAGGTGGCGGACCCTGCTCCCGGGCACGCTCGTCGGCGGCCTGGGTTGGACGGTGCTCGAAGCGGTGGGCGGCGTCCTGATCAACCACACCCTGCGCCACACCACCCAGCTCTACGGCTTCTTCGCCACCGTCCTGGGCCTGGTGTTCTGGCTCTCACTGGGCTCGCAATTGTTCGTCTACGCCGGTGAGGCCAACGTGGTGCTGGCCCGGCATCTGTGGCCGCGCCATCTGAACGAACCACCTCCGGACGAGGGGGTCGAAGTGGGCGAGGGCGATCAGGTATCGGCGTATTCGTGAAAGGCGGCCAGGGCTCGGGGACCCCAGACGGTGCCCGGTCCGCCGTTCATTGAGATGGCCACACCGATCATCTCGGTGACCTCGGCCACGGTGGCGCCCCGCCGCGCCGCGCCGCGGGCATGGGCCGAAATGCAGCCGTCACACTCCCGGGTGATGGAGATGGCCAAGGCGATGAGCTCCTTGACCTTCATGTCCAGCACGCCCTCGGCCATGGCGGCCTTGTGCAACGCGTTGAAGCCGGCCAGGACCCCGGGAATGGCCTCGGTGAGCTCTCGGTAGGGTCCGCGAAGGTCCTCGGTCACCTGGTGAAAATGTTCCATCCCGCATGGTGGCACGTCAGGGGGAGGTGGGAGTGGCGGCCATGGCGTCGAGCACGGCGCTCGCCAACATGGACTGCAGGAGTTCGAAGTCGGCGTCCAACTGCTCGGCCGAGTGGGCGGCGAACCGGCCCCCGGCCTCGCTGGCGGCGAAGCCGAGGATGGCCGTGGCCAACAGCCGCTCCAGCTGGATGACGTCGTCCTCGGCCAACCCGGCCTCACGGAGGGCGGCGTAGACGACGTCACGGGTGCGGCGGGCCCCGGGCGTGACGGCGGCCCGCTGCAGCAGGAGCGGGAACACCTCGGGGTGACGGAGGGCGGCAGCCCGGGTGCCCCGCGCCAGCGCGGCCAACCGGTCGGGCCAGGCGTCATCGGCCGCGGGGAGGGGCACTTCCAAGAGGATGCTCTCCACCACGCCGTCGAGCAGATCGGCCTTGTTCTTCACGTGGCGGTAGAGCGCCATCGGGGTCACGCCGAGGCGGTCGGCCACCGCCTGCATGGTGACCGCCGCCAGGCCCTGCTCGTCGGCCAGCGCCAGACTGGCCGATAACACGGCGGTGCGATCGATCTGGGCGGGTCGTCCCACGACGGCCAGTATCGCCCAGGGGCGGGCTACTCGGCGCCGGCACCCCGAGGCCCGCGCGAGCGGACCTCCTCGACCGAGGTCATGGCTTCACGTAGATCCTGGATCCAGTCGGCCTCGTGCTGAGCCACTAGGCGCACGCACCAGGCCAGCGCCTCGCTGCGGCTGCGGGCCACACCGGCATCGATCAGGGTGTCGAGCACGTGACGGTCGGCCAACCGGAGCCGGGTCATCACCGGCACGCCGGCCGTGGTGAAGAGCACCCGCGACCCACCGCACTGCGCCCCCCAGGAGACGGTGCGCTG
>DASZMA010000011.1:0-35320 GCA_035552095.1 Acidimicrobiales bacterium | reverse complement strand
ATGCCCGGCATGCACGGCCACTACACGGCGGTCACCGCCATGCAGCGCAGTGACCTGCTCATCAGCCTGGGGGCCCGCTTCGACGACCGGGTCACCGGGAAGATCAGTGCCTTCGCTCCCGACGCCAAGATCATCCACGTCGACATCGACCGGGCCGAGCTGGGCAAGGTCCGCCGGGCCGACGTCGGCATCGCCGGGGACTGCCGCCTGGTCATTGAGGAGCTCCTCTTAGCCATGCGCGCCCATGACGGCGCGCCGGTGCCGGACCTGGCGCCCTGGTGGAAGCAGGTCCGGCAGTGGCAGGAGCAGTTCCCGCTCTACTACGCCGATGTCGAGGGCGGTGCCATCAAGCCGCAGAACGTGGTGGAGCAGCTGCGCGATGCGGCGCCCGAGGACACCATCGTGGTGGCCGGGGTGGGCCAGCACCAGATGTGGGCCTCGCAGTACTGGGAGTTCAACCACCCCTACACCTGGGTGAACTCGGGCGGGGCCGGCACCATGGGCTTCGCCGTGCCCGCCTCAATCGGGGCCAAGGTGGGCCGGCCGGATCGGACCGTGTGGGCCATCGATGGTGACGGCTGCTTCCAAATGACGGCCCAGGAACTGGTGACGGCGTCGGCCGAGCAGATCCCCGTCAAGATCGCCATTTTGAACAACGCCTACCTGGGCATGGTGCGGCAGTGGCAGGAGATGTTCTACGAGGAGCGCTACTCCGAGGTCTACCTCTCGCCCGACCTGCCCGACTACGTGAAGTGGGCCGAGGCCATGGGTTGCGTCGGGATCCGGGCCGAGTCGCCCGAAGACGTCGGCCCCGCCATTGAGAAGGCCAACTCCATTGACGATCGCCCGGTGGTGGTGGACTTCCGCACCGACGCCTTCGAGAAGGTGTTCCCGATGGTGGCCGCCGGCCAGTCCAACGACAACATCGTGGTCCACCCCGACCAGGCGGCGCGGGCCCGATGAGCCCGGCCCATCTCACCTCGCTGCCGGGAGGCCGGACCGGCACGCCGCGCCATCACATCCTCTCGGTGCTGGTGGAGAACAAGGCGGGCGTGCTCTCCCGGGTGGCCGGCCTCTTCAGCCGCCGTGGCTTCAACATCTACTCCCTGGCTGTGGCGCCGACCGACGAGGACGAGCGCTTCAGCCGCATCACCATCGTGGTCGACGTGGAGTCGGCACCCTTGGAGCAGGTCATCATGCAGCTGGACAAGCTGATCAATGTGGTCGCCATCGGCGAGCTCTCGCCGTCGGCCGCGGTCGAGCGCGAGTTGATCCTGGTCACGGTGACCGTCGGCCCGACCGAGCGGTCGCAGGTGATCCAGCTGGTGGGGGTGTTCGGCGGGGAAGTGGTGGATGTGGGCCCCGAGCGCCTGACCGTGATGTTGGCTGGCCGTCCCGAGAAGATCAACGACTTCGAGGGCCTGCTGGAGCCGTACAACGTGGTTGAGCTCCAACGGACAGGGCGCGTCGCCCTGCCTAAGCTGGACCGCCACTGATCTTGCCGGACCGAATCCCGACACCGACCTCATAAGAGAAAGAGCAGACGACATGGCCACCCTGTACTACGAATCCGATGCCGACCCGAGCCTGATTGCGGGCCGGAAAGTCGCCATCCTGGGTTACGGATCGCAAGGGCACGCCCATGCCCTCAACCTTCTCGAGTCCGGCGTCGACGTGCGTGTCGCCCTGCGGGAGGGCTCGAGCAGCAAGCGCAAGGCCGAAGAGGCCGGCCTGCGGGTGACCACGCTGGCCGAGGCGGCGGCCGAGGCCGACGTGATCATGATTCTGCTGCCGGACACGGAGCAGAAGGCGGCGTACGACGAGCACATCGCCCCCCACCTGTCCCAGGGTGACTGCCTGATGTTCGCCCACGGTTTCAACATCCGCTTCGGCCAGATCGTCCCGCCGGCCGGGGTCGATGTGGCCATGGTGGCTCCCAAGGGCCCGGGCCACCTGGTGCGCCGGACCTACACCGAGGGCGGCGGTGTGCCCTCGCTCATCGCGGTGCATCAGGACGCCACCGGCAAGGCCCGTGAGCTGGCCCTCTCCTACGCCCATGCCATCGGAGCCACCCGGGCCGGCGTGCTCGACACCACGTTTGACGAGGAGACCGAGACAGACCTTTTCGGCGAGCAGGTGGTGCTGTGCGGTGGACTGACCGCGCTGGTGACGGCCGGGTTCGAGACGTTGGTCAATGCCGGCTACCAGCCCGAGTCGGCCTACTTCGAGTGCCTGCACGAGCTCAAGCTCATCGTCGACCTCATGTACGAGCAGGGCATCGCCGGCATGCGCTACTCCATCTCCGACACGGCCGAGTACGGCGACGTGACCCGTGGCCCCCGGGTCATCAACGCGGCGGTGCGGGCCGAGATGCAGAAGATCCTCGATGAGATCCGTAGTGGTGCCTTCGCCGAGGAGTGGATCGCCGAGAACAAGGCCGGTCGGTCCAACTTCGAGGCACTGCGCAAGGAGGGCCAGGCCCACCAGATTGAGGCGATCGGCCAGGAGTTGCGGGCCATGATGCCCTTCATCTCCGCCGGGAAATCCCGCGTGCAGGACGCCTCAGGGGGCTGAGAGGCAGCGTCGCTGCTGGTACGTACCCTTTTTTGGGTCGGGGTTGATTTGACATCATAATGATGTCATAGTGACACCATGAAGATGTCATCGGCTGTCGAGGGCTGGCAGTCCGACGTGTTGGCGGTCGGTGAGCTCGGCGACGAGCTGGTGGCCGAGGTGGCCGAGCGGATCGCCTCGGTCCTGGCCCGTTCGGCCTCCAGCCGCCTGTTGGACCTCTTGGGCGAGGTGGTGGCCGAGGTCTCCGAAGAGCTCCCCGAGGGCCGGGTTGAGCTCCGACTGGTCGGCGACGAGATCGAGTTCGCCTACATGGACGAGCGCGCGGCCGCCCCCGAGGACGAAGGGGAGCTGTCGTCGCGCATCACCCTGCGCCTGTCGGATCGCCTGAAGACCAGGGTCGAGGAGAGCGCGGCCCGTGACGGCGTGTCGGTCAACGGGTGGATCCTGCGGGCCCTCGAACGGGGGACATCGCACCAAGTGGGACGAAGCGGTCGGGCGGGCTCGCGGCTACACGGTTTCGGCACGAGTTGAGAGAGAGGAACTCCACTATGCAACGATCATTTCCAACCGAGGGAAAGGTCCTCCTGGTGGTCCAGAACGGAGTCGGCCTGGTGAGCATCACCGCCCGCCCGGGAGCGACCACTGAGGTCTCACTCGAAGCACACACCGAAGGGGCCGACGAGCTCATTGAGCGGGCCGTGGTCGAATGCCGACCGGCGGGTGACCGCCAGGTCCTGGTGGTCAAGGTCCCGCAGCGGCACGGCATGAAGTTCAGTCGCCGCAACGCCGTGACGGTGCGGATCGAAACGCCGCCGGGCACGGACATCGACATCAGCACGGCATCGGCCGACATTGAGCTGAACGGCTCTCTCGGCGAGGCCAATGTCAAGACGGCCAACGGCGATCTCAACGCGGACGAGATCGACGGCGACCTGCTGGTCAAGACGGCCAGCGGCGACTTTTCCATCGACACCGTCAAGGGGAATCTCCACATGCAGTCAGCGTCGGGCGACATCCGGGCGGGCCGGGTCGGGGGGCGCACTTCGTGCAGCACGGCGTCGGGCGACGTCGAGGTCGGGTCGGCGGCCGGCCGGGTAGAAGTGCGGTCATCGTCGGGTGACGTGAGGTTGGGTCACGTGGTGGGTGACGTCAAGATCGTGGGGGTGTCGGGTGACGTGCGGGTGCTGTCCTACGCCTCGGGCAACCTGCAGGTGCGGGCCGTCTCGGCGGACATCACCATCGGGATCGCGCCGGGGGTGACCTTCGGTATCGACGCGGAGTCGATGTCGGGCACCGTGCGGTCCGATATCCCGCTCAATGACAGCCCCGGTGGCCGTGGTGGGCCGCCGCAGGTGGTCATCGGGGCTCGCAGCGTGTCCGGCGATGTCCTGGTGGAGCGGGCCGTCGAGGCCTTCGCCACCTGAACCGGCCGGAGCCGTCGGCATCGGGCTGAGCTACCTTTTCCCATGCCCTTCATCGACCCGGCGGACATGCTGTCAGGCGAGCCACTGCCCGGATGGAGCGGGCGGTTCTTCCACGCCGAGAACATGACCTTCGCGCTCTATGACATCGCCGAGGGTGCGACTCCGCTGCATGAGCACCACCATGTCCAAGAGGAAGTGTGGAACGTCGTCGAGGGTGAACTGCGGATCACCGTGGACGGGGTGGAGCGCACGGTGACGGCAGGGAGCGCGGTGGTGGTGCCACCGGACACCCCGCACTCGGTCACCCCGACCGGGCCCTGCCGGGCCGTCATCGCCGACTACCCGGTCCGCCTCCAGATCCCCGGGCTCGCCCACCTCACGGAGAGTTGAGCCCGCTCCCGGCATAGCCTGGGGCCATGTGCCGGAATATCACCACCCTCAGGGGCCTGGAGCCCCAAGCCACCATGGAGGAAATGGAAGCGGCCGCGCGCCAGTACGTCCGCAAGGTCAGTGGCGTGCAGTCCACCTCCGTCCACACCGAGGAGGCCTTCGAGCGCGCCGTGCGTCTGGTCACGGCGGCCACCGTCGAGCTGCTGTCCGGGCTGCCGCCGAGACAGCAACCTCCCCCCACCCTGCCTCCGCTCCGTCGCATCGCCCAGCGGACCGCCTGAGGATCGCCGGCGCCACCCGGCGGGAGGTGAAACCCTACGCCGCCGTGGACTAAGAACTCGGCCATGAGCATGCAAGGCAAGGTCGTCGTCATCACCGGGAGCAACATCGGCATCGGCAAGGAAACCGCGGTCGGTTTGGCCACGCTGGGTGCCACCACGGTGTTGGCCTGCCGCAACCAGGAGAAGGCGGCCGCGGCCGCGGCCGAGGTCAAGCAGCGCAGCGGCAACGATGAGGTCCACCTGGTCGCCCTCGACCTGGCCGACCTCGGTTCGGTGCAGGCGGCGGCGGCTGACATCCTGAGTCGCTGGGACCGTCTCGATGTCCTGGTCAACAACGCCGGCGGTACCTGGTCGGACCGGCAACTGACCCAGCAGGGGTTCGAGCAGACCTTCGGGGTCAACCATCTCGGCCCGTTCTTCTTGACCGGCCAGTTGGTCGAGCGACTCAAGGCCAGCGCGCCGGCCCGCGTCGTGAATCTGACCTCGGTCGGCCATCATGCGGCCTGGCAGGGCATCCGCTTCGACGACCTGCAAAGCGAGAAGCGGTACGAGGCTATGTCGGCCTACACCCACTCCAAGCTGGCCAACCTCCTGTTCACCAGGGAGTTGGCCAAGCGTCTGGCCGGGACGGGGGTGACGGCCAACGCCGTGCACCCCGGCCCGGTGCGCAGCGGCTTCGGGATGGACGGTGACCTGAACGGGCTGATGGGACTTGGCCTCAAAGCGGTACGGCCGTTCGAGATCAGCGCGCAGGCGGGAGCCAAAACCTCCATCTTCGTGGCCAGTTCGCCCCAGGTGGACGGCAAGACGGGCGTCTACTGGGTGCGGCGCAAGCCCGGCCACATGAGCCGGCCGGCTCGTGATGACGCGCAGGCCGCCCGTCTGTGGGAGGAGAGCGAGAAGTTGCTGGCTTCTGCCGGCTTCGCGCTGGCCTGATCAGGCCAGCGCGCCCACCACGTAGTTGATGCAGGCGCAGAGCGAGGCGATGTCGTCGGACTCAATGGCGGGGAACATGGCGATGCGCAGCTGGTTCCGGCCTAGCTTGCGGTAGGGCTCGGTGTCGACGATGCCATTGGCCCGGAGCACGGCCGCCACGGCCGCGGCATCCACGGCGTCGACGAAGTCGATGGTGCCCACCACGTGGCTGCGCTGTTGGGGGTTGTCCACAAACGGCCGGGCGAAGTCGGACTGCTCGGCCCAGGTGTAGAGGATCTCGGCCGAGCGGTCGCAGCGCGTCGCCGTCCACTCCAGGCCGCCGTTGGCGTTCATCCAGTCGAGCTGCTCGGCCAGCAGGTAGATGGTGGCCAGGGCCGGGGTGTTGTAGGTCTGGTCCAGCACCGAGTTGTCCACCGCCGTCTTGAGATCGAGGAAGGTGGGGATCCAGCGGCCCGAGGCGGCGATGCGCTCCACCCGCTCCAGGGCGGGCGGCGACATCAGGGCGATCCACAGCCCGCCGTCACCGGCGAAGCACTTCTGCGGGGCCAGGTAGTAGGTGTCGAACTCGGCCGGGTCGACCCGCAGGCCGCCGGCACCCGAAGTGGCGTCCACCGCCACCAGTCCGCCCCCGTCGGCTGGGAGCGCAGCCCCCTGGGGCCGGCGGATGGGCATCGCTACCCCGGTTGAGGTCTCGTTGTGGGTCAGGGCGTAGAGGTCCACCGAGCTGTCCGCCACCGGCAGCGGATGGGTCCCCACGGCGGACTCAATGATCTGGGGGTCCTTCAGGTGGGGGGCGGCGGCGGCGCAAGTGGCGAACTTGGAGGAGAACTCGCCGAAGCTCAGGTGCTGGCTCTGGGCTTCGATCAGCCCGAAGGTGGCGGCGTCCCAGAAGCAGGTGGTCCCCCCGTTGCCGAGCACCACTTCGTAGCCGTCGGGAAGGGAGAACAGGTCCCTGAATCCCTGGCGTACCCGGCCCACCTGAGACTTCACGGTCTTCTGGCGGTGGCTGGTGCCCATGTAGGTGGTGGCCACCTCGGAAAGCGCGGCGATCTGCTCGGGACGGACCTTCGAAGGGCCCGCTCCGAAGCGGCCGTCGGCCGGCCGGAGGGAGGCGGGAATGGTGATGTCGGGGGTGTCTGGCACGTATGAGATCATGGCATCCGTGACGACCACTCCCGCCACCGCCACCGAATTTCGCCGGGTCTCGCGCCGAGCGGCGGCCGTCGCGCCGTCGGCCACGCTGGCTGTCGACGCCAAGGCCAAGGCCCTCCAGGCCGCCGGTGAGAACGTCATCGGCTTCGGGGCCGGCGAGCCGGACTTCCCGACGCCGGCCCACATTGTCGAGGCCGCCGTCGCCGCCTGCCTGGACCCGGCCAACCACCGCTACACCCCGACCGGGGGGCTGCCCGTCCTCCGGGAGGCCATCGCGGCCAAGACCCTGCGGGACTCGGGATTCTCGGTCACGGCCCAGCAGGTCCTGGTCACCAACGGCGGCAAGCAGGCCATCGCCAACGCGTTCGCTGTGCTGTGCGACCCGGGCGACGAGGTCCTGGTGCTGGCCCCCTTCTGGACCACGTACCCCGAGTCGATCGCCCTGGCCGGTGGGGTGCCGGTCATTGTGTCCTCTGATGAGAAGAGCGGGTTCCGCTCCACCGTCGAGGAGTTGGAGGCGGCGCGCACACCGCGCACCAAGGCCCTGCTCTTCGTCTCCCCCTCCAACCCCACCGGGGCCGTGTACCGCAAGGACGAGATCGAGGCCATCGGGCGCTGGGCCGTCGAGCGGGGCCTCTGGGTCCTGACCGATGAGATCTACGAGCACCTGGTCTACGGCGACGCCGAGCACCACTCCATGCCGGTGCTGGTGCCCGAACTGGCCGACCGCTGCCTGGTGGCCAACGGCGTGGCCAAGACCTACGCCATGACCGGGTGGCGGGTCGGGTGGCTGATCGGCCCGACCGACATGATCACGGCGGCCACCAACATTCAGAGCCATGAGACTTCGAACGTCTCCAACGTGTCCCAACGGGCCGCGCTGGCCGGCGTGGCCGGCGGGTTGGACGACGTGGCCATGATGCGCGCCGCCTTCGACCGCCGGCGTCAGACCATCTTCAAAATGCTCAACGAGATCGACGGGATCGTCTGCATTGAGCCGGAGGGGGCGTTCTACGCCTTCCCTTCGGTCAAAGGGCTGCTGGGCAAGTCGCTGCGGGGGCAGCGGCCCACCACCAGTGCCGAGCTGGCCGAGGTGTGTATCAACGAGGCCAAGGTGGCGGTGGTCCCGGGCGAGGCCTTCGGCGCGCCGGGGTTTTTCCGCATGTCCTACGCGCTGGGCGACGACGACCTGGTTGAGGGGGTTTCCCGGTTAGCTTCATTGTTCGCC
Source organism: Acidimicrobiales bacterium (assembly GCA_035552095.1). GTDB lineage: Bacteria > Actinomycetota > Acidimicrobiia > Acidimicrobiales > RAAP-2 > Bog-473. The sequence continues at coordinate 27,335 of DASZMA010000011.1, read as the reverse complement.
GAAGCGCAAGACTGATTTTCAACCAGTTTTCAACCAGCGGGGGAGTGAGGAGACCACTGCGGTGGCACGAGTTCTAGTAACGGAGAAGATCGCCCAGAGCGGTCTGGACCTCCTGGCCCATGCCGGTCACGAGGTCGATGTCCAGGAGGGCCTGACCCCTGAGGAGCTCTTGGGCGCCATCGTTGGGGCGCACGCTCTCATCATCCGCTCGTCCACCCAGGTCACCCCCGAGGTGCTGGCGGCGGGGACGACCCTGCAGGTGGTCGGCCGGGCCGGCGTCGGGCTGGACAACGTCGATGTCACCGCGGCCACCGAGCGCGGCGTCATGGTGGTCAACGCCCCCACCTCCAACATCCTCTCGGTGGCCGAGCAGGCCATGGCGCTGCTGCTGGCGCAGGCCCGCAACATCCCCCAGGCGCACGCCGCGCTGGTGGCAGGGCGCTGGGAGCGCTCCAAGTGGGAGGGCGTCGAGCTGCACGGCAAGGTGTTGGGCGTGGTCGGCCTGGGCCGGGCCGGCTCGTTGGTGGCCCAACGCGCCCTGGCTTTCGGCATGGAGCTGATCGGGTACGACCCCTTCGTCTCTCCCGAGCGGGCCAAGGCCATGGGGGTGCGCCTGGTCAGCATTGAGGATCTGGTGGGCGAAGCTGATTTCGTCTCCATCCACACGCCCAAGACCCCTGAGACCATTGGCCTCTTCGGCCGTGACCTGCTGGCCAAGGCCAAGCCCGGCATCCGCATCATCAACACGGCCCGTGGCGGCATTGTCGATGAGGAGGCGTTGGCCGAGGCCATCCGCGACGGCATCGTGGCCGGCGCCGGGCTCGATGTGTTCGCCAAGGAGCCCTGCACCGAGTCGCCGCTGTTCGATCTGCCCCAGGTGGTGGTCTCACCCCATCTGGGCGCGTCGACCGAGGAGGCCCAGGACAAGGCCGGCGTGACCATCGCGGAGCAGGTCCTGCTCTCGTTGGCCGGGGACTTCGTGCCCTACGCCGTCAACGTGGCCGCCAGCGATGTGTCAGACCTGGTGCGGCCCTTCATGCCGTTGGCCGAGCAGTTGGGCCGTTTCTTCGCCTGCCTCCACGACGGCCTGCCCGACGGCCTGGAGATCGAGTGCCAGGGCGAGCTGGCCGGGGTGAGCACCGGCATCCTCACCCTCTCCGCGCTGAAGGGAATCTTCGCCGGCTCGACCGAGGACCCGGTGTCCTACGTCAACGCCCCGCAACTGGCCGAGCAGCGCGGGCTCGTGGTGCGTGAGATCTCAACCGCTACCTCGCTGGACTACAAGTCACTCATCACGCTGCGTTCGGCCTCCCACTCGGTCGCCGGGACGCTGAGCTCAGCCGGTCACCGGAGTGAACCACGGGTCGTGATGGTGGACGACCACGTCGTCGAGGTGGCGCCGTCACCGCACATGTTGGTGGTGCGCAACGACGACCGTCCCGGCATGATCGGGATGGTGGGCACCGCGCTGGGCGAAGCCGGCATTTCCATCTCCTCCATGGCGGTCGGGCCCAGCCCCACGTCGGCCACGGCCATGATGGTCATCTCCACCACGTCGTTCCCACCCGACCTGGTGGTCGACCAGCTCCGGGGCGACGAGGGCATCCTCGACGTCCACCGGGTCAGCCTTTAAGCCGGCCTACCGGTTTGGGTGGAGTCTGAAGACAGCAGGCTGGCCGGGTTACCCCGGGCCGGCCCAAAGTTGAGCTGAGTCGGCCCAGTGGTAGCGATGACTCATGGCCCGTCCGCCGCCGGGAAACGGACCGCGCAGCTTCGTCTCAACTCGCTCGCCTCCCAGGGCGTCGTAGAAAGCTTGCGCCGCTTTGTTCTGCTGGAGCACCCAAAGGTGCAGTGACCCTCCGGGTCGGAGTCGAATAAGCCTCTGGGCGGTCTCCGACAGAAGTCGTGAACCGATGCCGGATCTCTTCAGCTCACTCCTGACATGGAGGTTCTCCAATAGGGAGCCCCAGAGAGGGTCTTCGTCCAAGATCGTGTGCGCGAACCCGAGGACCTCGTCTCCCTCCCGGGCGATCACCGTGAATTGGAGTGTCCCAGGCTGGACCAGTCGACTTCGCCATACCGCTTGGCGATCGACCACAACGTCCCCGTCGAGGTAGGAGTCCAGATAGGCACCTCGGTAGTGCCGTCGCCAGCTGTCCGTATGGAGCGCGGCGATCGAGTCCGCGTCGCTGGGGGTAGCGTCGAGATACTCGACAGGCAGCAGTGGATTCTCCACGCGTACTGGGGCAGGTGGGTCCCGGTCAGGCGGCCGGGCGGCGGGGCACGGCCGGCCAGGTGTCGAGGCTGCCGATCACCGGGTCCGCCCCGTGCAGGCCGCGCTGGGGTGACCGGTCCAGCAGGAGCTGACGCACCAGGGCTACCAGGGCCGCCACGACGATGATGACCAGGAGGCGGCGCATGGCCCAACGGTAGCGTGCAGCACCATGGCCACGTTCCGCAGCCTCGCCCCCATCCTTTCCACCGCCGACCTGCAACGGATGCAGCAGCACTATGAGGCGCTCGGCTTCGCGGTGCACAGGCACGGTGAGGGCTACGCCACCGCCACCCGGGACGGTTTCAACCTGCATTTCGCGTTGACGCCGGACCACGGCCCCGACGCCGGCGGCGGCGCGGTGTACTTCGCCGTCGACGACGCCGATGCGCTGCACGCCGAGTGGGTGGCGGCCGGGGTGGGCCAGACCAGCGATCTCTTCGATCCCGGATTCGGGGTGTGGGAAGCGGCCCACACCGACGTCGACGGCAACCTGATCAGATTCGGGTCACCCCGGGCCGACGGCCCCACCTCTTGACGCTGGGTCGCTCCGAATGGGAGAATATCACTCACCATGTTGAGGATTCAGACGACCCACCTGCTGCTTACCTGACGGCGAACGCCACATAGCGTTCGCTCGCAACCTCCTGCGCCACTTCGGCCAGGGGGTTTTTTGTTGGGCCGGATCAGGCCGTCGTGTGACCTCACAACGTAGAAGGGAAGAGAGAGATGGCAACAGGACAGAAAGGGAGTGGTGACGACGGGGAGCGGGGTCGCCTGGCCCTGCCCTGCGATCCATCACCCATGCCGTTCGGCCAGTACCGGTCCCACGTCCCCCTGGTGCTGGGGGACCGCACCTGGCCCGACCGTCAGTTCACCCGGGCGCCGCGGTGGGCCAGCGTGGACCTGCGCGACGGCAATCAGGCCCTGATCGACCCCATGGACCCCGAGCGCAAGCTGGCGCTGTTCCGGACCCTGGTCGACGTCGGCTTCAAGGAGATCGAAGTGGGCTTCCCCTCGGCCTCGCAGACGGACTTCGACTTCCAACGCATGCTGATCGAGGAAGGCCTCATTCCCGACGACGTCGAGATCCAGGTACTGGTGCAGTGCCGGGAGGAACTGATTGAGCGCACCTTCGAGTCGCTGGCCGGCGCCCCCGGCGCCGTGGTGCACTTCTACAACTCGGTATCCGAGCTGCAGCGCCGCGTCGTCTTCGGCCTGGACCAGGCCGGCATCGTCGACATCGCGGTGAACGCGGCCATCCTGTGCAAGAAGTTCGAGCAGACGATTCCCGGCACGGTGATCCGCTACGAGTACTCGCCCGAGAGCTTCACCGGGACCGAGCCCGAGTTCGCGGTGGAGATCTGCCAGGCCGTCATGGACGTCATTGAGCCGACGCCCGATCGACCGATCATCCTCAACCTCCCGGCCACCGTCGAGATGTACAGCCCCAACGTGTACGCCGACGTGATCGAGTGGTTCGGCCGCACCATCAAGAACCGGGACTCCATCGTGCTCAGCCTGCACCCGCACAACGACCGGGGCACCGCCGTGGCCGCGGCCGAGCTGGCCGTGCTGGCCGGGGCCGACCGGGTGGAGGGGACGCTCTTCGGCAACGGGGAGCGGACCGGCAACGTCGACATCGTGACCCTGGCCATGAACCTGTTCTCGCAGGGCATCGACCCGGCCCTCGACTTCGGGGACATTGAGAAGGTACGCCGGGTGGCCGAGTACGCCACCCGCCTACCCGTGCATCCCCGGCACCCCTACGCCGGGGACCTGGTCTACACCGCCTTCTCCGGGTCCCATCAGGACGCCATTAAGAAGGGGATGGCCGCCATCGGCACCGACTACCCCGAATGGGAGGTGCCCTACCTTCCCATCGACCCCAAACACACCGGGCGCACCTATGAGGCGATCATTCAGGTGAACAGCCAGTCGGGCAAAGGCGGGGTGGCCTACCTGATGGACACCGAGCACGGGCTTGACCTGCCCCGGCGACTGCAGATGGAGTTCTCCAAGGCGGTCCAGGCCATTACCGAGGCCAGCGGCACCGTGATCGGCTCCGGCGAGATGTGGAACGTGTTCTCCGAGACCTACCTGGCCGAGGACGCCGGCCTGCGCCTGATCGGCAGCGAGGTGGCGACCGGGCGCGGCCACACCACGGTGACGGCCCAGCTCCTGGTGGACGGGCAGCACCGCACGGTCACCGGTGAGGGCAACGGGCCGATCGACGCCCTGGTCTCGGCACTCCGCGACCAGCTGGGCGTGGCCCTCGAGGTCAAGGACTACTCCGAGCACGCGCTGACCGAAGGGTCGGGGGCCTCGGCCGTGGCCTACGTCGAGTGCGCCGGTCCCGATGGGACGACGTGGTGGGGGGTGGGGCGTGACTCCTCCATCCTCGATGCCTCCCTCAGCGCGGTGGTCTCGGCGGCCAACCGCGCCCGCACCCGATGATCCGTCCCGCCGAGGCAGCCGACCTACCCGAGGTGCTCGCCCTGATCGTGGAGCTGGCCGAGTTCGAGCACCTCTCCGACGAGGTGGTCTGCACCGTGGACGACCTGAACCAGGCCATCTTCGGCCCCGGGGCGGTGGTGCACGACACGGTGGTGGTGGCCGAGGACGGGACGGTGGCCGGCCACGCGCTGTGGTTCCGCACCTTCTCCACTTTCCTCGGCCATACGGGCATCTGGCTGGAGGACCTCTATGTGCGGCCGGCCTACCGGCGCCAGGGCCACGCCGGCGCCCTGCTGGCCGACCTGCGGGCCCAGACCCTCGGGCGGGTCGAGTGGGACGTATTGGAGTGGAACTCCGATGCCATCGCCTTTTACCAGGGGCTGGGGGCCCGGCCCCTGGCCGGGTGGACGAAGTACCGCTGGACGGCTCAGCCGTAGCCGCCGCTCGGGATGTAGGGGCTGGGCGGGCCCGCCATGCCCCGCACCATCACCGGTCCGTACGGCTGCAGTTCAATGCCGGCCTGGGTCAGTTCCCGGATGGCCCACTGCTGGGCCGAGGTCAACCAGTTGACTTCGATCGTCTCGCCGCCGGGTGCTTCGGCCAGCATGGTGCGCAGCACCAGGGCGGCTGACTCCTCGTTGCGCCCGCCCAGCGTCACGATGCGCTCGTCCTTGGCCACCCCGTAGGCCTGGTCGCCGTGGAGGAGGAGCCGGTTGCCCTCCTCGGCCAGCATCGCCTGCAGGTCAACCGTCCGCACCGAGCCGCGCACCGCACGGTCGATGCCGGCCACCACGTCAAGCTCCACCTCGGTGACCTCGGCCCCCTCAATGCGGGTGACGTCGGGCGGCCGGGTGACCGAGCCGGGTCGCAGCTGGCCCCAGGCCGCCACCACCGGATGCAGCTCGAACCCGAAGCTGGAGTAGAGCGCCATGGCCTTGGGGTCACGCGAGCACTGGATGGTGCCGGGGCTGGTGGCCTCGCCGTGGGAGAGGGCCAGTCGCAGCAGCTCGCGCCCCAGGCCGCGGCCCTGGCGTCCCGGCACGGTGCCCAGCTGGGACAGCATCCAGTAGTCGTCGCGCACCAGGGACTGGGACATGCCCACGATGGAGCCGTCATCATCGGCCACCCAGGAGCCCCCCGGGTCGGTGGCCAGGAAGTGCCGGGTGCGGTTCTGGCGCCGGCGCTCGTCCTGAATGGAGTTGGCCGTGACCGGGAGCCCGTAGCGGGCCCGCATGGCCAGGAAGCCGCGGTCGAAGGCCTCGACGGCGCCGGGGACGTCGTCCTCGGTCATGGGGCGCAGGGTCAACATGGGCCGATACTCCCACGCCGCGCTGACCCCCTCGGGCGGCCCCCTGTTTGACGGCACCGCCCGCCGCGGCCACCATGCTTCATGGCCCGCCGACCGTCCTCGCCGCATGTGCTGGCCGTCGCCCGCGGCGACGCGCCCGCCGATGTCCTGCTGCGCGGGGGCCGCGTCCTCTCACCCGCCACCCGGGAGTGGGTGACCACCGACCTGGCGCTCGCCGAAGGGGTTGTCGCCGGTTGGGGCCGGCGCGACGCCCTGGAGGAGATCGACCTGGACGGGGCGGCGGTCACCGCCGGCCTGGTCGACGCCCACATGCACCTGGAGTCGACCAAGCTCTGGGTCGACGAGTTCGTGCGCACCGTGCTGCCGTTGGGCACCACGGCGGTGGCCGCCGATCCCCACGAGGTGGCCAACGTCTTCGGCATCCCCGGCGTGGCGGCGTTGATCGCCGCCGCCCGCGACCTCCCGTTCACCTTCGGGGTCTGCGCCAGCAGCTGCGTGCCGGCCTCGCCCTTCGAGAGCCCCGGGGCGGACCTCTTCGCGCCTGACGTGGCCGCCCTGCTGGACGACTACGCGGCCATCGGGGTGGCCGAGGTCATGAACTTTCCCGGTGTCATCGCCGGCGACCCCGAGATGCTGGCCCGTATTGCCACCGCCGGGCACCGCCGGGTGGACGGTCACGCGCCCGGGCTGTCGGGCCCGGCGCTCGATGCGTACCTGGCCGCCGGGGTCGAGTCGGACCACGAGTGCACCGAGCTCGAGGAGGCCGAGGAGAAGCGGCGCAAGGGGATGTGGATCTTCATCCGGCAGGGTTCGGCCAGCCAGAACCTGCTCGACCTGATCCCCACCGTGCTGGCACACGGGACCAACCATGTGGCCCTGTGCAGTGACGATCGCGAGCCCGACACCCTGCTCGAGGTCGGTCATCTGAACGACTGCGTCCGGTTGGCTGTCGAAGCCGGGGTGAGCGAGGTCGACGCCCTCATCATGGCCACGCTAAACCCGGCCGAGTACCACGGCTTCACCGAGCTGGGCGCGCTGGGCCCGGGCTACCAGGCCGACATCCTGTGCTTCGACACCCTGGCCGGCTTCCGACCCTCCCGGGTCTTCCAGCGCGGCCGGCTGGTGGCCCGGGACGGCGCCGTGGTGCCGGGCGCGGTGCCGGACACGCCGCCCCCAGCCTTCATGCGCCAATCGGTGCATCTGCCGACGCCACCGCCCCCGTCGGCCTTTGACTCGGGCCACCGGCCGGGGGCGCGGGTGCGCACCATCGGCATTCACGAAGGCTCGCTCACCACGGCCGCCCTGATCACGGACCCCTCGGATCCCGCCCTCCTGGTGGCCCGCCTAGCCGTGGTGGAGCGGCACCGGCAGACCGGGAGGATCGGCCTGGGTTGGGTGCAGGGATTCGGCCTGAGCCGAGGGGCGCTGGCCTCCACCGTCGGCCACGACGCCCATAACTGCATGGCGGTGGGCTCCAGCTCGGCGCAGGGTCCCGTCGCCATGGCCGCCGCCGTGGCCCGCCTGGCCGAAATAGGCGGGGGACAGGTGGCGGTGGACGATGAGGGCCGGGTGCTGGCCGAGCTGCCCCTCCCCATCGGCGGGCTCATGAGCGACTGGCCGGCCCACCAGGTGGCGGCCAGCCTGCATCACCTGGTCGAGGCGGCGCGCACCCTGGGGACGACGATCTCCGCTCCCTTCATGCACATGAGCTTTCTCGGCCTCTCCGTCATTCCCGAACTGCGCCTGACCGATAAGGGCCTGGTCGATGTGGGCAAGTTCGAGCTGGTGCCCGTGGCGGTCGACTAGTCCCCGCCGATGGTGAACCTGGACTCCGGCCCGACGGCCAGGGTGCCCCTCCCACCGACGGGCCAGGTCATCATCGGGCTGGTGTGGCCGAAGTCGGCGTTGGCCAGCACCGGTCGTCCCACCAGCGCGGGCTGACGGGCCAGGATCTTTTCCAGCAGGTCCCGGGTCACCGCGCTGGCCCGCTGAAAGCGGCCCACGACCAACCCGGCCAGCGCGCCGGCATCAGGGAGCTGGAGCAGCGACGTCAGGTCACGGGCGAAGGTTGCCGGGTCGGTCGCGTCATCGTCCTCGACCATCAGCAGCGCGCCGGCCAGCGGGGGCATGTTGGCCGTGCCCTGCAGCAGGTTCAACGTGCAGAGATTCCCGCCGACGAGGTGGCCCTCGGCCCGGCCGGCCCGGATCGGCCACCATCCGTCATTTTCCCGCACCGTCCGGTCGTCCTGATTGAGGAACCAGGCGTCATCGGTCCAGAACCGGGCGGGTTGGCACTCCCACGGGCCATCGTCGAACAGGGCCCGTACGAACCACTCCAGCGTCAGCTCGAAGTGGTCCCGCATGCCGAAGGTGGACCAGTGCGGTCCCGAGAAGGTGACCAGCCCGGTGCGGGCCAGGATGGCGTTCTGGAGGGCCGTGATGTCGGAGAAACCGCAGAACACCTTCGGGTTGGCCGCGATGAGATCCCAGTCCAGGTTGGGCAGGAGCTCATTGCTGTTGAAACCGCCGATCACGGTGAGGATGCCGTCGACCTCGGGATCGGCGAACGCGGCGTGGAGATCGTCGACCCGCGAGCTGATGGCAGAGCTCATGAAATCGTCGCGCTCGTCAACGTGGCCGCCGAAGGAGAGCGCCAACCCCAGCTCCTTGAACCGGCGGTTGATCAGCTCGGTGTGATCGAACTCCATCACCAGGGCCCGCGAACGCGACGGGGCGATCACCCGGATGGTGTCGCCCCGGTGAAGCCGGGGCGGGAACCGAGTCACCACCGGTGCCGCCTCTCCTCTGCTGGTTTACGAAGCGGAAGGCATGAACGCCGGGCGCCGGCTCTCGTAAGAGGTGATGGCGTCGGCGTGCCGGAGCGAGAGCCCGATGTCGTCCCACCCGTTGAGCAGGCGCTCCCGGGTGAACTCGTCCAGGGGGAAGGTGGAGGTGAGGCCGACCGCCGGTGCCTCAATGGTGCCCCGGGCGACGTCAATGGTGATCTCGAGCGTGGGATCGGCCGCCACGGCGGCCAGCAGCGCCCGGTCGAACTCTTCGGTGACCTGTACCGGGAGTAGGCCCTGCTTGGTGCAGTTGTTGCGGAAGATGTCGGCGAAGCGCGACGAGACGACGGCCTGGAATCCGTAGTCCATCAACGCCCACACGGCGTGCTCCCGGGACGAGCCGGTGCCGAAGTTGTGCCCGGCCACCAGGATGGTGGCGCCCACGAACTCGGGGTTGTTGAGCACGAAGTCCCGGTCGTCGCGCCACTCGGAGAACAGGCCGGCCCCGAACCCGGTGCGCTCGACCCGCTTGAGCCAGTCCGAAGGGATGATCTGGTCGGTGTCGACGTCGGTGCGGTCGAGCGGTACGGCTCGACCGGTGACCACAATGACGGCTTGCATCAGTCGAGGTCTTCCGGGGTGGCGAATGTCCCGGCGACGGCGGTGGCCGCCGCCACGGCCGGTGAGACCAGGTGGGTGCGACCGCCCCGGCCCTGGCGGCCTTCGAAGTTCCGGTTGGAGGTGGAGGCGCAGCGTTCGCCCACGGCCAACTTGTCGGGGTTCATGGCCAGGCACATGGAGCAGCCCGGCTCACGCCACTCGAAGCCGGCGGCCAGGAAGATCCGGTCCAGCCCCTCGGCTTCGGCCTGGGCCTTCACCCGGTGCGACCCGGGCACGACCAGGGCCCGCAGGCCGGCATGGACCTGGCGCCCGTCCAGCACCGCCGCCGCCGCCCGCAGGTCCTCAATGCGCGAGTTGGTGCAGCTGCCCAAGAACACCGTGTCGACCGGCACCTCCCGCATGGGGGTCCCCGCCTTGAGGTCCATGTAGGCCAGGGCCCGCACGGCCGCCTCGCGGTCGCCGGCGTCCTCCATGGCGTCGGGGTCCGGCACCGACCCGCTGATGGGGGTGACCTGGGCCGGGTTGGTCCCCCAGGTCACATGCGGGGAGATGGAGGCGGCGTCAATGACCACTTCCTTGTCGAAGACGGCGCCCTCGTCGGTGGTCAGGGTGTGCCAGTACGCCAGCGCCTGGTCCCATGCCGCGCCCTTCGGCGCGTGGTCGAGGCCGGCCAGGTAGTCGAAGGCAGTCTGGTCGGGCGCCACCAGGCCGGCCTTGGCGCCGCCCTCGATGCTCATGTTGCACAGCGTCAGGCGGCCCTCCATCGACAGGGCGCGGATGGCCGAGCCGCGGTACTCAATGACGTGGCCCATGCCGCCACCGGTGCCGATGGTCCCGATGATGGTGAGCGCCACATCCTTGGCCGTCACCCCGGCCGGCAGCTCGCCCTCCACCGTGACCGCCATGGTCTTGGGCCGGACCTGGGGCAGGGTCTGGGTGGCCAGCACGTGCTCGACCTCGCTGGTCCCGATGCCGAAGGCCAGGGCCCCGAAGGCGCCGTGGGTGGAGGTGTGGCTGTCGCCGCACACGATGGTCATGCCGGGCTGCGTCCAGCCCTGCTCGGGCCCGATCACGTGGACGATGCCCTGATTGGGGTCACCCATGGGGAAGCAGGTGATGCCGAATTCCTTGGTGTTCTCGTTCAGCACCTCGAGCTGCCGGGCCGAGATCGGGTCGGCCACCGGCTTGTCGATGTCGGTGGTCGGCACGTTGTGGTCGGCCGTGGCCACGGTGAGATCGGGCCGGCGCACCGTCCGTCCGGCCAGACGCAACCCGTCGAAGGCCTGAGGGGACGTCACCTCGTGCACCAGGTGCAGGTCAATGAAGAGGAGGTCGGGCTCGCCCTCCTTGGCGTAGACCACGTGGGCGTCCCAGATCTTCTCGGTCAACGTGCGCGGGGCCATCAGTGGCCCACGGCCACGAGGGCCACCCGGAGCATGCCGCCCGGCGCCTGGTACTCGACGGAGTCCCCGGCGCGCTTGCCCAGCAGTACCTGACCCAGCGGCGCACTGGGCGAGAGCACGGGCAGGTCCCCCTGGCGCTCCTCAATGGAGCCCACGAAGAACTGCTGGGTGTCGTCCTCGTCGTCGCCCTCGTAGCGCAGGGTGACGGTGCTGCCCAGGGCCACGGTGCCGTCGCCGGTGTCACTCTCGTCGACCAGGTCCACGTGCTTGAGCAGGGCCTGGAGCTGGCGGATGCGAGACTCCATCTTCCCCTGGAAGTCCTTGGCGGCGTGGTAGTCGCCGTTCTCCTTGAGGTCGCCCAGGGCCCGGGCGGCCTCAATCTGCTCGGCGATCTCGACGCGGCCCCGGGTGGTCAGGTCTTCCAGCTCCGCCACCAGGCGGTCGTAGGTGCCCTGGGTGAGCTTGGTGGTCTCGGTCTCGTTGGTCGATGCGTTGGTCACAGCGTTCCTTCGGGTGGGGAGGGCCGTCGGCAAAGTGTCCCCGCGACGGCGGGTACCAGGCTAATCGGCCCCGGCCAGTCCGGTGTCGGCCCGGACGGGCGTGGTTGACGGCAGGGGCCGGCCGAGGGAGAATAGGTCGGTGATGTACTCCCCCGAGCAGTCTGTAGGCATTATTCACTAGGCGCGCCACATCCCCGCGCGCCGTCGAACCGTCCACTGCGTGGGCGGTTTTTCAATTCTCGGGCCCGGCCCCGACCAGTTCGACCACACGACCACACGACCACCCAGACAAAAAGGCAGGATCAGTGAGCACTCCCCCGACCAGCAGGCGCATCGCCGTCATCGGTGGTGACGGCATCGGCCCCGAGGTCTGTGCCGAGGCCCTCAAGGTGGTCAAAGCGTCCGGCGTCGACCTCGACACCACGGACTTCGACCTGGGAGCGGACCGGTACCTCCGCGACGGGGCGGTGCTGCCCGACGAGGTGCTCGAGGAGCTCCGGGGCTACGACGCCATCCTGCTCGGCGCGGTCGGGCCCCCGGTGGGCGACACCTCGGTGCCCCCGGGCACGTTGGAGCGGGGACTCCTGCTGCGGCTGCGCTTCGAGCTGGACCTCTACGTCAACCTGCGCCCCTTTTCCGGCGTCCCCGGATCGATCGCCGAGGGTTCGGACTTCGTGGTCATCCGGGAGAACACCGAAGGCACCTACGCCGGGGAGGGCGGGTTCCTGCGCAAGGGCACCCCGGCCGAGGTGGCCACCCAGGGCTCGGTCAACACCCGCATGGGGGTCGAGCGCTGCGTGCGCTTCGCCTTCGAGCTGGCCGGGCAGCGGGCCGAGCACCACCTGACCCTGGTGCACAAGACCAACGTGCTCACCTTCGCCGGCGACCTGTGGCAGCGCACGGTCAAGGAAGTGGCGCCCGAGTACCCGCACGTCGACTGGGACTACAACCATGTCGACGCCGCCTGCATCTACCTGGTCGAGCAGCCCGGCCGCTACGACGTCATCGTCACCGACAACCTCTTCGGGGACATCCTGACCGACCTGGCCGGCGCGGTCAGCGGCGGCATCGGGTTCGCCGCCTCGGCCAACCTCAATCCTGCCCGCACCGGGCCGTCGTTGTTCGAGCCGGTACACGGCGCCGCCCACGACATCGCCGGGAAGGGCATCGCCAACCCGCTGGCCGCCATCCACTCCGCCGCCCTCATGCTCGAGTTCCTGGGCGAGGGTGACGCGGCCGGCCGCATGCTCAAGGCCCTGGCCGAGCAGGCCAACTCCATGTCCACCACGTCCAACGAAGCACTGTCCACGACCGCCGTGGGCGATGCCATTGCAGAAAGGCTCTGATCAATGCCCATCACACCGACCGAGAAGATCTGGATGGACGGAGAAATGGTCGACTGGGCCGACGCCACCGTGCACGTGCTCAACCACACCATGCACTACGGCTCCGGTGTCTTCGAGGGGATCCGGGCCTACCCGACGTCACGCGGCCCGGCCGTGTTCCGGCTGGGCGACCACATCCGCCGCCTCTTCGCTTCGGCCAAGGTCCTCATGATCGACATGCCCTACACGGTGGAGGAGATCATTGAGGCCACCCGGGACGTGGTGCGGGTGAACGGCATGCACGACGGTTGCTACCTGCGCCCGCTGGTCTACCTCGGCTACGGCGAAATGGGGCTCAACCCGCTGCCCTGCTCGACCAACGTCTCCATTGCCGCCTGGCCCTGGGGCGCCTACCTGGGTGACGAGGGCACGATCAACGGCGTGACCTGCAAGATCAGCTCGTGGCGCCGCCACGACGTCAACGCCGTCCCCACCGCGGCCAAGGGCACCGGCATGTACATCAACTCCTCGTTGGCCAAGATTGAGGCGATCAAGGCCGGCTACGACGAGGCCATCCTGCTGGCCCCTGACGGCAACGTGAGCGAGTGCACCGGGGAGAACATCTTCATCGTGCGCGACGGCATCATCATCACCCCGCCCACCTCGGACGCCGGCGCCCTGGCCGGCATCACCCAGAGCTCCATTGAGACCATCGCCCGCGACCTCGGATTCGAGGTGCGGCACGAGGCCATCATCCGCACCGACCTCTACCTGGCCGACGAGGCGTTCCTGACCGGGACGGCAGCCGAGGTGGTGCCGATCCGCTCCGTGGACGACCGTGAGGTCGGCCTGGGCAAGCCCGGCCCCATCACCCAGGCCGTGCAGCAGACCTACTTCGCCACCGTGCGGGGCGAGGTCGACCAGTACAAGGACTGGTTGGACCATGTCGACTGAAGAGCACGGGTCGACTGAAGAGCACGGGTCGACGGAAGAGGCCCACAGCCACGGCGGGGCCTCCCATGTGCACGCCCACGGCCACAGCACCCACGCCCACGACTACACCATCCCGGTGCTGCCCGAGTCGGTCGACATCTTCGACACCATTCTGCGCGACGGCAGCCAGCAGGAGGGGCTCTCCCTCACGGTCGACGACAAACTCCGGGTGGCCGAGCAACTCGACCATCTGGGCGTGACCTTCATTGAGGGCGGCTGGCCGGGCGCCAACCCCAAGGACATTGAGTTCTTCGCCCGCGCCGCCAAGGAGCTGCACCTGTCCACGGCCACCCTGGTGGCCTTCGGGTCGACCCGGCGGGCCGGGGTGCGCCCCGAGGACGACGCCGTCCTGGCCAACCTGATCGACGCCGGCGCGCCGGTGGCCTGCATTGTGGCCAAGACCTGGGACCGCCATGTGGCCGAAGCGCTGCGGACCTCGCTCGACGAGGCGGTGGCCATGGTGCGCGACTCGGTGCGCTACCTGCGCCAGCACGACCTGCGCGTCTTCCTCGACGGTGAGCACTTCTTCGACGGCTATCGCCGCAATCCCGAGTTCGCCCTCTCGGTGCTGGCGGCAGCCGAGGAGGAAGGGGCCGAGGCGCTGGTGCTGTGCGACACCAACGGGGGGTCCCTGCCCGACGAGGTGGGTCGGGCCGTGGCCGACGTGCGGGCCCGCACCAGCGCGCAGCTGGGCATCCACTGCCACAACGACGCCGGCTGTGCCGTGGCCAACTCCCTGGCGGCTGTGCAGGCCGGTGTCACGCAGGTCCAGGGGTGCATCAACGGCTACGGCGAGCGGGCCGGCAACACCGACCTCTCCGCCGCCATCCCCAACCTCTCAATCAAGCTCAACATCCGCACCATCCCGGCCGACCGGTTGGAGCGCCTCACCCCGGTGTGCCATCACATCGCCGAGCTGGTCAACATCTCGCCCAATCCCCAGCAGCCCTATGTGGGCAACTCGGTCTTCGCCCACAAGGGCGGGCTGCACGCCAGTGCGGTGGCCCGGAGCGCCGACCTGTACGAGCACGTGGTGCCCAACACGGTCGGCAACGGCACCCGGGTGGTCGTCTCGGAGATGGCCGGCCGCTCCACCTTGGCCATGAAGGCCACCGAGCTCGGCCTGGAGCTCGACGGCGAAGTGCTCGGTCGGGTGCTGGACGAGCTCAAGCGCCTGGAGCACGAGGGCTATCACTTCGAAGTGGCCGACGGGTCGCTGGAGCTCCTGCTACGCCGGGCCGGCGGCTGGAGCGCCGACTATTTCACCCTGGAGTCGTTCCGGGTCATCACCGACCACGGCGAACGGGCCGAGGCCGCCACCACGGCGTCCTTCGGGGTTACCACCGAGGCCACGGTCAAGGTCCATGTGGGCCAGGAGCGCATTGTGGCCACGGCCGAGGGAAACGGCCCGGTCAACGCTCTCGATGCCGCGCTGCGCGGGGCCATCGGGAGCCATTTCCCCGTCCTGGCCGGTATCCATCTGACCGACTACCGGGTCCGGGTGCTCGATTCGGGGAAGGGGACCGGTGCGGTCACCCGGGTCCTGGTCGACTCCTCCGACGGGGCCGTCACCTGGACCACCATCGGGGTCTCGGAGAACATCATCGAGGCCAGCTGGCAGGCTCTCTACGATTCGGTGGTGTTCGGGCTCCTGCACGGGACCTGAGGATCTGCGACAACCTGAGAGCTGCGAAAAGAGGGGGCGTTCATGACAGTGGTCAGTACGGTGTTGGCCCGGTTGGCCAAGTTGCCGCCGGCCGGCACGAAACACGTGGCCGTCGAGCGCGACCTGGTGGCCAAAATGCCCGACGGGATCGAACTGCTGGCCGACCGCTGGTACCCGAACAATCCGGGCGCCGGCACCCCACCGATCGTCCTGCTCCGTTCGCCTTACGGGCGCCGCATGCTGGGCGTGATGGGCCGCCTGTTCGCCGAGCGCGGCTATCAGACCGTGATCCAGAGCTGCCGGGCCACGTTCGGCTCATCGGGCGAGTGGGTCCCCTTCCGCAACGAGCAGGCCGACGGCCACGCCACCCTGGAGTGGATCGCCGGCCAGCCCTGGTTCGACGGCCAGCTGGTCACCTTCGGGGCGAGCTACCTGGGCATCACCCAGTGGGCCGTGGCCGAGGACGCCCCCGAGTACCTCAAGGCCATGGCGCTCAACGTGACCACGTCGGCCATTCGCGCCGCCATCATCCACCCGGGGGAGTCGTTTGCCCTCGAGTCCCTGCTCTGCTGGGTCGAGCAGGTGGACAAGCAGGAGGGCAAGTTGCTCGATGTCGTCCGCGGCCTGCGCCGGCAGCCGGGCCAGGTGGCGGCGGCCTCCATGGTGCTGCCGCTGAACCGGACCGATCAGGCCATCATGGGCAAGACCGACCCGTTCCTCCAGGACATGCTGAGCCACGAGACGCCGGGCGACCCGTGGTGGGACGCGGTCGACTTCGGGCGCCGCCTGGACAAGGTGCCCGCGTCCTCCCTGGTCGGGGGCTGGTACGACCTCTTCCTGCCGGCCCAGGTGGGCGACTACGAGGCCCTGGTGGCGGGCGGCCGAACGGCCCGCCTCACGGTGGGCCCGTGGACCCACGCCAGCCCGGGGAGCGCCGGCGAGGCGCTGCGCGACGGGCTCGCCCTCTTCAACGAGCAGGTCAAGGCCATCCCCTCGCACCGGGCGCCGGTGCGGCTCTTCGTCATGGGTTCCAAACGCTGGCAGGACTACCAGCAGTGGCCGCCGCCGGCCGACCCGCAGCCCTGGTACCTCGGCCGCGGCGGGACGCTCGGCCCGGCGGTGCCCGAGGACGGCCCGCCCGACACCTACCGGTTCGATCCGGCCGATCCGACGCCGGGCATCGGCGGCGCCGGGCTCCTCGGGAAGAACGCCGGGCCCAAGGATCAGCAGCCGCGCGAGTCGCGGGCCGACGTGCTCACCTACACCAGCGCGGTCATGACGTCGGACCTCACCGTCATCGGCCCGCTCACCGCCACCCTGCACCTGCGGTCCAGCCTGGAGCACACCGACTTCTTCGTCCGCCTCTGTGACGTGTCCGCCAAGGGGAAGTCGACCAACCTGAGTGACGGGATCATCCGGCTCACCCCCGGGGCGGTGACCAAGGAGGCCGACGGTACCTTCACGCTTTCCATCTCCATGTGGCCGACGGCGAACACCTTCCGGGTCGGGCACCGGGTGCGCCTCCAGGTCTCCAGCGGGGCCCATCCCCTCTACGCCCGCAATCTCGGAAGTGGCGAGCCGCTGAGCACAGGGACCACCCTGTGCGTGGCCGACCAAGAGGTCTGGCACGACCACGGGCACCAATCGTTCGTGACCCTGCCCGTCGTGGCCGGGGGCTAGGCCGAAGGACAGGCCGAGGAAAGGCCGGGAATAGGGGAGTCGGCCAGCGCCTGGGGTAGTCTGCCCGCGCATGACCCAGCCGACGTTTGTCCCCATCAGCGAGGCTGACCAGGTACGACCGGCCCGCCATATGGACGTGCCCGGCGCCTGGACGACCAGCCGTCCGGCCGAACTGGCCACCCCGACCGCCCCGCGCGGGCGCCGGGTCGGCACCCCTGGCCCCGACGCCGGATTCGCCCTGCGGTTGGTCCGGCGGTTCGAGCACGACCTGACCCTCACCGAGGGCGAGGCGGTCGAGGATGTCCTGGTCGGCTGCGCCCTCATCGCGGCCCGGCGGGCGGCCCTGTTCGGGCGGGCCCCCAGCATCTACGACGTGCAGCTGGCCCTGGCCATCTGGAGTTTCCTGCAGGACGCCCCGCCCGCGCTGGCCTCGGCCCGTCGCGCCGCCTTCTCCTCGGTCTCGCACGACTACGTGGCCCAGCGGGCCCTGGTGGACGCCGTGCCCGAGGAGACGCTCCGGCTCAAGCCGGCTGACGCCCAGGGCGCCGCTGCCGCCTGAGGCGGCCCACGATCGGGGTGCGGTGGTGAACGGGGGCGGCAACGGGGGCGACATGATCGATCGCCTCGAGATCGACGCCAACGGCTACACCTTCACGGCCCGGGCCGCCGGTCCGGCCGATGGGCGGCGGGTGCTCCTCCTGCACGGCTTTCCCCAGACCTCCTGGTGCTGGCGGGCCCAGTTGCGCGCCCTCGGCGAGGCCGGGTACCGCGCCGTGGCGCCGGACCAGCGTGGCTACTCGACCGGGGCCCGGCCGCCCGAGGTCATCGACTACGCCCTGGGCTGGCTGGTCTCGGACATCCTGGCCCTGGCCGACGCCATGGAGATGGACACCTTCGACCTGGTGGGCCACGACTGGGGCGGCATGCTGGCCTGGCTGGTGGCCACCTTCTACACCGACCGGGTGCGCTCGGTCACCGTGGTCTCGACCCCCCATCCGGTGGCCCTGGGCCACGCCCTGCGCGGCGGCGACCCCCAGCAGGCCAACAGCATCCGGTCCACCGATGCCCTGCGGCAGCCGAATGTGCCCGAGAAGCTGCTGCTGGGCCAGGACGGGTCGGGCACCGGCCTGCACTCCATCCTGGTGGCCAGTGGCCTGCCCGAAGCCGACGCCCGGGTCTACACCTCGGTGATGGCCCAGCCGGGAGCCATGAATGCGGCCCTGAACTGGTACCGGGCCATGTCGGTGGAGGACCTGGTCGATCTGGTCCCGGTCGAAGTGCCCACCCTCTACGTCTGGTCGTCGGGGGACGCCGTGCTCGGGCGCGGGGCGGCCGAGGCCACGGCGGAATGCGTGAGCGGGCCCTACCGCTTCGAGATCCTCTCGGGGGTCAACCACTGGATCCCCGAAGTGGCCCCCCGCCAGCTCTCCCAGCTGCTGCTGTCGCATCTCTCCACCACCTAGGGCAGGCGAATTAGGGCTCCCACCGCCTCTGCGAGAATGTCCCGGTGCCTGCCTCGAACTTTGCCCTGACCGACGAGCAACGGCTGTTCCAAGAGACGATGCGCCAGTTCGCCGAGGAGAGGGTCGCCCCCCAGGCGGCCGAGGTGGACCGCACCGCCGAGTTCCCGTGGAAGTCGTTCGCCGCCTGCGTGGAGATGGAGCTCCCGTCGCTGGGGATCCCCGAGGCCTACGGCGGGGCGGGGGCCGACATGGTGACCCAGGCCATCGCCGTGGAGGAGCTGTCCCGGGTCTGTGCCTCGACCTCGTTGACCATGCTCATCTCCAAGCTCGGCATGTTGCCCGTCATGAACTGGGCCAGCGAGGAGGTCAAGCGGACGTACCTGCCCCGGGTGGCCACCGGCGAAATTCAGGCCAGCTACTGCCTCTCCGAGGCCGATGCCGGGAGCGACGTGGCCGCCATGCGGACCCGGGCCGTGCGCGACGGCGACAGCTACGTCCTGACCGGGTCCAAGTACTGGATCACCAACGCCGGGATCTCCGACGTCTACATCGTCTTTGCCAAGACCGATCCCACCGCGGCCGGGCGGGGCATCTCCTGCTTCCTGGTCGAGAAGGAGTGGGGCATCACCATCGCCAAGCACGAGGACAAGCTGGGCATGCGGGGCAGCCCCACCGGTGAGGTCGTGCTCGACGAGGTGAGGGTGCCGGCCACCCACATGATCGGCGCCGAAGGGCAGGGGTTCACCATCGCTATGCACACGCTGGATCGCAGCCGCCCGACCATCGGCGCCCAGGCGGTCGGGATCGCCCAGGGGGCCATCGACTACGCCGCCTCCTACATGAAGCAGCGGCACGCCTTCGGCTCGGCCATCGCCGATCTGCAGGGGCTGCGCTTCATGCTGGCCGACATGGCCATGCGCAACGAGGCGGCCCGGGCCCTGGTCTACCGGGCCTGCGCCATGGTGGACGACGACCCGCGGGGCGAGCTGACCCGCTTCGGCGCCATGGCCAAAGCCTTCGCCTCGGACGCCTCCATGTCGATCACCATCGACGCCGTGCAGCTACTGGGCGGCTACGGCTACACCAAGGACTTCCCGGTGGAGCGCTTCCTGCGCGACGCCAAGGTGACCCAGATTTACGAGGGGACCAACCAGGTGCAGCGAGTGGTCATCGCCCGGGAGCTGCTCAAGCAGGCCTGAGCGGCGGCGTCGGCACCTACCATGAAAGGGACCGTCCGCCCACCGTTTCCGACGTGGCCGTTGAGGTGGCGTCCTGCCTAGCCGAGGGAGACGAAGACATGGCGCGCCGATTGGCGTTCCGATTCGTCGAGCACTTCGACAAGGCGGGTGACGCCGACCGCCTCCGCATGATTGAAGCGCCGCCTGACTCAACCGGTGAGATTCGCTACGACGCGATGTTGGCTGCTCTCGTCGAGTACTCGGCCGCTCGCTGGGGTTTGATCCCGCCCGCCTGGGTCGACGATCCCGACCGATTTCTTGAGGAATGGTGGTTCGTCTCCGGCATGCAATCGCTCCATGCGAATGCAATCGTGCGCAGCCCGATCTCCTTCAAACGCCGCGGTGTGTTTATCACCGAGGGCACGCTGACCTACGCCTAGTGCCACTCCTGGACCGAGATGGGTTGCTCGGCGCATTTCGCACCCTTGATGAAGAGCTTGGCCACTCCGGCGTTCGTAGAGTCGACCTACCCGAGTCGCATCATTGCGCCGAGGGTCCAGTTCCTTCTCCAGGAGAAGTTCCCGCCGCACAGCAAGGAGAAGAACAGCCGATCCCACCCCGAGCGCGAGGGCCCTGGGCTTGGTCGTTGAAGCAACGATCCTTGCCGCGCCCGGCGACCAGGTAGCGGAGCCAAGGTCGGCAGCGGCCGCGCAATGTTATTCTTAGAACAGGTTCTATATTCAGCCCAGCGAGGGCGACCGGCCGTGCGTCGGGACAGGCAGCAGAAGGGACGTCCATCATGGCCAATCCAGTGATCGTGGAAGCGGTGCGCACGCCGATCGGCAAGCGCAACGGCTGGCTCTCAGGTCTGCGGCCCGCGGACATCCTCGGTGCGGTACAGATCGAGGTCGTGAAGCGGTCCGGCGTCGACCCCAGCCTGGTCGAGCAGGTGGTGGGTGGGTGCGTGACCCAGGCCGGCGAGCAGGGCTTCAACGTCACCCGCACCGCCTGGCTGCTGGGTGGGCTGCCCTACGAGGTGGCGGCTACCACCATCGACTGCCAGTGCGGCTCCTCGCAGCAGGCCAACCACTTCGTCAACAACCTCATCGCGGCCGGGGCCATCGACACCGGCATCGCTTGCGGCGTGGAGGCCATGAGCCGCGTCCCACTGGGGGCCAACGCCGCCGCCGGCGTGGGCCGGGCCATTCCCGAGGACCTGCCCTACGACATGCCCGACCAGTTCACCGCGGCCGAGCGGATCGCCGAGAAGTACGGCATCACCCGGGCCGAAGTCGACTGGCTGGGGCTGGAGTCCCAGAAGAAGGCGGCGGTGGCCGTGGCCGAGGATCGCTTCGCCCGCGAGATCGTCTCGGTCGAGGCGCCCATCGTCGGCGAAGAGGGACCGCGTGGCGAGCACACCGGTGAGCGATTGGTCATCAGCAAGGACCAGGGCCCCCGGGAGACCACGGCCGAGGGACTGGCCAAGCTCAAGCCCGTCCTGCCCGACGGCATGCACCACGCCGGCAACTCCTCGCAGATTTCCGACGGCGCGGCGGCGGTGCTGTGGATGTCCGAGGAGCGGGCCAAGGCCGAGGGCTTCAAGCCACGGGCCCGCCTGGTGGCCCAGGTGCTGGTCGGTTCCGATCCCTACTACCACCTCGACGGCCCCATCGCGGCCACCGCCAAGGTGCTGGCCAAGGCCGGGATGACCATGGGCGACATCGACCTTTTCGAGGTCAACGAGGCTTTTGCCTCGGTGGTGATGAGCTGGGCCAAGGTGCACGACGCCGACATGGACAAGGTCAACGTCAACGGGGGCGCCATCGCCCTGGGCCACCCGGTCGGGGCCACCGGCAGCCGGCTGATCACGACGATTCTGCACGAACTGGAGCGACGCGACGCCCAGTTCGGTCTGGTCTCCATGTGCTGCGGCGGCGCGCTGGCCACGGGCACCATCATTGAGCGACTCTGATCGCTCCGACGCCCACATCAGGAGGGGAACGTGGAATCAACTGAGCACCTGACGTACGAACGCGACGGCGCCACCGCCATCGTGACCATGAACCGCCCGGAGGCCAAGAACGCCCTGAGCCTGCCCATGTTGGTCGGCATGGCCGACGCCTGGGCGGAGATCAACGACAACGACGACATCCGTTGCGCCATCCTGACCGGGGCCGGTGGCACCTTCTGCGCCGGGATGGACCTTAAGTCCATGGGTGAGGCCCGCTACGAGAAGTACCAGCCGCGCATGGCGGCCGATCCCGATCTGCACTGGAAGGCGTTGCTGCGGCACTTCAACGTGAAGAAGCCCCTCATCGCCGCCGTCGAGGGTTGGGCGGTGGCCGGGGGCACCGAGATCCTCCAGGCCACCGACATCCGGGTAGCCGGGGAGAGCGCCGTCTTCGGCGTCTTCGAGGCCAGGCGGGGACTCTTCCCGCTGGGCGGTTCGACCGTGCGCCTGCGCCGGCAGATCCCCTTCACGGTGGCCATGGACCTGCTCCTGACGGCCCGTGAGGTGCCGGCCGAGGAAGCGTTGCGCATCGGCCTCATCGGCCACGTCGTGCCCGACGGCACGGCCCTGGACAAGGCGCTGGAGATCGCCGCCGTCATCGGGGCCAACGGGCCGCTGGCGGTCGAGGCCATTAAGCGGTCGGTGATCGAGTCCGAGGGGATGTCAGAGGTCGACGGGCTGGCCAACGAGCTCGAGATCGGGTGGCCCATCTTCGCCTCCCAGGACGCCACCGAGGGCCAGAAGGCCTTCGCCGAGAAGCGCCCGGCCAACTTCACCCGCCAGTGAGCGACGGGGCCGGCGACGGCGCCGGGACCGAGCCGGGCGGCAACAAGGAACTCGAACTGCTGGCGGCGGCGATCCGGCGCATCAGCGCGGTGGCCGTCGGACGGCCGGTGGCGGCCGGGGTGCTGCGTCAGGCCGCCACCCAGCTGACCCAGGTGGCCGACACCCTGGAAGAGCAGGCGGAGGACAAGAAACGGCCGCGCCGCCAGCCGGTGGCCTCGGGCGAGCCGCGTGACCTCTTCCCCACCAGTCCCATCATCGGGCTGGCCAACCCCATCGCCCCACCGGCCCAGCTCTGGGCCGTGGAGGGCGAGGACGGCCAGCGCGAGATCCGGGGGCAAGTGACGTTCGACTACCCCTACGAGGGCCCGCCCACCTGCGTCCACGGGGGCGTCATCGCCGAACTGTTCGACGAAATGCTGGGGGCGGCCAACATCATCGCCAACCATGCCTCAATGACCGGGACCCTGACCATCCGCTACCGCCGGACCACGCCCCTGCTGGCGCCGCTGGACCTGGTGGCCCGCTGCACGGGCACCGAACGGCGGAAGGTCTTCACCTGGGGCGGGATCTACCACGACGGGGAACTCACAGCCGAGGCCGACGGCATCTTCATCGCCATGGAGCCCGGGCGCATGCTCAAGATCGTGACCGACAACGCCCGGGAGGCGACGGCGCCGGTCGTCGACGCCGACTTCATTGAGCTGGTGGCCGAGCAGACCAAGGGATGACGGCGACCGCCGGCTGCGACAGTTCACATCCGGACCTGGCCTCACTCGGTGGCTGACGCGGCGGCGGCCTCCAGCATGGCGGCCAGCGCCTCGAGCTCGGGACCGGGGAGGGCGGCCAGACCCTCGGGGGGGCGACCCATGATCTCCTCGGCTTCGGCGGCGATGGCGGATCCCCGTGCCGTGGCGGCGACGAGCTTCATCCGCCGGTCGGTCGGGTGGGGGCGCCGCTCAACCAGCCCCTGGCGCTCCAACTCGTCGACCACCAGCGTGGCGTAGGGCGCGTCGATGCCGAGGGTGGCGGCCAGGTCGCCCATGGTCATGGGTGACCGGGCAATCCGACGTATCGCCCTGATGCGCCCGAAGGTCATGCCGAGCGCGTCACTCACCTGGCGGCGCCGCTGATTGTCCAGCACCAGGTCGCACATGGCCGACCACGCTCGTTGGGCCGGGTCCCGGGTGGCAGTCTTCGACGGTCTGGCCCCCACCATCAGCGAACCCGCTGCTCAAGGAATTCGGGGTTCAGCTCCTGGGCCGTCCGATCGGCCGTGCGGCGGGCCCAACCGGTCGTGACCACCCGGCCCAGCACCAAGACGGCGAGTCCGCAGCCAGCCAGGACCAGCCAGCCGGCGTGGGACCGCGCCGCCACGTGCAGTGCGCCTGAGCCGGCCAACCCCGACGCCAGCAGGGCACCCACCACCGCCACCCCCAGGGTCGATCCGACCTGGCGTGAGGTGGACGCGATTGCGGAGGCCACGCCCGCTTGTGCCCGGGGCATGCCGGCCACGGCGGCGGTGGTGATGGGCGCGTTGACGAACCCGAAACCGATCCCGAACACCACGTAGGCGGTGTACAGCCAGGTGAAGGAGGTGGTGGCACCGATCCGGCTGAGCATGAGGCAGCTGACGGTGAGGGCGGCGCCCGCGATCAACAACGGGAGGCGCGGCCCTCGGGAGCCCACGATCCGCCCGGAGATGGGTGGGAGCACCATGGTCATCACCGCCATCGGCAGCGTGCACAGGCCGGCCTTCAGCGGGGAGAACCCTCGTACGTCCTGCAGGTAGAGCGTGTTGAGGAACAGGAACCCGCCCAGGGTGGCAAAGGAGGCCACGGCAATGATGGCGGCACCGGAGAACGGGACCGACCGGAAGAAGCGCAGGTCGATGAGGGGCTCCCGGCGACGACCCTCCCAGACGACCAACCCGATGAGGGCGGCCACGGCGAGGGCGAAGGTGGCCACGATCAGCGGGGAACCCCAGCCGCGGTTGGGTGCCTCAATGATGCCGTAGGTCAACGAGGCCAGGAACACGATGACCAGACCCTGCCCGACGCCGTCGACCCGACGGGCCTTGGGGGCCCGCGATTCGGGGATGAAGCGCAGGGTGAGCAGAATGGCGGCCAGTCCGACCGGCAGGTTGATCCAGAAGATTGAGCGCCACCCGACCGAGCCGACCAGGAGCCCGCCGACCACCGGGCCGAGTGACATGCTCACCCCGACCACGGCGGCCCACACCCCGACCGCTTGAGCCCGCTCCCTGGGGTTGGTGAAGGTATTCGTGATGATGGACATGGCCACCGGGTTCAACATCGATCCGCCGACAGCCTGCATCATGCGAAACACCACCAGCGTGGTCAGGTTGGGAGCCAGGCTGCACAGCAGGGAGCCGGCGGCGAAGATGCTCAGTCCCACCACGAAGGTGCGCTTCCGACCGAGACGGTCGGCCGTCGAGCCCGAGAGCATGAGCAGGCTGGCCAGCACCAGGGTGTACGCGTCCACAGTCCATTGCAGGCCCGACACCGAGGCGTGGAATTCGCGTCCGATGGAGGGCAGCGCCACGTTGACGATGGTCACATCGAGACCGACGATGAGCAGGCTCATGGAGCAGATGAGCAAGACCCCGATCCGTCGCCGCCGGCTCAGCTCGGGCGGCGCCAATTCTTGTAGAACCATAATAGTGAAGATTATATAACTACATGGGAGCGGCGGCGCGCCGGGGGTTCGGAAGGGGGTGGGCAGCGGGATGTCCCACCTTGTTTGAACGGTATCGACCGGGATACGTCGAATCGGTCCGGGAATTTAAAATTTTGACCGATGAATGAATTGGCGGGACCGGCAACGTCCAATTGTATGAAGCGCTGAGGTGTGCTCAGTAGTGCAGGCTAAGAACGACAGAGAGGATTGGACCATGCCCGAGGAAAGCAAGCCGATCGAGGAATCACGCCGAATTGAAGCAGCGGCGGCCGCCATCTTTGAGATCTTGGCGAATCCGCAACGTCACATGGATTTCGACGGGTCCGACATGCTCAGGGGGGCCGTCGTCGACCGTCCCATCTCCGAGGTGGGCGACACCTTCACCATGAAGATGCACCGGCTCGGGGACGACTACCTCATGCTCAACTATGTGGTGGAGTTCGAGCCCGATCGGCGCATCTTCTGGGAACCGGCCCCAGGGGATCCTTCTCGGGCTGAGGGTGATGACCCAGCCAAGGTCGGCATCCCGGCGGGCTACCGCTGGGGCTACATCCTCACCCCGGACGGTGACGATGCCACCGTCGTCACGGAGGTATTTGACTCTGGCCGCGTGACCGAGGAGATACGCCAATCCCTGGTGCGCGATGGCGGGTCGTGGATCAACGGGCACAATTCGATGCGTGAGTCCATGGCGGCCAGCCTGGAGAGGCTCGACAACCTCATCACGAATTAGGACCGCTGCCGGAGTCCACTGGTTGACTCCTATCTCGACTTCGTGGTGGGGAGAACACGGCCCTTCATGCTGAAGGCGATCGCCCAAGGTTCTCCCTTCCAGATCTGGCTCGTAAGGATTATTGTGCCGTAGAGATTGGTTATCTCCTTTAGAGGCGGCTCATGAAACTCAATAGGCGGGAAATTGGCTTCATACGACGGCTGACCCTGGTGGGATCAGTGGGTGTGCTTCTGGCCGCACTTGGGATGGAGCAAGCGGGTGCAGCTTCTACCTCCACGATCTCGACCACGATTGTGGGTGTCGAGGTCGCAACCGGCGCCCCAATTATCGGCATTGGCCCATGCTCGACCTGCACCTCAGGCTTCACCATGAATGGAACTGCCATCGGCCACAACCCGACGATGGGATCGTTCACTTTGGTTGAAAGTGACTTCACCGGATGTTCATCGGGACCGAACGGTTGCCAGGGTTTAAGCGTCTTTACTCTCACCCTGCGCGATAAAAGTGGAGACAGTTTTACAGCACAGAGCCACGACACCCTGATGTCTTCAGTGTCAACATCCATCACGCTCTATGTCATGTCAGCGAATGGCTCGTACGCCGGACTGGTGGCACACGTCGCGACGTTGACTGGTGTTCTTGTCTCCAATGCCGTGAACGTAGCGGTAATGGCGGTAAATGTCAGCTGATCGTTGACGTCAGAATCCGTCTTGCTTTAACGGTCGGCCGATAGACAGCAACGAGATGAATTCCCCCGTGGGCTAGTAGCCGTCATAGTCCTGTTCTGCATCCCTCCGTCTCTTCGCCGAATCTGGTTGTGATCAACAGCACAGGGTGCCCTCATGCGTCGGACTGGCGTGTCACTCCGGGCCGCATGCGCCCTAGCCGAGAAGTGCGATGGCGTACCTTGCAGCGATGCGCACCCCTAAGTCCTGGTCCCAGGCTGCAGATTCATGGAGACCAGAAAGAGCTACTGCCTGGCTACCGGATAGGAACGCGAGCTTGATTGCCGCACTAGCGCGTATGTACGCATTTGCACTCGATTCGAGGATCCGCAAGAGCACCGAAGGCAGCCGCGGGTCGAGAGGAGCCACCTGGTATACGAACCATTCCAAACGGCCGACCTCACCTGACAAAGGATCGCTCAATAGGCGAAACGCTTCGTCGAGGTCGCGAGGCAACGGGAGTTCGTGCGGAAGGATCGGCCGCTCTCCAATCTGTGGCGGTAGTTCCGTTGGCATATCGAAGGTTCTTGACCAATGGCGAACCGGATCGGGAGGAAACGAAGCACTATTTAGCGCCGCGTCAAAGGCTGCGATCCCATAGTCCAGAATGCATTCGAGAAGATCCTCTCGAAGCTGATCGGTGGACGCTCCTGCCGGAAGTGACCACCAGACGTCTTCTTGAGCGCGAAGCAAGTGTCCGAGACGATTTCTCCAGTACCCCTGCTTGGTT
>DASZMA010000010.1:0-18359 GCA_035552095.1 Acidimicrobiales bacterium | reverse complement strand
CGGTGTGGGACAGGTAGACGCCCACCGGCCGACCGTCGCTCAGTCCGCTGTAGAGCATGAGCGCGGGATCGGTGGCGGCCGGCCTGGTCCCTGTGGCTGAGGGCGCGCCCACGATCCACCGGGAAAACGTGCCGTCGCTTGCGATGTCGTCGGTGTCGAGCTCGACCCACTCGGCAGCCAGGGTGGTGGCGGCCCGGGCGGCCACCGCCGTGGATCCGATCTCGGGGCGCTGCCAGAACACGACGCGTGGATCGCAGTCGGACAGGACGAAGGCCAGCTCTTCGGCGCTCAGTCGCCAATTCAGCGGGGTGAAGACTGCACCGAGGCGTGCGCAGGCGAGCATCGCCTCCAGGTACCGGTGGCAGTTCTGGGCCAGCCACGCCACCCGGTCGCCGTGGCCCACGCCACTGGCTGCCAGTGCACCGGCGACCAGGTCGACCCGGCCCAGCAGTTGGCGCCACGTCCATCGGGTCTCGCCGCAGACGCTGGCGACGGCGTCGGGTCGGAGGGTGGCGTGCGCGGCCAGGGGATCGTCGAGGAGGCACGGCGCCGGCGCCGGCGCCGCCGCTGTCGTCATTCGTCCACGACGCGGACGGCCTTGTAGCCCGAACGAGCCAGCGTCCCGTCCGGCAGGGAGGTGACGGTGATGGGGACGCCGATCCGATCGGTCAAGCGTGCGGACAGGTCCGCGGGCAGTGGCCCTTCCAGACGCACCTCAAGGCGATCCTGGTCCGGTCGGCGCACCAGCACGTACTCGGCATCGGGGGCCAAGTCCCACCACACGTCGATCGGGAGAACCGCCCGGCCGGCCACCGGAACCAGGTCCTTGGTCCGACCGTCCCAGAACGCTCGGCGTGAGGTCTCACCGCACGGGCACTTGGTGGCGTCAATGCGCACCACGTCTTGGAGGTCGTAGCGGATCATCGGGTTGTCCCGACCGAGCGACGTCACCACGAGGCGTCCCCGCTCACCGGGTTCGGCCGGCTCGTCGCGGTCGAGGGCTAATGCCTCCACCACGGCCAGGTCCTCGGCCAGGTGCGCACCGGCGTCGTGGTCACACGCGCTCCCCAGGTAGGCGACGCACTCCTGCCCCGCGCTGATCTTGCGGTGTTGGGCGGCCGGTCCGGCGTGTTCGGGCGGAGGCAGGCGGAGCGCCACCCCGGCCCGGCCGGCCGCTTCCCGATAGCGGGCCAGGGCGGCTGGGAAGAGGCGCCAATGGTCGATGGGCAGGCCCTCCAATGTCCGCACGACCCGCTCGGCGTAGGCCTCGGACTCGGGTGGCCCGACGCAGATGGCCAACACCCCCATGTGGGCGTACGCCCCGGCGGCGTGGCCCTGGCCGCCGTTGAGGTAGCCCGGGTGAGCGTTGACCACGACGTCCCCGGGCCGGATCCCCTCACGCCAGTGCGCGCGCGCCGCCAGCTCGTACTCGACTTGCAGGTCACTTTGGGTCCACAAGGTGAAGGTTGGCCGCCCAGTGGTCCCGCTCGAGGTGGCCAGCCGGACGGCACCGCTGAGGCCGACACAGCGGTAGGTGCCGATCGGCGGATGCCGGGCCTCGTCGTCGCGCAGATCCTGCTTGCAAAAGGTCGGCAGTGCGGCCAGATCGCCCACCTGCTTCACATCGTCGGGCGAGGCGCCGGCCCGGACCCATCGGGTCCGAAAAAACGGGCTGCGCTCCCAGGCCTGGGCCACCGCTTGGCGCAGGCGCTCGTCCTGCAGCTGGCGCAGGCGGTCGAGGGGCATGGTCTGCGCCTCCTCATTCCAGTAGCGCGAATCCGTCACGTCTCCTCCCGACCCGCCGTGGTCAGCACCTGTGAATCGTTTATAGTATTGACGATTCAGCCGATCCGCAAGTAAAGTGCAAAGGTGCATCCGACGCGCCAGGAGACCCTCGAAGCCCTCCCTCCGCCGGCCTTCTATGTCGGGGGCACCTGGGTCACCGAGGCCGGCGCCGAGGTCTGTGAGCATGTCGATCCCACCACCGGCCGGGTCAGCGGTCCCTACCTCTCCGCCGGGCCCGAGGATATGAAAGGCGCCGTGCTGGCCGCCCGTCACGCGCTGCCCGGCTGGAGCGGCGCGGCACCCTCAGTGCGCCGGGCCACATTGCTGCGGCTGGCCGATCTCATTGAGGCCGCCGCACCGGAATTGGCTGCGGTCATGGCCCTCGAGATGGGGCAACCGGTGCGCGCCGCGGTGGCCGGTGCCACCCACGCGGCCGAATGGTTCCGCTACTACGCCGGTTGGGCCGACAAGGTGGAGGGTTCGCTGGCGCCGGTCTCGCCCGGTCGCGTGCTCGACTATGTGGTCCCCGAGCCCTACGGCGTGATCGGCGTCATCATCCCGTGGAACGGACCGGTGATCTCTCTGGCCATGAAGCTCGCCCCGGCCCTGGCCGCCGGGAACTGCGTGGTGGTCAAGCCGCCCGGGCAGACGCCGTTTTCCAGCCTGCGTTTCGCTGCGCTGTGCGAACAGGCCGGCGTCCCGGCCGGAGTGGTCAACGTCCTTCCGGGGGGAGCGCAGGCGGGAGAGGCCCTGTGCTCAGATCCGGGCCTGGACAAGATCAGCTTTACCGGCGGCGGTGTGGCCGCCCGGGCCGTCGCGCAAGCCGCCGCTGATCACCACACCCCTTTGATACTGGAGCTCGGTGGGAAGTCGGCCTCGCTGATTTTCGACGACGCCGATCCCCGGGTGGCCGGCAAACTGGCGGCCGTGCTGGGGGTGCAGCAGAACTCGGGCCAGGGATGCTTCCTGCCCACCCGAGTCTTCGTGCAGCAGGCGCTCTACGAGGAAGTGGTGGAGCGGGTGGTGGCCGCCGTCGAGCGCTTCACCCTGGGGGATCCCTTCGACCCCACGGTCACGATGGGGCCGGTGGCCGGCGAGGCGGCCTGCGCCCGGATCATCGATGTCGTGCGCACGGCCAGCGAACGCGAGGAAGGAACGCTGCTCATCGGGGGAGGCCGGGCCGGCGGGGAGCTGGCGGCGGGGAGCTTCGTCGAGCCGGCCGTCTTCCGGGACGTGACGCCCACCAGCCCACTGGCCCAGGAAGAGATCTTCGGGCCCGTGCTCGCCATCGGGTCGTTCGAGGATGAGGCAGAAGCCATCGCCCTGGCCAACGGGACCCGCTACGGGTTGGCCGGTTACGTCTGGACCAACGATCTGGGTCGGGCGCACCGGGTGTCGGCCGCCCTGGAAGCGGGCTACGTGTCGGTGAACGGGATGGCCGCCCTGCCACCCAGCGCACCCTTCGGGGGCTTCCGGGGCAGCGGCCACGGTGTCGAGGGCGGCCGCTGGGGGATAGAGGAATTCCTGCGAGTGAAGAACGTCCACGTGGCATTGGGCTAGGTGGCGATGACGCTGCTCGAGAGCCGGCACGACGAGCTTGTCCCCGCGGGGCTCGGGTCGGCCGCGGCGTCGTTCGCCCGCGAGGCCCTGGCTTTTCTCGACGCCAACGCGTCGCGACGCCAACCCCAGGTCCTGGCCTGGGGTAGGGGCGACGAGGGACTGGCCCTCTTTCACGAGACCACCGGAGACGCCGAGCGATCCGAGGTCAAAGCGGCGCAGGCCTGGCAGGCCCAGAAGTGGGCGGCGGGATTCGGCTGGCTGCTCGGGCCGACCGGGCTGGGCGGGCGGGGGCTGGATCCCTCGTTCGAACAGCTCTACCGGTCGCTCGAAGGCGGCTTCACGGTGCCGGACTGGAGCCCGCTCCGGGTCGGTCTCTCGACGGTCGGCCCGGGTGTCCTGGCCAGTGGGACAACCGAGCAGGCCCGGCGCTTCTCCCGGGCGATTCAGCAAGGGTCCATCGTGGCCTGCCAACTGTTCTCCGAACCTGAGGCGGGATCCGACCTGGCGGCCGTGCGGACGCGGGCGCAGCGCGATGGGGACGTGTGGCGTTTGGAGGGCCAGAAGGTATGGACCTCGAACGCCCAGGTAGCCGACATCGGGCTGGCCTTGGTGCGCACCGATCCGGGGGCTCCCAAGCACCGGGGCCTGACCGCCTTCGTGGTGCCGATGGATCAGGGGGGCGTGGACGTGCGCCCCCTGCGCCAACTCACCGGAGGGGCCAGTTTCACCGAGGTGTTCCTCGATGGCGCCGTGGTGCCGGAGAGCCACCGGATCGGGGCGGTCGGTGACGGTTGGTCGGTGGCCCTGCGCACCCTGGCCGCTGAGCGGGCCTCGACGGGGGATCGTTCCCATGTCCTCACGGCGCGGGCGTTGGCACTTCTCCTGGAGCTGGCGCAGCGGTCCGGTGTGCGTAGCGACCCGATGCAGCGGCAGCGTCTGGCCGATGTGGCCATCCGCCTCCGCGTGGCCGCCTATCACCAACAGCGGATGCAGGCCGTGCCGGCCGGGTCCCTTCGCGGCCCCGAGCGGGCCATCGACAAGTTGATGCTGGCCGACAACCTGCGCCGTATTGGAGAAGTCGCCGCTGCCCTGCTGGGGCCGCGGCTGACGGCTGACTCGGGCGCCTGGGGCACGTTCGCCTGGGGGAGCTGGGTGCTGGGGGCGACCGGCTACCGCCTCGGCGGTGGTTCCGACGAGGTCCTCAAGACGGTGTTGGGGGAGCGGCTCCTCGACCTGCCCCGCGAGCCATCATGACCCCCTTCAGCACGATTGAGTTCGACCTCGACCAGCACGTGGCGACCATCACCCTCAACCGCCCGGCTGCACTCAACGCCTTCAACCAGGTGATGCTGGATGAGTTCGATCATGTGTGGCAAAGGTGCCGGACCGACGATGACATCCGCGTGGTCGTGCTGCAGGCCAATGGCGAGCGGGCGTTCTCAACCGGCGTCGATCGCAAGCAGGGCCGGACCCGGCACCCCAACCCCTTCAGCGAGGACGACCCGGGCCTGAGCCTCGGGGCCAAACAGAATCGGGTATGGAAGCCCTTGCTCTGCGCCGTGCACGGCATGGTGGCCGGCGGGGCGTTCTACTGGTTGAACGAAGCCGACATCGTCATCTGCGCCGACGACACGGAGTTCTTCGACCCGCATACCTCCTACGGCATGGTGTCGGCGCTCGAGCCGATCGGGCTGCTGCGCCGCATGCCCATGGGCGAGGTGATGAGAATCGCCCTCTTCGGCCTGGATGAGCGGATGTCGGCGGCACGGGCGTACCAGGTGGGACTGGTCTCCGAGGTGCTGCCCTCGGCGCAGTTGCGACCTCGAGCTCATGCGCTGGCGCTCCGGCTGGCCGCCAAGCCGCCACTGGCGGTGCAGGGAACGGTCAAGGCGATCTGGGATTCTCTCCACATGTCGGCCCACGGCGGGCGGGACATCCCGTTGCACTACCCCCAGTTGGCCAACCCGCTCTCGGCCATCGAATTCGAAGCCGGGCCGCGTCCGCCCCACGAGACCCGCTGACCGTGGAACCGGACCAGTTCGAGCATCTCGGTTATCACGTCGACCAGGGCGTGGCCCTCATTGTGCTGAACCGCCCGGAGCGCCACAACGCGTGGTCCGGACCGATGGCGGTCGAATACCGCTGGGCCCTGCACCAGGCTGAGGGCGACGCCGACGTGCGGGTCGTGGTGCTCACCGGCGCCGGAGAATCGTTCTGCGTCGGAGCCGATGCCGGAGCCTTGCAACAGATAGGCACCGCCGGTGGGGCCTACGTCAAAGAGAAGACCGAGCTGCCGCCCTACCCCCAATGGTGCCCACCGGGACTGCGACACAACCACGTGGCGCCGATGACCGTGTCGATGCCGGTGATCGCCGCCATCAACGGCGCCTGCGCCGGCGTGGGCTTCGTGTTGGCGGCCTACGCCGATCTGCGCTGGGCCAGCGACCGGGCGAAGATCGCCACCAGCTTCGCCGCGCTGGGGCTGCCGGCCGAATACGGCATCGGCTGGGTGCTGCCCCGCCTGGTCGGTTCGGCCCGGGCCCTCGAGCTCCTCTACGACCCGGCGCCCCGCAGCGCCGAAGAGGCCTATCGCCTGGGCTTCGTGCAACGGGTCGTGCCGGCGGACGACCTGCTCCCCGAGGTCACGGCGTACGCCCGGCGACTGGCCCGGCACAGCTCGGCCGAATCGCTGCGGACGATGAAGCGCTCGGTGCTGGTCGATGCCGATGGGGAGTTCGAGGGGGCCTACCGAGCCTCCGTCGCGGACATGGACGCGGCGTTGGCCGGTCCGGACTTCCAGGAGGGCCTGAGGGCGCAACGGGCGGGCGAGCGGCCTGACTTCCTCGTCCGGCGGCGGTCGTCGCCCGTCCAGGTCGGAGGTTCCGGTGGCCACCTGGCAAACTAACGGCGTGAGTGCCGCCTCCACCCCGCTCACGGCGCGCACTCCCAAGGCAGCAGCAGTCGTGGCGAACAGCCTGCGGCGCACCATCGTCAGCGGGAAGCTGCCGGTGGGGAGCTGGTTGCCGCCCGAGAACCGCCTGGTCGAAGAGTTCGATGTGTCACGACCGACCTTGCGGGCCGCCCTGCGCATCCTCGAATCGGAGCAGCTGATCACCGTCCGCCGCGGCTCGCGCGGCGGGGCCATGGTCAACGCCCCGACGAACGATGCCCTGGCCCGTCGGGCCGGCACCTACCTGCAGTACCAACAGGTCACCCTGGACGAGGTGCACCGGGCCCGGGCGGTCGTGGAGCCGCCGGCCGTCGCGCTGCTGGCCCGGCGACGGGATCCCAAGGACATCGCCGCGCTCAAGGCCGCTCTGGACCGCGAGATCGAGCTGGTGCACGATCGGGCCGCCTTTCGGGCCTCGGCGCTGGAGTTCCATCGCATCATCATTGAGCGGTGCGGCAATCTGACGCTGACCGCCTTCGGAGCCATGCTGCACGGCGTCATTGAGCAGCATGCCGACCGTTACGCCGTCAATCAGGCCAAATACCGCCATGGAGCCGAACGGCACCGCGAGCACATTGAAGTCATCGGCCTGATTGAGGCCGGAGACGCCGTGGCGGCGGAGGAGTTCTGGCGGGCGCACCTCGAAGCCGCCCGCCAGGTGTTGATGCGCGAGGGTGGAGCCAACACCCTGGTCGACCTGATGTCCTGAGACGATCCGGCCCGGTGGTCAGCGGGGCAACCCCAGGACACGCTCGGCCATGATCGATCGCTGGATCTCCGAGGTGCCGGCGCCGATGGTCGAGGCACGGGTGTTGAGGAAACCCCAGATCCAGCGGCCGCAGCCGTCGGCGTCAGGATGGTCGGGCGCCAGCATGCCGGCCGGCCCGAGGACGAGCAGCGCCACCTCGTGCAGTCGCTGCTCGAATGTGGCCAGGAAAAGGCGAGAGATGGAAGAGGCGGGTCCGGGGTCCTCACCGCGCAGCACCCGGGCCATGACGCGTTCGAACGTCGCTTTGAGGAGGCGGCTCCCGATGGCGACCGCGGCCAGCTGCTGCCGAATGTTGGCGTCGCTGGCCTGGCCGGTCGAACGGGCCAGGGCAATGAGCTCGTCGACGATGCGCTCATAGCGCACCACCTGAGCGATGCGGGAAGAGGAGCGCTCATGCCCGAAGGAGTGGCGGGCCAGACGCCAGCCCTCTCCTTCGGCCCCCACCCGCTGGCTGATCGGGACGGCGACATCATCGAAGAAGACCTCACCGAACCAGCTGCCCCCGGTCAGATCCCGGAGCGGTCGGACGGTCAGGCCGGGAGACCGCATGTCGATGAGGAGGTAGGTAAGGCCCCGATGGCGCGAGTCGGGCGCACCCGTGCGGACGAGAGCGAACATCCAATCGGCGGTCATGGCCTTGCTGGTCCAGACCTTCTGCCCGGTGACGATGTACCGGTCGCCCACCGCGTGGGCCCGGGTGGTCAATGCGGCCAGGTCCGAACCGGCATCGGGTTCGCTGAATCCCTGGCACCACAGCTCTTCGGCCCGCACGATCGGTCGAAGGTAGCGCCGGCACTGTGCCTCGGAGCCCGACGCCATGATGGTCGGAGCGACGATGAAGGCATTGGGCGAGGGGTGGGGCGGGACACCGGCCCGCGCCATCTCCTCGTAATAGATGAGGAGCTTGTCCAGGGCCAGGTCCATTCCTCCGAACCGCTGCGGCCAGGCCGGGGCGGCCCACCCATCGTCGGCCAAGGTGGCCGCCCATCGCCGTTGGAACTCGAGGCGGGCCAGAGGATCCCGAGGTCCGGGCCCCGGATGGTGGTCCATCAGGTACCCCCGCAGCATCCTCTGGAATTCCGACCCCGCCATGTGCTGCCACGGCGGTAGCCGGACCGCTGCCCTCGGCGTGGTGTCGTGCATGCCCGCTGCCCTCCGAGCCATTGAACGCGGATAACCCCTATTCGATTAATAATAGAACGATTAGGATGGCAGGTGTGTCGGCCAGGGAGGGGTGGGGGTTCGGACAGGAGGGAATCGATCGTCGTAACATGGAACGTCTCTACCGGTCGATGAAGGGGAACAGATTGGAGTTCAGTCGGAGCACGGAGCGCATCCGCATCCCGAAGGTGGCCGAGGTGGTGGCACAGACCCTCCGGCGCCGGATCGTGATCGGCGAGTACCAGTCCGGGGAGCTGCTCCCTCCTGAAGGGGATTTGATGGCGGCCTTCGATGTCGCTCGGACGACGATCCGCGATGCCTTCCGGGTGCTCGAATCCGAAGGCCTGCTGGAGGTTCGGCGCGGCGGTGGCGGCGGTGGCCGGGTTCGGGCCCCCGGCATCGGGTTCGTGGCCTCGTACGCCGGGCTCCTGTTGCAATTTGAGGGCGCCACGCTGGACGACGTCCACGTCGGACGGACCTACATTGAGGCGCCGGCGGTGGCCATTTTGGCTCGGCGCCATGACGAGCCGGGGCTGATGGAGACGTTGCGCCGTGCGCTTGAGGAGGAGGCGGCGGCGGACGACGAGGTGTCGCTCAGCCAAGCTGAAGGACGCTTCCACCGCTTGGTCGTTGACCTGACCGACAACCGGGTGCTCTCCATGTTGAGCGCGGTGGCCAATCGGCTCATCGGACAGCAGGTCGAACGCACCCAGCAGAGCGCGCCACGCCGGAAGGAGTCTTCCGATGCGCTGGCGGAAGCCCATCGGGCCCACGTCCACCTGGTGGAGCTCATCGGCCGCGGCGACGCCGTCAAAGCCGAGGAGTTCTGGCACCGGCATCTGCGCTCGGCCAGTGAACACCTCGCCCACGGGCCGCGGGCGGCCCGCACTGTACTTGACCTGCTCCCTTAGGAAGGCGCCTTCGGCGCAATCCGGCGGTTGTCCCAGGAGATCGGGCGACCAACCGGATGGAGGCGGATCACTGCGGTCCCTCCATGCTCGTAGTGGCGCACGGTCGCCTCGGGCAGGGTGGAGCGGCTCTGTCGCCGGCCGTCATACTTGCGCGCGAGAGCGGCCAGCGCCTGCTCCACCAGATCCAGATCGCTGACCACGGTCGCCGTGGCACTCAGGGAGACGGCCCGCAACTCCCGCCAGTTCTCGCCGCTTTCCACCAGGAACGAGGCGCGGGGATCACGTTGGATGCGGGCCACCTTCTTGCTGGTGGCGGGCGAGCGAAAGTAGATCTCGCCGGCTAGGACCGCAAACCACACCGGGAGGGCGACCGGCCACCCGTCCTGGCGCAACGTCGTCACGATTCCGGTGGGAGCCTCCGCCACGGCGCGCCAGATCTTCTCCTCACTCAGTTCTACGCCCATAGTGGGTCTCCCTTCATGACGACGGTTGCGCAGCCGTGAGCGAGGTGGTGGTGGTGATCTGATACGGCAGTCCGTTGTACTTGGTGCTGGTGCGCTGCACCGATCGGACGGCCATGCGGAGGGCGGGAGAGACCCAGCTGGTCTCAATAATGGTGGCCGGCGTGGTGCCTTTGGTCACGATGGTCGATTGCACCTCGAGGGTGGCGTAGTCGACTCCACCCAGAGTGATCGTGCCGGCGCCCTGCTCAAGCGTGGTGACGACGGCGGAAAACGTCCCGCAGAGTGCGTTGGAGCTGACCGTGCTTCCGAAGGACGGGTGGAGCGGGAGGATGGGGACCGCGGGGGTGAAGGTGCACTGCAGGGTGGAGGCAGAGAGAGCGAGGGACTCGGACTGCAGCGTGACGCCGGTCGGGCTGAACAGCACCTGGAGTGCGTCGGTGGGCTGCCCCGGCCCGGAGGATTCGGCCCAGGTTTGCCCGCCCGGTGGGCCGGCCGCCTGCACGCTGAGCGATCCGGTGCTGGTGACGAGGACCGTCCGACCGTTCAGGTCGTAGGCGTCGGCCACCTGTTCGGCGTAGGTACCCGCCGTGGCCGGAAGGTACTCGGCGTCGTAGACGCCAGAGATCGGGTTGACGATGGAACCGGCGCCACCCGGGGTGGTGGTCGGAGCACTGGACCCAAGAGTAGGTACGGCGGTGGTGCTGGGACTGGGCGTCGATCCCACCGCGACGCTGGGCGCGGACGGCGGCCTGTCGACGCCGGCGCGTGTGGGACCGGTGCAGGCCGCGGCCAACCCCGGCAGCACCAGCAGTAGCAGGCCGAGTGTCGCCCGTGGCGGCCGGACCCCCCGGCCGGACCGGCGGGTTGGCCGGGGGGTCGGTGGAATGGCCAGGTTCCTCAGCAAATGGGCCCGTTCCCGTCCGGCGCCGTCCAGGCCCCGCCCTTCACCTGCGTAATGAAGTAGCACGCCGCCGGGGGCGCCGGTTGGCCGGCCGTGAACGAGAGGGGAGGGGCCAGGCCGCCGAGGTTGTTGTTCTCAATGGCATCCAGCCCCTTGGTGAGGTTGGTCGACGTGGGGGCAGCCCCATTGAGGTTGGCCACCGCTTGCTGGAGCAAGGCGCCGGCGGCCCACATTGAGGCCGTTCCGGCTGAGGTCTCGAGGGTCGGGTCGTACTGCTGCACCGCCTGGAGATAGGCCGAGGACGCGGGATTGCTCCCGGCGAACCAGGGGAAATTGGGCGTCGGGGCGATCAGTCCGTCCAGGTAGGGATCCGACTTGAGGCCGTTGACTACCACCAGCGAATAGGCCACGTACTGAGGCTTGTAGCCCAAGCTGTTGCAGTCCTGGGCCATGCGCTCGAGTGAGTCGGCATCCACCGCGCCGACGAGGAGGGTAACGCCGGCCGACTGGGCCTGTTGGCATTCCTCGGTGAAGTCGGGTTGGGTCAATGAAACCTGGGCCGAGTACACGGGATCGAGGCCGGCCGCTTTGCCCCCACCGTTGGTGAAGAGCGCCGTGTAGGCGTCCGTGCAATCCGGGGTCTCCACGCAGTAGAGGACGCCGAGCTTGTTCTGCCCGCTGAGCTTGGCCGCCTCCTTAATGCCGTTGTCGTACAGATTGTTGATGGCCGTGCCTTGAGGGAAGAGGTCGGAGCTCTGATTCCAGGTGGGAGAGGCCACATCTCCTCCGGCGACGGGAATTCCCTGTTGCTGGAGGTAGTTCAGACTGGCGGTCAAGGTCAGCGGCTGCACGTTGTCGAGGAACGCCACCACATGGTCCTGCTGCACCATCTTCTCGGTGAGTGACAGGCTGGTCGAAGGGTTGGATGCGTCGTCAGCCGAGATCACCTGCACCGGGTGTCCGGACAGGCCGCCGTGGGCATTGACCCATTTGGCCCACACCTGGAGCATCGGCTGGGCTGACGAGGTCGAAGAGCCCACCACGCCGCTGTACGTGCCCACGTTCCCCAACACGATGGTCGACCCGGTCGCGCCCCCTGATGCCGAAGCCGGCGTTGATCCGCTGCTCGTGGCGACGTGGGTCCCGCTGCCACCCGGGGAGGTGGGGGCAGCGGTTCCGCCCGCACTGGCGCCGGCTGATCCCGTCGGCACCGTGGTACCGGTCGTACCGGCCGCGCTGCCGGCCTGAGCGGCCGGCGCCGCACCACCGCTCACCACGCCGAGAGCCTCCTTGACCACCGAGCCCTCCTGTGCCTTTACGACGGCTGAGTGGGGGAGGCGATTGCCACAACTGGCGGCCAGGAGGAGGACGGCGGTCAGCGCGAGCCAGGTCGCCCAACGCGCCTTTCTTTTGGTCGGTCGATCGGACACGGCGATCGCTCCTTTGGTCAGGGACGGGTCTCGTCGTGCGGTCATTGGCTGCACGTCGCCGAAGAGAAGAAGGCGATGGTCTGGGACAGCTGGGCCAGCGTCCCGTCAAACGGAGCGATGCTGTTTCCCAGGGCGGTGGACGAGCCACCGAGCCCGTTTGAGCCCAGTGCGACCAGGGCATTGAGAGCCGGATTGGCTGCGCTCAACGGGGCGATCGACTGATTGAAGGTCGAAAGTCCCGCCCCTCCCTGAGCGGCGAGCGCGTTGGCTAGCGCGTCGATGGCGGGGAACGCCTTGAACAGGATTGAGCCGGCCTCCTCCGCCCCGGGGATCTGGGCCAGAGGACCGAGAACGGCCCCGCTGACCAGCCCGGGAGCAGCCGCGACCTCGCCCAGGACCACGGTGTTGCCCGCCTTGAACGCGCCGATGGTAGGGGTCAGGATCGACACGCACGGTGGGGCTGATGCCGTGGCTGCCGCGGGACTGGTCGACGCGATCCCGACGATCAGCAGCGGGCCACCGACTGCCAGGGCGGCGAGGAGCTCGGTTCGTCCGTTGAGTTTTACCGGTCCGACTTTCATTGGGTTCCTCTCTGAATCAGCGCGAGCGCCGGGGTGTGTCTCATGGATGACCTCCGGGGGTGCGGCCCGGTCGGCGAAAGATCCGCAACTGGACCCCGAGGCGGCGAAAGAGCTCCGTCTCGAGCAGGACGACGAGCGCACCGGCCAGGAGGACGAGGTAGAGGAGACTGGCCGATCCCCGAAGGTTGAGCGCCTTGCGCACGAACTCGTACAGCCGGTGCGAGATGGCACCACCGGTTGGGTTGGTGGTACCGCTCGCCGTGGCCAGGCCGCTCCCCGAGCTCGGACCGCCGAAGAAGGGCGCCGAGAGCGAGGGTAGGACAAGGGGCGTCGTCGGGGGCAGCAGGGCCGAGGTCTCGGGCAGCGTCGGGGCCACCGTTGAATCGATGGTGGCCATGACGGCCCCGATGGTCAGCGTGACGACCACGTTGCCCTGTCCGGGAATGTTCTTCTGCTCCTGGATCTCCAGGGCAGCCGACTGCACGCCATCAGGGAGTTGCTTGGCCGGCAGATACGTGAGGGTGAGCCCCTGGGTGCTGAGGGCGTGGAGGAGGGTTGTGATGGTTTGGGTGAGGCCGAGCGCGGCGACCTGGTGACCGTCGACCGCCAGCCCCTTGTCCGTGATCGACAGCCCTATGCCGGCGATGCTGAGGGTAGCCACGCTCAAGGTCGAGGAGGTCTGCAGCGACTGTCCGGGGGACTGCGTCGCCGTCGCCGAGGACTGCACGCCGTCAACCTGAAGGAGGCTGCCCGGCCCGAAATCCAGCCCTTTGAGGGCATTGTCAGCCGTGGCCGTGACACTGCCGTCCGCATTCTGAACGGCTTCGGCTGACGAACTCAGGTTGGCGACCGAGGGCGAGCCGTTCACGGCGCCGATGATCCCCAGCGCCTTGGCATCACTGGTCCCGCTGGTGGCGTCCATCTCATAGGGACCCTGATTGACCACATCGCTGGGTGCCGTCGGGTACTGCGAGGAGACATACAACGGGTAGCTCGGCAGCGGCGGTATCTGTCCCGAGAAGAGCCCATTGACCAGGTTGGGCAGGCTGGCCACCAGGGGCCCCGGGTACGGCACCGAGGAGAAGGCCTGGGACTGGCCTAGGGAGTCCAACTGGGCCTGGGACGATGAGTCGCTGGCGAAGATGAGCTGACCGTTCGAGACGATCGGCGCCGAAGGATCGTCCACCTCAATGCTCAGGCCATCGGACCGGCCGAGCGCGTTGAAGGTGCCGAAGCCGGCGCCGGCGCTGCTTGCCGAGGTGCTGCTCGTGCTCGTGGTGGCAGGCGCGGTCGTGGTGGTGGTGGTGGTGGGCGCTACCGGCGTGGCGCCAGAGGCCGACGCCGTGACCGGGGCCACGAGTTGGAGCGCCCCGACCGAGAGCAACGCCGTCGCCGTCAGCCACTGGGCGGGCCGGCTGACGGCGCGCCGAGCTGGTCGCCGTCCCTCCTTGATCATCGCCTTCGCCTGTTCGGTCCGCCTCATCCGAGGTATGACTCCAGAACGGCGGATGTTTCGAGCTCATAGGGCTCGCCGACGAAATTGACCTCGCCCCGACTGAGCACGTACGCGTAGTCCGCTATCTCCAGGGCCCGCTGGACGTACTGCTCGACAATCAATAGTGAAACCCCGCTCGTGCGCAGGCCGGCGATGAACTCGAAGAT
Organism: Acidimicrobiales bacterium; assembly: GCA_035552095.1. Taxonomy (GTDB): domain Bacteria; phylum Actinomycetota; class Acidimicrobiia; order Acidimicrobiales; family RAAP-2; genus Bog-473. The sequence goes on along the minus strand of DASZMA010000010.1, from coordinate 4,185 downwards.
CTCATCGACGATCACGGGCGCCAGGCCCATGGAGACCTCGTCGAGTAGGACGACTTTGGCTCGAGCCAGGTGGGCCCGGGCCAACGCCAACATCTGCTGCTCCCCGCCGCTTAACGTGCCGGCGATCTGGTTCAAGCGCTTCCCGAGACGGGGAAAGGCCTGGGCGGCCCGATCGATCAGATCAGCTTCCGCACCATCGGTGACCTGCAGCACCAGGTTCTCCCGCACACTGAGAGCGGCAAAGATCCCCCGCCCCTCAGGGATCAGGCACAGGCCACGCTGGGCCCGCTCGTACGGGGGCCGGCGCGTCACATCCATCCCGTCGAGGACGACCCGCCCTCTGGTGGGGCTGAGCAAGCCGGCCGCCACTCGCAGCGAGGTGGTCTTGCCGGCGCCGTTGGGCCCCAGGAGCGCCACTACGGATCCGTCTGGCACGTCAACCGTGACGTGGTGCACGACAGTTGAACCGTCATACCCGGCGCTGACGTCGAGCAGTTGGAGCATCAGGCCGCTTCCGAGCCGAGGTAGGCCCGCCGGACGATTTCGGAGTCCTGCACCTGGGCCATCGTGCCGGCGAAAATCAGCTTGCCGAAGTCGAGGACATGGACATAGGCGCACACCTCGCGGACCAATGCCATGTCGTGCTCGACCAGCAAAATGCCGAGTCCACTACCGGTGGATCGAGAGATGATCTCGGCAAAGCGCTCAGTCTCGGTCCGATCGAGACCCGAAGACGGCTCGTCAAGGAGGAGAAACCGAAACTGGCTGGCCAAGGCGCGGGCTAGTTCGACCAAACGGCGATGGCCGGTAGACAGGGAACGAACTCGCCATGTCTGCAGGTGCTCCAGGCCGCATTCAGACAGCGCGAACTCGGTTCGCTCCACGATTTCCTTGCGTTGCGCGGGTGAGGAGACAAAGTGGGACCACAGCCGTCGACCGGCCAGTCCAGCCTCCGCTCCCAGTGCGACATTCTCGGCCACGGTCATCGAATCGAAGAGCTCCATGCGTTGAAAGGTTCGACCCAACCCAGCCTGGGCTCTGCGGGCCGGGCTGAAGTGACTGATCTGACGCCCCAAGAAGTTCACCTGTCCTGCGCTCACCGGCACGGTGCCGGTACAGGCATTGAAGGTGGTGGTTTTACCGGCGCCATTGGGGCCGATCAGTCCGGTCACCATCCCGGTGGGTGCGGCAAGGGTCACGTGGTCCACCGCCACCAACCCACCGAAGGTAACCGACAGATCCGAAATCCGTAGTCCCTCGTCGGTCATGGCCGTCTCTCCGTGCTCAACATCTCTGGACTGATCAGGCCGAACCGGGTGAGATGCACGCCCGCCATGGCTGTGCGTTCCAGCACAGGCGAGGCGCCGCTGCGTTCCCGGGAGCGAGCACCCCAGAGGACCCGCCCCGAAACACCGACCCCTGGCGCGATGGCAACCGCGATGGCGGCCAATCCAAATATGGCCGGGATGTAGGTGCTCACCGTGGCGTTGGTGATATAGCCGGGGACAACTTCGATGAGGGCGCCGGCAATGAAGGCCGAGACGATCGTGCGGCGTCCGGCCAAAGCGAGCACGGCGATCAGGAGGAGTGACACCGAGTAGTCAAACGACAGCCCGTTGGCAAAGCCGGTCACCGGACCGCTCAATGCCCCGGCTATGCCGGCCAACCCGGCCGAAATGCAGAACACCAGGAGACGGATGAGGTTGGTATTGGTGCCGTGGGCGTCGAGGGCGACCGGTGAATCGCCCAGTGCCCGCAAAAGCCGTCCAAGCCGGCTGCGCTGGACCAGGACCACCAGAGCGCAGCAGGCGAGCGTGACCGCCAGGATCACGTAGTAGTAGCCGGTGTCCGTTCCCAGGTGTAACGCGCCCAGATGCGGGCGCGGGGCGGTGCGCGAGTCGCTGAAGCCGAACATGATGGCGTTCGTAAAGACAAAGCGCTGCAGCAGGATCCCGAAGCCGAAGGTGGCAATGGCCAGGTAGATGCCGGGGAGCCGGATGGCCGGAATGGCCAGGACGGCCCCAATGGGCATGGTGATCAGCCCGGCGAACAGTACGGCCAGCAGCCAGGGGACCCCGAGACTGGAGAAGTGCGCAAACGAAGATGCCCCTACGGCAGCAAAGGCCAGGTGGCACAAGGAGACCTGGCCGGACGTGCGCACCAGCAGCCCGAGGGAGGAGAAGAGGATGACAAACGTGAGTCCGGTCATGTAGAGCGGGAGTCGGAATCCGACGATCTGGGGCAAGGCAATGAGCAGGCCAAGACCCATCAGCGAGGCGGGCATTGAGAACTTCCGGTCCAGCGGTGGCGCGAACTCAAGTCGCCGGGCCAGGCGCGCCCCCTTCTCCAGGAGCAGGCGCTTGGGGCTCAGCAGAAGGACGACAAAGAGGATGAGGAAGGGCATGGACGGCGGGAATCCCTGAAAGCCCGAGTGTCCAGCCAAATAGAGCTGCGAGAGCGATGTGGCGACGCCGACGATCAGGCCACCGAGATAGGTCCGGGGAATGCTGGTGAACGACCCTATGGCGGCGGCTCCAAAGGCCTGGACGACCAACAGGGTGAGGATCGGCGCGTCGAGCCCGATGGTGGGAGCGATCAGGATCCCCGACACGGCGGCGAACGATGTCCCGATGACCCAGGCCCAGCGGCGTACGGCCACCGGATTGCGTGCCTCGAGCGCCAGCAGGTCGGGGTCATCAACCACCGCCTGCATGCCGATGCCCAGCCGGGTGCGGCGGAAGAACAAGCTAAGGCCCAAGGCCGCTCCCGTCGCCAGCGCGAAGATGATGATCTGGTTGACTCCGACATTGACGAAGAGGTGCACCGTCTGGGTGGGCAGGATGTTGTCAAACGGTCGACCAGAGGTTCCATACCAGGCGCTGAGGAGGGCGGGGATGGCGACAAAGAGGCCGACCGTCGCCACCACCTTTGAGGCCACGGGAGCAGAGCGCAGCGCGTAGCCCATGCGCTCGAGCAGGCAACCGCCCAGAACCCCCACCAATCCGACCGTGATGAGGGCGGCCAATGGCCACGGGATACTCTCGGTCTGGCGAAGGGTGTAGAAGAAATAGGCGGAGGCGGCGGCGATGGCGCCCTGACCGAAGTTGAAGATCCCCGAAGTCTTGTAGGTGAGAACAAGACCCATCGCGGTAAGTGAGTAGATGGACCCGGTGGCCAGTCCCAACACCACCGCAATGGCGAAGGCGCTCATGGCGCGCACACTCCGCAGGGCACCCGACCCGCTGCCGCGTGCCCGGCTCTGCTCGCGCTCACCGTCTCCCGCCCACGCGCCAGGGGGCAGCGTGGACGGTGGAAGTAGGTGGCCCCGAGGGGCGCCACCAACTCACCGCGATCGGGAACCCGCCCTGTTGATTGGATCCCACTCTCCCCGACAGCTTGACGGCGAGCTTGAGCGGGGTCATACGACCTCAAGAGCGAATGCATGCGCTCACCTATCCGTCGTCGGCCGCGCAGCAGCCAGACCGCGTTGCCGTAGAAGACGGCGATGGCTCCCGCGGTGGCCAGGGCGGTCCAGGAGAACTGGTGATGGAACAGTTTCTGGCTGTGCGCTTCGAATCCGCCCACCGCAACCAGAGCGAGTCCCAGCAATACGGTGGTCGACCAACGGACGATGTCTTCAGCGCCCCAGGGACCGGCTGATTCCCGCTCCGCCGACGAACTTCCGTTCACGCCGAGGAGGTATCACTCTGGAGGTCGGCGAACGATCCTCCGTGCCCGGATTGTTGCGACGAGCCGCTCCCGCTCAGATCGGCGGGTGCTCGCTGGAGTATCGCTGCTTCAATCCGGTCGAGCTTTCGCCATTCGTCCCGGAGGTCGGCCGACAGCCACAGCGCGCACCCGAGGCCCAGGGCGCAGAGGCCCCCGATACCGCCACTGATCACGAAGGGCAGCTGTTCAGCAGGAAAGACGGTTCCGCTCACGCCGAAGTAGCCCACTATTAAGAGGACAATGCCGGCGATGACCAGACCCCAGGCGCCGACCCGATCCCATTCCAAGCGCAGCCAGGTCGTGACGGTCCCAGTCCGAAGATCCTCTAGAGCACCTTTGAGCCCAGGAGCGGAGTGGCCGTTCTGGTGACTGGCCCAATTCTGATCGTCAATAGGGTCGAGCAAAATACCCCCCTTTCGACGAAGGGCTGGCGCCTTCGTCCCTTGTCTCAAGCGG
>DASZMA010000009.1:0-23290 GCA_035552095.1 Acidimicrobiales bacterium | reverse complement strand
CATTTTGCCCGGCGGGATGCTCGGCATCGCCACCGGGACCGGGAGCTTCTTCGGGGCCAGCGACGAGAACACGGTCAAGGTGTTCGACACCCAGTGCAACCAGGTCTGGAGCCACACCCTCGACGGCACCACCGGGGGCAGCCCGGCCCTGGCCGACCTGCAGGGCAACGGCCAGTTGGCGGTGGCGGAAGGCACCAACGCCGGCAACGGGCACGGCTCGGTATGGGCACTCAACGCAAGCACCGGTGCCACCATCTGGCGCCAGCCCGTGGTCGGTGAGGTCCTGGGGTCGGTCACCACCGCCGACCTCCTGGGTGACGGGTCACAGGATGTGATCGTGGCCACCACCGGCGGACTGGAGATCCTGGACGGGCGCGACGGAGCGGTCTTGGCCGACGTCGACGACGGCTCGGGCCAGGGTGGCGTCACCCCGCCGGGCGCCGTGTTCGGGTTCCAGAATGCGCCGTTGGTCACCGATGACCCGAACGGTTCGATCGGGATCACGGTGGCCGGCTACTTCGCCCTGGCCAGCAGTTCGAACCAGGACGTCCAGGGCATGGTCCAGCACTTCACCGTCTCGGGTACCAACGGCTCGCGGGCCGACGAGCCGGGTGCCTGGCCCCAGTTCCATCACGACGCCCAACTGACCGGCTTCACCGGTGCGCCGTCGGCCACCTTGCCGGTGTGCCAACGTCCGCCAGCCGCCGACCACGGCTATCTGACGGTGGCGGCCGACGGGGGCGTCTTCACCTTCGGCGGGGAACAGTTCTGCGGGAGTACCGGTGGCCTCCACCTCAACCAACCCGTGGTGGGCATGGCCGACGCGTCCGCCGACGGCGGCTACTGGCTGGTGGCCGCCGACGGCGGGGTCTTCGCCTTCAACGACGCCCAGTTCTACGGGTCCACCGGCGGCATCCGATTGAACAAGCCCATCGTCGGCATGGCGGCCACACCGAGTGGCAAGGGCTACTGGCTGGTGGCCGCCGATGGCGGCGTGTTCGCCTTCGGGGCGGCGCCCTTCTACGGATCCGCGGCGTCGACGCCGGGCCAGAACGTCGTCGGGCTGGCCGCCACACCCGACGGGCAGGGCTACTGGGAGGTGACCGCAGGCGGACGCGTCTTTGCCTTCGGGGATGCGGGGGCCTTCGGCGATGCCAGCCGCCTTCACCTGAAGGCGCCGATCGTCGGCATCACGGCGGACCCGGTCACTGGCGGTTACTGGCTGGTGGCCGCCGATGGCGGGGTCTTCGCCTTCAACGCGCCCTTCTTCGGCTCGACCGGGAACATCCACCTCAACCAACCGGTGGTGGCGCTGCAAGCCACCGACGACGGGAACGGGTACTGGTTCGTGGCGGCGGACGGTGGCATCTTCAGCTACGGCGACGCGCCGTTCCTCGGTTCGGAGGGGGCGGTCCGACTCAACGCCCCGATGGTCGGCATCGCCGGGTTTTGAGCCGTCCGGCCGCACGTTTTTGCGCGTCCCGAATCGGGTAGCAATTCAAAGATGGATATCGACATCTCTGCCTCGTTTGACGTCAAGAGTTGGGACGAGACTCCGTTCGACGAAGAAGCCGGTCTGCCCAAGGTCACCCGCGCCGTCGTGACCAAGTCCTACGCCGGTGACATTGACGGGACGTCGACCACCCAGTGGCTGATGTCCTATGCCGCCGACGGCTCGGCCACCTTTGTCGGGCTGGAGCGCATTGCCGGGTCGTTCGCCGGCCGGCCGGGCAGCCTGGTCGTCCAACACGTGGGCGCCTACAAGGACGGCGTCGCCAAGGGCTCGTTGAGCGTGGCGGCCGGAGGTTCCCAGGACCTGGCCGCCGCCCAGGGTGCCGGCGAGTTCGTGGCCGACCCGGCCGGATCGGTCCGTCTCAACCTCACCCTGGGCTAAACAGCCTGGCCACAGGTCGCTTCTGGCGCCGCGGCGGCGTCATGGCCGACCGTCGAGTAGATCCACTGCGGTTCCCCGCATGAGCCGCGTCCCGGCCGCCACCAGGGCCAAGCCCAACGAACGGCGGGCGCGCCCGACCCCGTGGCGACGGGAGTGTCGAGGCGATGCAGTGGGTCTATGTCGGTACTGCTGATGGCGGAGCAGCTCCGCCCGGTGCTCGCGAACGAGCGCGTGGGTTAATTCGGGATGCACAACGACTCCTTGAAAAAGGGCGTGACGGGAGACGGCACACGCCCACCGGGCGCGGTCGAGTACTTCACGGTCACAGTGGGTAACGGAACGTCAGCGAAAGATCGCCGACCACTAACTCAATGCTGAACGGTCAGCAGAGTCAGCGTTGCGTCGCGAGCGCGGAAGCGCCCGACATCTTCATCGCGGGGTTGATGTTCAATGTGGCACCTCCTTCAGCACTTGCTCGGTCCCGACATGCTAACGAATTCCTGCGGCCTTTGCTAGCCCCTTCATGGTTTGTCGCGTCATCTACTTCTCGGGCGCGTCACTCGTCGGCACACACGACGCCGGTCACAGCAGCCCGGGCGTGCCCCGGCCGCGTGCCACCACCGTCTCAAGGAACTCGGCGTAGCGCTCAATCAGCACGGGCCACTGGTAGAAGCGGTCGACGTAGGCCCGACCGTTCTCTCCCAGTGTCGCCCGCAGAGGGGCATCGCTCAGCAGACGGTGCAGGGCCGCTTCGAATTCGGGGTACGAGGTGAACCAGACGCCGCCCCCGGAGCGCTCGCAGTGCTCGCGGGTCGGGCCGCAGGCGCCGTTGACGATCACCGGCACCCGGTCGACCCAGGCTTCGAGGACGACCAGCGAGAACGACTCCAGCGCCGAGGGCGAGACCGAAACCAGCGCGTCATGGACGATGTCCCACTTGTCCGCCTCGTCGACGATGCCGGTCACCACGATGTCGGGATGCGGATCCAGTTCGAAGGAGACCGGTCCGACCAGGGCCAGGGCCAGCGGACCGGGGTGCCGCTCCTTGTAGGTGGCGAAGTAGGAGGCCAACATTTTGGAGCCCTTGTGCTCGTCCACCCGGCCCACGCTGACGATGTACGGACGGTCGCCCAGCCCCAGCACCTCGCCGCCGGGACGGCCGGCACCGGCGGACTCCCCCACGCCCAGCCCCAGCACGATCTGCGGTCGTTCGGCCACCGGGTAGGTCCGCGCCACCAGCTCGCGCTCCGAGGCGGTGTGGAAGCAGAACGCATCGGCGTCGCCGAACGTGCCGCGGAAGACCGGGAGGTAGAAGCAGGGCTCGTCGTGGGCGGCCGGGTGCAGGACGGCCGGCACCTTGACCTGCCCGATCGCCGCCACGGTCGGGTGGTACAGGTAGGGATAGAAGGCGACCACGTCGGCGTCGCAGTCGACCACCGCCTGGATGAGCTCGGGCGAGACCGGGCCGTTGTAGTCGACCCAACGGCGACCCTGGTCACGGGTGGCCAGGCGGGGGGCCAGTCGCACCCGGCCATCCAGCCCGTAGAAGTCGGGGAGCCGGCCGTGGGACGAGACGTAGCGGTGCACGGGCACGCCGTTGATCACCGAGTCGCCGGGGGCCAGCTCGTCCTCCCACGTGTGCGGATTGAGCGCGCAGGTCGAGTAGGCCTCGGATTCCCAGTCGGTGCGCGCCCGCAGGTGCTCGGCCAGCTGGCGGGCGGCGGTTTCGGCCCCACCCATCACCTGGGGGCCATAACGCGGGGTCACGAAGGCGATCTTCACGCCGGGGATCCCGCCACGGTGGCCACGGCCGCCACCACCTGCGCCGACACGGCGTCGATGGACAGGGCGGGCAGGCGCGCCCGTCCGGCCGCCACCAGTCGCCGGCGCAGCACCTCGTCGGTGCAGACACGGTGCAGGACGCCGGCCACATAGGACGGCTCAATGCTGGCCAGCAGGAGGGCCCCGTCCCCCACCGTCTGGGCCACCGCGCCCACGTCGCGGGCCACCACGGGCACCCCGGCCGCCATGGCTTCGACCAGGGGGACACCGAACCCCTCGTGGACGGAGAGGGAGAGGTAGACGTCGGCCGCGGCGAAGTAGGCGGCCAGGGCGGCATCGGAGACGTCGCCGGCGATGCGTACCGCGCTGGACAGTCCGAGGTCCTCGGTGAAGTCGCGCAGGGCCTTGCTGTACTCGAAGCTGCTGGTCCCGCCGACCAGATGGAGGCGGGCCGCCGGGTCGTAGAGCCGACGGTAGGCCCACAGCGCCTTGACCAGTTCATGCTGGGCCTTGGAGGGGACGATGCGACCGACGAAGAGGATGTCGGCGCCGCCCGCGGCCCGGCCGGCGGCCAGCTCCGCCGCCACCCGCGGATCGGGTGGGGCCACCACCCGCCCGTAGTCGACCAGCACCGGCACCACCAGGGTCTGCCGGCAGCCGGCCCGGTGCAGCGCAATCTCGTTGTGGTGGCTGTCGGCCAGGCCGAGGACGGCCCGCGGGGCCAGAAGGGCCAGGTCCTCGGCGGCCCGGGCCGCCCGTTCCTCGGTGTGCGGCTCCCAGCCGGCGAAGTGCTCCGGACCGGTGAAGTTGTGAAAGTCCAAGATCAGCGGTTCGGCCCGTCCGGCCAGGAACTCGGCCACGGCCGACGAAGTGGAGAACTGGTAGATGAGGACATCGCCGGGGGCGGCCCGGTCCGGGTACATCCAGTGCTTGTAGGCCCGGGTGGCCAGGTCGTCATGGATCGCCTCGGCGAAGATCTCGGACCGCCAGCCGGCCCGGCGCAGGGCGTCACGCAGCAACAGGGTGTGGCTCCCGGTGGCGTCCCTCGGGTTGAGGGTGGGGATGAACTGGTGCACGGCCGCCGGCGGACCCTGCGGCCCGGGGCTCACCGCGCCAGGGTCTCGGGGGGCGTGATGGTGGCCCGGACCGCCGTCACCAGGTAGTCGGCGCCGTCAGCGCCGGTCTGCACGCTGGCCCGGTAGCCGTTGTGCGCAAGCAGCTGGCGCCAGGTCTCGGGCCGGAGCGGCCGGCCCGGCGCCAGATCGGCTTCGTAGGGTGCCTCGTCGCCGTCCCAGGTGGCCCGGGTCACCGAGTGGACCACCAGCACACCGCCCGGAGCGAGCCCGGCGCCGATCAGGTGCAGCAACTGCTCGCGTTCGCCGCTGCCCATGCCGTCGACCACGCCGGAGAGCACGACCGCCCCCAGTCCGGCCGGCGCCACCGCCCGCAGGTGGTCGGCCAGGCTCTCGCCGCGCAGGTCGGACACGCCGATCACGCCGCGCTCGACCAGGTCGACCCGGGGATCGACGCCGTAGGCGTCACCACCGGCCGCCACGATCCGTCGCACCAGCCAACCGTCGCCGCAGGCGGCATGGACGATGCGGCCACGGAGCGGGGCCACGGCGTCGACAGCCGGGGTCACCCACCAGGCGTCGGCACGGTGCGGCGCGGCGAACTCCACCACGCCGGCGCTGGGTACCCGTTGTACCGCCACCGTGCGCTCAATCTCCTTGAGCCGCCCGTCAATGATGTGCAGCGTCCGGCTGACGGCGGAGGCGAACTGGCTGATCTGGTGGGTGATCCACCCCACGTACCAGAGCAGGAGCGAGCGCATGCCCTTCTTCACCACGGCCCCGGCGGCCCGCTCGGACGCAATGGGCACCACCGGGTCGACGAAGGTGGCGGCGTCCACCATGCGCAGGGCCTCGGTCAGGTCGCCGCCACGACCGGCCACCGGGGAGTGGGCCAGAAACAGCTCATCGAGCTCGCGCTCGAGCTTGGGCGGCAGGTCACCCGACAGCCGGCGCAGGCGCACCTCCTCTTCGATCTCCGCCATGACCTGGGTCACGTAGGCCCGGGGGTCTTCGGTCACGCTCTCGCTCTCGGCCATGGGCTCAGGTGCTCTGGTCGAGGTGGACCAACTCGTCGGGTGCCATGCGGGCGATGGCATCGGGCGAGGGCGGGGCCAGGGTGGCCTGGACGGGCAGGTAGATGTAGCCGGTGGTCTTGCCCGGATTCATCACCTCGCACTTGCCGGCCGGCTCGCGCCAGTCGTAGAGCACCCCCCGCCGGCTCTGCACCCCGATGGAGTAGGTGAAGGAGCCGTCCAGCAGCGGGATGTTCTCCACCAGGAAATTGACCAGCCCGGGTCCCTGGGGCAGGTCGAAGCGCAGCCCCATGATGTCGGTGTCGGTGCGCATGAAGGAGTTGTCGTCGCTGTCGCGCAGCTCCAGGGAGAACACGACGTCGTCGGTGGCGATGTTGGCGTGGTAGCCCACCCCGATGGTGAAGCTGTCACCGGTGCTCATGTAGGGCAGCGAGTCACACTTGGGATAGAGGTGCTCGGTGTAGGTCACCCGAACCGGGTGGTTGGCGTCGGGCGAGCCCACCGGCTTGGCCACGGGGTGCGGCGTCTGCACGCCCTCCTCGGGCACGATGAGCGTGTCCCCCTCCTCCAACAACCCTTCCCGGAACACGCGCACGGCCTCACCGGGGGGTCCCTCGATCACCATGTCACCGTGGCTGAGCACGACGGCCCGGTCGCAGATGGTGCGCACCTGGTCCGGGGAGTGGGTGACCAGCAGAATGGTGCGGCCCTCCTGCTGGAAGAGCTTGACCCGGTCGATGCACTTGCGCTGGAAACGCTCGTCACCCACGGCCAACACCTCGTCGATGACCAGGATGTCGGGGTCGACGTTGACCGCCACCGCGAAGCCGAGCCGGACGTACATGCCCGAGGAGTAGAACTTCACCGGCCCGTCGATGTACTCCTCCAGCTCGGAGAAGTCGACGATGGCATCGAAGACCTTGTCCACTTCCTTCTTGGTCATGCCCAATAGCGAGCCGTTGAGGTAGATGTTCTCCCGCCCGGTCAGGTCCTGCTGGAAACCGGCGCCCAGCTCCAGCAGCCCGGCCAGCTTGCCCCGCACCACCACCTCACCCGAGGTCGGCTGCAGCACGCCGCAGATGCACTTGAGCAGCGTGGACTTGCCCGAGCCGTTGCGGCCCAGGATGCCCACCGTCTCCCCCTCCCGCACCTGCAGGCTGATGTTCTTCAGGGCCCAGAAGTCCTCGTGGGGGGATCGCCCACCGTGGATGATCCGCTCCTTGAACGAGTTGTACTTGCCGGTGGCCAGGCGGAAGCGCTTGGAGACATCCCGGACGTCGACGGCGACGCTGCTCATGGCCTAGAGCTCCTCGGCAAAGTTGCCCTCGAGCCGTCCGAAGACGGCCAGGGCGATGAAGAAGAGGACGATGGCGGCCGCTAGCACCCCCAGATCGAGCTCGAGATACCAGAGGTGGCCATGGGTGGGCAGCACGGGGAACTTGGTCCGCACTCCCTTGATGACGGCGAAGGTGGTGGGGTGGGCATAGATCAGCCGTTGAAAGGTCAGGATCAGCGGGGTGATCGGGTTGAGGAAGTAGACCCACGTCACCCCACGGGGACCCAGTTTGGGCGCTATCTGCGCCTGGAAGGCGTAGACGATGGGGCAGGCCCAGAACCAGGCGGTGAGGATGACCTCAATGAGGTGCTGGGTGTCACGCAGGTACACGTTGATAGAGGACAACAGCACGGCGACAGCCGAGGCCAGCACAATGGCGGTGACCAGGGCCAGTAGGGCCAGCGGCAGGTAGGACCAGTCCGGCCCGGCGTGCAGCACCACCATGAAGATGACCATGACGATGGATTGGAAGAAGAAGAAGACGCAGGCCGAGCCCACCGCGGCCAGGGCCAGGATCTCGCGGGGGAATGAGACCTTCTTGACGATGCCCGAGTTGTTGACGATGACCCCGGTGCCGGTCAGCACCCCGAGCGAGAAGAGGTTCCACAGCAGCAGCCCGGCGAAGAGGAAGATGACGAAATTGGGCTGCTTGTTGCCCAGTACGACCTGGAAGACGATGAAGTAGATGGCCAGCGTCATGGCCGGAGCCACCATCGACCAGACCAGGCCCAGGACCGAGTTCTTGTACTTGACCTTTATTTCGGTGCGGACGAGGTAGACCAGCAGCTCACGGGAGAGCCAGATTTCGCGCAGTCGCTGGCGCACACTGATGGTCGGGGAGACGACCCGGGTGACCTTGTCGCCGCGGGCCTCGACCGGGGTGTACCCCGCCGCTTCGGCGGCCATGGGCGAGGCGTCGGCTACCGGGCGCGCCAAGCCGAACCCTTCGTGAGTGCCGCCGTCCTGGGGAGGACCGCCGTCTTTCGGAGGTTTGGCGCCCGACGCTGACGCCGGGACATCCAATGCCACGTTTAAACGCTCCCTGCCGCGGCTACGGAGCGGTCGATGACCTGGTCGATGAAGCCGTAGTCCTTGGCCTCGTCGGCCGTGAACCAGCGGTCGCGGTCCGAGTCGGCCTCAATCCGGTCCAGCGGTTGGCCGGTGTGGAAGGCGATGCGCTCGGCCATCATCCGCTTGAGGTAGATGATCTGCTCGGCCTGGATGGCGATGTCGGCCGCCTGGCCCTGCATCGACCCTGAGGGCTGGTGCATCAGAATGCGCGAGTGGGGCAGGGCGAACCGCTTGCCCGGGGCGCCCGAGCACAGCAGGAACTGGCCCATGCTGGCGGCCAGGCCGACACAGATGGTGGAGACGTCGGGGCGCACGAACTGCATGGTGTCGTAGATGGCCAGGCCGTCGGTGACCGAGCCCCCCGGGGAGTTGATGTACAACGAGATGTCCCGGTCCGGGTCCTCGGCCTCCAGGAGGATGAGTTGGGCGCAGACGAGGTTGGCCGTCAGCTGGTCGATCGCGCTGCCGATGAAGACGATCCGCTCCTTGAGGAGCCGCTGGTAGATGTCCGAAGTGGGTTCGCCGCCCCCGCCGGCGCCGACAATTGAGGGGAGTTCCAAGGCGTGAGTCATTGGGTCAGGCTACCTGCCGAGGCACACACCCGCAGGCACATGACCATAGAATCCCTGTTCACCCGCGCTGCGGGACCGCTGCGGGCGTGGCGGAATAGGCAGACGCGCCGGGTTTAGGTCCCGGTCCCCACTGGGGGTGGAGGTTCGAGTCCTCTCGCCCGCACCAAAGGAGCACGCCGGAGAGCCGGCACCGGTTCAGTGACACGAAAAGTGGGTCCCCGGCCCAAAGTGAGGAAACCACGATGAGGAAGACAAAGCGGCAGGCGGCCCGGGCTGAGCAGGCGGCCGCGGCGGAGCAGCCGGCGGATGCGGTGCGGTCGGGCTACGGGGGCGAGGAAGGCGAGGGGCGCTACCGGCGGCTGGTCGAGACCCTGGTCGCCACCAACGAGGACACCGACCGCGCCATGCACCTGGCCATCGGCGGCGAGTTCGAGGGCGTGGGGCTGCTGGAGCGGGACCTGCTGATCTGGCAGGGCCTGGCGCCGGACGGGTTCGTCATCGATGTGGGTTGCGGCTCCGGCCGGCTGGCCGCCCCGCTCTCGGGCTATCTGAAGGGCGGTTACCTGGGCACCGACGTCGTGCCCGACCTACTGGACTACGCCCGCCGCCTGGTCAACCGCCCCGACTGGCGGTTCGAGCAGGCCCAGGGGCTGGCCATCCCGGCGCCCGATGCCAGTGCCGACATCGTCTGCTTCTTCAGCGTCTTCACCCACCTGCGGCACGAGGAGTCCTACGTCTACCTGCAGGAGGCCAAGCGGGTCCTGCAGCCGCAGGGGCGGATCATCTTCTCTTTCTTGGAGTTCGCCATGAACGGCCACTGGGCCGTCTTCGACGGCAACGTGGCCGGTATCCACTCCGACCATCCGCTCAACCAGTTCATGAGCCGCGACGCCATTACGACGTGGGCCCGTCACCTCGACCTCGACCTCATTGAGATTTACGACGGCGAGGAGGCGAACATCCCGCTGGCCCAACCGATCACCTTCGAGAACGGCAAGACCTACGAGACCATGGGTGCCCTCGGGCAGTCGATCGCCGTCCTCGGACTCCCCTGAGCGGAGCCGGACGACCCGGGTCGCCTACTGGGGCTCCCGGCCCTACTCGGGCACCTGGCACAGGTAGGCCAGCAGGTAGCAGTCCTCAATCTGGCTGAAGAGCCCCCGAGCGGTGGCGATCTCCTCGGCGTCGAAGCGGCCCCGGTCCAGCGAGGGCCCGGCGTAGTTGAGGCCCTTGGACTCCACCACGTCGAAACCGGCCCGCGTCAGCTTCTGGTGCAGCTCGGCGTGGGTGTACTCGTGCTCGTGGTCGGGATCGATGAACTCGTCCTGCTGCAGGCGGGTCACCCGGGCGTTGGGCGTGTCCAGGGCCAGGTAGCCGCCCGGGCGCAACACCCGGCGCACCTCGGAGAGCACGGTGTCCGCCACGTCGAGCGGCACGTGCTCAATGCTCTGGCCGCTGTAGACCAGGTCCACCGAGCCGTCGGCGTAGTCGGACAGGTCGACCATGGAGTGGTAGCGGTAGCGGACGGGGCCGAGCGCGGTCTGGGTGGCGGCGTGGGCGGTGTCCTCCTGGTAGAGCGCGTTGCGCTCCTCCGACGGCAGGTCGATGACCACCAGGTCGTCGAAGGGGTAGGGATAGCCCATCAGGACGAGGGCGCCGGTGGCGTTGCCCAGTGCCGTACCGCCCAGGTCGAGGATGCGCCGGGCCGCCGGCAGCGAGCGCACGAACACCATGCGGCTGAAGTGCAGGGACTGCCCCAGCCCCGGGAACGGGGTGACCGACCACCACTCACCCGAGGCCACGGCCCACTGGGCCACCTCCTGCGGGGTGATGGTCCCGTTCTGCAGCCCGCCCAGGTAGCTGCCCGTGCCGGTGGGATCGGGCTCGCGGGAGAGGATGAGCTCGTAGACCACATCGAGCGCCTGCTGAGCCGAGAGCCGGGAGAGGCTGCGCCAGCGCCCGGCCCAGGGCGGCGGAAGGGGTGCGCCGCGCAGGCGGCGCAGCGCGCCCTTCACTGTGGCCATGGCCCTCAAGGTACCCGCAGTGACCAGGTAGGTTCGACTGCCATGCCGCACCTGGTCGCCGCCCTGGACAAGTTCCGCGGCACCGCGTCGGCGGTCGAGGTGTGCGCCGCCGCCGCCGGGGCGGCCCGCCGGGCCGGGTGGACGGCCGACGAGATCCCGATGTCCGACGGTGGTGAGGGGTTGCTGGAGGCGGTCGGGGGCACGGCCCGGGCCACCAGCGTGCCCGGTCCGCTGGGCGCCCCCACCGGGGCCGAGTGGCGCCTGCTGCCGGCGCGCCCGGGCCAGCCGCTGACGGCGGTGGTCGAGATGTCCCGGGCGGCCGGGCGGGCCCTACTCCCCCAGCCCCGGGGGGACGAACCGGTCAGCGCCGACACCACCGGGGTGGGCCACCTGCTGCTGGCCGCCCGGGCCGCCGGGGCCCGGCGCATCGTCATCGGCTGTGGCGGATCGGCCACGACCGACGGGGGGTGGGGCGCCGTGCAGGCCGTCGGTTCCCCGGCCGCCCTGGCCGGCACCGAGCTGGTGGTGGCCTGCGACGTCACCACCGCGTTCGGGGAGGCGGCCGCCGTCTTCGGCCCGCAGAAGGGCGCCTCGCCGGCCCAGATCCGGGTGCTGTCCGACCGCCTCGGTGCCCTGGCCGAGCACTACCGGCTGGAGTACGCGGTCGACGTGGACGCCCTCCCCGGGGCCGGGGCGGCGGGCGGGCTGGCCGGAGGGCTGGCCGCCCTGGGCGCCCGCATCGTGCCCGGCTTCGATCTGGTGGCCGACATGAACGGCTTGGCCGAGCGGATGGCCGGCGCCGATCTGGTGGTGACCGGGGAAGGCCACCTAGACCCGCCCTCCTTCCAGGGCAAGGTGCCCGGTGGCGTGCTGGCCCTGGCCGGCGGCCGCGGCCCGGTCCTCTGCCTGGTCGGGGCGGCCGACCAGGCGCTGCTGGACCACCCGCCGGCCGGGCTGGAGATCGTCAGCCTGACCGAGCGCTTCGGACCGGAGCGGGCCCGGGCCGAGACGGCCGCCCTGGTGGGCGTGGTCACCGCCGAGGTGCTGGCCCGGCCCCCGGGTTGAGCATCCCATCCTTCGCCCCTCCGATGGTTTTGCGGCAGTCGAGGCAGATCGGCCATGCTGCTGGCTCCGCGCCGCACGCGGCGGCGCCGGCGTTGCGTCGGGCCCGACCACGCGGCGCCTCGCAACACCACCACACGATCACGCTCACTAGGAGGAAACCATGGGACTGCTCGACGGCAAGGTGGCCATCGTCACCGGCGCGGGACGCGGCATCGGCCGCGAGGAGGCGCTCCTGCTGGCCAGCGAAGGGGCCAAGGTCATCGTCAACGACTACGCCGGACCGCTGACCGATACGGCGGCGGGCGAGCACCCGGCCCAGGACACGGTCGATGCGATTGTGGCCAACGGGGGCGACGCCGCCGTCAACGGCGACGACATCAGCTCGTGGGACGGTGGCAAGAACGTGGTCGACCAGGCCGTCGACACCTTCGGCGCGCTCGACATCCTGGTCAACAACGCCGGGATCCTGCGGGACAAGATGTCCTTCAACATGGACGAGTCCGACTGGGACGACGTCATCCGGGTCCACCTCAAGGGCCACTTCGCCCCCACCCACTTCGCCGCCGTCTACTGGCGCAACAAGGCCAAGTCGGGCGAAGAGGTCACCGGCCGCATCATCAACACCTCGTCCGAAGCCGGCCTCTACGGCAACGCCGGGCAGGCCAACTACGGCGCGGCCAAGGCCGGCATCGCCGCCCTGACCTGGATCCTCGCCCGCGAGCTGGGCCGCTACGGCGTCACCTCCAACGCCATCGCCCCCCGGGCCCGCACCCGGATGACCGAGAACCTCTTCGGCGGCATGGCCCAGAAGGACGACGGCGGCGGGTTCGACGCCTGGGACCCCAAGAACATCGCCAACCTGGTGGTCTTCCTGGCCGCCCCCGAGTCGGCCGACATCAACGGGCAGATCTTCGTGGTCTTCGGCGGCAACATCTACGCCATGAGCGCCTTCCAGCCGGTGGGCCAGATCACCCGCGACGCCGCCTGGACCCCGCAGGAGCTGATCGCCGCCAAGGGCGACCTCTTCAAGGGCATCGACTCGGGCGTGCCGAAGTTCAGCTTTTTCTAGACGGCCGGCTGCCGCGGCCGCCACCGGCCATTCGCGCGGTGACGCCGGCGCGGGACTACCCTCGCTCCGATGCCCGATCAGCGCCTGGTGGAACCCACCCCTACGACCACCGTCACGTCGAACGCCCCGAGCGCGTCGTGCCAACGCTCCCCGCTGGGGACGTTCTCCGAATGCCCGCACTGCGCCGGCGAGATGCGGGCCGAGCACGCCCACTATCGCTGCGCCAGCTGCGGGTGGCGTGACTCCTGCTGCGACTGAGGCTTCGTGATCCTGTCCGGCCGGGCCGGGGCCGGAGGCAGCCGCCGCCGGCTGGCCGCCCTGCTGGGGGCCGGCGTCCTCATGGTGCTGGGCCAGGTGCTGACCTGGTTCCTCCTCCGCTCCCAGGGCGGTGACCTCGGGGGTGATCAGGCCCACTATCTGATCGCCGGCCAAGCGGTCAGCCACCTGAGCCTGCACCCGCTGCCCGACTACGGCCGCGACTTCCTGACCCACTTCATCTACGACTGGCCCCACGGCGCCGCCGTGACCAACCAGGCCATCGTCCAGACCTACCCCGGCCCGCACGGCGCCGTGTTCGCCCACGGTCTCGGGCTCCCGCTGCTGCTCGGACCGTTCATCGCCCTCGGCTCCGTCCCGCTCGGCCTGCTCGGGCTCTTCGCCCTCACCGCGCTCGGCTTCCTCTGCATCCATCAGCGGGCCTCCCGCCTGGCCGGGCTGGGCCGACGGGGCCAGGTGGTGTTCGCCCTGACGCTGGCCGCGCCGGCGGTGTGGCTGGAAGCCACCCAGGTCTATCCCGACCTGATCAGCGGGGTCCTGCTGGCCTGCGCCCTGGTCGAGATCGCCTGGCTGGAGCAGCAGCGACGGCTCAGTGTCTTCGGGGCGGTGGTCATCACCGCCACCCTGGGCTTCGTGCCGTGGCTGCAGATCAAGAACCTGGCCCCGGCGGTGTGCGGCGTCATCGCCCTGGCCGTGATCGGCCTTAGGTCCACCGCCCCGCGCCGGGCGCTGCTCGCCATGGCCGCGGTCGTGGTGGCGGCCTGGGGGCTGCTGTTCGTCTACAACCAGTACTTCTTCGGGCATCTGGTCGGCCTGCCCCAACCCAACCCCACCTTCACCCTGGGCAGTGCCTCGAACGTGCTGGCCCTGGTCTTCGACCGCCATCAGGGCGTGCTGGTCCAGGTGCCGACGGTGGTCATCGGGCTGCTCGGGTTGTGGGTCGCCCGCCGGGTGATCCCCTGGGCCGCCGGGGCGGCCGTGGTGGGCACGCTGAGCATGCTGGTCATCAACGGGACCTACACCTCGACCGTGCCGTTCGGCGGCGTCGCCCTGGCCGGCCGCTTCGAGTGGACCGTGCTCCCCATGCTGCTGGCCCGGGCCCCCTTCCTCCTGGTCAAGCTGGAGCAGCACCGGGCCCGCCTGGCCGGGGTGGGCCTGGCCGTGGCCGCGCTGTGGCTGGCCCAGGGGGTGCCCGTCCTCCTGGGCGACCACGTCTACATCAACGCCACCTTCGCCCCCTTCACGCCGTGGGACCCCACCCTCTACCCGGGCTGGTGGCCCGGCGTGGGCCAGTTCCTGCCCGTCTTCCTCGCCCCCAGCCTGCACCTGGGCGCCACCTGGTCCCACCTGCTGGTGGAGGTCCTGCTCCTTTGCGCCGGCGGGCTGGTCCTGGTGCGGCTGTCCCGGCCCGAGCCCATCCACCGGGTGCCGTTGGCGCCGGCGCTGGTCGCTCTGGCGGCTGCCGTGGTGGTGGTGCTGGCGCTGGGCCCGACGCGCACCCAACCGCCCGCCCCCCTGACCTGGTCCGGTCCGGCCATCGGCGCGCCCTGGACGGCGGGCGACCAGGCGACGGCCTTCCCACCGGTGCCGTTGGCCGACGTCGGCCCCGGGACGTACCGAGCCACCGTGACCTATGACACGGCCGGTGGCGGCACCCGTCCGGCGGCGGTGTCGTTGCTGGCCACCCACGAGCAGCGCAGCGTGGTCTCGAACTGGCTCACCCTGGCCCACCCGACCGACGCCGCGCTGCTCTCGGTCACTCCCCCGCCGCTGGACCTCTCCGGGGCGTTGGTGCGCCAGGTGGCGCTGGGCAGCGGCTCGGCCGCCTCCGGCTCCGGCACCGGCTCGCACCGGCATGCCGTCATCGTCATCACCACGGCCCACCAGTCCCTGTTGTCGTTCCGGATCCGGGTGGCGCCCCACGACAGTGTGGTGGTCGAGACACTGCGCCTGTCCAAGCTCCCCTCCTAGGGTCGGATGCGGTACCAGACCGCCGCCCCGGCCTGGTCGCTATGGGAGGGCGGACCCAGGAGCCAACCGAGGAAGGCGATCGTCGCGGCACCGTTGGGCGTGTAGGCCAGCGGGACGACCACGTTGGCCACCCGCCAGCGGTGGAACTGCGCCCGCAGGCGCGCCCGGAGCGACGCCGTCTCCTTGGCCTGCTGGCCCCGGCCCAGGTCGACCAGCACCTCGGCCGCCAGCGAGTCGTGCGAGTAGTCCAGCGCGGTGCTGTACGCCACGTGCCCGCCCCGATCGGATTGGTTCACCAGGAAGTAGCCCCCGACGAGGGTGAAACGGTAGGGATGGCTGCCGCCGATCTGCCACATCTGGGCCTCGGGGAAGATCTCCGAAGCGAAGGGCAGGACCAGGGTGACGCTGCCCGGGCCCAGGGCGGTGACGCCCGGGCCGGCGAAGTAGGGCGGCACGGTCGTCGGCCCGATGCTGGTCAGGGGCGCCGCCGGGATGAGCGGGATGAAACACACCAGCGCCACCAGGGCGGGCCCGGCCCAGGCCGGACGGCGGCCGGCCCAGCGCTCGTGCAGGGCCTGGAGGACGAGGGCCAGGAGGAGGCCGGCCAGGAGGGCCACGTAGGCCGAGAAGCGGACCGGGATCAGGTTGTCCAGCGTGCCCAACT
Organism: Acidimicrobiales bacterium; assembly: GCA_035552095.1. GTDB lineage: Bacteria > Actinomycetota > Acidimicrobiia > Acidimicrobiales > RAAP-2 > Bog-473. The sequence continues at coordinate 7,459 of DASZMA010000009.1, read as the reverse complement.
TGGTGAAGACCGCCTCGGGCAACGGGACCCGCCCGACCGCGGTCCCGTAGCCGTTGATGGCCGGCGCATGGTCGATGGCCAGGGCCCCGCCCAGGCTGAGGATGAAGACGGCGAGCCCGCTCAGGGCCAGCACCCAGACGCCGGGCCGGCGGCGCAGCCAGAGCACACCGGCGGCCAGCGTCAGCACCAGCGGGATGCCCAGGTACGACCCGTTCTCGCTGTAGGAGTTGGCGAAGTGGTCGGCCGTGGTGGTGACGCCGAACGGGGTCAGCTTCATGAGGAGATCGGGCACGAACAGACCGAACAGGTCGGCCCGGTAGGCCTGGGGCACCAGTTGGATCGGCCCGCTGATGTGGCCGGGACCGGCCACCATGAACCAGACGGGGTAGGCCAGCACGGGGGCGATCACCACGACGGCCACCAGCGCGCTGCGCCAGAGGCGGCCCAGGCGTTCCCGGATCGAACGCCGCATCACCACCGCTCCGACGACCAGGATCACCAGCACCGTGATGGCGGTGGTCACCAGGACCTCGAGCGAAATGAAGAACTGGGCGATCACCAGTCCGGCCAGCGCCAGCCCGCACCGGCGCGTACTCCAGCGCCGGCGCACCAGCACCTCGTGCAGGACGAGGAGGATGAGCGGCGGCAGCACCAGGAAGGTCAGGTGGAGGTGGGTGCCGAACGACTCGGTGATCATGTACGGGGAGAAGCAGAAGAGCAATCCGGCGGCGAACGCCGCCGGCCGCCAGGTGGTGAAGCGCCGGGCCAGGAAGTAGGCCGAGGTGGCCGAGCCGGCCAGGGCCAGGGTCATGAGGAGGTTGAAGGTGGCTACCGGTCCGAAGAGGGCGGTGACCGGCGCCGCGAGCAGGCCCAGCAGGAGCTCGCTGGTGTTGTCCAGCACGTTGATCCCGAAGGGGGCGTTGGCCGCCGCGCTGAAGAAGGGGTTGAGACCGTGGGCCAGGGCGTGGGGTGTCCAGGCCAGGAACCAGGTGTTCAGCGCGGTGTCGGGCCCGATCTGGGCCTGGTGGGCCACGCCGGCCGACCACACGTTCCAGTACACGGCCACCGCCGCCGCCAGATAGAGGACGACCACCAGGGAGGTGGCCAGCACCGGTGAGCGGTGCCGCCAGCGGTCAGAGCCCCCTGTGCGCACCCCCTGCCACATGGGGCACGATACCGCCATGCCTCACGATCGAAAGTTCCGTTTCGCCGCCCAGTTGAGCAATTCGCCCGGGGGCACCGCCCGCTCCTGGGCCGACCAGGCCCGGCGGGCCGAGGATCTGGGCTACTCCTCGCTGCTCATGCCCGACCACTTCGGCGACCAGCTGGCCCCGGTGCCGGCCCTGGCCGCGGTGGCGGCCGCCACCACCACCTTGCGCATGGGCTCCCTCGTCTTCGGCAACGACTACCGGCACCCCACGGTCCTGGCCAAGGAGGCCGCCACGCTCGACCTGCTGAGCGAGGGACGCTTCGAGCTCAGCCTGGGGGCGGGGTGGATGAAGACCGACTACGAGGAGGCCGGCCTGACCTACGACACCCCGCCGGTACGCGTGGCGCGCTTCGAAGAGGCGGTCATGGTCCTGCAGGGCCTGCTGCGCACCGATGGGCCATTCTCCTTCGACGGCACCTACTACCAGGTCCACCAGCACACCCTGCTGCCCCGGCCGGTGCAACAACCGGGGCCGCCGCTCATCATCGGCGGCGGCGGCAAGCGGGTGCTCTCCTTCGCCGCCCGCCACGCTGACATCGTGAGCATCAACGTCAACCTGCGTGAGGGCACGGGCGGGGCCGAGACGGCGCCCAACGCATCGCCCGAGCGCACCAGGGAGAAGGTGGCGTGGGTCAAGGAGGCGGCCGGCTCACGTTTCGACGACCTCGAGCTCAACGCGCTGATCGGCTTCGTCATGATCACCGACGACGCCGCCGGCATAGCCGAGGCCATGGCACCGCACTTCGGCATCAGCACCGACGACGCCCTGCACATCCCCCTCGCCCTGCTGGGCTCCCTCGACGAGATGGTCGAGGAACTCGAGTGGCGTCGGGCGGAGTATGGCATCTCCTACTGGTCTATTGAGGCCGATAGCTGGGAAGCGCTGGGGCCGGTCGTGACAAAGTTGTCCGGATCATGACCATCACCACCAGCACAGGCTGGGAAGCCATCGGCACCCACCGGGACCTCGGCGGGTACCGAGTCTTCACCATTGACGCGCCGTCGATCGGGCCCGAGGTACACGAGCCCCTGTTGATTTTGCACGGTTTCCCCACCTCGTCGTTCGACTACGCCGCTGTGCTCGATGCCCTGCGGGCCGGCCGGCGCGTCGTCCTCCTCGACGGACTGGGCTACGGCCTCTCGGCCAAGCCCGACCAGCAGTACACGATGGCCCTCCAAGCCGACCTGGCCGCCGCCTTCGTGGCCCAGTTGGGCCTGACCCGGCTGGCGCTGCTCACCCATGACATGGGTGACACGGTCGGCGGCGAGCTCCTGGCCCGGCGGGCCGAGGGGACGTGGCCGGTGGAGGTGACCCGGCGCGTCATCACCAACGGCAGCATCTACATCGCGCAGGCCCATCTGACCGACGGGCAACAGCTCCTGCTGAGCCTGCCCGACGAGAAGCTGCCCCCCGGGATGCCGGTCAACGCCGCCTCGTTGACCAAGAGCCTGCGCGACACCTTCAGCCCCGACACGACGCTGCCGCCGGAGGGCTCGCGCCACGATCCCTTGCCACCGACGGTCGAGCAGATCCTGCACGACGACGGCCACCTGGTCCTGCCTCGGCTCATCCGCTACATAGAGGAGCGGCGGGAGAACGAGCGCCGCTTCACCGGGGCCATTGAGTCGGACCCGTCCCCGCTCCACATTGTGTGGGGGCTGGACGACCCCATCGCCGTACCCGCCATGGTCGACACCCTGCTGGCCGCCCGACCCGACGCCACCGTGGTGCGCCTGGACGGCGTGGGGCACTACCCGATGGTCGAAGCACCCGAACGCTTCCTGGCCGCGGTCCTCCCGGCCCTGAGCTGAGGCGTCCGGCCCCACCCGAAGGTCGTCACTACCATTGCCCGCTGTGACCATGCGTCGCCGGGTGGCCCGGTTCAACCGTGTGGCCACCAACCGCGTCCAGGGGTTGTGGGCCGGCCTCCTCCCGCCGTGGGCCATGGTGGTGCACCAGGGCCGCCGCTCGGGTCGCCGCTACCGCACCCCCGTCGTCGCCTACCGGCACGGCCGCGAGTTCGTCGTCGGCCTGCCCTACGGCGAGGATTCGGACTGGGTGCAGAACCTGCTGGCCGCCGGGAGCGCGACGGTGCGGCGCGCCGGCCGGACCCTGGTGCTGCGGGACCCCCATGTCGTGCCGCGCCGCGCCGCCGACGGGATACCGCGCCGGGCCCGGTGGTTCATCGTTCCGTCCCGCCTGGTCCTGGTGGCGACGGTCACGGCTACCTGACGCCGGCCGGATCAGCTCCGGTCGTCGCTGCGCACCCGGCCACCGATGACGTAGGCCGCCGCCCCGATGGCCAGGAACCCCACCGCAGTCCAGCGCACCACCAACGTCTCCAGCGAGGTGGCGCTGCCACTGGCCCGCATGCTGGCGAACCCGGCGCCGATCATGATCGTCAGCACGGCGGCCAGCCCGGCCACCAGTGACACCTTGCGCGGCATATTGCGCAGGAAGCGGCTGGACGATCGGGGCGCGGCCGGGCGCCCCGGGCCGGAGATCTGGCTACTCATGGCTGCAGGCTACCGCCGGACCCTGGCCGCATTAGGCCGGGGCGACCACCTTGAGATGGCGCACTTCGGTGGGCAGGCTGTCGTAGAGGTCGGCCACCAGGTCGTCGCGGCGCGACCGCACCGACGCGTCGTCCCACTGGTTGTCGAACTGGTACGGATCGTCGTTGACGTTGTAGAGCTCGCCGGTGGATACGGCCACGCCGCCGGGCCCGGTACCGGTCTGCTCATACACCACCGGGCACGGGGTCAGGACGCCGTCGCCCCATACCTCCTCCAGCCCATTGGGCTGGCCGGCGGTGGAGGGCTCATAGACCGTGCACAGCCAACCGTCGCGGTAGATGGAACGCAGATGCATCCCGTAGCCGGGGAACTGGCTGTCCCATTCGCAGAGCACGCGCTGGCGCCCGGGGTCGCCGTCGGCGGTGGGCAGGGCGTGTCCCTGCATCCACTCGGCCGGCTCCAATCCGGCGATGGCACAGAAGGTCGGGGCCAGATCGACCTGGCCCACCGGGTCGCTCACCACGGCTGGGCTGATGCCGGCCGAGGGGGCCGGGCGCCAGATGAACGGCAGCCGCATCAGCGCATCGGTGTGGTACGGCCCCTTGTAGAGCAGGCCGAAGTCCCCCTGCATCTCGCCGTGGTCGGTGGTGAAGATGATGTCGGTGTTCTCCAACCATGATCGGGCGGCCACGGTGGCCAGGACCCGGCCGCAGGCCTCGTCAATCAACTCGTTCATGACGTGGACCTTGGCGTTCACCTCGCGAATCTGGTCGTGGGTGAGCCGGGAGGGGACGAACCCGGCCGGTCCGCCTTCCATGTTGGGGAAGCGGCCGTCGTAGTAGGCCAGCCAGTGCTGGGGTTTGCGCGAGAGCACCGCCCGGATCTCCTCGTCCGAGCCCGGGTGTCCCGCCGGCAGGTCCAGCTCGGCCCAGGGCACCCGGGGCAGCTCGGATGCCGGCGGATCCCAGGGGTGATGGGGATCAGGAAAGGACATCCAGCAGAACCAGGGGTCGTCGTCACCCACCGAGTTGAGCCAATCCACGGTCAGGTCGGCCACCCAGTCGGTGTGGTACCACTCGCGTGGGATGGGGTTGTTCTTGGTCTCGGGGGCCAGGGTGTCGCCACCCGGCTCGGCTTGGAGCAAGCCGGCGAAGCTGTGCAGGTGCTCGGGGTGATGCTCGGCCAACCAACGCCCGTAGTGCGCGATGGGATGCCGGCCCCAGGCGGCGGCGTGCATGGCCTGTTCAGCCCGCTCGAAGCCGCGCCACGGGCCGGTGTCGCCCCGGGCGATCCGGGCGTTCTCCTCATAGTGCAGCTGGGGGTCGAATCCCGGTTCGAAGTGGGCCTTGCCCAACAGGGCGGTGCGATAACCCCCCTTCTCGGCCAGGTACGACGCGATGGAGGGGGCATCAGTGGGGAGCGGGATCCCGTTGGCCACCACCCCGTGGGTACGCACGTACTGCCCGGTCAGCATGGTGGACCGGGCCGGCATGCACACCGTGTTCTGGTTGTAGGCGCGCTGGTAGTTGATCCCCTCCGCGGCCAGCCGGTCGGCCACCGGGGTACGGGCCACGGCGCCGCCGTTGCAGCCCAGGCTGTCGAACCTCTGCTGGTCCGTGGTGATGAAGAGGATGTTGCGGCGACGGCCCGGCGTGGGCTCACCCATGGTCGTCCACCCGGTTCACCAGCGGCCGGCAGGCCAGGAGGACCGTCCGGTCCAGGCCGCGCTCGCGGTGCGCGTGGGCGTCGGTGTAGCTGGGCGAGGTCACCATGTCGACGAAGGCGGCCCGGCTCGGGTACGAGACCAGCACCGCCATGTCCCAGCCGTCCGCCGCCGTGTCGCCGATCAGCACGTGTTCGGGCTGCCCCATCCACAGCACATGGCCACCTCTGGCCTCGACCATCTCGACGGCGGCGTCGCTGTACTGGCGGTAGGCGTCGCTGCCTGACGAGGCTTCGGCGCCGTCGGCGCTCTGGTCACCGTCCTCGCTCGAGAAGTGCAGCAGGTTGATCATCACCACCTCACCGTCACGGTCGTGCCGCGCGAAGGCGTTGAACTGCTCCTTGGTTGGGGTTATGGCCATGTACTCATCCCTCTCTAGGTGGTTGCACCGTACGGCGTCATGGACGGCGGGTCCCGGTCGGGCCCAGGACGCCGGACAACAGCTGGGTGACCACCCGCGTCGCCTCGCGCCGCGACAGGCTCTGCCGCCGTCGGAGCTGGTCCCACGTCTCCCAGCTGGCGGCCACATCGACGGCATTGAGCGCATCGACCCGGCGCTCCTTGGTCAGTTGCGCCAGCTCCGCCTCGAAGAGGGCCGCCACCTGCGCGCGCAGCAGGCGGTGATGACGGGCCAAACCGTCGGCGATGCGGGTCGAGTCCAGGGCCAATCGCTCGGCCACCCGTCGTACCGGCGCGATGGTCTCGAAGATGGTGGCCCGGTTCGACACCAGCGAGGCAATGCGCGCCTTCACCACGCCCTCGGTGGGCAGAGCCACATAGAGCGGTGCGATGCGTTCGGTCTGCCGTTGCACCGCTGCCGCGTGGAGCGACTCGACATCATCGGTCAGACGGAAGACGGTGCGGATCGAAATGCCGGAACGGTCAGCGATCTGCTGGGCGGTGGGGGCGGGAACGCCCTCGCCGATCAGGTCGAGCACGGCGTCGACGGCGGCGTCGTAGGAGTGCCGGCGGCGCAAGTTTCGCCCATCGGCTTCCGGGTCGGTCAGGACCGCCGTGGGCACGACAGTCATCGTAATCAATTGGCATATCGACTGTCAATAGAAACCTGCTCGCGCCGTCAGCCCGAAGAGAGCATGCGCCGCAGGTCCTGCTCCACCGCTTCGGTCAGCTCAATGAGGAGCTCTAACCGCTCCCCGGTCCCCTCGACTGACAACAGCCGCTGGCCGTCAAATGCGCTCAAGGGCGCTTCGGCGCAGATCTGCCACGACGCCACTTCGGGGTCCTGGTCGAAGGTGACCTCGGCCGAAAGGGCCGAGGCGGAGCCACTCTCAGTCAAGAGCCCGCGGGTCCGGCGCACACTCTGGACGGCCCGGCGCAGGAGGGCGGGCTCGACTGAGGGCGCCGGGTCCGGCCACTCCTCGACGACGGCGAGCGGATAGGGATCGTCAGCCAGCCACTGACCGATGCGGACTCGGCTCTCGCCCTGGACCAGCAGGAGCCAGCGCCCGTCGGCCAACGCGGCGGCCCGGGTGATCACGGCCCGGGTACCCACCGCCATCCGCTGGTCGCCTCCACCCACTTCGGACCCTCGCTCAATGAGGACCACCCCGAAGCGGGAGTCCCCGGCCAGACAGTCCTTGGTCAGGGCGCGGAACCGCGGCTCAAAGACATGCAGCGGGATCCGGGCGTGAGGGAAGAGCACCGTACCCAACGGGAACATGGCCAGATGCCGCGCCGCCGGCGGTTCGCGAGTTGGTGCGGTCACCGACTCCACACTGTCACGAAACGGTTGAGAGCGACCCGACTCTGTCCCCGGACGCGAGCAGGACCGGCGATGTCGCCGGTCCTGTGCTCGTTGATATGTATGGTGCTTGTCGTCAGTTCACGCAGCGCTGGCCTTCGGCGTAGTAGTGCGGGGGCCGCCTTGTCGGTCGGCCGGCACACGCACCGGCGCAATCGCGGCCCAATTCATACACCGGGCGTCTTGCTGTGCGAACTGCTGCAGCGTCACCGAATCCGACATCGGTGACGCGGGTTCAACCCGGCGG
>DASZMA010000008.1:0-13380 GCA_035552095.1 Acidimicrobiales bacterium | reverse complement strand
GGCCGCCCCCCGCACGGCATTGCGGAACCACACGGAGCCGAACGAGAAATGCGACGTCAGGCGGCTCCATGGCAGGGACGACGTCGCCTCACCACCGGTGCCCAGCCGTCGATCGCCCGCCACCTGAACTCCGGCCGATTCCAGGGCGGCGTCGGCCACCATCTCGGTGGCGATGCCCAAGGCTCGTGCTTGGAAGCTGGGGTCCAGGGTCGAGGCGATGCTGCCGCCACCCGAGTCTTCAGTCTCACTTGCTGTCGCCGGCTCCTCACCGCGATCGCTATCGGCGTCCACCCCGATCAGCATGGATACGTCGATCTCGATCTCAGCGCGTATCAGATCATCCAGGCGTCGCATGGCTTCCTGGACCGCTCCCACCAGAGTCGGATCGTCAACCGGGTGGCCCTTGTCGTCGCAGATGAGAGAGGCGGATCGGCTGAGCGTCTCCGCCACCGCCGCCGCCACCTCCCGGACGGACGACGGTCCCGAGGAGAGGCTGCCGTCACCTATCAGCGCGGCATTCCCGGCCACCCATTCGACCCGCCCCACCAGCTTGGTCAGGGCGAGGGCTCCCGCCACGGCTCCGGTCGGCGGGTACGGCGTGGCGGCGAAGTAATCCCGCAACAGAGAAAGCTCTGTCGTCACGTTTTCGCGGGCCGCCGGATCAGATCTCCCCTCGCCATGCGCGGCGGCGAGCCGACCAACTGCCGAAACCGCGGCCGTCAGGCGGCGGCGCAGATTGTCATGCCAGGGTGCCCGCCAAATCGACAAGCAGGCCGGGACCGATACGGCGGAGGCCAGCACCCAGCCGATCAGCCGGGGCCCGGTGGCCGCGGCTGGTTGGGCCACGGCAACCGGCAGTACGAAGACCAGCAGGGCTGCGGTCGAAGCCGTGGCGGCCAGTGGAGTGACGATGCCCGTGAACAGGACGGCAAACCCAACTACGGCCATCGTCACCACCGCGGCGACCTTGTGCGTCGAAACGACGGTGCCTAGGGAGATCAGGCCGCTGCCCACTACGAACAGCACCAGGTAGGAAAGGAGGCGTGTGCGGGGTCGACCGGGGAACTCGACCAGGAGCAAGAGAGCGAACGAACCGAAGGCCGCCAGGAGGCCGATCTGCGGATTGGAGAAGCCAAAGTGGGCCACGGCGAAGACCGAGGGGATGACCACGGCCGCCCGGGCCGATCGCTTGACCGCCAGGTGCTCAGGGTCCTTGGCTTTGACCCTCCCGGCCAGACTCCGCCATAGGCGGTACGGCGCAGCCACAGGAGTCGTCGAGACGTCGCTCTCGCTCCGTGTGCCGCGAACCATCGTCATATCTTGTCCGACGGCAGCAAGGCACGTCGGGGCGATTCCCGGCGGACCGGGGCAATCGATCCACGCTCACTTCAGTGCCATCGAAAACGAGCGCACAAGCGACCTCGGCCGATTGACATTGTCCCTCTCGTGGCTCAGCATTGCTTCCCGGGATGACCGACGTGATGATCCGGATACGTCAGCTTCACCGGGCGGGGATGAAGAACCAAGCTGCCAACACATCGACCGCGCTCATCTGCGGCGGTCGTGCGTGATGTGGTCTCGGGAGGATCTCCGAGCCGGAGCAGCGAGACTGCTCGACTTAGACGGCGCTCCCGAAGACCGTCTCGTCGCATACATGGCCGCAGTGCTCAGGCTCTCGGAGGCTAGCCGCGCCGATGACGGTCTTAACTGGGAGGTGGTTCGGACCTTCATTGTCCTTGTGACCACGATCGCCGAGAGCGAAGGTGTGATGGTGTCCTTGGAGAGCTCGACTGAGTTGGCGCGCAAGGCGACCCTGGTGCTCCGCGATGCTGTCGAATCAGCCCACCGGAGAACTCGCGACTTGCCGGATCTTCCCTTGGCGGACGATTGGCAGAACTAACCTTCGGTCGAGTGCGGTGACCTGGCGGCTCACCGGGAATCTCAGTGGTGTCGGAAGGGGGACTTGAACCCCCACGCCCTTGCGGGCACCAGCCCCTCAAGCTGGCGCGTCTACCTATTCCGCCATTCCGACTGGCTTGCGTTTCATTGCGGCGTTACCTCGTTGCTATTTCGTTACCTCATTGAGCGCCCCGAGAGCGTAGCGCGCCCCACTTGGGGCTCCGGTCCGCATCCGGTCCAGCCCAGGCCAGGTCCGGGCCAACCCCGCTGCCGGCGCGGAGCAGCCAAACAGGCCCTACGGCCCAGGAAGCGACGGCGTCGTGCTGTTGGTGGATTCGGAGACCCGGACGGCCCAGAACTGGGCGTACCAGAGCAGGCTGTCGCTGGTCGGGCTGGCCTGCACGTTGGCCACCTTGCGGCTCCAGACCAGGGTGCTCGGCTCGGTGAACAGCGGGACCGCCACCAGATCGGCCCACAGCTGCGTGTCGGCGTTGGCATAGTCCGTGTTGGCCGTGTTCGGGTTCAGCTGCCGCGCCGCGGTGGTCACCAACTGGTTGAAGGAACTGCTGGCGTAGCCGCTCCAGTCCTGTGAGCCGTCCTGGCCGGCCGGGCCGAGGAGGGTCGTGTACCAGGCCAGCGTCTGGCTCAGGAACGGGGTGCTGGTGCGGGGCAACAGGGCCAGGTCGGCGAACCCGTCGGCCAAGACCGAGCCGGCCTGGCTGGCACTGGCGACCGAGTAGAGGGTGACGGCGAAGCCGGCGCTCTCCAATTGGGCCTGCACCTGCGGTGCGCTGGCCGCGGCCCAGGGGTCGCCGTCGTCGACCACCAGGTGCAGCGTGAGGGGGTTGCCGAAGGCGCTGTGCCACGTGCTGCCGTCGGTGCGCTCGAAGCCCGACGCCGTCATGAGCGCCACTGCCTGTTGGGGACTGGGCGTGACCGGGAAGTTGACGCTGCCACCCTGGTTGATGGAGGTGGTCGATGTGGTCGTCGGCCCGGCGGGGGCCGACCCCGGGCTGGTGGTGGTGGTCGTGGCCGAGGTGGACGGGTGGTACCCCGACTGGCCCTGGGCGTAAATGTGGCTGCTGGCCACCTGCACGCTGGGCAGGGCCCAGTCGGCCTGTTGGGTCACCAGCGCCTGGCGGTCCAGCGAGAGTGCAATGGCGAAGCGCACATCGGGGGCCAAAGGGGTGTCGGGGTCACTGGCCATCTCGAGCTGGAGGATGGTGGCCGAGAGGCTCACTGAGCTCTGGGCCTGCGGCAGCGACGTCATCTGGGTCAGGTAGGACGGGGTGACCGTGCTGGGCAGGGCCACCTGAATGAAGCCCGAGCGCATCCAGCTGGCTAGCTCGGCACTGCTCTGGGCGATGTGCACGGTGATCTGGCGCGAGTTGGGCGCGGTCCCCCACCACTTGGGGTTCACGCCCAGGGTGACCGACTGGGGCGAGACCGAGGTGATGGCGAAGGGACCGCCGGACAGGTCGATGCCGGGGTCGACGCTGTTGCAGGTGGGATTCCAACCCGACTTCTCCATCACGTGGGCCGGGAGCAGGTTGGCGAAGAGCATCTGCCAGTCGGCGAAGGGGGTGCGGAAGCGCACGGTGACCGTCCGGCCCTTGTTGGTGCCCTTGATGGACGAGATGTCGCGGTAGCCGGCCGTGCTGGTCACCGTGGTCGGGTCGATGGTCGGGTCACCCCGCTGCTGGGTCCAGGCGTACACGAAGTCGGCCGCCGTGATGGCGACGCCGTCGGACCAGACGGCGTGCGGGTTGAGGGTGTAGACGATGGTCTCCGGCTTGGTGCTGACCAGTTCGGACTGCACAATGAGGTTCGGGTTGGGCGTGGGCATACCGGCCGAGCTGATGACGAACGGGCTGGGGAGCACGGCGCCGAGGATCAGGCGGGTGGCCGGGGTGTTGCCCGACTGGGTGTGGGGATTGCAGCCGGTCGGGCTCTGGGCCATGCCGAAGGAGATCGACCCGCCGGGCACCGCCACGTAGGTGACCGTGGTGGTGGCCGTTCCGGGCGAGCCGCAGCCAGCAGCGATCAGGGCCACCGCGAGGGCCAGGCCGGACGGCAGCAGTCTTCGCTTCCACCCGGGCCAACGGCCCCGGTGTGTCACTGCAGCCGGAGGTCCAGGGTGAGAGTCGTGAAGGCGAAGATGATGGCCACCGTCACCGTGATGCGGTCCAGGTTGCGCTCCACCACGGTTGACCCCTGCGCGGCGGCGCCCACGCTGCCACCGAACATGTCGGACAGGCCGCCGCCCTTGCCGCTGTGCATGAGGATGAGGAAGATCAGACCCAGCGCCGCCATCACTTCGATCACGATGTAGATCCACGTCGCTACGGACACAAAGCCTCCAACTAAATGAGTTGCGCTAAATGAGGGTCGGCCTGAACTGCCGGCACTGTCCCATCAGCCGGACCAGCCTAGGAACGGTAGCAGGCCCCACAGGCACGGATGATGTCAAGGAAGCCGGCGGCGGTGAGGCTGGCCCCGCCGACCAACAGGCCGTCCACGTCGGGCTCGGACATCAGATCGGTGGCGTTCTCGGCACTGACGGAGCCCCCGTACTGGATCCGCACCGTCGCCCCCGCCGCCTCCCCGGCCACCTTGGCCACCAGGGACCGGATGAAGACGCAGGCGTCCTCGGCATCGACGGCGGTGGCCGCAGTGCCGGTCCCGATGGCCCAGATCGGCTCGTAGGCCAGGACCAGGCCCCCGACCACCTCGGGGGACAGCCCGTCCAGGGCGGCCAGGACCTGCTCCTCCAGCCGGGCCTCGGTCTGGGAGGCCAACCGCTGTTGCTCGGTCTCGCCCACGCAGACGATCGGGGTCATCTCGTTGCGCAGGACCGCCTTGAGGGTGGCGGCCACAGTGGCGTCGGTCATGCCGAAGAGGGTGCGCCGCTCGGAGTGCCCGACCAGGACGTAGCGGGTGGACAGCCGAGCCAGCATGCGCGGGCTGACCTCCCCGGTACGGGCCCCGGCGTCCTCGTCCGAGCAGTGCTGGGCCCCCAGGGCGACCGGGATGGCTTCCTTCTCCACCAGCGTCTGCACCGTGCGCAGGTCGGTGAAGGGCGGGTGGAGCGAGATGTCGACCCGGGCCACGTCTTCGGGCTTCAGGCGCAACCCCAGGTCGCGCACCAGGTGCAGCGCCTCAATGTGGTCGTGGTGCATCTTCCAGTTCCCGCTGATGAGCGGGCGCCGGGTTGAAGCCGCCACTAGCGGGAGTGGGGCGCGTTGGGCGCCTGGCGCAACGCATCGAGCGCGGGCAGGTCGCCGCCACACTCAATGAAGGTCAGCGAGGCTCCCCCACCGGTCGAGAGGAAGCTGACCTGGTCGCAGAGGCCGAGTGCCTCCAGCGCGCTGGCGCTGTCCCCGCCGCCCACCACCGAGAAGCCGGGGCAGTCGGCCACCGCCTGGGCCACTACCCGGGTGCCGGCGGCGAAGCGCTTGTCCTCGAAGGCGCCCAACGGGCCGTTCCACAGCACGGTGCCGGCCTGGCGTACCCGCTCGGCGAACAGCTGGGCCGCCTCGGGGCCGATGTCCAGCCCGGTCCAGCCGTCGGGCAGGTCCCCCTCAATGACTTTGACCCCGCCCCGGGGGCCGACGCCGCCGCCCTGGGGCCCGAACGTGCCGCCCGGCTCCAGGGCCCGGATGTCACTGGGCAACAGGATCTCGAGGCCCGAGTCGAGGAGGCGCTTGCAGTCGTCGATGTGGTCGACATCGAGCAAGGAGTTGCCGACCGAGTGGCCCTGGGCGGCCAGGAAGGTGAAGGCCATGCCCCCGCCCACGATGAGGGTGTCGACCCGGGGCGCCAGGGCGTTGAGCACCTCGAGCTTGTCGGCCACCTTGGCCCCGCCCACCACGGCCACGAAGGGCCGGGCCGGATGGTGCAAAATGCCGCCGAGCACCTCGACCTCCTTGGCCAGCCGCAAGCCGGCCGCGCTGGGCAGGAACAGCGGCGGCCCCACAATGGAGGCGTGGCGCCGGTGCGACACGCCGAAGGCCTCGTTGACGTAGGCGTCGAAGCCCTCGATCAGCTCGGCCACGAAGGCCGGGTCGTTGGCCTTCTCCCCTGGGTTGAAGCGCAGGTTCTCGGTCAGCTCGATGCCCGGGCAGAGGGTCTGGAGTTTCTCGCGCACCGGGTCCATCTCCCAGCGCGGATCGGGCTTGTTCTCGGGGCGCCCGAGGTGCGAGCAGGCCACCACCTCGGCCCCCTGGTCCTGCAACCAGCGCAGGGTGGGCAGGGCGGCGGTGATGCGGAAATCGTCGGCCACGGTGGCCCGGCCGTCGATCCCGATGTGGAGGGGGACGTTGAAGTCGACCCGCACCAGCACACGGCGCCCGTCCAGTGGGGGCAGATCCTCCAGGAGCGGCAGGCCATGCAAGGGGTTCATCGGATCAGCCCCCGACCAGGACGGTCACGTCCACCAGTCGGTTGGAGAAGCCCCACTCGTTGTCGTACCAGCCGAAGACCTTGACCAGCGAGAGGTCGTCGTTGATCGGCTGCACCATGGTGAGGAGGGAGTCGAAGGTGCACGAGGCGGCGGTGTGCACGATGTCGCTGGAGACGATGGGGTCCTCGGTGTACTCGAGCACATGGTCCAGTGGCGGCTTGGCGGCCGCCTCGGCGAAGGCGGCGTTGACCTCCGCGATGGACGGGTTGCCCTTGACCACCGCGGTGAAGTCGGTGATGGACCCGGCCGGGATCGGGACCCGCAGCGAGTAGCCGTCGAGCCGGCCCTTCATGGATTCGAGCACCAGCCCGGTGGCCCGGGCGGCGCCGGTGGAGGTCGGCACGATATTGATGGCGGCGGCCCGGGCCCGGCGCAGGTCGTTGTGCGGGAGATCCAGCAGGTTCTGGTCGTTGGTGTAGGCGTGCACCGTCGTCATGAGGCCGCTGGCGATGGAGAAGGCGTCATCGAGCACCTTGACCATGGGCACGAAGCAGTTGGTGGTGCAGGAGGCGTTGGAGACCACGAAGTGCTTGTCGGGGTCGAAGTCCTGCCCGTTCACTCCGATCACGAAGGTGGCGTCGGCGTCGGAGGAGGGCGCCGAAATGATGACCCGCTTGGTCACGGCGCCCAGGTGGGCGGCGGCCGCCTCCCGGGAGGTGAAGAGCCCGGTGGCCTCAATGACCACCTCGGCCCCGAGGTCGTCCCAGGGCAGCTGGGCCGGCTCCCGCACGGCCACCACCGGGATGTGGTGGTCCCCCACTAGGAGCTCGGTGCCCTCGACGGCGACCGGCACCGGCATGCGCCCCTGCGAGGAGTCGTAGTGCAGGAGGTGGGCCAGCGTGGCGGCCGAGGTCAGGTCGTTGATGCCGACCACCTCGATGTCGGCCCCCGTGGCCAGCACGGCGCGCAGGAAGTTCCGCCCGATCCGCCCGAACCCGTTGATCCCAACCCGCACTGTCATCTGATCACTCTTCCTCTCAGACGCCTATGCCAGCAAACCGGCGAGAGCCTGCGCCAGTCTGGCAGGACTGTGGACCAAATCGTTGGAATCGGTCAGTTGAGTGTCCACTACCCGCACTGGCGAGTCGCCAACCGCCATGCCGTGGCTGCTGTCGCATAAGACCACGTCAATGGCCACACCATGCCGGGCCAGGGCTTCCACGTGGGCGGCCACGTCGAAACGGGCCGTTTCCGGCAACTGGGGGCGCAAATTGCAGACGTAGACCCGCTGAGCCGACGTCCGGGCCACCGCCTCGGCGATCCCAGAGACGGCGACCGCGGCCAGGATGCTGGTGAACAGGGACCCCGGCCCGATCACCACCTGGTCAGCGGCCAGAATGCGCTCCACGGCTAGCGGGGGCGGTTGGGCATCGCCGGGCACCAGCGAGACCGTCTCAATATCGCCCGAGCGCGAGACGGCCACCTGGCCCGCCACCGGGCCCCCGGACGCCTCGGCCTTGAGGACCACCCGCTCGCTGGTGGCCGGCAGCACGTCCCCCTGCGCCCCCAGCAGGTCGGCGGCCGAGCGGACCCCCGCCACCAGGTCGCCGGTGGCCTCGACCAGGCCGGCCAGGATCAGGTTGCCCAGGGCGTGGCCGGCCAGCTCGCCCTCATCGAAGCGGTGCTCGAAGGCCAGGGCCAGGGCGGAGTCCTCGGCGGCCAGGGCGACCAGGCACTTGCGCATGTCGCCCAGGGCCACCACGTTGAGCAGCTCGCGCAGGCGGCCGCTGGAGCCGCCGTCGTCGGCTACCGAGACCACGCCGGTGAGGGTGCCGGCGTAGCGGCGGGCCGCCCGCAGGGTGACGGCGGTGCCGTGCCCGCCGCCGAGGGCGACTACGGCGGGGCCGCTCACCGGTCCACATCCCGGTGGAAGACCGAGACCGGATGACCGTGGTGGCCCAGCCGCTCGCCCAGCGCTTCGGCCAGGGCCACCGAGCGGTGCCGGCCCCCGGTGCAGCCCATGGCGATGGTCAGGTACGACTTCCCCTCCCGGACGAACGACGGCAAGGTGCTGGCCAGCAGCTCATCGACCCTGGTCAGGAAGTCCTGCGACTCGGGCTGGGACAGCACGTACTCGCGCACCGACTCGTCCAGGCCGCTGAAGGGCCGCAGCTCCTCGACCCAGTACGGGTTGGGCAGGAAGCGGCAGTCGAAGACCATGTCGACATCGAGCGGGATGCCGTGCTTGTAGCCGAAGGAGACCACCGACGTCTGCATGGTGGCCGCCCCGCCCTCGTCGCCGAAGGCCTCCAGAATCCGGGTGCGCAGCTGGTTCGAGTTGAGGTCGCCGGTGTCGATGAAGAGGTCGGCCCGCTCCCGCACCGGCTCGAGCAGGCGGCGCTCGTCGGCGATGGACTCCTCCACGCCGCGGGCGGCCAGCGGGTGGCGGCGCCGGGTGCCCTCGTAGCGCCGGATGAGCACGTCGTCGCCGGCGTCGAGGAAGAGGACGCGCACCCGGTTGCGGTCGGCCCGCAGGGCATCGAGCACGTCGGGCAGGTCGTCGAGGTACTCCGAGCCGGAGCTGCCCCCGCCCCGCCCGATGACCAGGGCTACCCGCTCAATCTCCGAGCCGGGCAGCTCAATCATCTCGGCCATCTTCATGATGAGAGCAGCCGGCAGGTTGTCGATGACGAACCAGCCCAGGTCCTCCAGGGTGGCGGCGGCCGTCGACCGGCCCGCTCCGGACATCCCCGTCACTACGAGGAACTCGCTCACCGCCGCCCAGTCTGGCGCACGCCGTCGTAAACGGCGATTCCGACCTGGTCTGGCAGCCAGGGCAGGGCGTGGAGCTCCTCCAACGAGGCTGAGCGCACGGCGTTGACCCCGCCCAGCTCCTTGACCAGGCGGGCCCGCCGGGCCGGCCCGAGGCCGGGGATGTCGTCGAGCACGCTCTTGGTCATGCGCTTGCCCCGCGTCTCGCGGTGGAAGGTGATGGCGAAGCGGTGCGCCTCGTCCCGCACCCGCTGCAGCAGGTAGAGGGCGTCCGAGCCCCGGCGCAGCCGCACCGGCTCCGACGACCCCGGCCGGTAGACCTCCTCGAACTGCTTGGCCAGCGAGGCCAGCTCCACCTCGTCCTCCAGGCCCAGCTCCCGAACCACCCGCTCGGCCACCCCGAGCTGGCCCTTGCCCCCGTCGACCAGGAGCAGGTTGGGCCGGTAGGCGAACCGGCGGGGCCGCTCCCCCAGGCCGAGGGCCGGCCGGCTGCGGTCCTCCTTCAGCGCGGTCAGGCGGCGGGTCAGCACCTCCTCCATGGCGGCGTAGTCGTCGTTGCCACCCACCGTCTTGACCTTGAAGCGCCGGTAGTCGGACCGCTTGGGCAGCCCGTCCTCCAGCACCACCATGGAGCCCACGTAGTCGGTGCCCGACAGGTGGCTCATGTCGAAGCACTCGATGCGCAGCGGCGCTTCCTTCAGCCCGAGCGCCGACTGCAGCTCGGTCAGCGCCTTGGCCCGGGCGTTGTGGTCCGAGGCCCGGCGCAGCCGATGGCGAGCCAGGTCCTCGCCGGCGCTGCGGGTCACCGTCTCCTGCAGGGCCCGCTTGGCGCCGCGCTGGGGCACGCTGATGTCGACCGGGCCGTCGCGCTCGCTGCGCAGCCAGCTCACCAACAGCTCCTGGTCGGCCGGCAGGTCGGGCACCAGCACCCGCCGGGGCACCTCGGTCCCGACCGTGCTGTACACCTGGCCGATGACCAGGGCCATGAACTCGGGCCGGCTCAGGTCCTCCACCTTCTCGGCCACGAAACCCCGGTGCCCGACCACCCGGCCCCGGCGCACGTGGAAGATCTGGATGGACGCCTCCAACGGGTCCTCGGCCAGGCCGATCACGTCGAAATCCTCGGCCTGCTCGGAGACCATCTGCTGGGTCTCGGCCGCCTTGTGCACGGCGGTGATGCGGTCCCGCAGGCGGGCCGCCCGCTCGAACTGCAGCTCGTCGGAGGCGGCCTGCATCTCGGCCTCCAACCGGGCCAACACCGGCTCGGTGTCGCCCGAGAGGAACCCCATCAGGTCGGTGACGTAGCCGTCGTAGGCGGCGTGGTCGACCGCGCCGACGCACGGCCCCGAGCAGCGGTCGATGTCGAAGAGGAGGCAGGGCCGGCCCAACCGCTCGTGGCGGACGAATTTGGTGTCCGAGCAGGTGCGGACCGGAAAGCTGCGCACCAGCAGGTCGAGGGTGGAGCGGATGGCGCCGGCGTGGCCGTAGGGGCCGAAGTAGCGGACCCCCTTGCGCTTCCGGCCCCGGACCACGGCCGGGCGGGGCCACTCCTCGTCCAGGGTGACGGCCAGCCAGGGGTAGCTCTTGTCGTCCTTCAGCCGGACGTTGTAGCGGGGCAGGTGGGCCTGAATGAGCGAGTGCTCCAGGATCAGCGCATCGACCTCGCTGTCGACGACCACCCACTCCACGTGGTCGGCCTGGGCCACCATCTGGGCCGTGCGGGGCGGCAGGACCGCCGAGTCCTGCCAGTAATTGGGCAACCGGTGGCGCAGGGATTTGGCCTTGCCCACGTAGAGGACCCGGCCCTCGGCATCGAAGAATTGGTACGACCCCGGGGCGTCAGGAATGGACCCGGTGGGCGGGCGGTACTGCATCACCCCCCATGCTCGCGCACTCGCTGGCCTGGACCGTTACACTGGCTGCGCCGGCCTGGATTCCGGCACACAACCTCGCACCGAGGCCGACACACCCGCGGATGGGCGACCAGGCTGTCCCCGCCGGCCATATCGGTGCTCTCCCTAAAAGGGGGCATACAGATGCTCAGGCTCCAATCCCCGCTCCCCGAGCGCTACACCACCGCGACCGAGGACGATCTGGCTGAAATGATCGGCTTGGCCAAGGCCGCGCTCGGTCCCCGCCTCTTCATCCTGGGCCACCACTACCAGCGCGACGACGTCATGCGCTGGGCCGACGCCCGGGGCGACTCCTTCGGGCTGTCCCGCCTGGCCGCCGAGGCGACCGCGGCCGAGTTCATCGTCTTCTGCGGCGTGCACTTCATGGCCGAGTCGGCCGACGTGCTGACCGGGGACCACCAGCAGGTGCTGCTGCCCGACCTCAACGCCGGGTGTTCCATGGCCGACATGGCCAACATCGACCAGGTGGAGGAGGCGTGGGAGGAGATGGCCCGCGTGACCGACATGGCCCGGGTCATCCCGATCACCTACATGAACTCCTCGGCCGCCCTCAAAGCCTTCGTCGGCCGCCACGAGGGCGCCGTCTGCACCTCGTCCAACGCCCGGGCCGTCCTGACCTGGGCCCTGGAGCGGGGCGACAAGGTGCTCTTCTTCCCCGACCAGCACCTAGGCCGCAACACCGGCTTCGAGCTGGGGTATGGGGCCGACGACATGGCGGTCTGGAACCCGCGCCTGGCCCTCGGCGGCCTGAGCGACGCTGAGGTCAAGGAGTCGACCCTGCTGCTGTGGAAGGGCCACTGCTCGGTGCACCAGCGCTTCCGGCCCGAGCACATCGACGCCTTCCGGGCCGAACACCCCGACGGGATCGTCATGGTGCACCCCGAGTGCGCCCACGACGTGGTGGAGATGGCCGACCTGGTGGGCTCCACCGACCACCTCATCCGCGGCGTGGCCGCCGCCCCGGCCGGCTCGGTCATCGGCGTGGCCACCGAGATCCACCTGGTCCACCGGCTCGACCACGAGTCCCCGGACAAGACGGTGGTCTGCCTCGACCCGCTCATCTGCCCCTGCTCGACCATGTCGCGCATCGACCCGCCCCACCTGGCCTGGATCCTCGAAGGCCTGGTCGAGGGCGAGGTGCGCAACCAGATTCAGGTCGACGAGGCCACCACCGAGTGGGCCAAGGTCGCCCTGGAACGGATGCTGGCCATCACCTAAACTTCCAGGGGTCTACCCGACGCTGCCGAGAAACGGCGCGCTGAAACTGAAGATCCCTCCATCCTTCGCCGCCAACCAGTACCCCGCAGCTCCGGAAGGCGCAATGGCAGTAATTGGCTGGTTCAGATGGATGTTCCCGGTCGAACCGGCGAACGGCTGCCCGAAGCAGAAGACCCCGCCATCGGTCGCCACGAACCGGTAGCCCGAGCCGTCGGGAGCCGATTCCATGCCCACAATGGGCTGGTTCAAGTGGAGCGATCCGGTCGAACCGAGAAACTGTGCATTGAAGCTAAAGACCCCGCCGTCGGCGGCCACCAGCCAGTAGCCGCCGGTGGCTTGGTCGGCGCTCATGCCGACGATCGGCTGATTCAGGTGGATGGCGCCGGTCGAACCTTGGAAGGCGGCGTCGCCGAACGCGAAGACGCCGCCGTCGGCGGCCACCAGCCAGTAGCCACCGCCGTCTGAGCTCGCCGCCATGCCCACGATCGGTTTATTGAGCTGAATATTCCCGGTGGAACCGTAGAAACTGGCGTCCCCGAACGAGAACACGCCCCCGTCCGAAGCCACGAGCCAGTAACCCCGTCCGTCGGGCGTCGAGGCGATCCCGACGATTGGCTTATTCGGCTCAATGAACTCGGTACCGGTCCCACTCAACGGGAACACCGGCGCCCCTCCGAACCCGTACACCCTTCCGTCCGCCCCTACCATCCAATAGCCCGGCGCGGTGGGCGAATTGACCATTCCGACGATCGGGGCGCTCACCCCACCTGGTGGATTGCTGACATCGGTCACCCCAGAGCTTGCGCACAATGATTGGTCTGGCACGTTGACCGACACCGACGGCAATTGGTGCAAAGCACCTGTCGCGTCGTAGTACAGAACGGTGACGGACAAAGGCAGCCGCGTCGTGTCGACGCCGGTGAATATGGCACCCCAGCCGTCATCTCCCGTCATGGCAAGAGGAATCTGAGGTCCGTAGCTGTAGGAGAATCCCGGTGGAGCGGCGTAGAAATATGGTTCGATGTACTGCGAGGTGGGGTTCGGGGCCTTGTTCAACGTCCGCCCCCCGCCCGGCAAGTTGTACACGTAAACATCGAGCCGGTTCGTATAGCTGTCACCAAAGGCGGGCGAGTAGTTGTCGGTACAGCTTCCATATGCGACCGCATACGGGGTGCC
>DASZMA010000007.1:0-6774 GCA_035552095.1 Acidimicrobiales bacterium | reverse complement strand
CGTCTGACCCTGGACATGAACCGCCAACGCACCTCGCCGTACCCGCCGCGCACCGACCCCGAGACCACCATCAGCCGGCAGTTCACCCTGCCCACGGCGCGCACGTTCACCCTCTCGGGCAGCGCCAGCCTGTCCGCCCTGCTGCCCGACGACGAGATCGACCAGCTGACCGGACGGAGCGGCTCGGGCGTGGTGGCCTATTCCTCGGGTCGGCTGCCGGGCGACCTGCGCGCCACCGCCTCGGCCACCCTGGACAACGACCCCACCACCGCCTGGCAGCCCGGGCTGGGCTCGGCCGCCCTGGTCGGCTCGCACCTGACCTACAACCTGCCGACGTCGACCACCCTGACCCAGCTCAACCTGCAGGTCATCGCCGACGGCCGGCACTCGGTCCCCACCTCGCTCACCGTGACCGGCGGTGGGGTGACCCGGTCGCTGATTCTGCCCCCCATCGCCGACAGCACGGTCCCCGGCGCGGTGACTACGGTCCCGCTCACCTTCCCCGCGCTGGTGGGCCGCCAGTTCGTGGTCACCTTCACCGGGGTGCGCACCGAGAAGGCGGCCAACTACTACTCGGCCGGGCCTCTGGCCCTGCCCCTGGGCATCGCCGAGATCGGCATCCCGGGCATCTCGGAACCGCCCACCCCGGCCACCGTCCCGGGCAATTGCACGGCCGGGCTGCTGGCCATTGACGGGCAGCCGATCGACGTGGCCGTCGTCGGCTCGGCCCCGTCCGCGCTCGACAACACCGAGCTCCAGGTCGTCCCCTGCGGTCCCGACGCCAACGGGATCACCCTGAGCGCCGGCACCCACCTGGTGCAGACCGCGGTGGGCCACACCCCGAGCACGGGCTGGAACATCGACCAGCTGGTGCTGGACTCGGCAGCGGGGGGCGGGGCCGGTCCGGCTGCCACGCCCACCCTGGCCGGCTCACCGAAGTTGCCGGCCACCCAGCCCGGGCCGGCGCCCAGGGTGGCCGTCACGGCGCAGCACATCGACACCGAGTCGGCCACCGTGAGCGGGGCCACGTCGCCCTTCGAGCTGGTGTTGGGGCAGAGCGTCAACGCCGGCTGGCTGGCCACGGCCACCCCCGGTCCGGGCGCGCCGGCCGGCGCCCATGCGGTGACCCTGGGGCGCTCGCAGCTGGTCGACAGCTTCGCCAACGGCTGGGCGGTCACCGGTCCCGACCTGCGCGCCCTCGGGTCCTCGTTCACGGTCACCCTGACCTGGACGCCGCAGAGCGAGGTCTGGCTGGCGCTCGGCGCGTCGGCGGTCACGCTGTTCCTCTGCCTCTTGCTGGCCTTCCTACCCGAGCGCTGGCGGGCCCCCGTGCGGCGGCGGCTACCCCGCTGGGCTCGCCGGACACCGGCCAGTGGGCGGGAGCCGGTCTCGTCGGGCAAAAGCGAAAGCGAGAGCGAGAGTGAAAGCGAAACTATTGGAGACGCGCGCGCGGGCGCGCGTGCGAAGGCGAGCGTGGGCGAAGAGGAGCGGCGGGACGAGAGCTCGGATCTGCCCGCCCTGGAGCTGCTCCGTGCCCAACCCGCCCATGGAGTGGGCTGGCTGGCGTCCGCCGTGCTCGGCTTGATCACCGGGCTGGTGGCGTCCGCCGTCACCTCGCTGGGGGTCGGGCTGGCCGTGGCCGTCGTCGTGGTGGCCGGGCTCCTGGTGCCCCGGGCCCGCTGGATCGCCGTGGCCGGCACGGTCGCCTTCATCGTGGCCGGCTGCCTGAGCGTCATCACGGGCCAGGCCGTCCACCACTTCCTGCCCGGGTCGAACTGGGCGGGGTCGTTCGTCCACGCCGGCAACCTGATCTGGATCGGCGTCGTGCTCCTCCTAGCCGACGCGGTGATCGTCAGTGCGGGTGGGCGGTCACGGGCGGCGGGATCGGAGCCGGAGCCCGAGCCGGAGCCGGAATCGGAAGAGGTCGGGACGGGGCGAGTGGGTGCGAAGGGGCAAAGAGGGGGGACCGAAGCGACCTGACCAGGGGGCGCAGATTGGAGGGATTGGTTCGTTGGCAGCCCGGCCGCAGATCGGCTTGCCTACAATCGCCGAGTTCGGCTGAGAGGGCCCAGCGGGGGCGGGAAGGCAGATCGATGCGAGCATGCTTGATGAGGGTCTTGCAGGTGGGGGGTCTGGTGATCCTGTCGATGGCCGGCGCGACGACGGCGTTCAGCGGCGGCGAGGCACAGGCGAGCTCGAGCTCGAGCTCGAGCTCGAGTTCCAACTCGGTCTATGCCCGCACCCCATACCGGGTTCTGTTCAGCGTCGCGTCGGTCGGCCCCAACCCCATCGTCGATCCCACCGCAGCTCCGGCCGGTGCCAACAACTGGTCGTGCCGGCCCTCGGCTCAGCACCCCGATCCGGTTGTGCTCGTCCACGGGCTGGGGGCCACCATGGCCGAGAACTGGTCAACCATGTCACCCCTTCTGGCTGACAACGGCTACTGCGTCTTCGCCCTGACCTACGGGCTCGACCCCGGGGAGAGCTACGTCGGTGGCGTGGAGCCCATAGAGGTGAGCAGCCACCAGTTGGCCGGCTTCGTCACCAAGGTCTTGGCGGCCACGGGCGCATCCAAGGTCGACCTGGTGGGCCACTCGGAGGGCACGGTGATGCCGCAGTACTACCTCAAGTTCCTGGGCGGGGCGGCGGTGGTCAAGCGCTATGTCGCCCTCGCCCCTCTCTATCAGGGCACCACCCTGTACGGCCTCACCGCTGGGCTCACGGCGTTCGAGACCTACCTGCCGAGCCTGGACCATCAATTCGAGTCCGTCGTGGCCAGCGAGTGCGGCTCGTGCCTGGAATTCGCACACGGCTCGCCGTTCCTCAAGCACCTCTACGGCGATGGCGTCTACGCCGTGCCCGGGGTGACGTACACGACGATCATGTCCCGCGACGACGAACTGGTCATCCCGTACACCTCAGGCGAGCTCAGGGCGCCGAACGCCACCAACATCGTGGTGCAGAACCAGTGCCCGCTCGACTTTTCCGAGCATGTCACGCTGGCCTTTGATCCCGTGGTCGGGCAGAACATTCTGAACGCGCTGGACCCCGGGAACGCTCACCCGGTTCCCTGCACCCTGGTCCTCCCGGGCATAGGCGCACCGAGCTTCCCCTAGGCCCATCGGCCCACAGGGTCAGTGGCGGGCGAGGGTCTCCTCGGCCAGCGCTTCGAGCGAGCGGCGGGCGGTGGCGCCCCAGGTGAACCAGCGGGCCCGGGCCAGCGCGCCGCGGGAGAGCCGGCTCCGCAGCACGTCGTCGGTGATGACCTGTTCCAGCGCGCCGGTTAGCGCCGACGCCGACTCGACCAGCAGGCCGGACTCGCCGTTCAGCACGGCGTCGGTGTGGCCGGCGATGGCGGTGGCCACGGCCGGGGTCCCGCAGGCGGCCGCCTCGGTCAGGGTCATGCCCCAACCCTCACGCTGGGAGGCCGAGGCCACCACCCAGGCCCGCCGGTACCACTCGACCAGCTCGTCGTCGTCCGCCCGTCCCGGCAGCTCCAGCCACGACTCGGCCCCCAGTTCGGCCCGCAGCGCTTCGAGTTCGGGCCGGGCGTAGCCCTCGCCGATGATCACGGCCCGCAGGGCGGGGGTGCGCTGGCGCAGCTCGGCCAGGGCGCGCATGAGCAGATCGAAGCGCTTGACGGGCACCAGGCGGCCGACGGCCAGCACCAAGGGGGTGGGGGCACGCTCGCCGCCCGGGCTGTATCGAGCGTCGACGCCGGGTGGGGCGACAGTGATCCGTTCGGGCCGCAGCCCCATCATCTCGATGATCTCCTGGCGCGACGACTCCGAGAGCGTCACGATCCGGCTGCCCCGGTAGAGGCGCGGCGCCAGGCGGCTCTCGACCGCATTGCCCAGCCGGGCCAGCCCGGGCGGCAGCACCATGCCCCACATGTCGGCGTGCACGTGGTGCAAGAAGACGAGCCGCGGCCCGCGGTACCAGAGCGGCGAGAAGAAGGGCATGCCGTTCCAGATCTCGACCAGCGCGTCGCCCGGCCGGTGCCCCATGCGGATGCCCTCCCAGGCGGCGCCGGGGAACACGCCGTAGCGCCCGGCCTGGCGCCGGACCCGGTAGCCGTCGCGGGTCAGGGAGCCGACGCCACCCTCCACGGCCGAGGTGCGGAAGGTCACATCGAGGCCGGCTTCCGCCCAGAGCGAGGCAATGCGATGGGCATGCAGCTCGGACCCGCCCGCCTCGGGGTCGTCGAGGTCGCGCCAGGCCACGAAGTGGATGCGGCGCAGGCCGGCGTCGGCGGCGATGGTGGCCAGGACCTGGGCGTCGGTCAGGGGGCTGGCGGGCGGGGGCACCGGTGGCGCGACAGGTGCCGGTCGTCGCTCCTCGCCCACCGGGTCACGATAGCCCGGGGGCGTGGTGCCGGAGCCGGACCCGGTGGATCACGGTGAACCCGGTCACGATGATCAGCATCACGCCCGCCTGCACGGCCAGGTCGACCAGGGCGGTGGCCCGGGGGGCGCCGTGGACCAGCGAGACGGCCACGGTCAGGGCGGCCGCCCCGGCCACCAGCACACCGGCCACCCAGCGCCGGCCCACCGCCAGCAGGTACATGGTCAGGACCACGGTGACGCTGAGCACGATCATGGCCAGGACCAGCGGGGCCAGGGCCGTCGCGGCGGCGGCGTACTCGTGGTGGAAGACCACCTGGAGCAGGAGGTGCGACGCCGTGAGCGCCACCACCAACAGCACCACCGCCGGCACCGCCAGCAGCACCAGGACCACGCCGAGCTGGCGCAGCGCGTGGCCGCCCTGGCGCCAGCGGATGGCCGCCTCGGGCAGGAGGTACCCGCCGAGCACGATGGCCCCGAACACGATCGCCTTGCTGGTCACCGACACGGCGGCGTAGGCGCCGCTGTGGGTCGAGTTGTCCCGCCCGACCACGAGCACGTCGACGTTCTGGAGGACGGCGACCATGGAGAGGGAGAGGGAGGCGATGAGGAGATCGAGCAGGACCTTGTGCCGGGCCAGCTGGGAGCCGCCCAGGACCGGGTCCGGCTTGACGGCGGCCAGCCAGCCCGAGGCCCACGACGGGGTGCGGGGGCGGGCGGGAGCGTCGATGTCGGACCAGGCGCGGACGGCGGCGTAGCGGGCGTGGGCGGCGGCCAGCGCCTCGGCGATCAGGATGCCCACGGCGGCCCCCGACGAGCCGGTGCCGGCCGCCACCAGGATCAGCACGGCGGCCGTGCGCACGCCGCCTTCGACCAGCAGGTTGGCGGCCAGCGGCCGGTAGGCCCGCCGCGCCTGCAGCAGGCCGCGGTCGAGCGAGAGCAAGACGAAGAACGCAGCCGCGGCCAGGATGGCGGCGATGCCGATGCCGCTGCGCTGGTTGAGCAGCACGGCCATCGGATGGCGGGCCACGAAGACGAGGATCCCCCACACCACGACGACCATGGAGCCCTGGCGGTGGATCCGGCCGGCCCAACGCCGCACCAGATGGGCGGCGCCGTCCTCGTGCCACAGGGTGACCCGGCGCACCACCGCCACCACCACGGCCGAGCCGGGCATGGACAGGATGAGGAACAGCCCGGTCAGCTGGTTGAGGGTCCCGTACCCGTGCGTGGTGAGCAGCCGGGCCAGGGCGACGGTGACGATGACATTGGCCCCGTTGGCCAGTACCCCGGCGGCGGCCAGCGGCCCGGCCTGGAGGAGGCCGGCGCGCATGGACTGGACGCCGGTGTGGCCCTCGGGGTCCAAGAGGAGCTCGCCGCCGAGGGACGGTCCGGCGGTCGGGGCCAGCGACATGGCGGCCGGGACGCCCTCGACCAGCACCTCGGCGGCGGGGGGGCCCGGTGGGCGCTCGTGGTCGTGGTTGGGCTCGGTCACGGCGAGGCTGCTGTTTTAGTGGTACGAGATTTGGCGCCGCGGGCGCGGGCTTCGGCCCACGTCTTCTCGACCGAGAGGCCGAGCCGGTCGACGATGGGCAGGATGTCGCGCTGGAGGAACTCCCCGCCGGCGTTGCTCACGTGGATGTTGTCGCTCCACCGAGCCAGGACGCCGTCGACGGTGGCGGTGTAGGTGCCGCCCGGGCTGAGCATGTGGTTCAGCGCCATGGCGGTCACCTCGCCCGGATCGGCCCGGGCCACCTGAGCCACCACCCGGTTGTAGTCCTGGGTGCGGGCCGGCGTGTTCTCCACGAAGGGCTGCCCGTCGGGCTGGAGATCGGGGGGATCGATGTACGGCATGGTGAGGAGCACCACCTTGGCACCGAACGTCTGGAAGATGGCGATGGCCTGACGCAGGTCGCTGGCCACGTGAGCGTCCCACACCGGTTGCCCGATGTGCACCCAGTGCCCCTCGAAGTAGTGGTCGGACGTCTCCCAGCGCCCGAGGCCGAGCGCCACCACTTCGGGATGGACCCCGGCGGTCAGGAACGGCCAGAGCGCTCGCCACTCGCTGCAGCCGGCCGTGGCCGGGCCGATCTTGTCGGAGGTAAGGACGGGCAGCGTCGGATCGAGATCGCAGCCGAGCGTCGAGTGGTTCGAGATGGTGATCCCATAGCGCTGCTGCGAGTCGACGGACAGACCGATGCCCAGGGTGAGCGCGATGGAGTCCCCCACCAGCAGCATGGTGATGGGCTTCTGGCCGTACGCCCCTGAGCGCACCAGCGCGGTGTGCTCGGCCCGGGTCAACCCGGGGGCGAGGACCGGCGTGGGCAGGGTATGGGCGACCGGCGAGCGGGCGCCGGCGATCGCAGCGAGGGGCGCCACCAGCGCGCACGCCGCCAGGGCGCACATGATCAGGGCGCGCCTCATGACCCCG
>DASZMA010000006.1:0-4447 GCA_035552095.1 Acidimicrobiales bacterium | reverse complement strand
CACGCTGGACAGCTCAATCTTGGCCTTCTCGGCCGCTTCCTTCAGCCGCTGCAGGGCCATTTTGTCGGTGGAGAGGTCGACCCCCTCGGTGTCCTTGAACGTCTTGACGAGCCAGTCCATGACCTTGTCGTCCCAGTCGTCGCCGCCCAACTTGGTGTTCCCCGAGGTCGACTTCACCTCGAAGACGCCCTCACCGATCTCGAGCACGGAGACGTCGAACGTCCCGCCACCGAGGTCGAAGACCAGCACGGTGCGGTCGGCGTCTTCCTTGTCCAGCCCGTAGGCCAGGGCGGCCGCCGTCGGCTCGTTGATGATGCGGAGCACTTCGAGCCCGGCGATGGCGCCCGCCTCCTTGGTGGCGGTGCGCTGGGCGTCGTCGAAGTAGGCCGGCACGGTGATGACGGCCTGGGTCACGGTGTCGCCCAGGTAGGCCTCGGCATCCCGCTTCAGCTTGCCCAGAATGCGGGCCGAGATCTCCTGCGGCGTGTAGGCCTTGCCATCAATGTCGATGGTCCAACCGGTGCCCATGTGGCGCTTCACCGAGCGGATGGTCCGGTCCGGGTTGGTGATGGCCTGCCGCTTGGCGACCTCACCGACCAGTACCTCACCGGTCTTGGAGAAGCCGACCACCGAGGGGGTCGTCCGGCCACCTTCCGCGTTCGGGATCACGACGGGCTCGCCCGCCTCCAACACACTGACCACCGAGTTGGTGGTTCCCAAGTCGATTCCAACGGCCTTAGCCATCTGCAGTCCTTCCAGTCGTCCTGATTTGTCTGAGACCAGTATAAATACTTGAGCGCCTCACTGTCAACTTTTCTAAGTAAACAATAAACGGACGTTGCCAACCCCAGGTCAGAGCCCAAAAGCAGCCGGCCTGTCCAGTCCCACCCGCGTTGGAATACCATCGAGAGGTGCTCGATCTCGTGCTCCTCCGCCACGGCCAGTCCACCTGGAACGCCGAGAACCTGTTCACCGGCTGGGTCGACGTGGACCTGACCGAGGCCGGCGAGGCCGAAGCCAGGGCGGGCGGCGAGCTCCTGGCCGCCGAAGCCGGGCTCGACCTGCGCATCCTGCATACTTCGGTGCTGACCCGGGCCATCCGCACGGCCGAGCTGGCCCTGCACGCGGCCGGCCGCAGCTGGCTACCGGTCAAGCGGGACTGGCGGCTCAACGAGCGCCACTACGGCGACCTGCAGGGGAAGAACAAAGCGCAGATCAAAGAGGAGTTCGGGGAGGCCCAGCTCAAGCTGTGGCGGCGCAGCTACGACACCCCGCCACCTCCGCTCTCCGCCGGCAACGAATGGAACACGGCCAACGACCCCCGCTACCGCGATCTCTACCACGAGGACATCCCCTTGACCGAGTGCCTGGCCGACGTGGTCAAGCGGGTCATGCCCTACTGGGAGTCAGCCATCGTGCCCGACCTGCGCCTGACCGCCGAGAAGGGGGGCGCCGTGCTGGTGGCCGCCCACGGCAACTCCATCCGGGCCCTGCGCAAGCACCTGGAGGGGATTTCCGACGACGAGATCGCCGAGTTGGAGATCCCGACCGGCATCCCCTACCGGATGCTGCTCAACGACGACCTCTCGGTGCATTCCATGGCACCCTTGGGCGATCCCGAGGCGGCCGCCCGTGCCGCGCAAGCCGTGGCCCGCCAGGCCGACCAGTCGCACTGACCGGCCGGCCCGCCGCAGGCCCAAAAGACGGCGGGCCGGGGTGCCTCGCCGCACCCCGGCCCGACCGACCACAAACAGGGAATCTGCCCTCCGCCGGGCAGCCCCATTGGCAGGGAGCCCCTACAGGGCGTCCACCCCGCGTTCACCGGTGCGGACCCGCACCACCGACTCGACCGGGATGACCCAGACCTTGCCGTCACCGATCTTCCCGGTGGCAGCCGTGGTGACGATGGCCTCGACCACCTCGTCGGTCTGGCCGTCGTCGACCAGCACCTCAATGCGGATTTTGGGGACGAAGTCCACCTCATACTCCGCACCTCGGTACACCTCGGTGTGGCCCCGCTGGCGCCCGAACCCCTGAGCCTCGGTCAGGGTCATACCCTGGACCCCGAGATTCTTCAGGACCTCCTTGACATCATCGAGTTTGAACGGCTTGAGGACAGCTACCACGAGCTTCACCCTCGTGCTCCCTTCCCTTGCGTGTGCGATTGACTTGGCATCTCGTGCTTACGGTACCGGGGCACGGGTTACTCCTCACCTGAGGACGACATGGCGGACACCCGCTCGGCGAAGGTCTCCTGTGGGTAGACCTCCTCGTCGTGAATGGCCACATCGCCGATCTCGAGCACCTCGTCCTTCTCCCGTAGACCACGGCAGACGAACTTGACGATGTACAAGAGCACGGTGGTCCCGAAGGCCGACCAGCAGATGACCCACACCGCCGCCAGGAACTGTTCCCAGAGCTGGTGGAAGCTGTGACCGTAGAACCAGCCGGCCACCACGAAGCTGCCGGCACCGGCGTAGTTCTTGCCGGTGACGCCGTAGGTGACCATGCCCGGGTCGGCCAATATGCCGACCAGCAGACCGCCCAGCAGTCCGGCGATGCCGTGGGTGTAGATGACCCCGAGCGCATCGTCGACCTTGGAGAACGGCTTGACCTTGGACAGGTAGTTCCAGGCGAGCCACACCACCACCGAGCAGATCAACCCGACCAGGATGGCCCCATACCCGTCGACCCAACCGGCCGAGGGTGTGATGCCGACCAGACCGCAGATCATGCCGTTGATCGCCCCCAGGAAGGTGGGCTTCTTTGATTTGGTGAACCACCAGTCCATCATCATCCAGGTGAGCAGACCGGCCGCCGTGGCGATGTTGGTGTTCAGCACGGCTGAGGCCGCATCGACCCCGGCGTAGTACGGGTCACCACCGTTGAAGCCGTTCCAACCCAACCACAGGATGCCGGCGCCGACCGCCACCAGCAACAGGTTGTTGGGCACACCGTGCCGTCGGTCCCGCAACAGGCGGGGGCCGACGATGGCCGCGGCCACGAAGCCCGAGATACCGGCGGAGAGGTGGATGACGTACCCACCGGAGTAGTCGACCGCACCGTGTCCAGCCAGGAAGCCGCCACCCCAGAGGAGCTTGGCGTCAATGGTGTAGACGAAGGTCGTCCACAGTGGGACGAACAGCAGCCACGCCTTGAACTTCATGCGGCCCAGGATTGAACCGCAGAACAACAGGGGCGTGATGGCGGCGAAGACGAACTGGAAGTAGGCCAGCGTTGCCGTCGGGAAGTGGAACGGGACCAGGGTATTGGCCCCCGACACCGCCTGGTTCTGTTCGCCGAAGTGGCTGGTTATGGGATGCCACGTTCCCCACATATTGGCGAACCACCCGGTCCCCTGCGCATTGAAGAGGTGGGAGACCGGACCGAAGCCCAGGTTGTAGCCCCACAACACCCAGACGATCAGCACGGCTGAGAAGCCGGAGAAGATCATGAGCATGGTGTTGACGACCCACTTGCGCTGGACCAGACCTCCGTAGAGGACGGCCAGGGCCGGCAGGCTCATCAGGCCGACGAAGGTGGCGGACGTCAACTGCCACGTATTGTCACCCGGATTCAGCCAACTTGGATATGGAATATTTGTGACTGCAGCTAGCACTCTCGGTGCCCCTTTCACGGTGTAGGCCGGTATTCCCTCCCAACCCGCCAGGCGAGAAGCAGGAAGCCACCGGACATCGTTGTGCCGAGGTCAGTATGGGCAGGGGGCGTTTCTCCCCGGCTACGCGCGTGTTACCAGCGCGTGAACACGCTGCCCGGGTAGCCTGGGCGCCATGACCACAGGTGGCTATGACCTCGACCTTTCCCGGATCTGGTTGTTCTCGACCTCCTCCGCCAAGGACATCCGGACCATCCGTAAGGCCCTCGAAGAGGTCTCGGTGCCCCCGGGCCGGATGCTCTGTGAGCAGGGCACCATCGGGCGGGAATTCTTCCTGATCGTCTCCGGCCAGGCCTCGGTCAAGCGCAACAACCGCAAGATCGCCACCCTGGGACCGGGCCAGTACTTCGGCGAGCTGGCCCTGCTGGACCGCCGGCCCCGCTCGGCCACCGTGATCTCCGACACCGACATGAAGCTGCTCGTGCTCGGCCAGCGCCAGTTCAACGGGGTCCTCGACGCCGTGCCGGCCCTGGCCCGCAAAATGCTGGCCGCCATGGCCACCCGCCTGCGCGAGTCCGACGACAAGGCCTACAACTAGGCCTCCCAGCAGCACCGCAGTATCCGCGCCCGCCAAACGGGGCGATGAAATACTCCCTAGGTCCGCCCTTCCTCGCCTGGACCTAGGAGGCAGCAATGCTCAACGCCCGGAAGCTCCTCGCCGAATTCCTCGGCACCGCCATCCTGGTGGTCATCGCCGTCGGGACAGCCACCGAGAACTTCGGCTTCAAGCTGTTCGGGGGCAGCGTGGCCGCCGGGGTGGTCACCACCGCC
>DASZMA010000005.1:0-10167 GCA_035552095.1 Acidimicrobiales bacterium | reverse complement strand
GAGATCACCACCTCGGCCGTGACCGCGCCCATGGGGGCCGCCCGCGAGACGAAGTAGCCGTCGCGTCCGGTGATGCCCTCCCTCTCGTAAGCCGCTGCCGCCTCGGGGACGAAATAGATCATCCCGTGCAGCGGCTCAATGGTCCGCCAGGTCTTGCGGGCCAGCAGCGCCCCTTCTGCGGTCGTCATAGTTCCCCCTCCTTGAGCAGTTGCCCGGTCAGTTGGCCCGTGGCCGCCACCACCGGCCGCCGGGTGCTGTCGTCGCGCACCACCAGGTCGGCCCCGTCGCGCTCACCGGTCACCGCGCCGGCCTCGTGGCAGATGAGCAGGCCGGCCAGGTAGTCCCAGCCGTAGAGCGTGCTCCGCCCCACCACCAGGTAGCCGTCCAGCATGCCTTCGGCCACGGCGCAGAACTCCAGGGCGGCCGCCCCGAGCGCCCGGTACTGGGCCCACCCGGGGTGGTAGCCCGGGAAGCCCGAGATCCCCACAATGGCCGCCGACAGCTCGGTGCAGCCCGACGGGCTGATGGGGGCACCGTCGCGGCGCGCCCCCCCACCCCGCACGGCGTCGTAACGGGCGCCGGTGGCCTGGTTGACCACCAGCCCCACCAGCGGACCCTCGGCGTCGAGCACGCAGATGCTGGTGCAGTAGAAGGGGATGCCCCGGTGCGCATTGGTCGACCCGTCGACCGGGTCGATCACGGCCAGGAGAGGGGCACCCGCCGGGCCGGTGGGCCCGGACTCCTCGGACAGGACGGCCAGGCCGGCGCCGTGGAGGATGGGCAGGGCGGCGGCGTCCGCCGCCAGGTCGAGGCGGTACTGGCCGGGCCGGGTCCCCGCCGGGCCCCATTCCTCCAGGCCGTCCAGGGCGGTGCGCACCGCCACCGCGACCTCGTCGAGCACTTCGAGCAACCGACCTTCGTCCACGGATCAGGGACCTTACTGGCCGATAGGCTCGATCATCTGTGGCAGCCATAGATGTCGCCGGCTACGTGGCCGACCTGAAGGATCACTCGGTTGATCACGGGTTCCATGTCCACGATGAACGGCATTTCGTCGAGACCTACTCCCTGCGCCAGGTCTGGGAGGTCGACCTTCACCCCGAGGAGGGGTGCGGCGGCCCGCTGGACCTGCACCTCGCCCTCGACGTCGACCCCCGGGTCCTGCTCTCCTTCGAGGACGCCGTGGTGCTCCTGACCGAGGAGGAGGAGCCGCCCGACGAGTTCCACTTCCCCCTGACCTTCACCTGGGCCCTCCCCCCGCTGCCCAGCGGGCCGGACCTGCTCCGCCTGGCCATCGACCTGGCCGGGGTGGGCGGCATTGAGCTCCCCCTGGAGGTCTCGGCCATCGACTCGTTCGCCAACGCCACCGACGGCTCGGAGCGCCGGCTCAGCATCGTGGCCCGCCATCCCGTCTCCCTGGCCCGGGTGCTGGGCGGTGAGGAGCTCCTTTGCGACGTCTTCGACCGGGCCCTGGCCGTGAGCCGCTTCCTGCTCGAGTCCGCCGACGGCTGGCTCAATTGAAGTGCGGCGGCGCCTGCTCCTCGTTGGCGCCGCTGCCCTGACCGGCGCCCTGATCCTGGCCGGCTGCGGCCAGCAGGGCGGGCTGACCCTGGCCCGTCAGGCCTGCGTGCACGTCAACCGGTCGGTGCATGACTTCACCCTCTCCACCCGCCCCGGCCTCTCGCTGCCCGCCAGCACCCGGCTGCACCAGAGCGCCGATCTGGAGCTGCGCCAGGCGCTTCCCCTGGCGGCCGCCGCCAATTCGGCCGACGGGACCTGGAACTCGTTGATGACCACCATTTCGGAGGGCGCCACCGTCGACGAGTCGCACCTGGTGCCGGCACTCAAGGCCCAGTGCAACATGGCCGACACCAACATCAACGTGAACCCGGCCGGCTCACCGGCCAACGTCAACCCTGAGGGCTCAGCCGGTTCCTAGGGCCGGCGCCCCGGTCGCCTCGGCCCGCCCCGACGCCACGATGGGCGGCATGATCACCGGCGCCAACGACTTCCCGCCGGCCGGGGTGAAGTGGACCCCGTCGTCGCGCCGGATGGTCACCCCGTTGACCGTGGCGCTGTAGTGGCCCCCCGGGCAGGCCGCCGCGTTGAGGTCGACTACCGAGTCGGTCGTCGGGTGCTCGGCCGCCACCTGGCGCACCAGCTTGTTGTACACGGCCAGGCGGGCCGGGCTGTCCTCGGGCCAGGCCGCCCCGTCGGGCTGCTCGCCCTCGTCGGTACACGGCGCGGTGAGGTACACCATGTGCGCCCCGCTGGCCGTGACCAGGTTCGAGGTCTGCTCCAGCTGGCTCTTGACGTAGGCGGCGAAGGTCGGGCTCAAAATGTTGGTCCACTTGCCCTCGTACTCGCGGTCGACCACTTCCCAGCGGCCGGCCAGCAGCACGACCACGTTGGGCTGGGTCTCCGACATCGCACTCAGCCACTGGTAGGGCCAGGGTTGTGACCCCGCCGGCGTGCTCGGCTTGTAGGTGGATCCGTCACAGGCCCCCGGGGTCTGGTCCCGCTCCCCCATCAACTCCACCTCGGGGCCCATGACCACCCCGCAGCCCAGGATCCCCTTGTCCGACAGCGAGTAGTTGTACTTGGCCTGGTCGGCCGCGTTGGCCAACCCCTCGCCCAGGGTCAGGGCCACCGAGTCGCCGAAGAGCAGCACGCGCACCGGCGGGCCGGCCGCCGGCGTCCCGGCCGCCGTGGGGGCGGACGACGGGGTTGACGGCGCCGAGGTGGTGCTGCCCGAGGTGCCGATGGGCGGCGGAATGGCGGTGGCGCCGACCGTCGAGCCGGCCGTGGCCGCCACCATGGCGATCAGCACGGCGCCGACGCCGACCGGCACCGCCAGCGCGGCCCGCCACTGCCGCACGAAGGTGCCCTGGCGGATGGGCTGCTCCACCAGGTGGTACGAGACCATGGCCACGGCCAGGGTCACCAGGGCGCGCACGAAGAAGAGGCTGTAGTCCGACAGCCCGGTGCGGGCTTCGTTGACCCAGATGAAGAGGGGCCAGTGGTAGATGTAGAGCCCGTAGGAGATGCGCCCGATGTAGCGGATGGGGGCCAGCGACAGCAGGCGGGGCACCGGGCTGCGCGGCGCGCCGATGACCGCCATGATCACGCCGGCCGTGGCCAGGCCGATCAGGAAGAAGCCGCCGCGGTACGGCAGCGCCGACGTGTCGGTGGTGGAGACCCACAAGAAGATCGAGACGGCCGCCCCGGCCAGGCCGAGCAGCCCGCACACCGCTCGCCAGTTGTTGTTGGGCGGGCTCCACAGCTCGCCCTCGGACAGCCGGCCCGACGTCTGGGCCCGCTGCCCCAGCAGAATCAGCCCCACGGCCAGGGCGGCCCCGATGAACAGGCACTGGGCCCGGGTGTCGGTGCCGAGGTAGACCCGGTTGGTCGAGATGGCGTGCCGGAAGAGCAGGTACATCTCGAGCGCCGACCCGAGCGCGGCGGCGCAGCACACGGCGAAGAGGAAGCGCAGGTTGCGCGAGATGCGCAGGATGCCCAGCACCACCAGCGGCCAGATTAGGTAGAACTGCTCCTCCACCGCCAACGACCACGTGTGGATGAGCGGCGACTGCGTCGCCGTCTCGCTGAAGTAGTTGGAGTTGACCAGAATGAAGTGCCAGTTGCTGACGTAGAGCAAGGTGGCCAACGAGTCGAGCCGCAACGAGGGGTACGTCCCGCGCGACACGATCAACGAGGCGAAGAAGGCCACGAAGAGCAGCATCAGCAGCAGGGCCGGCAGGAGCCGCCGGGCCCGCCGGGCCCAGAAGGCGCCCAGGCGGATGGTGAGCGACTGCCGCCACTCGCCCAGCAGCAGCGACGTGATGAGGAAGCCCGATAGCACGAAGAAGGTGTCCACGCCCATGAAGCCGCCCGTGGTCAGGGCCAGGCCGCCGTGGTACATCATCACGGCCACCACGGCGAAGGCCCGCACGCCGTCGAGCGCGGGAAGGTAGGCCAGACGCCCGTGCGGCGTCGTGCTCACCTCCACCTCGGAATGGTCCATCCCCTCCACCGCACTTCGCCAAGGTCGGGCGGGGGTGCCCGGACCCGCCATTCTCGCAGACTCCCGCCGCCACCAAATTGCGGCGCCGGCTCGCTACCCTGAACCTCCCTGAGCCCTCCCCGCCCCTTCGATGCACCGCTGACCGCCCGCCGGGCCCGGGTCCGCCGGCGGCGCCGTTCGGTCACCTTTCTCCTGGTCATCGTGGTTGTTGGCGGCGTGCTTCTCCTGGTCACCCGAAAAAACGGGCCCGGCCTCAGCCCGCTGCGGGCCCGCATTGTGGCCGCCGCTACCAGCCAGCTCGGCTACCGCACCAACCCGTCGCACACCTACTGCAACCGGTTCAGCGCCTACTGGAACGCCGGGACGGCCGACTGCGGCAACGCCAATATGGACGAGGAGTGGTGCGCCGACTTCGCCGCCTGGACCTGGAAGCAGGCCGGGGCCGAGGTCACCTACGAGCTGGCGCCCGGCTTCCTCAACTCGCAGTCCGCCAGCTTCTACGTGTGGGGCATGGACCACGGGACCTGGCATCCCCGCGGCTCGGGCTATACGCCCCAACCGGGCGACGTCGCCGTCTACGGCCTCGACCTCACCACCGTGACCGCACAGCACGTGGCCGTGGTGACCGCCGCCACCGCCAACGACAACGCGCCCGATGTGATCAACGGGGACGGCGACCGCACCGGCTACAGCGTGGTGGAGGCGGGGCAGCACCAGGGCTACGCCGACGTGAAGGGTCACGGCGGCCAACTCTCTGGCTACGTGTCGCCCTCCGCCGCGCCGGGCGCGCCGGGCGCGCCGGCCTCCTGACCGGTGGCCCGGGCCGCCTCGGCGGCATAGGCCGCTTCTTGGGCCTGGTTGGCCGCCAGCGCCAGCACCACGGCCTCGAACACCTTGGCCGCATCGGACTCAATGTGCTTGCGCGCCAGCAGCAAGAAGGCGGCGCCGACAAAGGCGATGGGCATCAGGATCAGGAAGGCGGTGCGGAAGTTGTTGTTGAAGTTGGCCGCCACCACCGAGGTGACCAGCGGGGCGGCGGCTGACCCGAAGACCACCGAGGCCAGGTTGAAGGCGCCGAAGCCGGCCCCGCGCACCTGGGCTGGTGCGGCGTCAGAGAGCCCGGCCCGCAACGGCGGCACGCAAGCCGTGGCCGCCATGAACCCGAGCAGCTGGAGCACGAAGACCGCGCCGAAGGCCATGGGGATGAAGGAGAGCATGAAGAGGGCGGCACTGATGAAGATGCAGACAGCCGGGATGACCACCCGGGCCCCCATGAACCGGTTGACCCAGCGGTCGGCCATGCGGCCACCGATGAGGGTGCCCGGGATCCCGCCCAAGATGGCCAGCACGGCGAAGACGCCGATGGCCGAGGACTGGCTGCGGCCCAGCTGGTCCTCGTAGAAGTTGGGGATCCAGGTGGCTACCGCCGTGACCACGAAGCCCACGGTGGACACGCCGACCAGCGCGTAGCGCATGGTCGGGATGCGCAGAATGGTGCCCACGTCCTTCTTGAGGCCGTCGACCATGTCGGACGCGAACTGCCTGAAGCCGTGTGGGAACAGCGGCGGCCGGTCCTCGACCACCTCCGTCCCCTCGCTATGGGTCACGTGGGCCCGGTCGGCCGTGCCCCGGCTGGGCTCGGGCAGCTTCCAGCACATGTAGGCCACGGCCAGGCCGGGCAACAGCGACACGAAGAAGGCCAGGCGCCAGCCACTGCCGTGCAGCAACGGACCGAGGGCGCCCCCGATGGCCAGGCCCAGACCCAGGCCGACAAAGCTCAGGCACTGCTGGAGGGAGTAGGCGTTGCCGCGGCGCTCGGTCCCGTAGAAGTCGGCGATGATGCTGCTGCCGGACGGGTCGGTGAAGGCCTGCCCGAAGCCCAGCGACCCCCGGATCAGCACCAGCAGGAAGAAGAGGTCGGTCGGCACCAGGCCCCCGACGGCGCTGATGATCGACCAGGCCACGATGGTGACCGCCATGGCCCGGGACCGGTTCCAACGGTCGGCCAGGTAGCCGGCCGGCATGGTGGAGATGCCGTTGACCAGAATGAAGGCCGAGAAGAGCACGGCGATGGACACGTTGTTCACGTGAAAGGCGTGCCTGATCTGGTTCTGGGCCCCCCGGACCACGAACTGGTCCATGTTGTCGATGAACAACGTGAACCCGATGACCCACATGGGCCAGTTCGAGAGCTTGGTCACGTGGATGGCCTCAGCCCCCACCACCGCGCCCCCTTCGCTCTCCGCCATACTCATCAGCCCCCGCCCGTGGCCTCGCCTTCGCTCGGTCTCAGGCCCCCGGCGTGTAACCGGCCGGCAGGGCGATCGACTTCTTCTCCAGGAAGGTGTCCAGCCCCTCGGGGCCGAACTCGCGGCCCAGGCCCGACTCCTTGAACCCGCCGAAGGGGGTGGTGAAGTCGATGGGCACCGGGGCGTTGAGCATGTAGGTGCCGGTGCGCACCTGCCGGGCCACGCCCAGCCCTCGGTCGTTGTCGCCCGTCCAGACCGAGCCGCACAGCCCATAGCTGGAGTCGTTGGCGATCTCGACCGCCTGGTCGTCGCCGTCGTAGGGGATGACCACCAGCACCGGGCCGAAGATCTCCTCCTGGGCGATCTTCATTTTGTTGTCGACGTTGGTGAAGACGGTCGGCTCCACGAACCAGCCCTTGGTCTGGGCCGCCGGGCGGCCGCCGCCGAGGGCCACCGTGGCGCCCTCTTCCCGCCCGCTGTCCAGGTAGCCCTCAATGCGGGCCCGCTGCCGTTCGGCCACCACCGGGCCGACCTCGGTGGCCGGGTCCATCGGGTCGCCCACCACCATGGCGGCCACCCCGGCCACCACGGCGTCGACCACCTCGTCGTAGCGGCCCCGCGGGGCCAGGATGCGGGTCTGGGCGATGCAGGCCTGCCCGTTGTTCATGATGGCGTTCGGCAGCAGGGTGGGGATGGTCGTGGCCAGGTCGGCGTCGTCGAGGATGATGGCCGCGCTCTTGCCGCCCAACTCCAGCGTGCAGCGCTTCAACCGCTCGCCGCACAGGCCGCCGATGCGCTTGCCGCCCACGCCCGAGCCGGTGAAGGAGATCTTGTCCACCCCGGGGTGCTTGACCAGGTGCTCGCTGACCTCGCGGCCGGCCGGCACCACGGAGAGCACGCCCTTGGGCAGGCCGGCGTCGGCGAAAATCTCGGCCAACCGGAAGGCGTCGAACGGTGTCTCGGGCGCCGGCTTGAAGACGACGGTGCAGCCGGCCAGGAGCGACGGCGCCAGCTTGGCCGCCGCAATGAACAGCGGCACGTTCCACGGAGCGATGGCGCCGACCACGCCCACCGGCTCCTTGGTCACCAGGACCTGCGGGTTGAGCATGCCGGCCCGCACCTCGTCGAAGACGAAGGTGGCGGCCAGGTCGGCGTAGTACTGGAAGATCATGGAGGGGGCCAGCACCTGGCCCATGGTGGAGAACGAGATGGGCGAGCCCATCTCCTCGGTGATGATGGCGGCCATGTCGCCCATCTCGGCCTGGATCTGCGCCGCCACCTTGGCCAGGATTTCGCCCCGCTCGGCCGGCGACATGCGGGGCCAGGGGCCACGGTCGAAGGCGGTGCGCGCGGCGGCCACCGCCTTGTCGATGTCGGCCTCGGTGCCGTCGGGCACCCGGCCCACGACCTCCTCGGTCGAGGGCGAGATCACCGCAATGGTGTCGGTGCCCTCCGGGGCGACCCAGTCGCCGCCGATGAACAAGCGGTCATAGTCCCGAATCGCCATGCACCCTCCCCGGATCTCTCGGGACCGCCAGGGCCCCTGCGCATGCCGACCATGCGAACTGTCCACAGGGTACCCAACGCGGGCCCACCGACGACAGCCCTCCTCCCCAGGCCCTACTTTCTACTCAGGCCCGTCTTTGCGCTCGAGGTGGGCCAGGATGCCGCCGTCGGCCTCCACCCAGCCCTTACCGGCGGCGTACGTGCTCATGGCGGCGAACCCTTCGTCCCAGGCCGGGGTGGCCGATGGTCCGGCCAGGGCGCGCAACGACACCGGATCGACCACCACGTGGGCCCCGTCGTCGGCCATCCGGCCCAATCCGGACTCCCGCACCACCGCCACCAGGTCCTGCTCGGCACCGTCGCCCTCCACGGCGACCGAGAACCGGCTGAAGTCGTCCGGCTCGGCCAGGATGACCCGCTCTTCGGTCAGGTCCACCACGATGATCACGCTCTTCGACGCTACTTGCCTGCGCTCGGGCAGGTCACCCTGGTTATGCTGCCGCCCCATGCCCGACATCGACCAGCGCGACCCGGCCCAGGTGGCGACCATCCTCTCGGGTTGGCTGGCCGCCAAGCTCGGCGACGGTGCCGCGGTCGAGGTCTTCGACGTCGAGGCGCCGGCCTCGAACGGCTTCTCCAACGAGACCATCCTGTGCCGGGCCAAGACGACCACCGGCGGCATCGCCACCGAGCGGCGGCTGGTGGTCCGGGTGGCCCCGACCAAGCACCTCCTCTTTCTGGATGCTGATTTCTCGACCCAGTACCGGGTCATGCGCAGCCTGGCCGACGCCAAGGCGGGCGTGCCCCTCCCCACCCTGGGCTGGTTCGAGGAGGACACCTCCCACCTCGGCGTGCCCTTCTTCACCATGGACCACGTCGAGGGCCAGGTGCCGGCGGACAACCTCCCCTACACGCTGGAGGGCTGGGTCATTGAGGCGACGCCAGCGCAGCAGGAGACCATGTGGTGGAGCGGCATTGACGCCATGGCCGCCGTGCACCGCACCGACTGGCGCGCCGCCGGCCTGGACTGGCTGAGCAACCCCAGCCGGGGCCGACCGGGGATTGCGCAGCAGATGTCGTACTACCGATCCTTCCTCGACTGGGCCGCCCAGGGCGTGCGGGTGCCCGTGCTGGAGTCGACCTGGGAGTGGCTGGTGGCCCACCAGCCGGCCGAAGAGGGCGAGGTGGTCCTCAGCTGGGGTGACAGCCGTATCGGCAACATCATCTGGGACGACTTCCGCTGTGCCGCCGTCCTGGACTGGGAGATGGCCTCCCTGGGACAGCCCGAGATGGACCTGGGCTGGTGGCTCTACTTCGACCGCCAGTTCTCCGACGGGTTGGGTGTCCCCCGCCCGGCCGGCTTCGGCTCGCACGAGGAGACCATCACCCGCTATTCAGAGATGATGGGCCGCGAGATGAAGGACATCTTCTTCTACGAGATCTTCTCGGGCTTCCGCTTCGGCGTGGTCATGCTCCGCCTGGCCGAACTCCTCACTGGGAGCGACATCCTCCCCCAGGAGTCCGACATGGGCACCAACAACCTGGCCACCCAACTCCTGGCCACCATGCTGGAGCTGCCTGCTCCGGGCCAGCCCGGCTGAGCCGGCCCCAACGAGGCGCGCCGGTTTAGTTCTAGCTCAGGCTCCGGTCGGACTATCCGGCGAGAGCGTCACGCCGGAGCCCCGCAGCCGCTCCACCAGCCACCCGACGCCGTTCTCCCCGCCCATGGCGCCCTCCCAGCCCTGCAGCATCCGGTGCAGATCGTCGACCGTGTCAATGTGGGCCACCACACGGACCAACATCGTCTTCTCGTCGGCCTCAGTGGATGCCTTGACATGGATCCCCCCGAAGGGGTCTTCCCACTCATGCGGCGGCGGCTCCTGTATGACGTAAAGCTCGCCGGTGTCCTCCACGTAGTTCAGCTCGTAACGAACCCCGTGCCTGTCCTGCCACTCGGTGCCCAGCTCAATCTCCGCCGAGGGCCGACGCCGGGCATCACTGTCATAGAACGCTTCAATATCCACCGGCGCAGGCTATCGCTGACCAGGGCTGTTGTTGGAAGCGGGGCTGGTGGTCTACATCGGGGGAGGGATCGGGGGAAGGACGGGCGAAGGTTCTCTGCGCGCTGGGAGGGATCAGGGGAGGTCCGCTCGGCACGCTCGCTCACATGCCCTCTGCGACCAGATATCGGATTCTTCCCATTAACCAACTCGCGACGGAGTGGGAGACCTTCGGCCGTTCCGGTGCGGCCGTTCGGGCCCTGCAACTCCTCGCTGAGCGCGACAACGATCTCTCGGCTCTCGTGCACGGGACAGGGGGCACGTCTTTGCCATCGTGTCCCACGCCCTGCGACCTGATCGACCATATGTGGCAGGCCACTGGCCGGCG
>DASZMA010000004.1:0-11933 GCA_035552095.1 Acidimicrobiales bacterium | reverse complement strand
GAAGAACGACGCGTCCCCGAAGCTGAAGATCCCGCCGTCGCCCGCCACCAACCAGTACCCGCCGCCGTCGGGCGTGGCCGCCATTCCCACGATGGGTTGGTTGAGGGTGAGACTCCCGGTCGAACCGTGGAACAGCGCGTTGCCAAAGCTGAAGATGCCCCCATCCCGGGCGACCAGCCAGTACCCACCCCCGTCGGGTGTGGACGCCATGCCCACGATGGGCTGGTTGAGCGTCTGCCCGGCCAGGTCACCCAGCGCAGGGACACCGAAGGCGCGCACCGAATTTGGCTGGACCGGCGTGACCACAGCGACCGTAGCAACCTCGGAAGCGGCAGCCCCGGCGCCGACCCCTCCGGTCCCTGCCAGAGGCCCTGACGCCAACAGCACGCTCCCGCCGAATCCGATCGCCGCGACCATGAGGGCCAGTCGCCCTAGCCGCAGCCGCCCACCCAACCGGGTCAGCTCCCG
The DNA here is from genome assembly GCA_035552095.1 of Acidimicrobiales bacterium. Lineage (GTDB taxonomy): Bacteria > Actinomycetota > Acidimicrobiia > Acidimicrobiales > RAAP-2 > Bog-473. Next base: position 11,465 of record DASZMA010000004.1, on the reverse strand, counting down.
ATGGGGAAGTGGCACGCCACCTGGTGGCCGGTGGCGATCTGGCGCAACTCGGGCACCTCTTGCGCGCAGCGGGCCTCGGCCCGGGGGCAGCGGGTGCGGAAGCGGCAGCCCGACGGCGGGTTGATGGGGCTGGGCGGCTCCCCGGCCAGGATCACCGGAGTGCGGGTGGCGTCGGGGTCGGGCTCGACGGCCGAGGACAGCAGCGCCGCCGTGTAGTGGTGGGCCGGCGCCTGGTAGAGGGTGTCCGACGGGGCGATCTCGCAGAGCCGCCCGAGATACATCACCGCCACCCGGTCACTCACGTTCTTGACCACGGCCAGGTCGTGGGCGATGAAGAGGACGGTCAGGTTGTGGGCCGCCTTGAGGTCCTCGAGCAGGTTGAGGATCTGGGCCTGCACCGAGACGTCGAGGGCGGAGACGATCTCGTCGCAGACCAGCAGCTTGGGCTCGAGCACCAGGGCCCGGGCGATGCTGATGCGCTGGCACTGGCCGCCGGAGAACTCGCGCGGCCGGCGGCCGCCGGCAATGTAGGGGTCGATGCCCACCGAGTCCAGCATGGCGTTGACCTTCTGCCGGCGCTCGTCCTTGGTGCCGATCTTCCAGATGGTCAGCGGCTCGGCCACGATGTCGGACACCCGGCGCCGCGGGTTGAGCGAGGACACCGGGTCCTGGAAGATCATCTGCACCTGAGTGTGCATCGTGCGCAGGTCAGCCCGGCCCAGCGAGGTCAGCTCGGTGCCGCCGAAGTTGATCCGGCCCGAGGTGGGCTTCTCCACCTGGACGATGGCCCGCCCGGTGGTCGACTTGCCGCAGCCGGACTCGCCGACCAGGCCGAGCGTCTCGCCCTGGAACAGTTCGAAGCTGATGCCGGCCACGGCCTGCACGGTCTGGTGGCCCTTGGTGAAGGACACCACCAGGTCCTCGACGGTGAGCAGGGGCGCCGGATCGCTCACGCTCACGACCCCACCACCCGTTCGGGTGGGCTGATCGGGTACCAGCAGGCGTAGCTGTGGCCCGGGACGTTCCCCTCGACCAGCGGGGGCTTCACCTTGTGGCACTTGTCCTGGGCGTAGGGGCAGCGGGGGGCGAAGGGGCAGCCGGCGGGCGGGGTGATCAGATCCGGTGGCCGTCCCTCAATGGAGAGCAGGCGGGTGTGGCTCGGGTTGGCCATGCGCGGGGTCGAGCGCAGCAGGGCCTCGGTGTAGGGCATGGACATCTGGGAGAACAGGACCCGGGTGGGCGCCCGCTCGACCACATTGCCGGCGTACATGACGATGATCTCGTCGGTGCGGGTGGCCACCACGCCCAGGTCGTGGGTGACCAGGACCATGGCCATCTGGCGCTCGCGCTGCAGGGTGCTCAGCAGGTCGAGGATCTGGGCCTGCACGGTGACGTCGAGGCCGGTGGTCGGCTCGTCGGCCATGAGCAGGCGGGGGGCGCAGGCCAGGGCGATGGCGATCATGACCCGCTGGCGCATGCCGCCCGAGAGCTGGAACGGATAGGCGTCGTAGCGCTCCACCGGCGAGGGGATGCCCACCTGCATGAGCAGGGACAGGGCCGTCTCCTTGGCCTCGTCCCGGCCCAACTTCAGGTGGAGCTTGAGCGGCTCGGTGATCTGGTGGCCCACCCGCAGCACCGGGTTGAGCGAGGTCATGGGGTCCTGGAAGACCATGGCGATGTGGGTGCCCCAGAGCTGGCGCAGCTCGTCGTTGGGCGCGTTGAGGATCTCCTTGTCCTCGTAGCGCACCGAGCCGGTCTGGGTGGCAGAGTGGCGCGGCAGCAGGCCCATGATGGCCCGGGAGAGCACCGTCTTGCCCGAGCCGGACTCGCCCACGATGCCCAAGGTCTTCCCCTGTTCCAACGACAGGGAGACGCCCTGCACCGCCTGCACGGCGCCCCGGGCGGTGGCGAAGGAGACGTGGAGGTCGTCCACCTGGAGCAGGGGAGGGGTCACAGCTTCACCTCGGCCACGTCGAAGTAGGCCCGCAGCTTGTCGGCCACCACGTTCAAGCTGAAGAGGAGCAGGAACATGGCGCTGGCCGGGAAGATGACCAGCCACGGGTTGGTCTGGCCGGCACTGCCCGAGAGCAGGTTGGCGCTCTCGTTGAGCATGTTGCCCCAGCTCGGGGTGGGCGGGGCCACCGAGAGCCCGAGGAAGGCCAGGGTGCCCTCGGTCACGATGATGGTGGCCACCCCGATCAGCCCGAAGGAGACCACGGTGGGCAGAATGTTGGGCAGGATCTCCCGGGCCAGGATGCGGCTGTCGCTGGCCCCCAGCGCCTTGGCCGCGGTGACGAAGTCCCGGGTGGCGTAGGACAGCGTGGCGGCCCGGATCACCCGGAAGATGAGCGGGGCGGCCGAGATCCCGATGACCAGGGTGATCTTCCACAGGTCGTGGCCCCAGAAGGTGATGATCACGATCACCGCCACGATGACCGGGAAGGCCAGGACCACATAGGACGTCGTGTTCAAGAAGGTGTCGACCCGGCCCCGCCGGTAGGCCGAGACCATGGCCGGGACGCCGCCCAGCAGGAGCCCGATCAGCGCCCCGCCGAAGCCGACCACCAGCGAGACCCGGGCGCCGAAGATGAGCCGGCTCAGAATGTCGCGGTTGAGGTCGTCGGTGCCCAGCAGGTGGCCCCAGCCCGGGCCGGCGTTCTGCGGCGCCGCGTAGTTCTGGAAGGTCGGGTTGGGCAGGGGGAGCAGGTTGGCGATGATGGCCAGGAGGACGACCAGGGCTATCCAGCCGGCGCAGAGCCAGAAGAACAGCCCCAGCTTCTTGGTGGTCGCATCGTCCGCCAGGTCGCTGGGCAACATGCCGCCCTGGGCCAGCACCATCTCGGGGCCGGAGCTGGAGCCGGGACCGCCGAACGAAGTAGCGGACAGGTCAGTCACGGGCGATCCTCGGGTCGACGACGGTGAAGAGGAAGTCGAACATGAAGTTGATCAGCACCACGGCCACCGCCACCACCAGCGCGATGCCCTGCACCACCGTGTAGTCGTCCTGGTTGATGCTCGATATGAGCTGGAACCCCAACCCGGGCAGCTGCAGCAACAACTCGACCACCAGGGTGCCGGCGATCAGCCCGCCGATGGTGATCCCGGCCGAAGCCAGGAGGGAGACCGACGAGGGCCGCAGGGCATGGCGCCACATGATGCGGCGGTCGGACAGCCCCTTGGAGCGGGCCATGGTGATGAAGTCCTCCTGCAGCGTGGCGATGAGGTCGTTGCGCAGCAGGCGGAAGTAGAGGACGACCGATCCCATGGCCAGCACGATCGAGGGCAGCAGCATGGCGTGCAGGTTGGTCCACAGGTTCTGGGTCAGCGGCACGTAGGAGGCCGGCCCCGGGAAGATGTGCAGGTGCACGGCGAAGAGGAGCACCAGCACCGGGGCGATGACGAAAGGGGGCAGCGCCAGCATGGCGAAGGTGGTGCTGTTGGAGACCTGGTCGAAGAGCCGGTTGGGCCGGCGGGAGGCCTTCATGGCCATCGGGAAGGCGACGGCGAAGGCCATGAGCTGGGAGATCACGATCAGCTCAATGTCGATCGGGAAGGCCTGCGACAGGATGGCGGTCGTGGTCTGGTGCGTCGTGTACGACTGGCCCAGGTTGCCCTGGAGCACCTGCCCGATCCAGATGAAGTACTGCTCCCACAATCCCTTGTCGAGGCCGAGTTGGTGGTTGAGGATGGCCGCGTTCTGCGGCGTGTCGTTCGGCCCGAGGATGGCCACGGCCGGATTGCCCGGCAGGAGATGCACCAGGAAGAACGAAGCCACCGAGACGAAGAAGATGATGATGATCAGGAGCACGACGCGTTTGGCTATGTACTTGCCCACGCTCGCGTTCCCTCCCTTCCTCTGCGGTCCAGATCCCCCCGGCGGCGCATGATCCTAGAACCAATGTCCTACCATGCGCCCCATGTCTGAGCAGGTGCAGGAGATCCCGGGGCTGACCGGGCGGCTCCGGGTGGTGGCCGCCGTCGTCGTCGTCGCCGTGGTGGTGGCGGGGATCATCCTGCGCTTCACCACCCACTCCGCCCTCTGGTTGGATGAGGCGCTGACGGTCGACATCGCCCGCCTCCCGCTGCACGACCTCCCGTTGAAGCTCAAGCACGACGGGGCCCCACCGCTCTTCTATGTCCTCCTCCACTTCTGGATGCGGATCTTCGGCACCTCGGACCTGGCCACCCGCTCCCTCTCGGGCGTGATCGGCGTGCTGACGCTGCCGGTGATCTGGTTGTGCGGGCGCCGCTTCGGCGGTCGGGCCACCGCCTGGACCGCCCTCGTCCTGCTGGCCAGCGCCCCCTTCGCCGTCTACTACTCGACCGAGGCCCGCATGTACGCCCTGGTGATCCTGCTCACCGGCCTGGGCTACCTGGCCCTGCGCCGCGCCGTCGAATCGCCCCGGGCGGGCAACCTGATCGCGGTGGCCGTGGTGACCGCCGCCCTGCTCTACAGCCAGTACTGGTCGCTCTACCTGGTCGCCCTGGTCGGGCTGTGGCTGATCGGCTCCATGCTGTGGTCGGCCCGCAAGGCCGAGGAGTGGCGCAACCGGGTGCCCACCCTCATCGCGCTGGCCGTGGGCTGTCTGGCCTTCGTGCCCTGGGTGCCCACCTTCATCTACCAGTCCCAGCACACCGGGACGCCGTGGGCCAAGCCGCCCAACTTCTCCGCCGTGATCAATGCGGTGACCGGCTTCGCCGACAACCAGGGGTCCACCTCGGGCTCGGGCACCAACCAGGGCCGCCTGCTCGCCATCATCTACCTGGCCATGGCCGCCCTGGCCCTGTTCGGCGTGGGCCGTAGCGGGCGCACGGTCGAGCTGGACCTGCACACCCGGCCCCGGGCCCGGGCCATCTCCCTGGTGGTGGCCGGCACCCTCTTCGCCGCCATCGCCGGCGGGGAGCTCAGCTCGAGCGCCTTCTCGCCCCGCTACGCCGCCGTGGTCTTCCTGCCCCTGCTCCTGCTCATCGCGCTGGGCACCACCACGCTGCTCAACCCGCGCCTGCGCGCCGTGGTGGTCGGGCTCGCCGTGCTGGCCGGGCTGTTCAGCTCGTACCAGAACATCAACACCCTGCGCACCCAGGCTCCGTCGGTGGCCGCCGTGATCAATGCGCAGGCCAAGCCGGGCGACCTGATCGCCTTCTGCCCCGACCAGCTCGGCCCGGCCGTCTACCGGGTGGTGGCCCACCAGTCCCGCTACGACATGATCACCTTCCCCCGCGGCACCGGCCCCCAGATCGTGGACTGGGTCGACTACGAGAAGGCGGTCCACCACGCCAGCCCGACCGCCTTCGCGTCCAGGCTGGTGGCCAAGGCGGGCACCATCCACCACATCTGGCTGGTCTGGCAGCCCAACTACCAGACCTACGGCGTGCGCTGCGAGCAGCTGGCCACCACGCTGTTGCAGGAACCCGGCTACGGGGGCCACAACTGGGTCATCAACCACCCGACCCGCTACTACGAGCCGATGAACCTGACCGAGTACGCCACGTCGGCGCCGGCGAGCCCGAGCCCTTGAGCACGGTCACCGGGACGATCCGCTCCCGGCTCGCCGCGCCCCAGCTCGCCCGGCTCCGGGAGCCCCTGCGCCAGTCCATCCTCCCGTTCGTGCTGGCCCGGGTGATCGTCGGCGCCACCCTGGCCTTGGCCCACTTCGTGGTGGACCGCACCCATCCCGCCGCGCCCGGGGTGGCCGCCCGGGTGCACAGCGGCCTGCTGGGCTGGGACGCCGGCTGGTACGAGACCATCGCCCGGACCGGCTACGCCCCGCTCGGCAAGGAGTCGCTGCGCTTCTTCCCGGCCCTGCCGGTGCTGACCCACGCCCTGGCCTGGGTGCCCGGGATCGGGTACGGGCCGGCGCTCATCATCATCGCCAACGCGGCCGCCCTGGTGGCCACCGTGCTCCTGTTCGTGCTGGTCCGCCGCGAGATGGGGCCGACCGATCCCGACATCGCCCGCCGGGCCATCTGGTTCCTCAGCCTGGCCCCGGCCGCCTTCGTGCTGGTGATGGGGTACGCCGAGTCGACCCTGCTCTGCCTGTCCATCGGCTGCTTCCTGGCCCTGCGCCCCCGATCACGGCCCCACTTCGCCCTGGCCGCCCTGCTCGGCTTCGCCGCTGCCCTGACCCGGCCGGTCGGGGTGCTGCTGGTGCTGGCCGTGCTGGCCGAGCTGGTGCGCTGGTGGACTCGCCTGGGCCGCAACCAGCGGCTGGCCGGCCTGCTGGCCCTGGTCGCCCCGCTGGTCGGCGTGCTGGCCTACCTGGTCTGGGCCCACCACGTGGTGGGGGACCTGTGGGCCCCCTTGCGGGTGCAGCTGGAGTCGGCCCACCACGGCGGCCTGGCCGACCCCTTCGTCACCGTGTACCACGACGCCAAAGGCCTGCTCCACCACCACGTCGGCACCGCCCTGCACCTCCCGTGGGTCCTGGTCGGCCTGGTGCTGCTGGTGGTCTGCTGGCGCCGGCTGCCCGCCTCGTACACCCTGTTCGCGGCGGGCACCCTGGCCCTGGCCGTGGCCGGCTCCAACCTCGATTCGTTCGAGCGCTACGCCCTCAGCGCCTTCCCCCTGACCATGGCCGCCGCCCTGCTCTGCCGGGGGCCCCGGGTCGAGCGGACGGTGTTGGTCCTGCTCCCGGCCGCCCTGGCCGGCTATTCCCTGCTGGCCTTCCTGAACATTTCGGTTCCCTGAGGGTCCGTTCGGATCGCCGGGGAGCCAGTATCCTGCTGTCGGCCCGATCGGGGCCCGACGGAGAGGACGCAATGGCAGAGGCAGCACCGGTGGTGATCGCGGGAGCCGGACCCGGAGGGCTGACCGCGGCCTACCTGCTCACCCAACGGGGGGAGCACCCGGTCGTCCTCGAGTGCGACGACGTGGTGGGCGGCATCAGCCGCACCGTGGTGCGCGACGGCTGGCGTTTCGACCTGGGTGGTCACCGTTTCTTCACCAAGGTGCCCGAGGTGGAAGCGCTGTGGCACGAGATCCTGCCCGAGGGCGACTTCCTGCTGCGCCCGCGCATGAGCCGCATCTTCTACAACGGCAAGTACATCGACTACCCGCTCAAAGCCATGAACGCGCTGCGCCAGCTCGGGCTGTGGGAGTCCATCCTGTGCGGCTTCTCCTACGTGTGGGCCCGCATCCGCCCGCCCAAGAACGAGGACAACTACGAGAACTGGTTGGTGGCCCGCTTCGGCTGGCGTCTCTACCGCACCTTCTTCAAGACCTACACCGAGCGGGTGTGGGGCGTGCCCGTCTCGGACATGCCGGCCGACTGGGCCGCCCAGCGGGTCAAGAACCTCGACCTGCGCAAGGCCGTCTTCAACGCCATCATGCCCAAGCGCAACCAGACCGAGATCACCAGCCTGATTGAGGAGTTCCAGTACCCGAAGTACGGCCCCGGGATGATGTGGGAGGTCTGCGCAGAAAAGGTGCAGGCCGCCGGGGGGACGTTGGTGATGGAGGCGCGGCTCACCCAGATCCACGTGGCCGACGGCAAGGCCCACTCGGTCACCTACGAGCACGACGGGGTCAGCGTCGACCAGCCGGCGTCGCACGTGATCTCGACCATGCCGCTGCGCGAGTTGGTCCACTGCCTGACGCCGCCCCCGCCGGCCGAGGTCCTGGCGGCGGGCGACGGCCTGCACTACCGGGACTACCTCACGGTCGCCCTGGTCGTGCCGGAGTCGCGGAGTTTTCCGGACAACTGGATCTATATCCATGATCCGGGCGTGGAGGTGGGGCGCATTCAGAACTACGGATCGTGGTCCCCCTTCCTGGTCAAGGACGGGCGCACCTGTCTCGGCTTGGAGTACTTCGTCTTCGAGGGCGACGACATGTGGGAGACGGCCGACGACGCGCTGATTGCCATGGCGACCAAGGAGCTCGGCCTGCTCGGGTTGAGCGAGCCGGGCGACGTCGAGCAGGGCTACGTGGTCCGGGTCAAGAAGGCCTACCCGTACTACGACTTCACCTACAAGGCCAACGTCGATCTGATCCGGCGCTACCTCGAGACCCAGGCGCCCAACGTGCACCTGGTCGGCCGCAACGGCATGCACCGCTACAACAACCAGGACCACTCCATGTACACCGCCATGCTCACGGTGGAGAACATGTACGGGGCGGAGCACGACATCTGGTCGGTCAACGTGGAGGAGGAGTACCACGAGTCGACCACGGCCCCGAGCTCGGGCGGGACCGGGGGCACCGGGCGTGACGCGCCCATCCTGCCCTGGCCGCCCGCTCCGGCCTCCTCGACTTCGACCTCGACCCCCTCATCCCCTTCCCCGTCCTCCTAGGCACCCAGACGTGCCGTTGACTCGTCGGCGGACGAGGCGATTCCTCCTGCTGGCCGGCCTGGCCTACCTCCTCATCGCCGTCATCTTGTGGTGGCACGCCTGGTCCGGCGGCGCCAGCACCACCACGCTGTGCGGCTGCGGCGACCCGGCGCTCTTCCTGTGGTTCTTCCAGTGGCCGGCCACCGCGTTGGCCCACCTGCACAACCCGTTCTATTCGACCGCGCTGTTCCACCCGGGCGGGATCAACCTGTTGGCCCAGACCTCGGTCATGGGCCTGAGCGTGCCCCTCATCCCGATCACCTGGATCTGGGGCCCGGTGGCCTCGCTCAACGTGGCCTCCACGCTGGCCCCCGCCCTGAGCGCCTTCGCCATGCTGGTGGTGGTCCGGCGCTGGGTGCGCTGGCGCCCGGCCGCCTTCCTGGGCGGCTTGCTCTACGGCTTCTCGCCCTCGGTGCTCTCCAGCCTGCAGTTCGCCCATCTCATGACGGTGGCCATCATGCTGCTGCCGCTCATCCTGGCCGCCTTCGACGAGATCCTCGTGCGCCAGCGGCGCAGCCCGCAGGTGGCCGGCGCCGTCCTGGGCGTCCTGGTCTTCCTGCAGTTCTTCATGAGCTCGGAGATGCTGGCCGTGATGGGGGTGCTGGTGGTGATCTCGCTGGCCGCCCTGGTCGGGGTCGGGCTGGTGGCCGACCGGGAGCGGGTGATGCAGTTGGCCCCGCACGCCCTGGCGGCGCTGGTGGTGGCGGCGCTGGTCGCCGGCACCCTGCTGGCCTACCCGGTCTGGTTCGCGCTCGATGGCCCGGCCCACCTCCCCGGCCTCATCTGGCCCAACATCGGCGCCGTGGGCGGCTACGACGGCTCGAGCTTCGTCAGCCCCAACTTCGTGCACGGGACCAACGTGTACACCAACCTGGGCGGCTACGAGGGCACGGCGCTGCCGTCGTCGGGGTATCTCGGCTGGGGCTTCCTCGGCGTGCTGGTGGGCGGAATGGTGGTCTGGTTCCGCGACCGCCGCCTCTGGTTCTTCGGTTTCCTCTTTACCCTGTGCGTGGTCCTCTCGTTCGGCGAGCGCAAGGGGGAGTGGGAGCCCGTGCGCATCTTCGCCCACCTCCCGGTGATCGAGAACGTCATTGTGCAGCGCTTCATGGTGGTCGGCTTCCTGGCCGGCGGCGTGCTGCTCGCCATCATTGTCGACCGGGTCCGCGACCGCCTGCCCAAGCGGCTCGGCCTGGTCTCGTCCGAGGCCCGGGTCATGGGCGTCGGAGCCGCGCTGGGTGTGGCCGCCATCGCCCTGGTCCCCATCGCCACCACGTTCTCGTCCACCCTGCCCTTCGCCATGCGCACGGTGACCCTGCCCCGCTGGTACTCCCAGGTCGCCCCGCACCTCCCCCCGGGCCGGGTGCTGCTGAGCTACCCGGTGCCGTTCTCGGGGATCCAGGTGGCCATGGCCTGGCAGGCGGTCAACGCCATGGGCTACAGCCAGGCCGGCGGCGGCGGCCCCGAGGGGGTGCCGACCCGGGCCGAGGCGGGCGCCAAGGCCGGGTTCGAGGCGCTGGGCCGGCTGGCCTTCGGGGTGACCAGGCCGCCGCCCTCGCCCACCCCCGCCGTGCTGGCCGCCGTGCGCCGGGCCATGACCATCTGGCAGGTCAACACCGTGGTCATCGCGGTGCAGTCGGACCACAGCGTGCTGCAGCAGGGGCACGAGCCCAATTACGCTGCCGGCTTCATGACGGCCGTGATCGGCCGCCTGCCCACCATTGAGGCGGGGGCCTGGGTCTGGAATAACGTGTCGCTGCCCACCCACGCCCCCCTCGGGGTGACCCGGTCCCAACTGGACAAGTGCGTGGCCAAGGAGGGCCGCTCGACGGCCAACCTGCGGGTGGCCGAGTGCATGACCCTGGCGGCGGCGCTCTGATGGGCTCGCCCCCGCCCCCGCCCCCGCCGAGCCCGCCGGCCCGGGTCGTCCTGGGCGCGCTGGCCGTCCTCCTGTTCGCTGTGATCGCCCTCGGCCTCGGCGCCCTGCACTCGAACCACCTTGAGACCCGGCTGACCACGGCGGCCGCCACCGCGTCGGCGCAACGGAGCGACCGGTACTACGACTGCCTCAGCGCGCAGGCCCACACGCTCATCACGCCGAGCGACGTCGTCTACCTGCCCGACCCGACCCTGGCCGCCTGGACCACGCTGACCAAGGTGGTGGGTGGGTGGGCCCACGTCACCCTGCAATTGCACCAGGCCAACCTGGCCCTCACCCTGCAGCGCTCGACCCATCCGGGGAGCTGCGACGGGAACGATCTGGTCACCGTCGGCCACGCGCCCGGCGGGCACATCGTGATCCGGTCAGGTTCGTGAGCCCGGCCGTCACCGTCACCGTGACCATGCTGGTCCTGGCCGCCGCCGGCCTGCTGCCGGTCCTGCTGCTGGTCGGACCGCGCCTGGTCGCCCTCCCGCTCTTCCCGCTGGCCGGCGCCGCGCTGTGCGGGGCCGCCGCCGCCTGCTCCATCGCGCTCAGCTGGTCCCTGCTGCAGTGGTTCGTCCTCCTGTCCGGCGCGGCCTTCCTGCTCAGCCTCGGGGTCTTCATCCGCCGCCCCGAACGGGCCCGCCGGCTCCTGCTCGGCCTGCGCCGCGGCGTGCGGCCGCTGGTCGCGCTGGGCGGGGTGGTCGTGCTCGCCGCCGTGGCCTGGACGTTGCGCCCGCTGCGCGTCCCCAGCGTCGGCTTCGACTCCCGCGCCATCTGGATCCTCCATGCCCGCTGGCTCCGTCAGGGCCACACCTTCGAGCTGGCCGCCATCCGCAACCATTTCCTGGTCCTCTCGCACCCGGGCTACCCGCCGCTGGTCAGCGCCGTGATGGCCCTGGCCTGGCGGGTCAGCGGGACGAGCTCGGACCGGGTGGCCGTGGCCACGGTGGCCGTGCTGAACGGGTGCGCCCTCCTGGTGGCCGGGTGGGGCATCGTCGAGGCCGCCCGGAGGGCTGCGCTCCGCCTCCACCCCGGGGCCGGACCGTCGCGCCTGGTCACCCGACCCCGGCTGCTCCTCGGGGTCGGCATCGTGCTGGCCGCCCTGGCCGTGCTGGTGGCCGGGGGCGTGGTGGGCACCTTCGCCACCAACGGCTACGCCGACCCGCTGTGGTCACTCGCCGCGGTCAGCATCGTCGTCTTCGGCCTGGTCCTG
>DASZMA010000003.1:0-6372 GCA_035552095.1 Acidimicrobiales bacterium | reverse complement strand
CACGTGGCGATCCTGCAGTTCGGAGTCCAGGTCCTTGACGATGCGCACCACGCCGGAGGTCTTGGTGGCGCTGCCGTAGGACGACACCGCCATGAAGTCGACGTCCACCGGCAGCGCGATGGCCCGGCACAGGTCGCTCATGAACAGCATGGCGCCCTTCAACACGGCCACCAGCAGAGGGGGGTCGTCGGCGTAGTCGGTGGTGATCTGTGCCCCCAGCTCGGCCACCCGGGTGGCGAGGCGGGTCGGATCGACCAGCACGGGACCGACCTGCGGCTGGGCCCAGCTGGGGACGCTCTCGGTGGCGTCGTGGGCGGCTGTCACCGGCGTGACACTACCGGAGCAACCCCCGTCAACCGCCAGACGGCCAGCCCGACGCCATACTCGGCGCCCACCGGTGATCTCGGTGGCGACCGCCTGCCCCCCGGCGACCGCCAGGACCCGCTCCACCTCGGCCAGCGAAGGCGGGTAGCCCGGGCCGCCTTCCAACGAAGCCGACTGCAGCCACTGGCGTACCGACCGGCGCGCCAACGGGGTCGGTGCGGCGGCGACCGCCTTGGCGTCCTGAGCATCGGGCACGGCTGAACGGGCCAGCGCGTTCAGCAAGGCCACCTCATCGCGCAGCACGCCGGCCTGGCGGGCCAGCACCGGGACGGGGTCCCGGCCGGCCACCTCAGCACAGAGCGGGAGCAGCTCATGGCGGATCCGGTTGCGCAGAAAGGCTGGATCGTCGTTGCTGGCATCGCGCACCGGTACCAACCCCATGGCCGCGCACACGGCATGGGTCTCCCAGCGGCGCAGCCCGAGCAAGGGGTGGCGCAGGCCCGGTGCCATGCCGGCCAGCCCGTCGGCCCCGGCGCCCCGGAGCAGGTTCAGCAGGATCGTCTCGGCCTGGTCGTCCATGGTGTGCCCGGTGGACACGTCCAGGGGTAGCACGGCGAAGCGGGCCGCCCGGGCCCTAGCTTCCTGGTTGGGTCCGGCTTCGAGTGAGACCCGTTCAGCCACGAAGTGAGCGCCCATCGTCTCAGCCGCTTCCGCCACCACGGACGCCTCCGCGGCGGACTCGGCCCGCAGCCCGTGGTCGACGTGGATCGCCGTCACCCGGCAACCGGCGGCCGCCGCCAGCACCAGCAGGGCCAAGGAATCAGGCCCGCCCGAGACGGCACAGGTCAGTGGGGAGCCGGCGGGGGGGAGGGTGCACCGGGGGAGGAGGTCGCCGATCAGATCCGGCCAACGCTCGACCTCGGTCAGGCCGCTCACGCCAGCGAGCCACCGGCCCGGGCTACCCAATCGGCGGGACTGCGGATTTCGGCCAGCGTGGGCAGCCACTCGGGGCCGCGCCAGACCCGGGCCAGCAGTTCAGGCCCGCCGGCCACTTCCACCGACTCGACGAAGCGTTCCCCCTCGGCGTACTGGCGCATTTTGGCGTCCAGGCCGAGCAGCCGGGACATCAGCTTGGTGACGCCGCGGGCCTGGGTCCGCCGCTCATGCAGCACCTGGCTGAACGACGCCGCGCCGGGCACTTCGGCCGCGCCGGCCCGGTCCATGGTGACGTCACCGTGGCCCTCCAGCAGGCTCATCATCCCGGAGATCTTCTGCAGGGCCAGTCGCTGTTCGGGGGTGGCCAACATGGCCATCACCCCGTCCTCGTGCAGCGGGTTGCGACCGGACCGCACCTCGGTGGCGATCCGGCGCACCGTTTCGGACAGCCCGGCCGAATCGGCCTGCAGGGGTTCCAGCAGTTGGCCGACCAGGCTGACGAAGTGGTCCCGCAGCCACGGCACGGCGGTGAATTGCATACGGTGCGTCACCTCGTGCAGCGCCAACCACAGGCGGAATTCGCTGGGCGCGAAGCCGTAGCGCGCTTCAATGGCCACCACGTTGGGGCCCACATAGGACACCAGGTCCTGATCCTCGGGCGACTCGTCGCTGATGAGCAGGTCGTACTGACCCAGGACTCGGGTGGCCATATACGCCAGCATCAAACCGAGCTGGGTGCCGCTGACCACCCGGCCGACCGCCAACGCCGACTTGCCCATCTTCGGGCTCTTCTCGGCCTGGAAGTCGGCCAGGGCCGGTCCGACCAGACGCTGCATGGACCGGACGTTGGCGGCGGCCCAGCCGGCCCGGTCGGTCACCTTGGCCCGGGCGGCGCCGTGGGCCGAGTGGAGGCCAGTGGCCTCGCCCACCAGGATTTCGGCTCGCGCCGTCAGCTCGTCGAACTGCGCCTGCAAGGGGGCCGAGCGATAGGTGGCGGGGGCCGGCTTGAGGATGAGGGCACCGGCGGCCACTCGTTGGGCCAGGTCCCAATCGACCATGCTGGGCGGCGCTGTGACCACCGCGTCGACCTGGGCCACCTCAGCCCTTGCCGTCGTGCTGGCGACTTTCCTCGTCAATGGCCTCAGCAATGCGCCGGATGAGGCTCTCGGGGACACGATCTTTACAACGGTTGGCGATGACCAAGCGCAGCTCCACCTCGAACTCGGCCGCTCCCCCACAGGGACCGCAGAAGTTCAGATGTTCGGTGATCTCCACCCGCCGCTCTTCCGTCAGCTCCCCATCTAGGTAGTGATAGAGCTGGTGGACCGCTTCATCGCAGTTCATCGTCTTCCCGAACAGCCCATCCTCAGTCACTCACGCACCTCCTCATTCAGTCCGTCGGTCCACCCGAGGCGCTCCCAACCAGGCCGCGCGTCTCCGCCACGTTGTGTAACGCCTTCTGGAGCGCCCTTCTTCCCCGGTGGATCCGGCTCATCACGGTTCCGATGGGCACGTCGGTGATCTCGGCGATCTCCTTGTAACTGAAACCCTCAACATCAGCCAGCAGCACGGCCATCCGGAACGCGTCGGGGAGCTCTTCCAAGGCGCCCTTGACGTCGTCGTCGGTGAAGCGGTCGAGGGCCTCGTCTTCCGCGCTCCGGCCGGACTGGCTCCCGCCGGGGCCGGACATGCGCTTGTAGAGGTACAGGTCCTCCACATCCTCCACATCGGTCACCTCGGGCCGGCGCTTGGCTGCCCGGTAGGAGTTGATGTAGGTGTTGGTCAGAATCCGGTAGAGCCAAGCCCGCAGGTTGGTGCCCTCCTCGAAGGAGGCATAGGCCCGGTAGGCCTTGAGGTAGGTCTCCTGGACCAGGTCCTCGGCATCGGCCGGATTGCGGGTCATACGGAGGGCGGCGCTGTACAGGCCCGGCATGTGCTCCATCGCCACATCGGTGAAGTGCGCCTGGTCAGCCATGGACCCACCCTACCCATCCGCGCTGCAACCTGGGAAAAACAACCCCAGCACGCCAGAAGGGGCCCCGGAGGGCCCCTTCTGGGTACTGCGGTACTGCACGTACTACTGCACTGCGAATCCCGTTACGGGATGGGCAGCTGGTCCGGCCCGATGGCCGTGGCAATCGCAGTCTCGAGCGCACTTGTGAACGCTACGGGACCACCGAAGATGGCCTGACCGCCGACCACGTGGAACTGGTTCACGCTGAAACCAGGTCCAATGGCGTGGGTCTGACCGAATGCCGTGGCGGGGACGCCCTCAGTAGCGAGGAACGTCGTCACCGGGGTACCCAGGGTGTTGGGGTCGACACTCAGAAGCTCAGGCGACTCAAGCAGCGAGTTGATCTGCGCGGACACCAGTGAGTCCGTGTAGAAGTCGCCGCGAGCGAAGCTGAGGGACTGAACGGCCAGGTTGAGGCCCACCGGGGCGCCGAGCGCATTGGTGGTCGAGTAGCCAAGGCCGTCGAACTGACCGGCGGCATTGGTGTTGTTGATCTCGAACTCAGCAGCCTTGGCCGAGGTGTCGGTGTAATCCGACCCGGCGATCCGCAGCACTGAGATGCCCATGCCTTCAAGCTGGGTGACCACTGCGTCACTGATGGCGTCCTGCCCACCCATGACGATCGCCTGCTGAATCCCGTCGTTCTGCAGTGCCGCGGCAGCATCGCTGCTCAGCGCCGCAGGCGGAGTGAGGACCAGGGGCAGGTTGTTGTGGTACGCCATGACCGAAGCCGAAGCGGCGTCCTGGAACCCAGTGTCGGTGGCGACGATGGCCGTCTGGACACCAAGGTCCGGAGCGGACGACACCGAGGAGCCCGAGGACCCGGCGGTGTCGTTGTACTGGCCACCGTAACCGGCCTGGAAGGCAGGGTTGCCGATCGGGAAGTCACCGACGAACTGCGCAGCCTGTGAAGCAGTGCCGTCAGCCGTCGAACCGAAGATCTGCTGCACCGTGAGGAGCCGCGAGTCATTGGTGAAGGCGTCGTGGCGCTGCGTGGTGCCGCCCGGGAAGTAACTCGGGGTCGACTCCAGCTGGGAGATGGCCGCACCGCTAACGGCGTCAGCCCCACCCATCACGTAGACCGTCTCGACTCCGGCGATCCGAATGGCGTTCAGCGTCTCCGAGGAGATAGCCGCCGTCGGCGTCAAGAGGATGCCCGTTGAGAGCTGGCCGGCGAGGTAAGTCGCCGAGAGAGCGTCGTAGGGGTCGGTGTCCGTGGCGATGACCGCGTTCAGGTTTCCTCCACCGGCCGCCGGGTTGGCGATGGCGAAGGACTGAGCGGCGGTGGCGTCAGCGTTGGAGCCGAAGATCCGCCCACTGACCGAGAACGCCTTGGTGGCCGTCGTGGTGGTGACGCCGCCGTTGCAAGCAGCGTCAGTGCCGCCGTACGTGACGGTGACGAAGCCGCCCAGGACATCCTGGACCAACGACTGCGGGACACTCACGTGAAGGTTGCTCAGCGTGATCGTCGCCGGGCCGGTGGAGGAACCACCGGTGACCTGGAAGACAAAGTCGCTGTCGCCGGCCAACGGGCCGCTGGTCTCAATGCTGACCGGACCGACCGTCATACCATTGGTAGCGGCTGCGGTCGGAACGGCGGAAGCACCATCCCACTCAGCGCCTTCCAGCAGGCTCACGCAAACGAACCCGTTCGCTCCGGATGGCAGGGCGCCAGTGGAGCTCTCGGCAATGGTGATCGGGCTGATCGGCTGGTTGACAGCCTCGCTACCCGAACCCGCAATGCTGGTCACGTTGAGCTGAATGTCGGCCGGCGGCGTGTTGCCCAGCACCGTGATGGCGCCGATGTCACCGTCGGAAGGACCGCTGGTGGCAACCGTCGGGCCAGCACCGGCGGTGCTGAACGCGCCCGGAAGCGGAAGCAAGCCGAAGCCGTTGATGTCGTAGTTCGATCCGACGTCCAGGTTGCCCTGGTCGGCCGAGATCGTGGCGCCACCGCTGACGTTGTACTTCACGCCGGTGATCTGAATGTTGATGCCAGCGTCAAGGCCGGGGTTGGTCAGGACCACCGGAGTGGCGTTGGTGAAGGTGATGGTCAGCGCGTTATTCACGCCCGAACCGGCACACAGGATGTTCGCACCGTCATTGACGGCCGACGTGGCGATAGTCGCCGTCGGCACTGCCGTAGCCGAACCGGAACCAGCGGTGATGTTGATCGCCGGCGTGCCGACGAAACCGATGGAGTCGGGATCAGCCAGCGTGCCCGGGTTGCAGTTGTTGCCCGCGTTGTCCGCCACCACGACGTGGATCTTGTCGCCCGCCGAGATGATGGAGGTACCAGGAGCGGGGTTCTTGAGCAGAGTCAAGTTCCAGTTACCGCCGGTCTGGTTCGCGCCGCCGATGGCCAGGCCAGGGGTGGTAACCGCGTTAAGGGTAAGGGTCGGTGCAGCAGCGGCGTTGGAGATGATGGCGTTAGTTGAACCATCAGCCGCGGCGCCGGGGCCAAGCACGTGGGTGTTGGGCGCAATGACCAGACCCGTTTGACCGACGGTCACTGCCGCCGTGTTGAAGTCCGGACCGACTGTCGTGCCAGCAGGCACGTCGTAGTGCACCGTCGAAAGGGTGATGGTCTCACCGTTGGGGATGGTGACTGGGAAGGCACCAGTGCCTGTCGTGACCAAGAAGGTCAGTACGTTGCCGGCGATCGTCGGCGCAGTGCCGGCGGCAGGACAACCAGGACCGCTGGCCACACCTTCGACGCAGAGCTGCTGGCTCCCGATGGGGGCAGCGACCGTGAAGGTAGGAACGCCGTCCCAGTTCAGCGGCTGACCGGTGTTGCTCTCAGCCGTAACGGTCAGCGTCTGGGTTGCGGTGACCGACCCGCCCGCGAGAGCGATGGTCAGGTTGCCGACCGCCTGATTATTCGTGGCCAACGCGGGCCGCGAAAGGATCGTCGGCTGCGTGACGCCGGTTAGTGAGGCACCGGTGACGGCAGCGCCTGCGCTACCTCCCGATGCCAAAATGACTCCGGTGCTGAGCAGTGTGGTGGCCGCGATGGCCGTCACTACCCAGGTTCGAAGTCGGTGGAGTGTGGTGTTCACTCGCCCTCCTTGTGGGGTTTGTTTAGGGAACGGGTACTG
>DASZMA010000002.1:0-2963 GCA_035552095.1 Acidimicrobiales bacterium | reverse complement strand
CTCGAGGAGGTGGGCGAGCGAGCGCAGCGGCGGCCAGGCGAACAGTCTGGGGATGACCGACCACAGCTTGGCCAGCAGGACCGGGGTGAGGGCCAAGCCGAGCAGCACGTGGGTTCCCTGGCTGACCCGATAAATCCAGCTGGGGCTGGTGATCCAGTTGAAGAGGTAAAAGGACAGGATTCCGTGGTGTGGAGTGGTGTCGTTGCCGGCCAGTCTCGGGTTATAGGCGGCCCAGGACACCAGGCCGGTGACGAACTCAACGGGAATCCCGATCAGTAGCACAGACCCCAACACGGAGGTGAGCCACCGCCCCCGTATGGGGCTGCGCCACAGCCGGTTAAGGTCAGCCGGGTGCAGGGTGTTAAGGGAAGCCGGGTCCAGGGTCAATCTTCGATCCTCCTGAGCTGGGCGAACCATCGGTTCTGATCGCTCCAGACGTCTTCGGTCGTGAATCCCGATCGGGCTGCGACCGAAGCGACCGCTGCGGCCCCGACGCACGCCCACGGGAACCGATCGCCGGAGCCGCCGGCATGTTGGACGCGGGCGTGGAAGCGGCGGGATTCCACTCCGGGCGGGTCGACCTCGACGAATACCTGTCCCCCCGCTCTGAGGAGCTGGTGCAGGCGGGTTAGCAGCCGAATGGGATCTCCGCCGATGCCGATGTTGCCGTCGAGCAGCAGGGCGGTGGCCCAGCTGCCCGGGCTGGGGACCGGGCCGAACACCGAGATGTTCACCGCGGCGGCACCGCGCCGGCGGGCGGCTCGGACCGCAGCAACTGAGGAGTCGATGCCCAGCGCGTAATGGCCGAGGCTTCTAAGAGCGGCGGCGAGGCGGCCAGGACCGCACCCGACGTCCAGCACCGGGCTTTGCGCTCTTTCGAGGATCGTCACCTCTTCGGCCAGCACCGGACCGTGCCAGCGGCGCACCGGGAGAGGCACCACCTCGCCCGAGTCGAGCACCCGCAGGGCGGCCTCGGTGGACCGGTCCAGGATGGTCTCGGGCCAGGCAGTGGATTCGGCGGTGCTCAACACGCCATCACCTCGTGGACGGCTCGGGCGAAACAACCCGCCGGGGCTATCCCTGCGACATAGCGGGCGGCGTCGAAGTGGTCGACGTCGAACAGCTCGGGCAGGCCGGCGACGGTGTGGTCGGCACCGATCAGCCGGTCCAGCTGCGCCCGGCCGGTGGTCGGGGTGCTCATGGGAACACCGCTGAACACGTCCAGATCCCACCGGCCGGACAGCCCGATGGCCCACCAGCCACCGTCGCCGGCCAAGCCCAAGGAGGCTGTCACACCAGGGGAAAACGTCTCCTCCAGGCAGTGGTCCAGAAGCTCGGCGGTGATCTGCGGCGTGTCCATCCCGATCTGCAGCCCAGGCCCGCCGACATCGGCCCAGGCGCCGGCCAGCCGCCGGTCCAGCCCACCAGCCCGCTGTGCAATCACCTCGAAACCCGCCGGCAGCCACAAGCCGGGCTCACCGTCGAGGACCAGCACCTTCCGGTCGGCGCCGCAGCGCGACACCGCGTCGAGGGTGTCGGCCAGAGCCGCCTCCGCCACTGCGGCGGCCTGCTCGTAAGACAAGGGCGGGCACAGCCGGGTCTTGACCCTCCCCGGAACAGGTGCCTTGGCCATCACCAGAACGTGGACGCGCCAGGCCGACATGAAAGAACCAGTGATCATGCAGTTCCTCTTGGCTCAGCGAGAGTTGGGATGCCGCCGCACCCGTCGGTCACCGACACCGTCACGGTGCCCGGAGTGTCCCGCACCGCGGCGCGAAGCGTCACCCACCCGCCCGACCGTTGCGAGGCTACGTCCGGTCATGGCTTGAACCGATACCCGACGCCCCGGACCGTCTTCACGAACCTGGGAGATCCAGGGTCGGCCTCCACTTTTTCCCGGAGACGGCTGATATGGACGGTGACAGTAGATGTGTCGCCGCAGCTAAAGCCCCAGACCTGCTCCAATAGCTGCTCGCGGCGAAAAGCTCGGCCGGGTTGTCGCATCAGGTGGGCCAGCAGATCGAACTCCTTCACGGTCAGATCGAGCGGCAGGCCGTCCAGGCTGACCTGCCGGGCGGCGGTGTCGAGCTCCAGAGGTCCGGCCACCAACACGGTCGGCTCGCCTGGCGCGTCCACCCATCCGCCAGCCCGCCGTAGCACCGCCTTCACCCGGGCCGTCAGCTCCCTAGGTGAGAACGGTTTGGCCACATAGTCGTCAGCGCCGAACTCCAAGCCATTCACCCGATCGGCCTCGCTCGAACGGGCCGTCAACATGATGACCGGCACCGGCGCGGTCATCCGCAGGCGACGAAGCACCTCGACACCTGAAATGCCCGGGAGCATCAGATCCAGCACCAACAGATCCGGAGGCGACGCCAACGCCGCCTCCAAGCCCAAGATCCCGTCCCCCGACACCTCGACCTCGAAACCCTCACGCGACAGATAACGGGCGACCACCTCGGCGACCGTCGGGTCATCCTCGATCACCAGGATCCGGGCGGTGGCGGCCGGCGCGTTGATCACCTCGCCATCTTCCCTCTGCCACCGGACATCAGCCAGCGCCGAACCAAAGACTTTAGGGTCTTGTCACAATCGCCCGCCATCTCGACCCGTGGACGGCGTCCAAACACGACGGCGAAAGCACGCAGATACGCGGTCACGCCCCGTCCAACCCGCCAGTGCAGCAACCTCTGATCGTGCAGTTCCCCCTTTTTGATCGTCTGGGGGAAGTTCACGACGCGGCGTGCTCGCGTAGGTAGCGGAGCAGGCCGACGGAAACAGCGACCACCTTGGCGCCGAGCCCGGCCAGGCTGTCAGTAGCCCGTTGGAAGGCGCGGAGCTGGGCGTTGCAGTAGGGGCACCAGCTGCCCCGGTAGAACAGTACGACACCGAATCCGCCGGCTAGGTCGTCGGGGAGGGTGATCGTCCCGTCGCCGGCTCGTGGCACGGTGATGGCAGGGAAG
>DASZMA010000001.1:0-4525 GCA_035552095.1 Acidimicrobiales bacterium | reverse complement strand
CGAGCCCGCCTTCCTGGCCAAGATGAACGCCGGCGCCGCCGCTCTCGGGATGAGCGCGACCCACTACGTGGACCTCAACGGGCTCAACCCGGCCACCGTCAGCACGGCCGGCGACCAGCTGACACTGGCCCAGTCGGCCATGGCGGTCCCGACCTTCGCCGCCATCGTGCGCCAGCCCGAGGTCACCCTTCCGATCGCCGGGCGGGTGTTCAACTTCAACCGCCTGGCGGGCAAGGACGGGATTGTCGGCGTCAAGACCGGCAACACGATGGCTGCCGGGTCGTGCTGGGTGTTCGCCGCCGACCGGGTCGTGGCCGGCCAGCACGTGACCGTCCTCGGCGTGGTCCTGGGCCAGCCCGGCCCGGCCCCCCCGCAGCCGGCGTTGGACGCAGGCAAGCTCCTGCTGGACGCCGCCGGTAGCACCCTCGCATCGGTCACGGTAGTGCCAGCGGGACAGCCGGCGGCCACAGTGGCCGCCCCCTGGGTCAGCGGCACGGTCCCAGCCTCGACCGGTGCGCCGGTCAGCTTCCTCGGGTGGCCCGGGATGCAGGTGCAGACGCAGTTCCAGCCCCGGCAGGTGGGCTCGTCCTTCCCGGCCGGAACCGTGGTGGGCACACTCACCGTTCGGGCCGCCGGGCAGGTGCACCAGGTTCCGGTGAAGGCGACCTCGGCGTTGCCTGGGCCCTCGCTGCAGTGGCGCCTCCGCCACGTCTAACCGGCCTGATCCCCATGGAGCCAGGTTTCGGCCACTAGGCGCCCCGGGTATTATGAAACGGACGCAACTCGTTTCGATATAGCTGGAGGTACCGTGCGAGTGAGGAGACCGTGGTGGATCCTCGGGGTGCTAAGCGTGAGCCTGCTCATGATCGGGCTCGACAACACGATTCTCAGCGTGGCGCTCCCCACGCTGGTGCGTAACCTGCACGCCTCGTCCAGTCAGCTGCAGTGGCTCGTCGACTCGTACACGATCGTCTTCGCCGGTCTCCTGCTGGTCGCCGGCAGCCTGGGGGACCGCTTCGGGCGCAAGTGGGCCCTGCTCGTGGGGCTGGCAATCTTCAACGTCGGATCGGTCCTATCGGCCTTCGCCGGTTCTCCCGAGATCCTGATCGGCACCAGGGCGCTGATGGGTGTGGGTAGCGCGCTGGTCATGCCGGCAACCCTGTCCATCCTGACCAACGTCTTCGTCGAGTCCCGGGAGCGGGAGAAGGCGATCGGCATCTGGGCCGGTGTCGCCGGCGTGGGCGTGGCGGTCGGGCCCATCGCCGGCGGGCTGCTGCTCCAGCACTTCTGGTGGGGCTCGGTGTTCCTCATCAACGTCCCGGTGGTGACGGGCGGCATGCTGGCTGCCGCATTCCTCGTGCCCAACTCGGCCGATCCCAGCGTCCCCCGGCTCGACCCGGTGGGCTCCGCTCTCTCCATCGCCGGACTCTGTGTGCTGCTGTGGGGGATCATCGAGGCGCCCACGACCGGGTGGGGATCGACGCGGGTCCTGGCCGGCATGGTGGGTGGGATCGCCATCCTCGTCGCCTTCCTGGCCTGGGAGCTCCACACCGACCACCCCATGCTGAACCTGGGGTTCTTCCGCAACCGGAGGTTCAGTGCCGCGTGCGCGGCCGTGTCGCTCGTGGTCTTCGCCCTGTTCGGCATGCTGTTCGTGGAGACGCAACACCTGCAGTTCGTACTGGGCTACTCGGCCCTCGGGGCCGGCGTCCGGTTCATCCCGGTGGCCGGCACGCTCCTCCTCGGGGGGCCGCTGTCGACCCTCCTCGTGCGGCGGCTCGGGACCAAGGCGGTGGCGGGCGCCGGTCTGGTGATGGTGGCCGCCGGACTGGCCTGGCTGTCCACCGTCTCGGACGGGTCGACGTACCTGAGCGCCGTCCTGGGTCCGTTCATCATCATGGGGCTGGGAATGGGCCTCACCATGGCGCCGGCGACCGAGGCCATCATGGGTGCCCTCCCGAGGGCCCAGGCGGGCGTGGGCTCGGCGATGAACAGCGCCGTGATGCAGGTCGGTGGGGCCATGGGCGTCGCCGTCATCGGCAGCGTGCTGGCCTCCGGGTACCGGTCCGTCATCGGTGGCACCCTGACCGGTCACGCCATTCCCGCCGTGGCGGCCACCGCCATCAAGAGCTCGGTGGGTGGCGCCCTCGAGGTGGCGCACCGGGCCCCCGCCGCCCTGGGCGCCGCGCTGGCCGCGGTCGCCCGCCACGGCTTCGTCCACGGCATGGGCCTGGCCATGCCGGTGGCAGCCGGTGTCGCCCTGGCCGGAGCCCTGGTGGTGCTGGTGTTCCTGCCCGCTCGGGCCGAGGGTGACCCCGACGACGCCGCCCCGCCGGCCGACCACGAGGCGCAGCCCGCGCCGGAGGCGGAGGCCGAGCCCCAGCGGGCCGCGGTCGGGGCCCCCCGGTGAGCCTCGTTGCGGGGGGTTCCGTGCTCAAGCGGGGACCCGGTCGGCCCCGCAGTGCCGAGGCCCACCGAGCGATCCTCGACGCCGTCCTGGTGCTGCTGGCCGAGCAGGGTTTCGGCGGCCTGAGCGTCGAGGGGGTGGCGGCCCGGGCGGGCGTGGGCAAGGCCACTGTCTACCGGCGTTGGCGGTCCAAGGTGCCCCTGGTGATCGAGGCGCTGGACACTGTCGCGTCGGAGCGGATCTCGGCCCCGGACACCGGCAGTGTCCGGGGTGACCTCACCGAGTTCCTGAGCCAGTTGGTTCGGGCCATGGATGGGCCCGACGGTCGTCTCGTCGCGCCCTTGCTCGAGGGGATGAGCCGCAGTCAGGAGTTGGCCGAGGCGTTTCGCAGGGACCTGATCGCGCCGCGCCGGGAGGTGGCCGTCGAGATCATCCGGCGCGGGATCGCCAGGGGCGAGCTGCGCCCCGACCTCCATCTCGACGTGGCACTGGACGCCCCGGTGGCGATCGTCTTCCACCGACTTCTCATCACCGGAGACCCCGTCGACGAGGCGCTGGTAGGGCGGATGGTCGATCAGGTCCTCGACGGCATCGCGGCGACGGGCGGCCCGGCGACACCCTGATCGCGCCGATCACGGCTTCGGTGCGCCCGGGTGCGCTGCGGTGCGCCGGGTCACGGCCATCGGCTTCCGGTTCCCCGCCACCAGGCGTAGGGTGCCATTGATGGACGTCGAGCTCGAGGGGGGCGGCGGCCGGAGGGATGGCGCCGAGGGCGACGGCGGCTCGAACCTTCGCGATGCGGTCGCCCGCTGGTGGCGCAGCCCGCTCGTGACCCGGGTCGTGCGCTACGCCCTGGGCTCCGTGGTGGCCAGCCTGGTGAGCCTGGTCACCTTCGTCGTCGTCTACGGCGTGCTCGGGGCGCTCAGCCCTCGCCAGTCGAGCGTCGCCGCCAGCCTGGTGGGCATGATTCCGGCGTACTTCCTCAACCGGAACTGGGCCTGGGGCCGCCGCGGCCGCTCCCACCTGGTCAAGGAGGTCATCCCCTATCTGGCCGCGTCCGTGCTGGGCCTGGTGGCGGCGATGTGGTCGGTGGACGCCGTCTCCAGCCACGTGAAGTCGTTCACCAGTGACAAGACCCTCCAGGTCACGCTGGTGGCCATGGCCTACGTGGGCACCTACGCCGCCCTCTGGGTCCTGAAGTTCCTGTTCTTCAATGTCCTGTTCACCCGGCCTCACCGGGGCGCCGACGCCGTGTGCGTGCCCGGCGAACGGGTCCCCTGATCGACCAGGCCAGCGCCAGGGTCCCGAGGGCGCCCAGGCCGGCCAGCGAGGTGGCGGCGCCGACGGTCGCGCTCGACGGTCGGTAGCTCCACGTGACCGTCGAGGTCCCCGCCGGCACTGGGACGGCCTGCACCAGGGCCCCGTTCGCCGGCACCGGGACCGCACGGGACACCCCGTTGGCGCCCGTCCGTACCGTCGCCGACCACCCGGGCGCGGCGGCGACGCTGCGTACGACGAGGGACGATCGGGAGGTGTCGACCAGGACCGCCTGATTACCCGTGAGTGGGTCGTCAGTGACCCGCAGCGTCGCCGCGGGCGCCGGCCCGGCGTCGGCCGGGGCCACCCAGAACCGTCCCCTGGCCGCCGTGTTGTGGAACACCACGAAGCTGCCAAGGGTCTCCACGAACTGCCACTTGGGCGGGGTGACGGCCCCCTGGAGGGGACCGGCGAGCAGGAGGCGGCCCGACCGCTGCGTGTCGACCGTCGCCGAGTCGACCGTGAGGGCGCAGGCGCCGCCGTTGGCAACGACGATCCCGACCGCGGTGGCCGTCCCGTCGAGCGCCACCGTGGCTGAGCCCGTCCGGCTCGGATCGGGCCTCAGCGGGTTGATCACCGGTCTGGTGGCGCCGTTGGGCGTCAGCAACCCGAGCCCGAGCCCGCCGGGCGGTGGGGGACAGGTCGGATCCGGGCGCAGCTGCACGGTGACGCCGGTCAGCTGGAGGGGCGAACCGAGATACCAGGCCTGCTGGCCTCGGGGGGGAAGGGTCGCCGGCACGGCGCCGGCCGGCGTCGCCGCCGACGCCGGTGGGGCCGGCCGGGCGAGATAGCCGGGCCTGG